>DATARW010000055.1:0-88460 GCA_036263975.1 Pyrinomonadaceae bacterium
AGCCGTGAATCGTAAACCGTGAACCGTGACAAGAAGAAATCATGTCTTCTCTTGTCACGGTTTACGATTCACGGTTTACGATTCACGATGTTATAGTAGCCCGCGTGCGGCAGGATTTGGTCGGCGAGAAGAGTTTGAAGGATGACGATTGAGGATTTCGGAGCGCGTGTGGCGAGCGTGTGGCAGGGGCTTCGGCCCTCGACGCGCAGCCTTGTCGAGCGCGCTCTCACCACAGTGCCGCCGCCGGCAGGGGTCGCGGCCACGCGCGGCGACTCCGCATACGACGCGCGCTCCGAGTGGGAGTTGAGCCGTCTGCTGGCCGCGCTCGACGAGCGCGCGGCGGAGAAGGGCGCGACGGCACTGAGCGCCGAGCAGTCCTGCGAGTTGGTGCGCATGGCCGACACCTGCGCCGCAGTCCTGCGCCGCGAGGCGCGCTCCGCGGAGGTCTTCGCGCAATTGCTGGAACGCGCGCTGCGCGCACGCGACTACGCGCGTCTGGACGCGCTGGCCGACGTGCTGGCTGCCCGGCTCGCGCCGAGCGAGATGTGCGAGATGGCGCGCAACTCGAATCCTGCGGTGCGCGCCGTCGCGCAAGAAGCGTTGCTGCAACTGCCGACCGCCGTCCTCGTCGCGCTCCTCGGCGACCCCGTGGACGCCGAAGTGGCGCGCGCCGCGCTCGAATCGCAGGCCGACGAGTACGAGTCCGAGGAGGCGCGCTTCGTCGTCAACGCGCTGGAGCAGGTTGACGCCGACGAAGACGACTTCTAAAGAAGGCAAAAGTAAAAAGTAAAAAGGCAACAGTGAAGGACACAGGCCGCAGAGCTTGCGTCCTTCACTGTTGCCTTTTTACTTTTGCCTTACTCCGCGTCGGCGGAGTTGATTTCGCGCAGGCGCGAGACGATCTGTTTGATGAGCCAGTCGGGCGTCGAGGCACCGGCGGTGACGCCGACGCGAACGGCCTCGCGGAGGTCTTCCGGGTTGATCTCTTCCGGCGTCTCGATGAGGAAGCTCTTCGCGCACTGCTCCTTGCAGACCGAGAGGAGCTTCAGGCTGTTTGAAGAATGTCTGCCGCCGATGATGTAGAAGGCGTCTACGTGGCCGGCGAGCGAGCGCGCCGCGTCCTGCCGGTCGCGCGTGGCCGAGCAGATGGTGTTGACGACCTGCGGCTCCGCGTCGGCCCTCGCGCGCACGGCCTCGGCGACTTCGAGGAAGGTGCTGAGCTTCAAGGTCGTCTGCGAGACGACGAGCGGCGCATGCAGGAGCGGCAGGGAAGCCACCTCGCCCGCGTCGCGGACGACGTGCGCGCGTTCGGGCGCGTAGCCGCGCACCCCGATCATCTCAGGATGGTCGGGATTGCCGACGACCACCACGTCGCGCCCTTCAGCGGCGGCGCGCTCGGCCAGCTTCTGCACCTTCGTCACGAACGGGCACGTCGCGTCAATCACACGCTCTGCGCGCCCTTCCAACTCGCGCTGCACTTCGGGCGTGACGCCGTGGGCGCGGATGACCGCCGTCTCGCCTTCGGAGACTTCAGCGGGCACGTTGATGGTGCGGACGCCCTCTGTTTCGAGCCGCTGAATCTCTTGCGTGTTGTGGATGAGCGGGCCGAGCGTGCGCACGGTCGCGCCCTCTGCGAGCGCCCCCTCGACCATCTCGACGGCCCGCTCGACTCCGAAACAGAACCCGTACTCTTCAGCCAGCAGAACTTGCATAGGATTTTTGAATAGCGATTAGCTCTTAGCTGTTAGCCGGAACGCCTCGCATCCGGCAGACGGCCCGGATTTGAACCTATGTCGCCCGGCGTCGAGACGAAGCTAAAAGCTAAAAGCTAATTGCCAACAGCTAATAGCTTCAAATCGGCTCCGGCCCCTCGGTCGCCGTGGTCGGCGGGTCGGTGCTGCGACGCCGCCACTCGTCGCGTAGCCAGTCGGCGGCGGCGAGACTCTCGTCAATCCGCTCGACGCTCTTCTCGGCGAACCAGCGCAGCCCGCCCCAGAAGTTTTTCTCGAACTCGCCTAACTTGTAGGCCGCGTCGCGCGGGAGAACTGCGAACGAGGCGTCGCACAAAAAGCGAAACGCGTCGCAGGCGGGATTGCTACTCTTGTACCTCTGATATTTGTCAGCCATCAGTGAAGAACCTCCTTACACAAGCCATACGGCCAAACCAGCCCGCGCGTTCCGCGCCAACACATCTTAATGAAGGCATAAGGCAAAGGCAAACCGCTCGCTGCAAGGCAGGAGTAACAAAGGGAAAAGAGGGAAAATAGCAGACAGCGCGCCTCTCATCTTTGCCGATGAAAGACGTGCTGTCCGCCGTCTTAACTTTTGCCTTTTGCCTTTTACCCCCGCCTTCTTCAGATGCCCGCTTCGGAGCGCACAGGCTCACGCAGGACGACGGCTGCGGCCTGTGCGGCGACGCGCGCGGCTTCCGGGTGCGAGTCTTGCAGGTTCGAGACCTGAAGGAGGGATTCGCCCGTGCGCGAGAGCATGCGGAAGAGGTCGCCCTCTTCCGCGCGCGTCCGGCGGACGAGCGTGGCCCAATCAAGTCCCGCGGCCCAGCGCGCGGCTGTCGCGGCGGCGGAGAAGTTTATCTCCGGCGCGGGTTCGAGGTCTTGCCGCCATTCGACGCTCGCCACGTCGTAGGCGATGCGGTCGAAGCGGGCGAGCGCGTTGACGAGCGCGTCGTCGAGTTCCAGCTCGCCGTAGTCGCGCTCGGCGTCCGCCGCGAGCGCGGCCATCATGCCGGCGGCGCGCGGCGCGTCGAGCGAGGCGAAGAGGCCGCGCGCGATTGACTCGCCGGCGAGCAGAGGCCGGTCGAGCCGAAGGTCTGCGAGCCAGCGCCCCTGCTCGGTGACGCGCTCGGCGAAGAAGTCGAGGTAGCCGAAGTGTTGGAGCACGCGCGCGCGCCGCTCGAAAGGCCCCCAGACTTCGCCGCGCACGGCCTCGATGCGTCGCTCCATGCGCTCGAACGCTTCGGCCTCCTCCAACACGCCCCACAGCGCCCGCTCGCAACGCGCACGCTCGACGCCCCGGCCTGAGAGCGACTCGATGAGGTCGTTGATGAGTGCGACCGACTCCTCGATGGACGCGCGCGCTTCGCGCAGGCGCGGCTCGCGCAAAGCGGTGGCCGCCCCCGCGCGCACGCGCTCGAAGGCCGCGTCGCGCGCCGGCGCGGCGAGCGCGTGAGTCTCTTCGTAGACGCTGCCGACGCGTTCGAGCGCGAGCGTGACGCGGTGCCCGTTCTCGCGCACGCCCGCCAGTCCGTCGCCGCGTCGCTCGGTGACGAAGACGAGGCGGCGGCTGCCGCGACCGACGCCGACGACGCGACCGGGCACGACCTCAGAATCTAACCAGCGCATGAAGGCTTCGGTGCGCGTGTGCGGCGCGCCTTCAAGGAGGCGCGTGCGCGCGCTTGCGAGGCGTTCGAGTCCGCGCGCTGCTTCGGGCGGCAGGTCGCAGCCCGCCTCCGCGAGCTTCGTCTGCAAACTCCGCTCGGCTTCGTTTCGTGCGCGTTCCAGCCGCGCGAGTTCTGCGGCGTCGTTGCGGCGCGCGAAGCTTCGCTCGGCGATGTCGCGCACCTGCGCGAAGGTTCCGTAGGCGTCGAGCAGGTTGAGGAGCGTGGTGTAGGTGGCCCGAAACCGGCTTTCGAGCGGGTCGGGCGGCGCGTTCAAGAGCGAGGCGAGCTTCTGCGGGTTCTGGTGGAGTCCGGGCGCAGCGACGACGAAGCCGACGCGGTCGCGCCCGCGGCGACCCGCGCGGCCAGTCATCTGCTGAAGCTCCGAGGCAGTTAACGGTCGCCAGCCGTGGCCCGTCCTCACATCAATGTTTTCGAGAACCACCGTGCGCGCCGGGAAGTCAACGCCCGCTGCGACCGTGGCGGTGGCGAAGATGGCATCGAGCAGTCCGGCGCTCATCAGGTGCTCGATGGCGAGCTTCCACGCGGGCATGTGCCCGGCGTGATGCGAGGCGACGCCGCCGCGAAGCACAATGTCCCAGTGCCGGTGGCGGCGCAACTCCGGGTACTGCTCGACGAGGCGTTCGAGCATGCGCGCGCGCGCCTCGCGCCTCGCGGAGTCGCCGCTGCCGCGTCGCGGGGCGAACGCCGCCTCGGTTGCCGCCTCGTCGCAGCGGCGTCGCGTCGGCAGGAAGACGATTGCGGGCAGGAGGTCGTAAGAGCCGAGCGCGGCGAGAAGAATGGAAGGCGGCATCTCAGGCAAGCCGGGGCGTCGCGTCTGAGCGCCGGAGCGGAAGCGTGAATATGAAGACTGCCGCTCGCTCTTCGTCGTCTGCATGAAGCGCGCGATGTCCGGGTTGAAGTGGCCGCGCTCGTCGTAGAGCGGCGTGAGTCCGCCGTCCGGATAAAGAAAGGCCGCACGCAAAGGCACGGGCCGAGCGCCGGGCCGCGGGATGACGCGGACGCCGACGCCGCGCACCTCGGCGATCCAGTCGGCGAAATCTTCCGCGCGCCCGACGGTCGCGGACAGGAGGAGCATTCGGACGCGCGGCGGCGTGAGGATGATGGCCTCCTCCCAGACGTGGCCGCGCTCCTCGTCGGCGAGGTAGTGCGCTTCGTCGAGGACGACGAGGTCGGCGTTGACTTGTTGGCCGCCGCGCAGAGCGTCGAAAAGCTGGTTGCGATAAACCTCCGTCGTGCCGACGACGAGCGGCGCGTCGGCGCGCTCCTTTCGGTCGCCCGTGAGGATGCCGACGCGCTCCGCGCCGAACTCGTCGCAGAATTCGCGGTACTTCGAGTTCGTCAGAGCCTTCAAGGGACTCGTGTACCATGCGCGCTTGCCCTGTGAGAGAAGGCGTCGAATCTCCTCGCGCGCGATCCAGGTCTTGCCGCTGCCCGTGGGGGCCGTGACGAGCACGTCCTCCGCTTCGAGCGCGGCGAGGGCTTCGAGTTGAAAGGGGTCGGGTTTGAAGATGGAAGGTTCGGGAGTGCCGATGCCTTCGAGCAGCTCGCGCAAGGGGCGCGAACGCGCCTGCCGGCTGGCGACGCGGGAGGCGTCTTCGGCGGCTGAAACGGCGGCCCGCGGCGGCCCGCCCGCGCGTTGCTGCTGGGGCGCGCGGCGCTGCTGTTGCTCGCCTCGGCGTTCGTCGCCGCGCCCGCCCTCTTCCTGACGCACGTCGCGGGCGGGCGTCGAGTTGCGCTGCTGTCTTCGGCTGCCTCTGCGGGAACGGGCCATGCCGTGATTTTAACGCATGTTCAGATTCCGCGCTTTAGTGCGCGTTCAGAGTCAAGCTTTAGCTCGCCCCGGTTCAGAGTTCGGCCTTCAGGCTGCCACCGCGCCGAAGAGACAAGCTAAGGCTTGAACTCGGAACTAAACTTCGCAGGCTCAACTCTGAAGCGAACTTTGTGGAAAGCGCCCGCGTAATGGTAACTTTTGTGTGACTTTCGCAACGCCCGAGGGACATTAGGCGTCTAACTCTTCTGTACTTCGGGCGTTGGTGTGCGAGCCGGGGCGGTTTCATTCATGGCAGAGCTTTTCGACAGATTCGAGATCAACCGCGTGCCGCGCTGGCCGCTTTTGTCGCGGCTCCTCGCGCTCTCGGTCGTGCTGCACGGGCTGTTCATCGTGACGGTGGCCTACGTGCCGACGCTGCGCAGCCTGCTCTACGTCGCGGGTACGGTTTCGGGATTCAAGCTCGTCAGCGAGGACTACGACCCGACGCTCATCGGCCAGCGCGCGACCATCGTCCGGTTCGCGCCGCACGAAAAACTTTACTACCCGCCCGACTACTTCGGCGCGCCCGAAGTCGCGGAGACTTCACCGTTCGACCCGACGTTCGTTCAGCAGGCTGCGCCGCCGCCGCCGGTTGTCTACAGGCAGCCGCGCCGCGCGTACACGCCGAGAGCTTTGCCCACGCCGCAGCCCAGCCCTTCGCCCGAAGTCGCGAAGGCGAGCGCCACCCCGACGCCCGCGGCCTCGCCCACGCCCGACGAGGCGCAGAAGAAGGCCGAGGAGGAGTTGGACAGGATCGCGAAGGAGAACGGCGTCGAGCGTCCGCCCGTCATCAACACCCAGCCCTTCGAGGACGTGGCGCTCAAGGGCAAGGAACTGATTGATCAGGGCAAGCTCGACCTGAAGAACAACACGCTCGACGTGACGGCCACCGCCGAGCGCAACGACGACGGGACGCTGAAACCCGAGACGGTGCATATCAACTGGAACACGGCCAGCGACGAGAACACCAATGCGCTCGCGCAGCAACTAATCACGGCGTTCAGCCAGAGCAAGGTGCTCTCCATGCTCAAAGGCGCGAAGGGCGTGAACCTCGCGCTCAAGCTCGACCAGCAGAACATCTCCTTCAAGATCGCGAGCGAGCTTCCGTCCGACAATGACGCTAACAATTACGCCACCACCTACGCCCTCATGCTTGGCATCGCCCGCAACAGCAAAAAGGGGACGAACGAGGGCGAGCTTTACAACAACCTGAAGGTCGTCAACGACGGCAAGCAGCTCGTCCTGATCTTCGAGATGCCGAAGGAGGCCGCCGGCAAGATGATTACCGACATGCTGGCGAAGAAGGCCGCGAAGGACAAGGAGGCGGCGGCGCAGAACAAGAGTTGAGGGTGTAGTGCTTCGTGAGCTATAAAGAACGAACCATGTGGAATCAACTTTTCGACCTCATCTTCCCGGCGCGCGCCGACGCTAAGACGCGGGGCGGCAACGACGCCGCGCGTGCGCTGGCCCGTTTCGCCGTCGTCGGTGCGTTCGTCCTCGGCGTGCTGCCCGGCGCGTCGGAGGTCTTCGCGCAGGCGCAGAAAGGCAGTGCGGTCGCCGACGCGGGCGCGCGTCCGCCCGAGGGCGCGAAGGTTGACATGGCCCCGATTCGCGCTTTCCTCGCGCGCTCCAGAAGGCTGCACGAGCAGGGCAAGCTCGACCTGTCGAAACCGCAGACGATCAACGTCGAGGGCGACCGCCAGGCGGACGGCACGCTCTCGAACGTCTCCATCACCGGCGAGTCTTCGTCGAACCCGAACTTCCGCCGCGTCGCCGAGGACTTCGTCTCGTCGGTCAACCAGAGCCACGCGCTTCAGTTCCTCGAAGACGTGTCGCACGTCCGCATGATGTTTACGCTCGACGGCGAGCGCTTCCGCACCGAGACCCACTCCGACGCGCCTTCCGCCGAGCGTGCCGAGGAGATGGCGCGCGGCTACCGCATGCTGCTCAACTTCGCCCGCCTCGCCAAGCGCGGCACGGACGAGGGCGTCGTCATGAGCAACATGAAAATCTCTTCGAGCGGCAAGCAGCTCTTGATGAACCTCGACATGCCGCGCGAGCAGATGGGCAACATCCTCCTCCGGCAAATCACCCCGCACTAGCGGGCTCCGCGCGCAGGGAAAGGATGAAGGCGGAAGGCCGCGAAGGATGAAGTAAACGCTCATCTCTGACAGCCGCGCTTTCACCCTTCCGCCTTCATCCTTTCCCTTGCTTGCGCCCCCTCCGCCGCTCACATACAATCGCACGTTACCCTGCGGGTAAAGTCGCGAGTCTTAAAGTCAGGAGTCTGGAGTAGAACAACGAAGACGGCCCACGTGCTCTGTCTTTGAGTCCGGACTCCAGGACTCCAGGCTCGTTTTCAAGGATTAGAGACGATGATAGATAAATTTCTGACCAAAGTTTTCGGCAGCAGCAACCAGCGTTACCTCAAGACCCTCGTGCCGCTCGTCGCGCGCGTGGGCGAGCTTGAGGCGGAGGTGAAGAAGCTCTCCGACGAACAGATGCGCGCGCGCATCGTCGGGCTTCGTGAGCAGGTCTTGAGCCGCATCGGCAACACCGCCGGCAGGGACGAGCGCGCCAAAGAGGAGCGCAAGCGGCGCACGCGCGAGGCGCTCGACGAGGTTCTGCCCGAAGTCTTCGCGCTCACGCGCGAGGCCAGCGTGCGCTCGACGGGGATGCGCCACTTCGACGTGCAGATCATCGGCGGCATCGCGCTCCATCAAGGCCGCATCGCCGAGATGAGAACCGGCGAGGGCAAGACGCTCGTCGCCACTCTGCCCACGACCTTAAACGCTTTGACGGGCCGCGGCGTCCACGTCGTCACCGTCAACGACTACCTCGCCACGCGCGACGCCGAGTGGATGGGGCGCATCTACAAGTTCCTCGGTCTTACGGTCGGCGCGATAGTCAACGACCTCGACGACTGGGAGCGAAAGGACGCCTACGCCGCCGACATCACCTACGGCACCAACAACGAGTTCGGCTTCGACTACCTGCGCGACAACATGAAGTTCGACCTCGCCACCTGCGTCCAGCGCGACCACTACTTCGCCGTCGTGGACGAGGTTGACTCGATTCTGATTGACGAGGCCCGAACGCCGCTCATCATTTCGGGCGCGTCGGACGAGGCCACGGACAAGTATTATCAGGCCAACGCCATCATCCCGAACCTCAAGCGCGCGGATTTGCTGGAGGACGGCAAGCCCGGCCCCGGCGATTTCGTCGTGGACGAGAAGCAGCACTCGGCTGTCCTGACCGAGGACGGCGTGGATAAGGCAGAGCGGCTTCTGGGCGTCGGCAATCTCTACGACCCCTCGAACATGGAGATGCTGCACTGCGTCGAGAACGCTTTGAAGGCGCACACGCTCTACCGGCTCGACCATCACTACGTCGTGCAGGATGGCGCGGTCATCATCGTTGACGAGTTCACGGGCCGGCTCATGCAGGGTCGCCGCTGGTCGGACGGTCTGCATCAGGCGGTCGAGGCCAAAGAGGGCGTCAAGATCGAGCGCGAGAACCAGACGCTGGCGACGATCACCTTGCAGAACTACTTCCGCCTCTACGACAAGCTCGCGGGCATGACCGGCACCGCCGAGACGGAAGCCGCCGAGTTCGACGCCACCTACAAGCTCGAAGTTGCCACCATCCCGACGAACATGGCGATGATCCGCAAGGACAACTCGGACGTGATCTACCGGACGCTTCCCGAAAAGTGGGACGCGGTCGTCGAGGAGATCGTCGAGCTGCACGAGAAGGGCCAGCCGGTCTTAGTCGGCACGGTCTCGGTCGAGAACTCCGAACTCATCTCGCGCCGGCTCTCGAAAGCCGGCATCCGCCATCGCGACGAGACCGGCAACATCCTCATCGAAGGCGAGGGCATCCCGAACTATCACCATGTCCTCAACGCCAAGCACCACGAGCGCGAGGCGGAGATCGTCGCGCAGGCCGGGCGCAAAGGCGCGATCACGATTGCGACCAACATGGCGGGCCGCGGCACGGACATCCTCCTCGGCGGCAACCCCGAATTCCTCGCGCGCGAGCACCTCAAGCGACAAGAGATTGACCCGGACGAGGCGACCGAGGAGCAGTTCGAGGAAGCACTCGAATACATCAAGCCGTTCGTCGAGCGCGAACACAAAGAGGTCGTCGCGCTTGGCGGCCTGCACATCCTCGGCACCGAGCGCCACGAGTCGCGCCGCATTGACAACCAGCTCAGAGGCCGCGCCGGTCGTCAGGGCGACCCCGGCTCTTCGCGCTTCTTCCTCTCTTTGGAAGACGACCTGATGAGGATATTCGCGGGCGATAAGGTCAAGGCTCTGATGCAGCGCCTCGGCATGGAGAAGGGCGTCGCCATCGAGTCGAAGATGGTCTCCAAGCGCATCGAGGCCGCGCAGAAGTCGGTCGAGGCGCGAAACTTCGAGACCCGCAAGCACCTCCTCCAGTACGACGACGTGATGAACCGCCAGCGCGAGACCATCTACGGCCTGCGCCGGCAGTTGATGGAGGAACCTGACCAGCGCGAGTACGTCCTCGGCGTCGCCGCCGACTTGCTCTCAGACCTCGTCAAGCAGTACCTCCCCGCCGACGCCTCGTCCGACGACTGGGACGTGGAGAACTTCAAGATTCAGCTTCAGGCGACCTACGCCTTCGACGCCGAGGCCGAGGGGCTGGACTTCGAGCGAATGCTGCCGCGCGAAATCGAGGAGGCGATCTGGGAGAAGGCGAAGGCGTTTTACGAGGCCAAAGAGGCGCAGGTCGGGGCCGAGGCGATGCGGACATACGAGCGCATCATCATGCTCAACATCATTGACGCGCAATGGAAGGATCACCTGCTCGCCATAGACCACCTCAAGCAGGGCATCGGGCTGGTCGGCTACGGCCAGAAAGACCCGCTCGTCGAGTACAAGAAGGAGAGCTTCGACATGTTCCAGGCGATGCTCGACCGCATTGACACGACGACCATCCGCACGCTCTTCAACCTTCAGGTCGTCAGCGAGCAGCAGCCCGAACAGCTCCAGCAGCGACGACAGCGCCGCCCCACTTCGATGACCTTCACCGGCCCGAACCAGGGGGCGACCGCCGCGGGCGAAGAGGCCGCGCGCACCAAGACCGTGACGCGCGACCAGCCTAAAGTCGGGCGCAACGAGCCTTGCCCCTGCGGCTCCGGCAAGAAGTACAAGAAGTGCTGCGGCGCGGCGATCTGAAACTTGAAAGCGACGTGATGGCAAAGCGGGGCGCTTGTTCTCGAACGCTCCGCTTTCCACTTCCGGGGCTGCCAACCGGCCCCGCCATCTGACGAACTGACCCGGGCAGGCGTACAATTAAACCTCGCAAGCGATGAGTGCAAACGTCAGGTCAACGAACCCGGTCGTGCAGGCCGTCGTGTCGGGCAGCGCGCCGCCGCAGGCGCGCATGGCCGCGGCGCGAGGCTTGTTGCCGCTCGCGCAGGACGAGATGATCGAGATGCTCGTGGCGCTGCGTTCGGACGCGGACGAGGGAATAGCGAGCGCCGCCGACGAGACGCTCGCCTCGCAGGAGAGGGGCGCGCTCGCCGCCGTCGCCTCTGCGCCTCAGACCGCGCCCGCCGTGCTCTCATACCTCGCCTCGCGCCCCGGACTCGCGCGCGAAACGCAGGAGTCGCTCGCGCTCAACCCGCAGACGCCCGACGATGCGCTCGCCGCGCTCGCGCACTCGACCACCGAAGGGGCGGTGCTCGACACCATCTCCGCCAACCAGCAGCGACTCATCCGCGCTCCCTCGATCATAGACGCCGTGCTCGCCAACCCCGCGCGCACGCCCGACGCCGAGCGACGCGTGCGCGAGACGCGCCGCGAGTTCTTCGAGAAGGAGCGCGGCGCGCGCCAAGTCGCCGACGAGATGCGCGCGCGCGGCATGAGCGCCGCCGCCGAGTTCTTCGAGAGTGCCGAGTCGGTCGGCGCGGAAGACGGCATCAGCTTCCACAACGCCTGGCTCATCGCCGAGCACATCGAAGTCTCTGACGTTGACCTCGACGACTCCTGGCTGCCGGAGGAGTTGATAGACGAGACCTACGAGCAGCGCGCCGCCGCCGCCGAGCGCGTCATCTCCGAGACGAGCGCCGAGGCCGGCGGGGTCGCGCCCGAACGCGTCGCGCTCATCCGCCGCATCATGCTGATGAGGGTGAAGGACCGCGTCAAGCTCGCGATGAAGGGCGACCGCGAGGCGCGCGGCATCCTCATCCGCGACTCGAACCGGGTCGTCGCCCAAGCCGTCATCCGCAACCCGCGCATCACGGATAAGGAGGTCGAAGGCATCGCGGCGATGCGCACCGTCTCCGACGACGTGTTGCGCTCCATCGCCATGAACCGCGGCTGGGCGCGGCAGTATCCCGTCATCCACAACCTAGCGCGCAACCCGCGCACGCCGCTCCCGACGGCGATCCAACTCCTCACGCGCCTCCAAACCAGAGACCTCAAGAACATCGCGCAGAACCGCAACGTCTCCGAGGCCGTCCGCCGACAGGCCATGCGCCTCACCTCTACCAGAGGTCAATAAAAGACGTAAACCGTCAGCCGTCAACCGTGACAAGTAGAAACTGATTTCCCCTGCCACGGTTGACGACTGACGGTTTACGTCTTTAAAAAATCTCCGAGCCTTTGCGGACGACCGACCATGCCACGTCTGTCAGAGTGTGGCTGGCAGCGCCCCACCACAGCCCTGCGAGCGCCGCCAACAGCACGCGTGGGCCGACGCCGTAGACGGCGGCACCCTGTTCGACGACGCGCCACGCCGTCAAGACCTCGCGCCAACCGGGCAGCCCGCCCCCTGCGACCAGCGCGGCGCGCACGCAGATACCCGCCCAGAAGAGCAGCGTGAGCACCGCCGCGAAATAGACGACGCGGATGAGTGTTCCGAAGATGATGCCGTGTGACCAGCGCGAGCGATGACGGAAGACTGTCTTGTACGGGAGCCACACGAAGCGGAACACGCCCCAGCGCGTGTACTGCCGCGACTGTATGTCGAGGTCTGGCCCGAACATCAGGCCGCCGAACAACATGCACGCGGTCGCCGCCACGCTCAGCGTCAAACTCCCGGTCAGCCCCCACGCCGCCGCGAACGTCGGCGGCGCGAGCGCCACTGTCACAAGGTCGTGTGTCTTCCCCGAAGGCATAAAGGCAGAGGCCGGAGGTTAGAGGCTGGAGGCTGGCTCTGAATATCTTCAACCAGCCTCCACCCTCACCTCTAGCCTCTGCTTATAACATGCGGCTCGCGCGCAAGACCAGCCGTTTGCCTGTCCGCTCGGCGGCGGGTTACACTGTGCGGCTTGTCGAAACGGACATGGCGAAGAAGGGAAAGTTTCAGCTTTATCTTGAGTACGCGACGGCGCGCGCCCTGCTTTCGGGCCTGGGCGCGATGCCGAGGCCGCTTGCCGTGGCCGCCGGGCGCGCAGTCGGCCAAGCTGCCTACGCCCTCGCCGGTCGCTTGCGTCGCACGGGACTTCGCAACCTCGAACTCGCCTTCCCGGAGTTGGACGGGCGCGCGCGGAAGAGGATTTTGCGCGGCTCTTTCGTCAGTCTGGGCCGACAACTCGGCGAGGTCAGCCAGTTTCCGAGCGTGACGCCCGAACGCCTGCGCGAAGTCGCCGAGTACGACAGCGAGGACGTGAAGCTCCTGGACTTTGCGCGCGAGCGCGGGCGCGGCGTCATCTTCCTCACCTCGCACCTCGGCGCGTGGGAACTTCTCTGCTTCGCGCACTCTGTCTTCTACGAACCCATCAGCTTCCTCGTGCGGCCCGTTGACAACCCGCTCATCGAGCGGATGGTCGAGCGCCTCCGGACGCGCTTCGGCAACCGGCCCGTTGACAAGAAAGCCGCTGCGCGCACCGCCCTGCGCCTGCTACGGCAGGGCGGCACGCTCGGCGTCCTCGCCGACCTCAACACGCAGGAGCGCGAGGGCGTCTTCGTCCCCTTCTTCGGCCACCTCGCCTGCACGACCGCCGGCGTCGCTACACTTGCGCTTCGCACAGACGCCACCGTCATCCCCGTCTGCGCGCCCTGGGACGAGCGGCGCAAGAAGTTCGTCTTCCGCGGCGGCCCCGTCATCGAACTCGTTCGCACGGGCGATGGCGAGCGGGACATCGAAATCAACACCGCGCGCTTCACCGCCGCCATCGAACGCCAAGTCCGAATGTTTCCCGACCAGTGGCTTTGGATTCACAGGCGCTGGAAGACCCGCCCGCCCGGCGAGCCTGACCTCTACGCCCGTGCGAAAAATCTTCGCCAGGAAAATAGCGGCGCGAAAATTTCTGCGCCGCCGTCAACTGAGAAGATATCAAAAGCTTAGTCCGGTGATTTTCAGAAATCACTTTAACCTTACGGACTCAAAGGTTTACGCTTTCCCGTTTCGACTGTCACAAAATTGTGGAGAAAGTTGCATTTTCTTCTTGACAGTTCACAAAAAATCCGTATAATTTCGTACCAAGTTAACGAAGCAGATACAAGACATCTTTAAGTGGTGCTTCGACGATGATTGAAAGGAGCGGTGATTGGGGTTCATTCAATCTCACGGGCAAGGGTCATTTCTGATTTCGGCTCTGGTTAAGATTGAGGAAATTTACGAGTAGGCAATTATCTCGCCCATCCCAACGACCGCCACAAAGCCGGATCGCCCGTAGGTGACGATCTCCAGCACATTGTCAACGCCACCCTGAATCTCCGAGCCTGCCCGAAATTCACCCCGCCGGTTAACCCTAAACCGGCGGGGTGCCTTCTTTTTGTAGCTATTAGCTGTTGGCTGTTAGCTTTGAAGCAAAGACAAAGAAACTGGTGACGAGAAGCCGAAAGCTAAAAGCTAATAGCCAACAGCTTCTCACATCGCCAGACCTCCGTCGGCCTGGACGATCTGGCCGGTGATGTAGCGCGCGTCGTCGGACAGGAGGAAGCAGGCGATGCGGGCGACCTCTTCGGGTTCGGCCAGGCGCTTCATCGGAATCTGTTCGAGGAGCTTCTGGCGGTAGGCTTCGTCGAGCGCCTGCGACATGTCTGTGGCGACGAGTCCGAGGGCGAGGGCGTTGACCGAGACGTTGCGGCTGGCGACCTCTTTGGCGAGCGCCTTCGTGAGGCCGATCATCCCGGCCTTCGACGCCGAGTAGTTTGATTGCCCCGCCATGCCGACGAGGCCGCTCACCGAGGAGACGTTGAGGATCGAGCCGCCGCTATCGTTCTTGAGCATGTGGCGCAGCGCCGCGCGGGAGAAGTTCCAAGCGCCTTTGAGGTTCGTGTCGAGGACGGCGTCCCAGTCGTCCTCCTTCATTCGCAGGATCAGGTTGTCGCGCGTGATGCCGGCGTTGTTGACGAGGAAGTCTATGCGACCGAAAGCGTCTTTGACCTGCTTGACCATCCCGGCGGCGGCCTCCGTGTTCGCCACATCGCACTGCGCGGCGAGCGCCTGCACGCCGAGTGCTTCAAGCTCGCCCTTCAAAGTCTCCGCCGCCTCCGCGCTCTGCGCGTAGTTGAAGGCGACCGACGTGCCGCGGCTTGCCAGTTCCAGCGCGACGGCGCGACCGATGCCTCGCGTCGCGCCCGTCACGATGGCGGCGCGACCGGAAAAGATTTTCTCTCCGTTGCTCAAAAGCTGTTCTCCTTATTCGTCAAGGTTCAGCGACCGCAGGTACTCGCGGAACTGCGGGCCGAGGTCGGGGCGCTTGAGCGCAAACTCGACCGTTGCGACGAGGAAGCCGAGCTTGTCGCCGGCATCGTGGCGCGTGCCCTCGAAGCGGACGGCGTAGAAGGGGCGCTTTCGGAGGAGCGCGCGCATGGCGTCGGTGATTTGAATCTCGCCGCCCGCGCCCGGCCTCGTGTTCTCGATTTCGCCGAAGATGTCGGGCGTGAGGATGTAGCGACCGATGATGGCGAGGTCGGAGGGCGCTTCCGCGTAGGGCGGCTTCTCGATCATGTCGCGGACGCGGAAGACGCCGGGGCGTATCTCTTCGGCGTCGAGCACGCCGAAGCGCGAGATGGCCTCGCCTGCGACGCTCATCGTGCCGAGGACGGGCGCGCCCGTCTCTTCGTAAACGCTGAGCATCTGTTTGAGCGCGGGCACTTCGGCGTCAACGATGTCGTCGGCGAGCATGACGGCGAACGGCTCGCCCTCGACGAAGTCTTTCGCCTGAAGGATGGCGTGGCCGAGGCCGAGCGCCTGCTTCTGTCGGACGTAAGAGACGCGCGCGAGTTCCGAGACCGAGCGCGCCTCTTCGAGCATCTTGTCCTTGCCGCGCTCGCGCAGTAGTTCCTCTAGCTCGAAAGAGATGTCGAAGTGGTCTTCGATGGCGGTCTTGCCGCGACCCGTGACGATGATGACCGACTCGATGCCGGACTGCACCGCCTCCTCGACAACGTACTGGATGAGAGGCTTGTCAACGAGCGGCAGCATCTCCTTCGGCGACGCCTTCGTCGCGGGCAGGAAGCGCGTGCCGAGTCCCGCAGCCGGTAACACAGCCTTGCGAATTTTCTGGGGCATTCTTTAGCCGTTAGCTGTTAGCTTTTAGCTTTTAGCTTTGAACTCTTGCGCCGCGTGCCGTTTTGCTTCGAGAGCGCATTGCCCGCGCGGCACCAGGCTAAAAGCCAAAAGCTAACGGCTAAAAGCTGACAGCTTCCTTTCTTGACAGCTCGTCGCGGCGTCCGTTAGCTTGACGTTTTTAACTGAAGCCGCCGAAAGACGCAAACTGATACCACACGCCGAAGGGTGACAGCAAATGCTCGATTTGAACTACGTCCGCAACAACCTCGAACGCGTGCGCGCCGCGCTCGAAGCGCGCGGGGCGTCCGCCGCGCCGCTCGAAGACTTCGCGTCGCTCGACGCGGAGCGGCGGCGCGTCATCGCGGAGTCGGACGCCCTGAACGCGCAGCGCAACACTTCGAGCCGCGAGATCGGCGCGCTGATGAAGGAGGGCAGGAAGGATGAGGCCGACGCGCGCCGGCGCGAGGTCGGCGAGTTGAAGGAGCGCATCGCCGAACTTGAGAGCGCCCGCGACGGGGCCGAGCGGCGCATGCAGGAGCTTCTGGCAGCGATTCCGAACGTCCCGCACGAGTCCGTGCCCGTCGGCACGGACGAGTCTGCGAACAAGGAGGTGCGACAGTGGGGCGAGGCCCCGCGCTTCGACTTCGAGCCGCGCGACCACGTCGAGATCGGCACAGACCTCGGCATCCTCGACCTCGAACGCGCCGCGAAGATTGCCAGTGCGCGCTTCGCCATACTCAAAGGCGCGGGCGCTAGACTCGAACGCGCGCTCATCAACTTCATGCTCGACGTTCACACGCGCGAGCACGGCTACGAGGAGACGCTGCCGCCCTTCATCGTCAACCGTGATTCCCTCTTCGGCACGGGGCAGTTGCCGAAGTTCGAGGCAGACCTCTTCAAGTTGACGGACGAGCGCGGCCTCTATCTCATCCCGACCGCCGAAGTGCCCGTGACGAACATCCGTCGCGAAGAGATTCTCGACGCGGCGGAGCTACCCTTGAAGTCCGTCGCCTACACGCCCTGCTTCCGCTCCGAGGCCGGGAGCTACGGGCGCGACACGCGCGGCGTCATACGCCAGCACCAGTTCGACAAGGTGGAGCTGGTCAAGCTCAGTTTGCCCGAAACTTCTTACGACGAACTCGAAGGGTTGACGCGCGACGCCGAGACCATATTGCAGAGGCTCGGCCTGCACTATCGCACGGTCACGCTCTCGACCGGCGACATGGGCGCGAACGCGGCGAAGACCTACGACATAGAGGTGTGGCTGCCCTCGCAGAACACGTTCCGCGAAATCTCTTCGTGCTCGAACTTCGAGGACTATCAGGCGCGGCGGGCGCAGATACGCTTCCGGCGCGCGGGCGGCGCGAAGCCCGAATACGTCCACACACTCAACGGGTCGGGCCTCGCGGTCGGTCGCACGTGGCTCGCGATTTTAGAGAACTACCAGCAGCCGGACGGCTCGGTCGTCATCCCCGAAGCTCTCAGGCCGTTCATGGGCGGTGCGGAGAGGATTGAAAGCAGTAAGAAGAAGGCAGTAGGCGGTAAGCAGTAAGACCAACTGACGAAGCAAAAGCAGAAGGCAGTCGAGACGCTCCGTCGTCTCGACTGCCTTCTGCTTTGCGGCCTACTGCTTTCTGTTCTATTCGATCTTCAACTCGAACGGCATGACGGCGAGCATCTGGCCCTGTTGGAAGCGGTCGAAGATGGCGGCCTCTCGGAAGACGGGGCGCATCTCTTTGGGGAGCGAGTTGATGAAGGCCGCGCGCTGCTGCTCGGCGCGGATGCGGGCGGACTCGTCTTCATCGCCGCCGCCGAAGATTTGCTGGAAGAAGTTGCGCGGCGCGGGATAGACGACGCGGCGCACCTGCTTGTCGGCGGGAATCCGTGCCAACTCCTTCGCAACTTCCACGGCGCGGTCTAATCCGCCGAACTCGTCAACCAAACCGTTCGCCTTCCCCTGCGCGCCCGTCCACACGCGCCCCTGCGCGATCTGGTCAACGGCCCGCACGTCGGGGAAGTGTCTCCCGGCGGCGACTTTCGGCAGGAACTCGTTCCAGTAAGAGTTGTCGAGCATGCTCTGAAACTTCTTGCGCTCGTCGTCGGTGAACTTGTCCGTCTCGCGGAACATGCCTGCGTTCTTGCCGCGCGTAAAGTATTCGCTCGTGACGCCGATCCAATCGTAGAAGCCTTTCATCACGGGCTTGTAGGCGAAGATGCCGATTGAGCCGGTGAAGGTCAGAGGCTCGGCGACGATTCTCGACGCGCCCATCGAGACGTAGTAGCCGCCCGACGCCGCCAGATCGCTCATCGAGACGACGACCGGCTTCTTCTTCTTCGCCTCCTCGACCGCGTTCCAGATCAAGTCCGAAGGGTAGACCGCGCCGCCGGGGCTGTCCACGCGAAGCACGATGGCCTTCACGTCTTTGTTATCGCGCGCGTCGTTGATGGCCTTCACCACGGTGTCGGAGCCGATGGTCTGGTCGCCGCCGAACGAGCCGTCGTTCGAGCGGCCCGGCCCGATGGGGCCGGAGGCGAAGACGACCGCGATCTGCTCGCCCTGATTGAGTCCGAGCGAGTCCGCCGAGATGCGCCGGTACTCCGCGGTCGAGACCTTCCGCAGCTTCTCTTCGTCCTTGTAGCCGAGGCGCTTCTTCAACTCCTTCTCCACGTCCTCGCGGTAGAGCGCGCCATCAATCAGCCCGGCCTTCTGCGCCTCCTTCGCGTTGTGGGGCGCGTCGTTAATCAGAGCCTCCACGTCGTCGGGCGACATGTGCCGCGCCTCGGCGACGTTGGCCTTGTAGCGGTTGAAGATTTCTTCGAGCAGAGAGTTGATCGTCTCGCGCTCGCCGTCCGACACGTCCTTGCGCGTGAACTCTTCGGGCGCGTTCTTGTACTTGCCGATCTGGTACGAGTCCCAGTAGATGCCGAGCTTGTCGAACGTGCCGCGGAAGTGCATTGACTCGGCGGCCAGACCGTCTATGAAGAGGTCGCCGATGGGCGCGACGTAGATGCGCTCGGCGGCGGTCGAGATGTAGTACTCCTTGTCCGAGCCGAACTCCATGTAGGCGTAGATGGGCTTGCCCGACTTGCGGAAGTCGGCGATGGCGTCGCGTATCTCCTCGGACTTCGCCCACCCCGCCTCGACCATGCCGATGTCGAGGAGCACCGCGGCGACTCTCTTGTCGGCCTTCGCCTTGCGGAGTTGCAGGAGCAGGCTGGAGAGCGAGTTCGTCTGCGCGCCGAAGAAGCGCGACGAAATCTCGTCGGAGTTGGTGAAGTCCGGCAACCCGCCCTCGACCTTGAGGACGAGCACGCTGTTGCCGGGAATCTCCGGCTCCCTGCCCAGAGACATCACGACCAGCGCCACGACGCACCCGACGACCAGCACCAGCGCCAACACGACCCCGACGATGATTAAAGCTATCTTGCGTCCACGTTTCATAACTTACGGCCTTCTACCTCGAATGAATTTGACCCGGCTGAAAAGAAGAGGCGAGCTCGGTTCTACTACGCGCCGGAGTTGGAAAAGGTTTAAGACGGTGAGCAGTAGACGGTGAGCGGTGAGCAGAAATTTTGCCCTTAATGAAACATCTCTCACGACGAAGGGCAAAACTGCTCACCGCTCACCGCTTACCGCTCACTCCTTCACGATCCACCCGCCACCCAGCACCTCTTCGCCGCGATAGAAGACCGTGGCCTGTCCGGGCGTGACGGCGCGCTGCGACTCGTCGAAGCGGACGCGCACCCTGCCGCCTTCGAGCGGGGTGACGGTCGCGGGCGCTTCCTCGTGCCGGTAGCGGACGCGCACTTCGGCGCGCACGTCACCGCGCGGCTCGTCGAAGGCGACCCAGTTGACGCCCGCGGCTGTGAACTCTGAACTCAGAAGTTCACGGGCCTCGCCGACGACGACGCGGTTGCTTTCCGCCTCGACGCGCACGACGTAGAGCGGCAACTGCCGTGAGACTCCCAGCCCGCGGCGCTGTCCGACGGTGTAGCGGTGGATGCCCTCGTGTCGGCCCACGACGCGCCCCTCGGTGTCAACGACCTCGCCGCGCGCGGGCCTCTCGCTTCCTCGGCCCTCGGCTTCGAGATAACGCTCGATGAAGCCCGCGTAGTCGCCGTCGGGCACGAAGCAAATCTCCTGCGACTCGCGTTTCTCCGCGACGTTGAGGCCGTGCCGCCGCGCAACGTCGCGCACGTCCGTTTTCGACATCTCGCCGAGCGGGAAGAGGGAGCGGGAGAGCTGCTTCTGCGTCAACTCCCAGAGGAAGTACGACTGATCCTTTCGCGCGTCGAGACCGCGAAGCAGTCGGTAACGCCCCGTCGCCTCGTCGAAGCGAACGCGCGCGTAGTGTCCCGTCGCCACCTTGTCGCACCCGACGCTCAAAGCCGTGCGGTCGAGCGAGGCGAACTTCAAACGGCTGTTGCACGCGACGCAGGGGATAGGCGTCTCGCCTTCCAGATAGCTCTCGACGAACGGCGCGACCACATCGCGCTCGAACTCGCGCTCAAGGTTCAGGACGTAAAAAGGAAACCCCAGGTCTTCGGCCACGCGCCGCGCGTCGTACACGTCGTCGAGCGAGCAGCAGCGCGAGGGCAGCGGCTCGCCGTCCTCGTCCGTCGTCAACCCGCGCCGCTGATTCCACAACTGCATCGTGAAGCCGACCAGTTCGTGCCCCTCGTCTTTCAACATCGCCGCCGCCGCCGAAGAATCAACGCCGCCGCTCATTGCCACTGCGATCTTCATATCTGGTGAATGGTGAATGGTGAATGGTGAATGGTGGTTGTGCGCCGCTCATGCTGAGCGTTAACCGCCCAACGCGCGGTGCTCAAATGACTATTCATCATTCATCATTCACCATTTACTTCCTCTTGTTTGCCGCCCGTTTCGGGCAGATGCTAAGATGCCCTTTTGCTGATTTACACAGTTTTTTCGCACCTAATCAGGATACCTGAATCGTGGCGAAACTTCAGCCCCACAAGCATCGGGAGTTCGGAATCTGAAGCCCTGAGACAAAGGCAGGAATGCTTTTGATTTTAGACTACGGACTGGCGGACTCCGGACTTCGGACTTTTTTATGGAACGAGCAATCGAAGAGTACGTCGTCACGGACGAGCCTTTTTATCTCGCCGTCGGGCGCGAAGTGGAGTTGTTCGAGGCGGCGCAAGCCGCGCGCCTGCCGGTGATGCTCAAAGGCCCGACGGGCTGCGGCAAGACGCGCTTCGTCGAGCACATGGCGTGGCGTCTGGGCCGCCCTCTGATTACGGTCGCCTGCCACGAAGACCTCTCGGCGACAGACCTCGTCGGTCGCTTCCTGCTCGAAGGCAACGAGACCGTCTGGCACGACGGCCCGCTCACCGCCGCCGTGAGAGGCGGCGCGATCTGCTATCTCGACGAGGTGGTCGAGGCGCGCAAAGACACCGTCGTCATCATCCACCCGCTGACCGACCACCGCCGCCGTCTGCCCATCGAGAAGCGCGGCACAATACTCGACGCGCCCCCGGACTTCATGCTCGTCGTCAGCTACAACCCCGGCTACCAATCCATCCTCAAAGACCTGAAGCAGTCAACGCGCCAGCGCTTCGTTGCGCTGGAGTTCGACTACCCGCCGCCCGAACTCGAAGCCGAAGTCGTCGCCCGCGAGGGCGGCATTGACTTGCAGGCCGCGCGCGACCTCGTCCTCATCGGCCACAAGGTCAGGAACCTGCGCGGCCACGGCCTCGAAGAGGGCGTCTCCACGCGCCTTCTCATCTACGCCGCGCAACTCACGGCCCGCGGCATCCCCGCCGTCAACGCCGCCGAAGTCGCGCTCTGCTCGCCCATCACCGACGACCGCGACCTGCAACGCAGCATCCGCGAGATCGTGACGACGGTGATTTGACGGCGGCGAAGTTTCCGAGATGGCAGACAAATACATTTTCGACGCGGAGGAAAAGGGACGCGAGAGCGCCGCCGGGGGCGAGCCTCTGGAGAAGACTCTGCGCGAGCGCCTGCGCTCGGTGCGGGACGCGGGCGAGCGTCGGACGATTGCGGGCCTGGCGCGCGAGATCGGGAAGTTGCCGACTGATGTTGCGCGCGCGGCGCTCGAAGTGAGCGCGGGGTTGGCGTCGGTCTCTTTGCGCGTGGGCGTTGACTTCCTGCGCGCGGTGCCCGAAGCGGCGCGCGTGCTCGACGCAGAGGAGTTGCGCGCGTGGGGCGAGATGGGGCGGCGGCTCGCGATGGCCGACGTGGAGACGGGCGCGGCCTTCTTCACGGCGGGCGCCGGGGGCTTAGGCGAAGTGCCGCGCGGGGCACGCCTGCCGCTGCTGCAAGTCTGCATGCGGCAGTTGTCGCTCTCGACTTCGACCGCGCTCGAAACCTTCCGCCGCGCGCCGGAGGTGGCGCGCGCCGTCGGCGACGCGGAACTGCTGCGTCGAATCTTAGAGATCGCCACGGAAGTCGCGCGCCGCTCCGCGCGCCACAGCGCGGACTTCCTCGCGGCGACGCCCGAAGTGGCCGCCTGCCTCTCCGCTTTTCGTGAGCACGACGACAGCGCCGCCGCAAGTGCGACGGACGCCGAAGGCATGAGCGACGCCGAAGGCGTGAGCGATGGCGGGCGCGTGACGACGGCGGCGCTTGAGCTGGCGGGCGCGTTCGCGTCGCGCGTGGGCGGCATCGCGGCGGAGATGTGGGCGGCGCTGCCCGTTTCGGTCGAGGGTCTGAGCGCGGGCGAGGCGTTGCGGCTGCTGCGTCAGACGGAAGGATTCTTAGACCGCGGCGGCGCGGCGGCGCAGCACGTCCTGGTCGCGGGCGGCGAGGTTCTGCGGCTCGTGCCCGAAGTCTTCGACGAGTGGGGGGCGCTCTTGCGAGCGGTGGCTGCGCACAACAACTCCTGCTTGGTCGCTCTGGCGCGCACAGGCCCCGCGGCCCTGCGCTCGCTCGCCGAGTCGCGCACAGACCGGGCGCGACTCGCGCGGGTCGCGCTCAACGTCATCGAGGCCGCGCACGAGGTCGCGCGCGTTGATGCCGAGGCCGCCATCTGCTGTTTCCGTTCCGCGCCGTCGGCTCTGCGCGCGGCGACCGTCGAGCGTTTCCGCAGTTGGGCGCGCGAGGGGCTGCGCGCAGAGAACTTGAGCGCGCGCGCGCGCCGCAGCTACTTCGCGCTGGAGACACGCAGGAGCAATGAGCAGTTGCAGGGCAGCGGCGGCGATGCGGGCCTCGCGCTCGAAGCGGTGGCACAGACCTTGCGGCTCTACGTCGAAGGCTTGACGGGCCGCGCCGTCGAGGTCGCGCCGCTCTCCGCCGTGCCCGACGAGCAGCGCATCGGCGACGGTCGCACGATTCACCTGCCGTCGAACGTCTCGGAGTTCGACGACGAGGCTTTGGACTTCCGACTCTACAAAGTCCTCGCCGCGCACGCCGCCGGCCAGATAGAGTTCGGCACGCACGAGCGCGACACTACAGACCTGCGCGCCGCCTACGAGTCGCTCGCCGCAGCTTACGCGCCCGAAAACGCCGACGCGCTCGACGCCTTCTCTCTGGACGGCTACATCAACGATCCCTCTACGTCTGAGCGCGCGCTCGCGCCGGAAGAAGAGGCGAGGCTGGCAGAGTTAAGAAAGCGCGTGCTGCCCGAAGGCGGCGACTACCACGCCGTGCTCGCGCTCTTCCCGCAGAGCGGTCTGGCCGCGCGCATCTTCGGGACGTTGGAGAACGGTCGCATAGACCGGCGCTTGCGCCACGCCTACCGGGGCCTCGCGCGCGA
Source organism: Pyrinomonadaceae bacterium (assembly GCA_036263975.1). Classification (GTDB taxonomy): domain Bacteria; phylum Acidobacteriota; class Blastocatellia; order Pyrinomonadales; family Pyrinomonadaceae; genus QHXN01. Next base: position 23,471 of record DATARW010000055.1, read on the forward strand.
CCTCGACCTCGTGCGCGAGTACCTGCGCCGCAGCCGCCCGCGCATTGCGGGCCTCCCCATCACGCTCGTCCCCTTCGAGCTTCTCTTCCAGATCACGCTCTGCGGCGGCGCGCTCGAAGACGCACGCGCCATCTACGGTCAGATCGTCTCCGAGCTTGAGACCATCGTCGTTGACTACCTCACAGACCCGCGCGCCACGGTCGCCGACACCTTGATGGCGACCGCGCGCGTCTACACGCTCTTTCAGTCGGTCGTCCCCGACATCACCGAGCGGCAATCGCAGTACGACGAGGAGCGCGGCGCGGAGAAACAGGGCGGCGCGCAGTCGAACCTTGAAACGGAGGACGAGGAGCGCGAAGACTCGTCGGAAGCGGAACGGCAGGAGCGGCGGCGCGACGCGCGCGAGCTGTTCAACGAGTGGGCGTCGCAGTCCGCGGACACCGACGGCGAGGAGACGCTGACGGGCGCGGAGCGTTGGATGCATGGCGAGTCGCCCGAACAGGACTTGGAGCCGGGCGAGGAGGCGTTCGAGTACGACGAATGGGATCGCGACCTCTCCGACACGCGTGTCGGCTGGTGCCGCGTTGTCGAGAAGCGCACGCGGCGTGGCGACCGCTCGTTCGTCGAACTCACCCGCACGCGCTACCGCGGCGTCATCTCCTCCATCCGCCACCAGTTCCAACTGATGAGGCCCGAAAGCCTGAAGCGTGTGGCTAACGAGCTGGACGGCGACGACTACGATCTGAACGCGCTGATTGATTACGTCATTGACCGACGCGCCGACGGCCAGCAGTCCGAACGCGTCTACACGAGGCGGCTCAGGCGCGAGCGCGATGTGGCCGTCGCGTTCCTGCTCGATCAATCCTCTTCGACGGCGCGCACGATAGGCCGACATCCGTTGCAGCCTTACACGCACCCCGGTCGCCGCATTATCGAGGTCGAGAAGGAGGGACTCGTCCTGATGAGCGAGGCGCTCGAAGCCGTCGGCGACCCTTACTCCATCTACGGCTTCACGTCGGAGGGCCGCCGCAACGTGAAATTTTACGTCGTCAAAGACTTCGACGAGCCATACGCGGGCGAGGTCGAGCAGCGCATCGGCGGCATCAACTATCAGAACAACACACGCCTCGGCGCGGCCATTCGCCACGCCGCCGCCAAGCTCCGCACGCAGGCGGCGCGCACGCGCCTCCTCATCGTCCTCTCCGACGGCAGGCCCTACGATCACGACTACGGCGACGCACGCTACGCGCGTGAGGACACGCGCGAGGCTCTGCGCCAGACGCGCCTCGAAGGCATCACGCCCTTCTGCATCACCATTGACCGCGACAGTGAGGCCGAGTTGCGCGACCTCTACGGCGAAGTCGGCTACACCATCATTGACGACGTGCTCACCTTGCCCGAACGCATGCCCGCGATTTACCGCCGACTGACGACTTGAGGGATGGAAGATAAAAATTAAGGGCCGCAGGAGACGGATTAATTGATCCTTTTCCCCGGCGGCTCTCGCGTTTCTTTGTGGGCGGTGGCGGCGGCTCGTCCTTGAAAGTTACAGGTTTGACAGGCGCGCGCGGGCGCGGCTAGAGTTGCTCGGTCTCCCGAAAACGCTTCCGCCTCAGTCACCCTTTGAAACGAACGGACACCTGCCGGGGATATTCAGCCATGAAAGAATTCAAGCGTGACGCACTCCGCTCGTCGCAAGTCCGCCGCTCGTCGCAAGTTCGCGGGGCGGCGCGGCTGCGCTTCGGCGCGAGTCTGCTCCTCCTCTTCTCGTTCACGTCCGGCCCGGTTCGCGCGCAGACCTCGACGACGCCGACGGGCGGCGCTCAGGATCAGCGCGGCATCGGCGTCAAACCCGACTCGCCGCAGAAGCCTGCAACGCCCGAAGAGGCGAAGGCTCGCAGTGCGCGGCCCGAACTGGTGCTGCAAACCGGCTACCCCTACCTCGGCGCGACGCACATGGTCTTCAGCCCCGACGGGCGGCTCCTCGCCACGACGACCATGAACAGCAGCCAGATCAAGCTCTGGGAGGTTGCCACGGGCCGCGAACTGCGGACGCTCGTCGCCAGCGCGGGCGCGGCGGGGGGCTTCCTCTCGTCGGTGCTGTCGGGCGTCGCCACACTGGCCTTCAGCCGCGACAGCCGTCTGGTGGCTGCCGGCAACCGCGACGGCACGGTCAACGTCTGGGACGTGATTACGGGACGCGCGATGCCGACTATCGGAGGCGCTGCGGCGGCGTCGCCGTCGTCGGGCGGCAGCCTGGCCGAGATACAGGCCGCGGGCGTGAGCAATACGCAGGGAGTCTACGCCGTGGCCTTCAGCCCCGACGCTCGCACGCTTCTCGCTTTCAGCGGCGACGTGAGGCAGTACGATGTGGCGACCGGGGGCGAGCTACGCAGGCTCGACATCGGCATGGCGACCGACGCGGGGAGCATCATGGGCCACTTGGCACTCACGCCCGACGGCACTCAGATGGTTATCGCCGCCAGGGACATCTCGTCGAGCAAGCCGACGACCTCCATCAAGTTCATAGACCTCGCGACCGGCGGCGAGGCTCGCAGCCTGCCACTTCCAGACGACGCGAGGGAAGGCAGCACCTACCTGAGCATGACGACCGACGGACACCTGTTCGGCGCGGCGCTCGAATTCAAGTCCGCCGACGAAGCGCAACAGCTCAAGCTGTGGGACATCACGGGCAAGTCGAAGGGGCGCGTGCTCTCGGAAATCCCGCGTGGCAAGTACGGGCAGATAGACTTCAGCCCCGACGGTCGGCTGCTCGCGCTGACGGTCGGCGACACGGTCAAGCTCTGGGACACGACGACCGCTCAGGAGGCGCGCACCTTCGACGTGCCCAATCGCCTCGTCAAGACCAACCCCGAAGCCGGCGTCATCTACGCGCTCGCCTTCAGCCCCGACGGCCACGCGCTCGTGACGAGCGGCTTCGACGGGCAACTGCTCATCTGGGACACAGGCACGGGTGCGCTCGTGCGCGGGCTGCACGGCGGCGCGAATCTCGCAGGCGAGGCGGCCTTCAGTCCCGACGGCACGCGTCTCTACGCCGGGGCGAAGACCGTCTGGGACGTTGCCACGGGCCGGGGACTGCGCGCCACGTCCGTCGCCGCCGAGTCGGTCTTCGGCTCGCTCAGCCCCGACGGGCGTCTCCTCGCCGTGCGCAACTTCCGCGACAACCAGATCAAGCTCTTCGACGCCGCCTCGCGGCAACAACTCCAGACGCTCGCGCCCGCCGAGCCGGGCGCGGCCACCCTCGTCGCCTTCAGCCGCGACGCGCGCCTCCTCGCTTCGACCTACTCGGCGACCGCCGAGCAAAGAAACGGCGCGGCTGTCTCCTACAGCAAGGACGACGCGATGAAGGCCGCGAAGGAGGCCGCGAAGAGCGCGAAGAACGATCCGAGCGCCTACTACAAATCTTACATGCAGGGGCTGACGCACAGGGACGTTGACCACGGCATCCAGTCGCAGGTGAAAATCTGGGACACGCAGACCGGGCGCGAAGTGCGAAGCATCAATGTGCCTTCGAGCAATCCCTTCGCCGCATCCAACGCGGGCCGCATCGTCTTCAGTCCCGACGGTCGCAGCATCGCCGTGACGCCCTCGGCAGGCGACGCGGTCACGGTCTGGGACGTTTCGACGGGCCAGCAACTCCGCGCCCTCGGCGGCACGCCCGTGCAGGCCGCCAACCCCTTCGGCGCTGGCATCGCGGGACTCGGCGGACAGAACCGCGTTGACGCCGTTGCCTTCAGCCCCGACGGGCGGCTCATCGCCACCGGCGGCAGCGAAGTGGAGACGAGCGGCTTCGACCCTTCGGCGATGATGGCCGCGGCGATGTCGAGCGCGCGCGGCGGCAACCCGAAGCGGGCGGCGCAGCAGGCCGCGCAGATGCGCGCGCAGATGCAGGGCATGATGGGAAACATGTTGGGCAGCATGAAGCCCACCGGCCCGGTCAAGCTCTGGGACGCGGCGACGGGCCAGCAGGTGCGCACCCTCAAGGGGCACGTGGCCGACGTGAAGGCTCTGGCCTTCAGCGCCGACGGGCACACGCTCGCGTCCGCCTCCGCCGACAACGTTCTGAAGCTCTGGGACGTGGAGACGGGCGCGGAGCTTCGCACGCTCAAGGGTCAGGACGCCGAGGTCAACTCGTTCGCCTTCAGCCCCGACGGGCGGCTCCTCGCCTCGGCCTCGAACGACGGCAGCACCTTCCTCTGGGATGCGAAGACGGGCGAACACCTCGCAACGCTCATCTCCGTCGGCGATGGCGGCGACTGGCTCGTCGTCACGCCCGACGGGTTGTTCGACGGCTCTCCTGCTGCATGGAACCAGATACTCTGGCGCTTTTCGCAGAACACCTTCGATGTCGCGCCGGTCGAAACTTTCTTCAACGAGTTCTTCTACCCCGGCCTGCTCTCCGACCTCGCCGCGGGGAAGCGGCCCGCAGCGCCGCGCGACATCTCGGTCATTGACCGACGCCAGCCCGTCGTCGCCATGACGACGAGCCAGCCCACCGCCGCGCCCGTCTCTTCGCGCACCGTCGGCGTGAGCCTACAGGTGAAGGACGCGCCCGCGGGCGCGAAGGACGTGCGCCTGTTCCGCAACGGCTCGCTCGTGCGCGTCTGGCGCGGCGACGTTCTGCAAGGCAAAACGAGCGCGACGCTCGAAGCCAACATTCCCCTCGTCGCCGGAGAGAACCGCCTGACGGCCTACGCCTTCAACCGCGACGACGTGAAGAGCGCCGACGCGACGCTCGACCTCAACGGCGCGGACTCTCTGAAGCGCGCGGGCACGGCCTACGTCGTCGCCGTCGGCGTCAACCAGTACGAGAACGCGCAGTACAATCTCCGTTACGCGGCGGCGGACGCGCAGGACTTCGCCGAAGAGGTCAGGCGGCAGCAGGCGCAGCTCGGCAAGTACGAGCATGTCGAGGTCGTCCCGCTCCTTGACGCCGACGCGACGAAGGCCAACATCCTCGCCGCCCTGCGGCTCCTCGGCGGCAGCGCCTCGGCCCCGCCCGCCGGTTCGCCGAAGTCGCTCGCGCAGCTTAAACCCGCGCAGCCCGAAGACACTGTGGTCGTTTACTTCGCCGGCCACGGCACGGCGCACGGCAAACGCTTCTACCTCATCCCGCACGACCTCGGCTACGCGGGCAGCCGCGACGCGCTCGACGCTGCGGGCCTGCAAGCCATCCTCTCGCACTCCGTCTCCGACGAGGAGCTACAGTCGGCGGTCGAAGGTCTCGATGCCGGACAACTGCTGATGGTCATAGACGCTTGCAATTCCGGACAGGCGCTCGAAGCCGAAGAGAAGCGGCGCGGGCCGATGAACAGCAAAGGTCTGGCGCAGCTCGCCTACGAGAAGGGCATGTACATTCTCACCGCCGCGCAGAGCTATCAGGCCGCGCTCGAAGCCGCGCAGTTGGGGCACGGGCTTTTGACCTACGCGCTCGTTGACGAGGGTCTGAAGGCGATGGCGGCGGACGAGGAGCCGAAGGACGGATTGTTGCAGGCGCGGGAGTGGCTCGACTACGCGACGGAGCGCGTGCCGCAGATGCAGTTGGAGAAGATGAAGCAGGCGCGCGCCCTCAACCTCAACCTCGCCTTCGCAGAGGGCGACGCAGCCTCCGCCGACCCCGAACAGCGAAGCGTCCAGCGCCCGCGCGCCTTCTACCGCCGCGAACTGGAAGTCAACCCGCTCATCCTCGCCAGGAAGCAGTGAGCCGTAAGCGGTGAGCAATGAGCAGCAAGAGAGGCGGTCAGGATTGCAGGTCTGACCGCCTTTAACTTTCGTCGGCGCGCAGTCTTCAACTGCTCAACGCTCATTTGCTTCTGCTCACCGCTCACCGCTTACTGCTCACTTCAAAACCCGCTTACTGCTCACTTCAAAGCGCAGCTTTGATGACGGCGGCCAGCGCCTCGGTCTCGCGCTGCGCGCAGCGGCGCGCGTCCTCGCCCGGCAGCATCTCAAGGCGGCGGACGGGATGGAAGATGATTTCGACGCGGCCCGCGCGCGGAAGCCTCTGGCCGCGCGGCCAGATCGCGTGCGCGCCGCGGACGGTCACGGGGAGGATGGGCGCTCCGGCTTCGAGCGCGAGCCGCGCCGCGCCCGTCTTGAAGCGCGCGAACCTTGCGTCGGCGAACGCGCGCTCGCCTTCGGGGAAGATCATCACCGCCCCGCCCGCGCGCAGCCAGTTCAGAGAGCGTCGGTAGGCGGTCGGGTTGCCGCGGTCGAGGACGAGCGGCCACGCGCCCAGAAGTCCGAGCGCCCTGCCCACCAGCGGCCACGCGAACGCCTCGTTCCAGGCGAGGTAGCGAATCGGTATGTTGACGGGAACCGTCACCCAGAAAGGGTCAACGTAGGTCTGATGGTTGGCGGCGATGACGAGGCCGCCTTCCGCCGGGATGTGCTCGACGCCGCGGAAGCTGATCCGCCACGCCGCTCGCGAAATCCCGTGGACGGCGTGACGCAGCAGGTTCAAGGCCCACTGCGGCAGCGTGTAAGGCTCCGCCTCGCGGCCCTTCCGACCCTGCCCGCCGGGCGAATTAGCCGCCATCTTCGCCGCCTCGCTTGAAATCAATCGCCGACCCCCTCCGTTGTCTCGTCACTGTTCACGGTTCGCGGTTCGTTGCTTTTATTCCAGACCTTCAATCGGCCACTCGCGGTCAATGAATTCAAAATGGAGTCGCGGGATGCCGTCGGGGCCGACGCGCGCGGAGCGGACGGCGGCGATGAGCGACAGCCCCGTCTCCATGTTCGTCAGGCGCACGAAGCGCCCGCGCTCGGCCTTGAGCGTCGTCCAGACGGCGGCCCCGCGGCGGCTGAGGTTTTCCGTCACCGTCTCCTCGCTCGCACACACGCGCCCCTCCGCGTCGAACAACTCGACGCGGACGCCCACGGCCATCCGCAGTCGCGTCTTCTCCGAGCGCACGCCGCTCGTGCCCGGATTCTCTATCTCGCGCAGCGTCCAGAGGCCGTTCTCCGTCGAGACCGCGTTCGCCTCGAAGAGCGTGGACGGGTCTTTGACGTAGGCTGCGGGCGGGTTCTTCCCCGTGAACGCGACGCCCACCTCGAAGCGTATGAGCACGCCGCCCGCGCCGTCCTGTGCACGCGCCGTGAGATTGCGGACGAGCGCCCAGACCCTGTACTGATCCTCCACGTGGTCGAAGCAGCGGAGCTGGCGCGGCATCGGCATCGTCAGGTGCAGCAGGCGACCGCGCTCTGTCGGTCGCGTGATGCTGAAGCGCGCGCCGAACGGCGTCACGTCCAGGAGGCGTGACATCTCCGTCCAATCGTGATCCGCCGTCTCGCGGCAGTGCACGCGCACCGGCAGGGCCAGCTTGACGCGCTCGCGCAGACGCCTCGATTTGCCTCCGAGATTCATCCTGAAACGCCGCAGTTTCGGCGACAGCCGGGCATGATTTATCCGGCCAGCCCGTCAGGCCCGAAAGAAGCCTCCGTGGCTGGTAAAATCCTTGATTTTACAAGGCTTTATCCCGCAGATGGGGATTGCCAAAACGACCTTTTCGGGCTACAATATCACGTACTTTCTGCAAGCCGTTTTCCGCACCGGAAAGTACCAACCTGACAGCTTAATTTCGTGCCGGACGGGCGGTTCGCAAGCCCTCGCGGGACTCATCCTGTCAGAGATTTCTACGCGGGGGCGGCGCTTCAAACGTAGCGTCTTAACCGTCTCAGCAGATTCGGCCCGCGGGGGCCGAGGCAAAATTGTACCGGAAAGGTTTACGGGATGGAAATTTTAGATCATCGTAACTACGTCAACATCGAAGACGAGATGCGGCGCTCGTATCTCGACTACGCCATGTCGGTCATCATCGGGCGCGCGCTCCCCGACGTGCGCGACGGCTTCAAGCCCGTCCACCGCCGCGTGCTCTGGGCGATGCACGAACTCGGCAACCAACACAACAAGGCTTATAAAAAGTCGGCGCGCATCGTCGGCGACGTGATCGGCAAGTATCACCCGCACGGCGACACCGCCGTCTACGACACCATCGTTCGCATGGCCCAGAACTTCTCCATGCGCTACCCGCTCGTTGACGGCCAGGGCAACTTCGGCTCGGTGGACGGCGACTCCGCCGCCGCGATGCGCTACACGGAAGCGCGCATGTCGAAGATCGCCGCGGAAGTCCTCGCCGACATCGAGAAGGAGACGGTCAACTTCAACCCGAACTACGACGAGTCGCTGAGCGAGCCGTCGGTGATGCCCACGCGCGTGCCGAACCTTCTCCTCAACGGCTCGGAAGGCATCGCCGTCGGCATGGCGACGAAGATTCCACCGCACAACCTGACGGAGATCGTCGAGGCCACCATCGCCGTCATCAAGAAGCCGAACCTGAAGGAGGCCGAGCTGCTGAGTCTCGTCCCCGGCCCCGACTTCCCCACCGGCGGCTTCATCTACGGGCGCGAAGGCATCCGTCAGGCTTACACCACGGGGCGCGGCATCATCCAGATGAGAGCGCGCGCCGGCATTGACCGCATCGGGCGCGGCACGACCGAGCGCGACGCCATCATCATCACCGAGATTCCCTACCAGGTGAACAAGGCGCGACTGATTGAGCGCATGGCGGAACTCGTCAACGAGAAGAAGCTCGACGGCATCGCCGACCTGCGCGACGAGTCTTCGCGCGACGGCATGCGTATCGTCGTCGAGCTGAAGCGCGACGCCATCCCGCAGATCGTCCTCAACAAGCTCTACAAGCTGACGCCCATGCAATCCACCTTCGGCGTCATCAATCTCTCCATCGTTGACGGCCAGCCGCGCGTGCTGACGCTCCGGCAGATGCTCGACTACTTCGTCGAGTTCCGCCGCGAGGTCGTCCGCCGCCGCACCGAGTACGAGCTTCGCAAGGCGCGCGCGCGCGCGCACATCCTCGAAGGTCTGAGCAAAGCGATTGACGCGCTCGACTACATCATCCCGCTCATCCGCAACGCGCGCTCGGTGGACGAGGCGCGGGTCTGGCTGACGGGCGGCTTCGCCACGATGAGCGAGGTCAAGACGTGGAAGGGCACGCCCTCGGATGCGACGCTCGCGGGCTTCATAGACAAGCTCAAGAAGGTGATGAAGCGTCTCTCGTTCTCCGAGCAGCAGGCGCAGGCGATTCTCGATTTGCAACTGCGGCGGCTGTCTGCGCTCGAACGGCAGAAGATCATTGACGAGTACGAGCAGATCATCAAGCTCATCGCCGAGCTGGAAGACATCCTCTCGAACGAAGCGTCTTTGCGCCGCGTCATCGTCCGTGAGCTTGAGGACGCGAAGCGGGAGTTCGGCGACGCGCGCCGCACGCAGATCATTGACGAAGGCGTCGAGCTTTCCATCGAGGACATGATCGCCGAAGAGGACGTGGCGATCACGGTGACGAAGAACGGCTACGTCAAGCGCACCGCCGTCTCGACCTACCAGCGACAGGGGCGCGGCGGCAAGGGCCGCTCCGGCGCGGGCACGGGCAAGAACGAGGACTGGGTCGAGCACCTCTTCATCGCCTCGACGCACTCCTACCTGATGATCTTCACCGACGACGGGCAGGTCTACAAACTGAAGGTGCACGAGATACCGGACGCGCTCCCCTCGGCTCGCGGCAAGGCTTTCGTCAATCTCATCAACATCTCTTCGGCGCGCAAGCTCGCCGGGGTTGTGCCCGTGCGCGAGTTCGCCGAGGGCCGCTACGTCGTGATGGTCACACGCAACGGCGTGATTAAGAAGACGGAGCTTTCGGAGTTCCAGAACATACGCTCGAACGGCATCAACGCCGTCAACGTGGACGAGGGCGACGAGTTGCTGGACGTGATCCTGACCGACGGCACCAAGCGCATCTTCATCGCCACGCACGACGGCCTCGCCATACGCTTCGACGAGTCGGACGTGCGACCGATGGGGCGCGCGGCGCGCGGCGTGCGCGGCGTTGATCTGCGAAAGGGCGACTTCGTGGTCTCGGTCGCCGCCGTCTCGTCGGACGACACGGAGAAGATGCTCTCGATCTCGGAGTGCGGCTTCGGCAAGCAGACGCCGATCACGACTTATCGCTTGCAGTCGCGCGGCGGCAGAGGCGTCATCAACATGAAGACGACGGAGAAGACCGGCAAGGTCGTCGCCGTCTTCCCCGTGGACGAAGAGTCCGAGATGATGATAATCACCAAGCAGGGGAAGCTCATCCGCATCGAGGCGGGCGACATCCGCAAGACGGGCCGCTCGGCGCAGGGCGTCCGCTTGATGAAGACCGACGGCGGCGACAAGGTGACGAGCGCCTCGCTCCTCGACGCCACGGCGCAGGCCGAGGATGTCGTGCTGACTTCGTGAGTCTCACCGCGCCGCCGCCGCTTGGCCCAACGAAGAAGGCCCGCCCGGATCATCTTCGGGCGGGCCTTCTTCGTTGGGCCAGTCTGTCGTCCGGTCAGGCGAGCCGAAGCCCTGACGCTGCCGCGCGATGCCGCCCCGTCAGGGCTTCGGAAGCTCGACGAGCTTGCCCGTCATCAACGTCGGCGCGCCCGCCCGTCGCAGCGCGTCGTTGAGTTGCGGCACCGTCTCGCTCAGGAATTTGTTGACCTCCGCAATCCTCGCGTCGAACTCCCTCTGGAGCACGCCGTAGAACTCGCGCTCGGCGGGCGTCGGAGCCGCGTCGGTCGAGTCGAGCGTGAAGAAGAGGCCGCCGATGCGGTCAACCAATTGCGCGCGCCCTTCGACGCCGAGGCCGCCTTCGGGCTGCGCCAGCTTGTTGGAAAGCTCCTCGACGCGCTTCTTCTGCGCCGAGAGGCTGTCGGCCAACTCCTTCGGCACGTCTGCCGCGCCGAGCCTGTCCCTGACCGTGCGCTCGACGAAATCAAGCTGCGACTTCAAGCTGTCGAGCGTACGCAGCGCGCTGTTCGTCGTCGTCTGCATGTCGCGCAGGCGCAGTTCCATGTCGAGCGTCGCCTGAAGGTCGGCAGCGGGTACGCTGACGGTCGGGTCGAGCCGCACCTCGACCTTTCGCTCGAAAGATTTGTCGCCGACGAGCAGCCTGACGGTGTACGTGCCGGGTAGGACTTGAGGCCCGCGCGGGCCGCCGGTGAACTGCGTCTCCTCGTCGGTCGAGGGACGCCGCACCTGCGGGCCGCCGAAGCGCAAATTCCAGTTGACGCGATTGAGGCCCCGCTCCTTCGCCGCGTTCTCGATCTCGGAGACGACTTTGCCGCCCGCGTCGAGAATCTGAATTTTGACCTTCGTCTTGTCGTCCGGCTTCGCCTTCAAATAATAACTGACGAGCGCGCCGTAGGGCGGGTTCGCGCCGTTGAAGACCTTGTCGCCGATGCCGTAGCGCGACATCCGCGCGGCGTAGCGCAGCGCGGGCCGCACGTCGAACAGGTGCGCGTCCTCGCGCGCCACTTCGGGCGTCAGTTGTTGAATCGGCGTCGCGTCGTCGAGGACGTAGATGCTGCGCCCGTGCGTGGCGATGATGAGGTCGTTGTCGCGCGGGTGGACGATGATGTCGTGGACGGCGACGCTCGGTAAATTTTTCAGCGCCAGGCTCGTCCAGTTGCCGCCGCCCGTGTAAGAGACGTAGAGGCCGCGTTCCGTCCCGGCGTAAAGCAGATGCGGATTCTTCGGGTCTTCGCGCACGATGTGGACGTAGGCGTCGGCGGGAAGGTTGCCGGTGATGTTCTGGAAGCTGCGCCCGCCGTCCGCGGTCTTGAAGACGTAAGGCCGCCGGTCGTCGAGCATGTGCCGGTCGAAGGCGACGTAAGTCAAATCAGGTTCGACGCGCGAAGGCTCGACGTGCGAGACGGGCGAGAACGGCGCGAGGCCGGGCACGTTCTTCACGACGTTGCGCCAGCCCTTCCCGCCGTCGTTCGTCAACTGCAAGTTGCCGTCGTCGGTTCCGGCCCACAAAGTGCCCGCGCGCAAGGGCGACTCGGCGAAGCTGATGATCGTCGTGTGATACTCCGCGCCGGTGTTCTCGAAGGCGACGGGGCCGCCCGCCGACTGCTGTTTCGCACGGTCGTTGGTCGTCAGGTCGGGGCTGATGATCGCCCACGACTTGCCGAAGTCCGTTGACTTGAAGACGACGTTGCCCGTGAGATAGACGGTGTTCTTGTCGTGCGGGCTGGGCACGATGGGCGAGTTCCAGTTGAAACGGTACTTCGCTTCGCTCGCCGGGCCGCCGTTGTCGCCCATGTAAGGCACGACCCGCTGCTGCTCGCGCGTCTTCATGTCGGTGCGGACGATTTCGCCGCCCTGCGACTCGGAAAGATAAAGGTCTGGGTCGTCCGGATGGTTGAGCACCCAGAAGCCGTCGCCGAAACTTATCATGCGCCAGTCGTCGTTCTGGATGCCCGAAGGCTCGCGCGTGCGGCTCGGCCCCGTCCACGTGCCGTTGTCTTGCAGGCCGCCCATGACGTAGTAGAACGGCTCGCGGTTGTCGGCGTAAATCTGGTAGAACTGCCCCCACGGAAAATTGTTGACGACCTCCCAGTTCTCGCCGCCATCGTATGTGACGGCGATGCCGCCGTCCTGCCCCTGCCACATCCGTTTCGGATTCTGTGAGTCGAGCCAGAGGGCGTGGAAGTCAACGTGCGTGCGCCCGCTGATGAGGCGGAAGCTGCGACCGCCGTCAACGGAAAGAAACAGCGTCGAGGCGACGGCGAAGACGCGGTTCTCGTTCTGCGGGTCAACGCGGACGTGCGTGTAGTAGAAGCCGCGCGAGACGATTGAGGTTTGTTTGGAGACGTTGCGCCACGTCTCGCCGCGGTCGTCCGAGCGCCAGAGCGTTCCCTCTTTCGCCTCGGTGATGGCATAGACGACGTTCGGGCTGCTCGCCGCGACCGCGACGCCGACGCGCCCCAAAACCTTCGGCAGTCCGCCTTCCAATTTCTTCCAAGACCTTCCGCCGTCAACCGACTTGAAGAGGCCGCCGCGCTCGTCGCCCGACGTGTGCGTCCACGGCGTGCGGCGAAACTTCCACATCACGGCGTAAAGTATGTTCGGGTTCGACGGGTCAATGTCCATGTCGGCGACGCCGTGGTCGGCGTCAATGTAGAGAGTCTTCTGCCACGTCCGTCCGCCGTCGGTCGTCATGAAGACGCCGCGCTCCTCGTTCGGCCCGAAGGCGTGGCCGACGGCCCCGACGTAGACGATGTCCGGGTTGCGCGAGTTGATTAAAATCTTCGAGACGTGCTCCGAGTCGCGCAGGCCCATGTGCCGCCACGTCTGCCCGCCGTCGGTTGATTTGTAAACGCCGTCGCCGAAACTCACAGAGTTGCGCACCGCCGACTCGCCCGCACCGAGCCAGATGACATCGGGGTTGCCGGGTTCGAGCGCGATGTCGCCGATAGACATCGAGCCTTGACGCTCGAATAACGGCGTCCACTTCACGCCGCCGTTCGTCGTCTTGAACAATCCGCCCGAAGCCGTGGCGACGTAGACGAGGTTCGGGTTGCCGGCGACGCCCTCGATGTCTGCGATGCGCCCGCCCATGTTCGCGGGGCCGATGTTGCGCCATTCGAGTCGCTCGAACGATTTCGTCTCCGTCGTCTCGTCTCCGGGGTTCGCGGGCGTCGGCGTCGGCGTCGTTGTTTGGGGCGTGGCCTGCTGCTGCTGCGCCGCCGCGGCGAACGCAAGGCACGACAACAAGACACACGCGAGCACCGCGCGCGAGGAAAGGCTTCTCTTCTCCGGCATGAATTCCAACTCCTGTTGAAGGCTTGTTTCGGGTAAGACGTGGAGTCAGAGGATAAACCACGACGGCGCTGGTCGTCCACAAACATTTACGTCTTGCGCGGACGCGCTCGCGTGAGGCGACGGTTGACATGAGCCGTGCGGAGCGAGAAAACTCTTACCCGCCCGAAGCAGCAGCAACCCGCGCCACGGAGTAATAACAACCGACCTTGCCGACAGACATCAAGCGACCGCGCCGCCGCGAAACTTTCCGCAAGCCGACGGCTCATCTGATACACATCCTCGCCGCGTGCGGACTGGCGGCGCTGCTGCTCGGCGCGTGCGTGCGCGAGAAGCCGCACCCGGCGACGACGCCCGCCGGTTGGCGCGCGAGCGTCGCTACGCTTGCGGGCGACGGCTCGCCCGGCTTCGCGGACGGCGCGGCGCGCGAGTCGCGCTTCGGTAATCCGTTCGGCGTCGCCGTCGCGCGCGACGGGAGCATCTACGTGGCCGACGCGGGCGAGAGCAACCGCCTTCGCAAGTTGACGCCGCAGGGCGAAGTCTCGACGCTCGCGGGCGGGCGCGAGGGCTTCGCCGACGGCGTGGGCGCGTCCGTCTCTTTCAACACGCCCTCGGCGCTGGCCGTGGACGGCGAAGGCAACCTGTACGTCGCCGACACGGGCAACAATCGCATCCGACGTGTGACGCCCGACGGACGCGCAACGACGCTCGCGGGCGACGGCATCGCGGGTTTCAGAGACGGCCCGGCGGCACAGGCCGAGTTCGACGCGCCCGTCGGCGTCGCCGTTGACCCGCAAGGCAACGTCTACGTCGCCGACACGTACAACGACCGCATCCGCGTCGTGTCGAAAGACGGCGTGGTTAAAACAATCGCGGGCGCAGGTTCGCCCGGCTACGCCGACGGCGACGCGCCGACCGCCGCGCTCTTCGACACGCCCTGCGCCGTCGCCGTCTCCGACGCGGGCGAGGTTTACGTCGCCGACACGGGCAACAACCGCCTGCGAAAGATCACGAAAGACGGACAGGTCTTGACGCTCGCCGTCTCCGCTCCGCCCGACGCCTCGCCGCCCGCAAACATACAACCCGAAGGCACACCAAAGGCCGACGCGACGCCCGACGCGACGACGACGCGCGACGCAGAATCCGCCGGCACGAGCGACACGACGAACCCCGTCGCGGGCGACAACGCGAAACCTGCCGCGAACTCAACCGCGCCTTTTGAACTCTCGAAGCCCGCGGGCCTCGTCGTCACGAGCGACGGCTTTCTCTACGTGACCGAACTCGACCGGGCGCGCGTCGTGCAGGTCGCGCCCGACGGCGCGGCACGACGCATCGCGGGCCTCGGCTCCGGCTTCGCAGACGGCGACGGGGAAACGACGGCACGCTTCAACCAGCCCGCAGGGATAGCAATCGCGCCCGACGGCTCGCTCGTCGTCGCCGACAGCGCCAACTATCTCGTCCGCCGCGTGAGTCCGACGGCGCAGCAGCCCAGCGGTCAGTCGGCGCAGACGGGCGACGCGCCTTCGCCCGCGCGCGAAGTGCTCCCGCGCATCCCGGTCGAGAATTTCGGCAGCCCCTTCCCGTGGCCGCTCGACCCTCAGTTGAAGTGGCACGAGGTTTCGGCCACGATGGGCGAGGTGCGCGGCGCTTACGACTCGAAGGACAGCCGCGACCACCTGCACAGCGGCGTTGACGTGTTCGGCGTCTACGGCCAGACGGTGCGCGCCGTGCTCGAAGAGAAGGTCGCAAGCCCGCTCGCGAACTTCGGCTTCGGCACGCTCAACGAGGGCTTGCGCGTCCAGCTCATCACATACGTTCACCTCCGCGTCGGGCGCGACGAACATGAAGCGATGCTGACGGGCACGCCCTTCATCGCCGTCCGCGATGCGGGCGGGCGGGTCGCGCGCGTGCGCGTCCGGCGCGGCACGCGCGTGCATGTGGGCGACGCGCTCGGCACGATCAACCGAATGTTCCACGTCCACATGAACCTCGGCCCGCCCGGCGCGGAGTCGAACCCGCTCGCGCTCCCCTTCGCGGACTTCAAGGACTCGGTCGCGCCGCGGATAGAGCGCGACGGCGTGCAGTTGTTCGATGAATCGGGCGAGCGTCTGAAGGAGAAGAAGCAGGGGCGTCTGGTGCTGCGCGGCAAGGTGAGAATCCTCGTTGACGCTTACGATCAGGTTGACGGAAATCAATCGCGGCGGCGGCTCGGCCTCTACCGTCTAGGCTATCAACTGCTGTCGCCTTCGGGTGAACCAGCGCCGGGCTTCGAGCAGCCACGCATCACGATTGAGTTCAACCGCCTGCCGCCCGGAGGCGACGCACCGAAGATCGCCTACGCCGACTCAAGCGGCATCACGGTTTACGGAAACCCAGAGACGCGCTTCCTCTACGAGTTGACGAACACAGTGCGCGACGGTCGGGCCGAGCGCGGACTCTGGGACACGTCACAGCTTCCGCCCGGCGACTACACCCTGCGCGTCATCGCCGCCGACTACAACGGCAACCAGGCCGACGCCAACCGCGATGTGCCCGTCACCATCGAAAGTCAAAAGTAACAATGCAAGCCGCTCTCGCGGAAGGCAAAAGTAAAAAGGCGAAAGGGAAAAGAGGGTGATAGATGTTAGGTGCCGGGTGCCGGTGAAATTCAATGCGCCAGCACCTAAAACCCAACACCCAAAACCCTCTTTTCCCTTTTGCCTTTCCTACCCCGTGCTGCCGAAGCCGCCCGCGCCGCGCTCGGTCGCGTCGAGGTCTTCGGCCCAGACGGGTTCGGGCAGGGCGATTGCTTCGACGATGAGCTGTGCGACGCGCATGCCGGCCTCGATTTCGACAGGCGCGTCGCCGTGATTGACGAGCGCGCACAGAATCTCGCCGCGGTAGTCGCTGTCAATCACGCCCGCCAGAGTATCGAGGCCGTGCCGCACGGCCAGCCCCGAACGCGGCGCGACCCGACCGTAGAAGCCCGAAGGTATCGCCACCGCCAGCCCCGTCCTCACCGACGCACGCGCGCCGGGTGGAAGCGTCACGCGTTCGACCGAATAGAGGTCAAGCCCCGCGGCCTGCGGGCTGCCGCGCGTCGGCAACCTCGCCTCCGGGTGAAGTTTCTTGAATCGAAGTCGCTCGAACATCCGTTCTCGTCCTGGACTTGAGCCGATTTACACTCACTCTTCCGTCTCTTGTCTGCCGCAACGCGCGCGCGTAAGTCTGCAATGCCAGCTTTCACGTCCGCAATGACGATTTCACGCTGGCAACGATAATTTCACGCCTGCGAAGCTGACTTTCACATCTGCAATGCAAGTTTTCATATCTGCAATAGTAATTTCCGCACCTGTAACGCCGATTCGTGCATCTGCAATGTGAATTCTACGCCCACGATGCGAGTTGTCGCGTTTGCAATTTTGAATTTGAGAGCCGCAATGGAGGGTTTGACGTTTGTGACGCCGGATTTGTCACCGGCATGGCGGAGTCTAATCCTCTTTCGCGGTCGCGCCGCTTGGCAGATGTTCCGGTGCGCCCTCGCCTTCGACCCAGACTGAGCCATCCTCGAAGAACTCTTTCTTCCAGATGGGGACGGTGCGCTTGAGTTCGCGGATGGCCCACTCGCAGGCTTCAAAGGCGGCGCGGCGGTGCGGGGCGCTCACCGCGATGACGACCGAAGTCTCGCCGATGTCTGTGCGACCCGTGCGGTGGACGACGCCGACGTGGGCGATGTCGAATCGTTGGTGCGCTTCTTCACCGAGGCGGCGCATCTCGGCCAGGGCCATCGGGGCGTAGGCTTCGTAGACGAGATAGAGCGTGCGGCGATTGTCAGTCCACTCGCGCGCGTAGCCGTCGAGCGTGACGGTCGCGCCGCAGCGGGAGGGAACGACGCGGCGGGCGATTGCGCCCACGTCAATCGGCTCGGTGGTGAGTTCAAAAAAATCCTGCGGGCCGTCGTCTCCCGCGTGTGCGGCACGCTCGACCTCTTCAGAGGGAGCGGCACGCTCGTCCGAACCGCCGCTGACGGGGGGAAAGAGAGCGATCTCGTCGCCGTCTTTGAGTTCGACTTCGAGGTCGCGCGCGTACTCCTGGTTGACGGCGACGAGGAGCGAGGAGCGGAAGCGTCGCAAGTCGGGGTACTCGGCGAGCGCGCGCTCGAAGGCTTCGCGCGCCGTCGCGCGTGCGCCCACGTCGAGCATGGCCTCGTCGGTCGCCGCCGCCTCGCGCGCCGCGCCGAAGAGGAGGAGGCGCACGCGAATCACAGCCTGCTCGCCCTTCCGAGAGTCGGCCTCGCGCTGCCTTCTGTCTGTGCGGTCGGGCCGTCCTGCGTCCGCGCCCGGCTCTGCGTCGTCCGTTCTGGGCTTCATTCTTCAAAGTCTATTTTCTTCCCGCCGTGGCCGTTGCCGCGCGCGAGTTCGTGCGTGCGTGCGCGCGACTCGTAAGCTTCGACGGCCTGCGAGAGCAGCGTGTAGAGGCGGCGCAGACGCTCCGTGGTCGAGCGCAGCTCTAACAATTGCTGCTTGGCGTCGGCGTCCATCTCCACCACCGCCGCGACGAGGAAGGAGAGGCGTTCGGGGTCGTCCTGCGGCAGATCGGGAAGCCCCCCGCGCTCGTCGTTGATCGTCCGCATCGCGCGCGCGATACGCATGAACATCCCGGTCACTTCTTCGGCACGCTTCGTTAAGAGTTGCGCGTCCGACTCCTCGTCCTCGAAGAACTCGACGCGCGCGAACAAGTACGGGTCGCCGCGCTCGACGTACTCGGCGACGCGGTAACGCACGAGGCCGACCGTGAGAATGTTCGAGCGACCGTCCGGAAGCTGTTGCGCTTCGGCCACCTCGGTGGCGCAGCCGACGTGTCCGGCTGGCGGGCACTCGCCGTCGGCGGCGTTCGGGTCGAAATATGAGAGGCCGAACAGGTTGTTCGAGGCGCGCACGTCGGCCAGCATGCGCCGGTAACGCTCCTCGAAGATGTGGAGCGGCAGAGGCACGCCCGGAAAGAGCACGAGCGGCAGAGGGAAGAGCGGCAACTCCCGCACGCCTCGCACCTTGTCGAGGGCTTCAGACATAAAAGCAGAGGTTCAAGGCCAGAGGTCAGGGTCAGGGTCCGCACTCGCAGCGTCGTTCACTTTCGTCACGAGCGGCGGCTGGCGTCAGTTTTCACTAAACTCTAACCTCTGAGTTCTGACCTCTCGGTTTCAGCGTTCCGTTCGAGCGCGTGGAGAGCGCCGTGCGCGGGCACGGCGTCCGTCGCGCCTTCTTCCGGCGCGGTCGCGGCGGCGCGCGGCGCGAGTTTCTGCTCGATGAGTTCGACTATCTCCGACGGCTCTTTGTCGCCGAGGGCGTAAGATTTCGCGTCGAGGACGAGTTCGGCCATCTCCTCGGCGCGGTCGCGGTAGCGCGCGTCGCGGGCGATGAGGTCGGCGATGATGCGGCGCTCGCGGTGGGCGCGCGAGGTGTCGGCGTCCAGCCCGGCGGCGACCGCGTACTCGACGGGCACGCTCTGGTTCTTCAGCATGACGTGGAGCGCGCCCGTCTCTGCGAGCGCCTCCTCGCGCATGCGTCGAAGGTTGAGGAGCGAGTTCTTGAAGCCGAGGTGGCCGCGCAAGGAAATCTCGATGATCGGCGCGGGGTCGCCGGAGTCGGGGTCGTGTGTGCGCGCCTCGCGCCTGACCATCTCCAGGACTCCGACGTGGACGGCCTCCTGATCTTCCGCGCCGGACACATCGAAGGTCAGACGTTGGAAGGGGCGCTGCACGTAATCTTTGATGAAGGTTGCTTTGACTTGCAGTTCGTCGCCGACTTCGACGAGGTAGAGGCCGCGCTCCTCTCGATACTCGTCAATCGAGCAGGCTTCGAGCGAACCGGGATTGAAGGCCCAGCCGTCAAGCTCGAAGCGCTTGTGCGTGTGGCCGAGCGCGACGTAGTCAACGAGCGGGCGCAACTCCTTCAGCTTCTCGACCGAGAGCGCGGGGATGGGCCGGTTGAGCTGGCCCTCGACATCCGTGTGAAGCAACAGGATTTGGAAGAGACCTTCATCGCGCGCGCGCCGCAGGGCTTCGGAGAGGAGGCCCATCGCGGCGTTGGCGGAAGTGCCGTACCAGTGTGAGCCGAAGACGCGCGCGCCACGGATGTCTATGTAGGAGCCTGCGCGCGACTCCTCGTCCCACGGCACCATCTCCCACGGCAGCGTCGAGGCGTCGCTCTCCTCAAGCCGGGCCGGTTCGAGCAGGATGAGGAAGCCGGCCTGCGAGAACGAGCGCATCCAACTGTAATCCGTAACGGCCTCGTGGCGGTCGTGGTTGCCCTCGATGGCGACGACGGGGATGCCTGCGTCTTTGAGAAGCTGGAGGCCCGCGAGCGCGTGGTTCATCGTCTGCGGGTCTATGCTACGGCGGTCGAAGAAGTCGCCCGCGATGAGCACGAAGTCAACGCGGTTCGGCAGCGCGTGTTTGACGATCACGTCGTGCCAGCTTCGGAAGAAGTCTTTCGTGCGCTCCTCAAGATTGTAGCGGCGGCAGCCCAGGTGCACGTCCGAGAGGTGTAAAAATTTAATCATCTGAACCCGACTGAACTTAAACTTTAGTTAACGATACGCAGGCTCTAAAAGTCGCTGAGTCTCAACCGGCATTATACTTCATCACGGCGGGAAGAAGAACCACTTGAAACGACGAAGTCGGGGCGCTCAGGACGTTGAACTGAAGGCGTCATGCTTTCCGTTCAACGTCCTGAGCGCCCCGACTTCGTCGCAAAAAAATAAAGCCCCCGCGACCCTGGGCAGGAGTCTGATTTGGAGACGGGGGCTTTGACGACCGCGCTGGGCAGAAGGGATGCCATAACGCACGGGCGTCACCACGGCCACTCGATTTTTAGGGTAGGCGAGGGCCGAATAAGAAAAGGTCAAAGAGCATTAAAGCGCGCGGTTGTGTATCTCGGATGAGACCGCGCTCTCGGCTCGAACTGCGACTTTGCGGAATCGCAGGCTGGGGCGAAATTTTTTCCGTCCGGGCGCTCAGGCTGCGAGGCGACCCGCGACCGCCGTGCGCCTGACGGTCGAGAGCAGGCGCTCCACGTCGAGCGGCTTGTAGAAGAACCCGTCCGCACCGCGGCGTATGCAGTCTCTGTGCATCTCGACCGAGGGGTCGGAGCTGGCGACGAAGACCTTCGACGCGGGCAGGTGGTTCTTGACGTAGTCGAGTATGCGCAATCCCGTGTCGGGCGCGTCGAGCGTCGGCGGCAGATGAAGGTCGAGGATGGCGATGTCCGGCTCGTAGATGGTCGCGCGGCGGATGGCCGAGGCGAGACTGTTGGCCGTCATCACCTCGAACTCGTCGCACAGCGTCCAGAAGAGTTGCTGCGTGATCGCCACGTCGTCGTCAACTATCAGAACTTTCGGCTTCATCTTCTTCTTCGTCCCCGTCGTCAACCAAGAGTGAGCCGGCGGTGTGTTCGATCTTCATTTGCGTCCATCACCCTTCCTGCTGATGTTGGGGGTTCAAGACCTTCACGCCCATTTCATTCGCAACGCACGTGCCAGCGACGGCGCGCGAGGAAAGGCGCGATTTATCCGCGAAAAGCGCGGCGGCACTCGCCAGACGGAGTCGAGGGTGTTGACAGGAGTGGACAGGGCAGGGCGCGTCGGTGTTCACAACTGTGAACAGGCCAGACGGGGAAGGCAAAAATGAAACTCGCCCGCAGCAAGCTGCGGGGTATCAAAAGAGGTTGAGCTGTCCCTCGTAGAGTTGCTCGTAATGTGACTCTGCCCCTTGATTCTGGATGTACTGCTTGATCACACTCTCGTTGCCGTGCTTGCCGACCGTGCTGATGAAGTAACCATCCGTCCAGAGCTCGCCGCCCCAGAGCTTCTTCTTGACTTCGGGGCAGGCGCGCAGAATCTCTCGTGCCGTGATGCTCTTGATGATTTGCACGACCCTTTGCGGGCTGTACATCGGCACTGACTGCACCAGAAAATGGACGTGGTCGCCATCCGTGCCAATCTCAAGGAAGGTGATCTCGTAGCGCTTGCTGATTTCCAGGCACGTCTCCTTGAGCTTCTGATCCACCGCCTCGCTGAAGACCACTCGCCGATACTTCGCCGGGCAGACGATGTGGTACATCAGCACCGAGACGTTGTGACTCTTACGGATGAACTTGCTCACGCACGCAGTTTAGCGCAGCAAGCTGCGGGGCATTGACCCCAAAAGAGTAAAAAGGCAAAAGAAGGAAGCAACGCACCTGTCTTCCTCTTTTGCCTTTTGCCTTTTTACTTTTGCCTTACGTCAGCCCTTGATCTCGGCCAAGACCTCCGCGGCTTCGGCGTCGAGCGGCGCGACCTCTGCGGGCGACTCTTCGTCGTCGCCTTCGAGTTCGCGGCGGCGGTGGACAGTCCCGTCGGACTCGAAGATGTAGGCGGCGGGCGCTTCGCGCATGATGATCTCTTGCAGGCACATCAGGCCGTAGAGCAGCGCTTCGGGGCGCGGCGGGCAGCCCGGAATGTACACGTCCACGGGGATAACGCGGTCAACTCCCTGCATCGTCGAGTAGGAGTCGAACGGCCCGCCCGTCGAGGCGCACGCGCCCATTGCGATGGCCCACTTCGGCTCCGGCATCTGGTCATAGACTCTGCGCACGACCGTCCCCATCTTCAACGTCACCGTGCCCGCGATGATGATGAGGTCGCTCTGCCGTGGCGAGGGTCGGAAGACGCCCGCGCCGAAGCGGTCTATGTCGAAGCGCCCCGCGCCCGCCGCGATCATCTCGATGGCACAGCAGGCGAGGCCGAACGTCATCGGCCACAGAGCCGACTTGCGACCCCAGTTGACGAGGTCGCGCACAGGCTTCGTCCCCATCACCGGCGCGGCCACCTTCCGCCGCAACGTGTTGAAGATCGAGTCAACTGTGGTGAGTACGATTCCTTCCGGATGCTCTGCCATATCACTCAGGTGATTAGTGATGAGTGATGAGTGATGAGTAGAAGAGTTTTTAACTCATCACTCATCACTCATCACTAATCACTTTGTTAAGCCCACTCTAAAGCGCCCTTGCGCCACGCGTAGTAGTAGCCGACGACGAGGATGCCGATGAAGAAGAACATTTCAAGGAGCGCGAACTTGGTGAAAGAGAAGTCGTCGCCCATGAAGATGATCGCCCAGGGGAGGAGGAAGATTGTCTCCACGTCGAAGACGAGGAAGAGCATGGCGACGATGTAGAAGCGGACGGTGAAGCGGTCGTGCGCCTCGGTCGTTGGGTCTATGCCGCATTCGTAGGGGCGCATCTTCGCCTTACCGTAGAGGTTGGGCCGGACGAAGCGGCCCAGCACCACGGGCAGCACCGGGAAGACGACCGCGACGGCGAAGAAGACCAACACCGGCCAGTAGCCCGCGGCCACGCCGCCGACGCCCGTCGCGTTGCGCGCCGTCGTCGTCAAGGTTGTGCTCGCTTGCAGGAGAAACGCGCTCAGCATCTTTGAACCGCCTCAGTTTTTGCGCGTGCGTGCGTCGAAGTGTAGAACCGCACGGATTCTAGGCGGCGCGCGTCGGCCTTGTCAAACAACTTTTCCCGCGCCGCTCACTTCGACTCTTCGTGTGGGCGACCGGCGACGAGCGAGACGGCGTGGCCGAGCACGGGGCGGACGACGGCGAAGCACTCGCGCACGCCTTTGGGCGAGCCGGGCAGGTTGACGACGAGCGCGCCGGAGCGCGTGCCGCACAGCCCGCGCGAGAGCATCGCCGTCGGCGTCTGCCGAACAGTCTCTGCGCGCATCGCCTCCGAAAGACCCGGCACCTCCCTCTCGACAATCGCGCGCGTCGCCTCCGGCGTGTTGTCGCGGGGCGAGAGTCCCGTGCCGCCCGTCGTCACGACGAGGTTTATGTCCTCGCGGTCGGCGTAAGCTCGCAGGGCCGCGGCGAGGGGTTCGAGGTCGTCCGGGAGCACTTCCCGCGCGACGACCGACGCCCCGGCTTCGCGCAGCAACTCGACGAGCAGCGCGCCCGACTCGTCCTCGCGCTCGCCGCGCGCACAGCGGTCGCTGGCCGTCACTACCGCCGCACGAATGTCAACGCCCATCGCCTTCTCCCTCATCCCTCATCACTTCACTCATCACTCCGCACTCATCACTTCTTTTTTGGCGTGAAGTTCTTGCAGCGAGACGACGGACACCTCGGTCTGCGCGCGCGCGTTGATGGCTTCGACGATGGCCTGCGCGCCGGTCATCGTCGTCACGCACGGCACGTTGACCTGCAAGGCGGCGCGGCGGATGGCCTGCTCGTCGAAGTGCGAGGCACGGCCCAGAGGCGTGTTGATGACGAGCGCGATCTCGCCGAGACGAATCTTGTCGGCGATGTTCGGTCGGCCCTCGTTGACCTTGAAGACCGACTCGACTTCGAGTCCGACCTCGCGCAGGCGTGCCGCCGTCCCGACGGTCGCCGTCAAGCGGAAGCCGAGCCGCAGAAGCCTCCGTGCGAGCAGCGCGGCCTGCCCCTTGTCCGAGTCGTTGACGCTGATGAAGGCCGTCCCTTCCGTTGGTAGATCAAGGCCCGCGCCCGTCATGGCCTTCGCGTATGCTTCGCCGAACGTGCGCCCGACGCCCATCACTTCGCCCGTCGAATGCATTTCGGGGCCGAGGACGGGGTCAACGCCCGGAAACTTCGCGAACGGGAAGACCGGCGACTTGATGTAGAAGCGCTCCAGCCGGACGGTCAAATCCTCCGGTAGGTTGAACTCCGAAAGCTTCCGGCCCGCCATCACCAGCGCCGCGACGCGCGCCAGCGCAACGCCCGTCGCCTTCGAGACAAACGGCACGGTGCGCGACGCACGCGGGTTGACTTCGAGGACGTAGACGCGGTCGTCCTTGATGGCGAATTGAATGTTGATGAGGCCGCGAACCTTGAGCGCGCGCGCGAGCGTGCGAGCGTAGTGGCGCATCGTGTCGAGATGTTCTGCGGCGATCTTGAAGGGCGGCAACACCGACGAAGAGTCGCCCGAATGAATCCCCGCCTCCTCGATGTGCTCCTGAATCCCTGCGACGACGCAGGCCGTCTCGTCGGCGAGCGCGTCCACGTCGAACTCGGCGGCGCGCTCAAGAAACTTATCAATCAGCACGGGCTTTTCGGGCGAGGCTTCGACGGCTGTACGCATGTACTCGTCCAGACTCCGCTCGTCGTAACAGATCGCCATCGCCCGCCCGCCGAGCACGAAGGAGGGTCGAACCATGACGGGGTAGCCGATGCGCTCGGCACATTCTTTCGCCTCCTCGAAGGACGTGGCCGTGCCGTTTTCGGGCTGCGGGATGCCGAGTTCGCGCATGAGCGCGCCGAAGCGCTTGCGGTCTTCCGCAAGGTCAATCGAGTCGGGAGAAGTGCCGATGATGGGCGCACCCGCTTTGTCGAGGCGCGTCGCAAGGTTCAGAGGAGTCTGCCCGCCGAACTGGACGATGATGCCCTCCGGTTTCTCAACGTCCACGATGTTCATCACGTCCTCGAACGTCAGAGGCTCGAAGTAGAGCCGGTCTGAAGTGTCGTAATCGGTCGAGACGGTTTCGGGGTTGCAGTTGACCATGATGGTCTCGAAACCCGCGTCGCGCAGCGCAAACGAGGCGTGGCAGCAGCAGTAGTCGAACTCGATTCCCTGCCCGATGCGGTTCGGCCCCGAACCCAGAATCATTATCTTGCGCCTCTCCGTGGGCTGCGACTCGTCCTCCTCTTCGTAGGTCGAGTAGAGATAGGGCGTGAACGACTCGAACTCCGCGCCGCAGGTGTCCACGCGCTTATAGACGGGTTTCAGTCCGAGCCGCTTGCGATACTCGCGCACCTCTCCTTCGGTGCGCCCCGTCAGGTACGCGAGGCGTCGGTCTGAAAGCGCCGCCTCCTTGAAGTCGCGCAGCGCGTCCATCGGAGTCTCTTCGAGCGCGTGCCCCTCGACGCGCTTCTGTATCTCCATCACCTGCCGAATCTGTTCGAGGAACCAGGGGTCTATGCGCGAGAGGCGGTAGATTTCCTGTAGCGACCAACCGCTGCGGAGCGCGTAGGTGATGTAGGAGAAGCGCTGCGAGTTGGGCCGGGCGAGCTTGCGCTGCAACTCGTCGTCGGGCACGTCTCTCAGGCGCAAGGGGCGCACCGCTTCGAGCGAGCGCAGGCCCTTGAACAGAGCCTCCTTGAACGTGCGCCCGATAGCCATCACCTCGCCGACCGACTTCATCTGCGTCCCCAGAACGTCCTCGGCCTCGCGGAACTTCTCGAAGTTCCATTTCGGAATCTTGACGACGACGTAATCAATCGTCGGCTCGAAACTCGCAGGCGTCTTCTTCGTGATGTCGTTCGCGATCTCGTCGAGCGTGTAGCCGACGGCGAGCTTGGCGGCGATCTTCGCGATGGGGAAGCCCGTCGCCTTCGACGCCAGCGCCGACGAGCGCGAGACGCGCGGATTCATCTCGATGATGCGCACGTCGCCGTCCTCAGGGTTGACGGCGAACTGTATGTTCGAGCCGCCAGTCTCCACTCCGACCTTGCGGATGACGCGAATCGCCATGTCGCGCAGGCGTTGATACTCGACATCGGTCAGAGTCTGCGCGGGCGCGACCGTGATCGAGTCGCCGGTGTGGACGCCCATCGGGTCGAAGTTCTCAATCGAGCAGATGATGACGACGTTGTCGGCGAGGTCGCGCATGACCTCCAGCTCGAACTCCTTCCAGCCGAGGATTGACTCTTCGATCAACACCTGCCGGACGGGCGACGCGGCGAGTCCGGCGCGCACAATCTCCTCGAACTCCTCCGGGTTGTAAGCCGTTCCGCCGCCCGTCCCGCCGAGCGTGAACGAAGGGCGGATGATCGCGGGGTATTCCGTCTCTTCGATAATCTTTTCCGCCTCGGCCCAAGAGTGCGCGAAGCCGCCGCGCGGCATCGGCAGTCCTTCCTCCTCCATCGCGCGCTTGAACAGTTCCCGGTCTTCCGCCAGGCGTATGGCTTCGCGCTTCGCGCCGATCATCTCGACGCCGAACTCCGCGAGCACCCCTGCGCCGTCGAGCGCCATCGCAAGGTTGAGCGCCGTCTGCCCGCCGACCGTCGGCAGAAGGGCGTCGGGCCGCTCGCGCCGGATGATGGCCGCGACCGACTCGACCGTGAGCGGCTCGACGTATGTGCGCGTGGCCGTCTCCGGGTCGGTCATGATCGTCGCCGGGTTCGAGTTCACCAGCACGACCTCGTAGCCTTCGGCGCGCAGAGCCTTGCACGCCTGCGTCCCCGAATAGTCGAACTCGCACGCCTGCCCGATGACGATGGGGCCGGAGCCGATGATGAGAATCTTGTGGATGTCTGTGCGTCTGGGCATAGAAGCTACGGTGACGCTCGCGCGAAACTCTTTTTCTGTCGCGGTAGTCGTGGAATTATACACACTCGACGGACGCGCCACTAATCTGCCGCGCGGGCATCTGCCGCGCGCCGGGATGGTCTGGAAAACTGTTGAAAGCGGTGAGGTGGGCGGCGTGGACGCTCTGGTCAACCCGCAGTTAATAGTCGAGGTCTTATCGCCTACGACCGCGGCGACAAGTTCACGTACTACAAGTCAATACTGACCTTCGGTGAGCACATGCTCGTCGCACAGCACCGCCCGCACGTCACGCATCTCTTCAAGCAGACGGACGGCGCGTGGATTTACGCCGAGGCCAACGACCTTGAATCAAAGTTGAAGCTTGACTCGCTCGACTGCGAACTGCCCTTGAGCGAAATTTATCGCGGCGTCGGCTTCGACGCGGGAGCGAGCACCGTGGCGTCGGCGGGGTAATTTATCGGCGGCTGGTTTGAGCACATTGACTACAAAAAAATCTGTGGCACTATACGTGGCCGTGACGCCATGACCGAGCACGAACCCGCGATGGGTTGCGCTTTGTTTTCGATTCCGAATTTCATTTATCACGTCAGTTGGATAGCGCAATATTTTTGTTTGCCGCATCGCGCTTTTAGTCCAACAGTTCGATTGAATCGCCTTTCGTCAATATTCCTTCGACCAAAACGGCGCAATAAACACCGGCGAAGGCAGCGTGTGCTTGGGCGACTTTGCGTAAAACTTCCGGGTTGTGTTCGCCCGTGTCGGGGTCGAGCGAAATCATCTTACAGCGCGGGTCGCGTTCCAGAACCATAATCACTGCGCTCGAACCGAGGCGCAGACGGCGTCCGACCAACTCATCCTCGGCAAAGCCGTAATCCGCTGCGAGATTAAGATAGACGTTTGCCCGAAAGCGTCGTTTATCAATAGGAATGCCCAACTCCGCTTCGACCTGTCGGACGGTTTGCAGGCTAATCAACGAGACCGGGCGACAGTCGGTCAACGCGCGGTCTGAACGCACAAGCGTGAGGCGATTTTCACCGCGCAATCCTTCACCGAGCATTTCTATCAACGCCGGGTCATCAACAGCGACGACCTCACCTGACGGCGTGACGACATCCAAAATCAGGTCGCTCGGTTCGGCGTTTGCCGGAGTAGCACCGGGCGCGATGCTCATCGCTTCGGTCAAATTCGGCGGCTTCGCCGCTCTTTCGGCGTAACGAAACTGCGGACGATAGCGCAGCATTCGCTGCTGCACATTTGCGTTCAGATAAGGAAATCCTTTGCGTGCGGATGAATTCTTGAAGGCGTAGCACCGGTCGCCATAGATGCCCGAAAATCCCATAAACATTTCGGCCATCGCCTCGCCGCTCATACTTTTAATCGGGTAACGCCACAAACTTTCGACAGTTCCAATTGCTGTCACATCAACGTCTCCTTTTATTCTTTCTGCACCTTACACGAAGCAACCTAACAAGTATTTTACCGCTGATTTGCGGCAGAACGTACGCAATAGGGCGTCTTATGCCGCCCGAAGCTATATTATCAGACAACCGGGCGGCGAGATTGTTGAAGATGAAGGGGGAGTTGACGCGGCGGACTTAAATCTGTTGCGCGTCTAATTGGCGGCGGTAGTCTTCGCCTTCGATGTGGACGGTCTTGCACATCTCGTAGAGGCGGGAGCGGAGGCGGACGCCGACGCGGTCTTCGAGCGTCTCGTCGGTCGGTATGCGGCGAGCGTCATCTGTCGGTACGCGGCGTGCATCGAGGTAGTTGGTCGTAAAGATTGTGAGCTTCTTGTCGTTGTAGCGCTTGCCGATGATGTTCATCATCGTGTCGCGCACCCAGTCGGTCGGCTTCGACGCGCCGAGTTCATCGAGCACCAGCACTTCGGCCTGATAGACCGGCGCGAGGACACTCATCTCCGAGGTGTTCGACACCTTGTTGTAGGAGTCCTGAATCTCTTTCAGCAACGCGCCGAACTCGTAGAACAGACACGGCACGCCCTTGTCAATGAGTCCTTGCAGGATGGCGACGGCGAGGTGCGTCTTGCCCACTCCCACAGGCCCCATCAGGAGCAGGCCGCGCTCGACCGCAGGATACTCGCGCACGAGACGGAAAGCATAGTTGAAGGCTTTGAGCTGCGAGCCGTTGTTGGGCGCGGGGTAGTAGTTCTGGAGCGTGCAGGCTTCTTTGCGCGGCGGCGCGGCTTCGCGGTAGCGGCGCGGGATGCGCGCCTGCACGAGCAGCTTCGAGTGTGTGCCGTGCGTGCGGCAGTCGCAGCGGCGCGCGCCCTTGCCGGGGATGACCTCCATCCCAGTGCCGAAGCAGAGCTGGCAGACCGCCGAATTCTCGGCCTTCCTCCGGCGCGACGACTTCTCGCTCGTAGGGTGAGATTCGTCCGCTGCCGCTTCCCTTTCGGGCACGGCGAACAGAGGGGGAGTCTTTTTGCGGTTGTCTGTCGGCATCCCGGAGAACTTGTAATTTATTTTCGACCGCGCGGGGGGATGGTGCTCTTTGCGCACCGCTCTCTTCAGAAAAAAATTCGCGCCTTCGGCTGAAAGGCGAGCGGATTATAGCACCCGACGTTTGGATTGCAAGACAAACGTTCAAGGGTCAGAGGGAAGTCGAAAACGAAAGCATTTCGCGCGGATTCCGGCGATGAAAAACTCTCATCGCGGAGGACTTTTGCAGTCCGCGATTTTATCCTTCGGCGGCGACTAAAGCGGCAACACTTTTCCACTTGTGGAAAAGTGTTGCCGCCGACTCACACGCTCTCGCGCGAAGAAATCGCGCGCGCCGTCGAAGACTCGAACAAGGTAAACGTCAAGAGCACGCGTGTGTCTCGTCTGCTCGGTCGTCCGCAACGGCTTTTGGAGTCCGGCTTCAGAAGGAATGCGGCGAAGTCTGCGTGAGGCGCTCCGCGATTTCGAGCAGGGCGATGATGGCGGCCACTCCGAGCAGGACGAGGATGGCGATGTGCGCGCGGCCCAGCACAAAGCGGCGGCACGCGCGGCATCGCAATCCGCCCATACGCAGGGGTCGTGCACAATAAGGACATTTAGACATCGGTCTTCGGCCCGTGAGGGCGTGTGCAAACATGCCACGAAACGGCCACCTGGTTCAAGTTTTTCGCGGGAAGAAAGGCTGCGAGCAGCCTTTATGCTATAGTTTCTCTGACAAGCTCAAGCATGGAAGTGTCGTCACACGCGTCCGCCGGGATGCGCCGCACGCACGCCTTCGTTCTCTGGATGGGGATACTGCATTTACTGCTCGACAAGGTCGGACTCGGCGGCAGGTTCACGCCGCGCCCGCCCACACGCGTCTTCATTCTCGACGACGACGTAATGCGCCACGAGTGGTTCGCGCGCCAATTCAAGGGCGACAAACTGGACGTGGCCGCCGACGCCGCGCGCGCCGTCGAACTGCTCTCGTCGAATTACTACGACCTGATTTTCCTCGACCACGACCTCCTGCCCGAACACTACTACGCGGAGTCGTTCGACGATGAGCGCACGGGCTACGCCGTCGCGCGCTGGCTCGCCGAGCGACCCGCGCGCCTCGCCGCCTCGCACATCGTCGTCCACACGCGCAACGCCGACGGCGCGCTCCGGATGGTCGAGCTGCTGCGGCGCGTGGGCCGACAGGCCGAGCACGTTCCCTTCCCACAGCTCGCGCCGAAGATCAAACAGCTTCGGCGGCGTTAATATCTCTTGCCTTCCGCCTTTTCGTCCGGCTAAACTCGCGCGCCGGGCCTCCGGCCTACTTTCCGCAACGAACACAGCAGCACGCCGCCACGAAACGACGAGATTTTATGAGAGCGAAAAAATCACTCAAGCTAACCGCGCCTGCCCTCGGACTCGCGCTCGCGTGCGCCGCGCTCGCCTTCGGGCAGACCGGCGCGGGGAGGCCCGCGCAGACGGGCGCGGGCCAGCCCTACGACGAACAGGTCAAGGCTCTGCTCGCGCGCCCCGAAATGCAGGCGGCTTTCGCCGACGTTGAGAAGAGCCGCGCAGCGATTCTCAAGGAGTGGGTCGCCATCACGGAGGTCAACGCGCCTTCGGGCAAGGAGGCTGAGCGCGCCGCCTTCATCGAGAGCCTGCTGCGCGGCTACAAGTCTGTGGAGGTGCGGCGCGACTCCGTCGGGAACATTGTCGCCACGCGCCGCGGCACGGGCGGCGGCCCCACGGTCGTCATAGACGCGCACATGGACACGGTCTTTCAGGAGGGCTTGAAGATCAAGGTCACGGAGCGCGAAGGCAGGCTCTACGCGCCCGGCATCGGCGATGACACGCGCAACGTCGAGGCCATGCTCGCCATGATTCGCGCACTCGACGCGGCAGGCATCAAGACGAAAGGCGACCTCATCTTTCTCTTCACCGTCGAGGAGGAGACGACCTTCAAAGGCGTCGAGGCTTTCGTGCGCGAGAACAAGTCGAGGATCAATCACTACATCGCGCTCGACGGCGGCTACGACGGATTCACCTACGGCGGCATCGGCATCAACTGGTATCGCCACCACTTCATCGGGCCGGGCGGCCACACGCGCTCGGCCACGCCGCCCTACTCAGCGACGCTGCCGCTCGCGCGCGCCATCAACCGCATCTACCAGCTTCAACTTCCGTCCGGCATCTCGACCAACATCAACGTCGGCATGCTCGGCGGCTCGGAGGTGGTCAACGCGAAGGCCGCCGACGCCTGGTTCACCGTTGACCTGCGCTCGACGAGCAACGACGTGATCGCCGATTTGGAAAAGAAGATCGCCGGCATCCTCAAGGAAGAAGCCGAACGCGAGAAGATGTCTGTGAGGACGGAGCGCATCTCCTCGACGCCCGCGGCGCAGATACCGGGCCACCGCGACTCTCTGCTCGTCAAGACCGCCGAGGCCGTCCACTACGCGATGGGCTTCCAGCCTTCGATAGGCATCGCCGGCTCGAACAACGGCAACGTCGCGCTGCTCGCCGGCCTGTCCGCCATCTCCACAGGCGCGGCGGACTGCGGCAACTCGCACGCGCTCACCGAATGGTGCGACCCCGAAACCATCTACAAAGGCATCGAGAAGACCATCCTGCTCGGCGTGGCGATGGCGCAAGAGAGTTCGTGAAGTCTCGTCTACGGGCTGGCTCCTGCCCCGTTCGTTTCAGAGCGTCGCCCGCCTCTTCGGGCACGCGCGCGCCCCTTTTTGTCGGATTGCTTCCCGCCCTTTTCGTTCTCGCCGCGCTTCGCCGCCGCGTCCTCGACCTCGGAGTTGATCTCGCCGCCGACGAGGATGGCCGCGCCGGTGAAGTAGAACCAGAGCATCAGGATGATGACCGCGCCGAGCGAGCCGTAGGTCGTGCTGTAGCTGTTGAAGAAGTGCAGGTAGGCTTTGAAAGCGAAGGAGACCAGAAGCCAGAGCGCGACGCCGATGAGTGAGCCGGGCGTGAGCCACTTCCAGTCCTCTCCGCGCGCGTCGGGCGCGAAGTAGTAAAGCATCGCGAAGGCGAGCAGCACGAAGACGAGCACAATCGGCCACTGCACGACCTTCCAGGCCAGCGCGAACTCGTCGCCCAGCCCGAACTTCGACGCCACCGCGTCCGCGAGGTTGTGCCCGTAGAGCACGAGCACGAGCGACGAGACGATGAGGAACGAGAGAGCCAGCGTCAGCCCGATGGCGACCAGACGCACCTTCCACCAGGGCCGCGTCTCCCTCAGATCGTAGGCCGCGTTCAGAGACTCGCTGATCGCGTTCATCCCGTTCGAGGCGGCCCACAGCGTCGCCAGTATCCCGAACGAGAGCTTGCCGCCGCCGCTGCCCTGCGTCGCGTCGTTGACGGTCTTGGCGACGAGCTGCGAGGCGTCGCCGGGCAGCAGTGCGCTCAGGTAGCGAAAGAGTCCCGCGCGGAGTTCGACATCCTCGCCCGCGAAGTAACCGAGCAGGGATGTCAGGAAGAGCAGCGCCGGAAAGAGCGCGAGCAGGAAGTAGTAGGAGAGCTGCGCCGCGTAGCCGAGGAGCGCGTCCTCGCTCGTCTCGCGGTAGACGCGCCGCGCAAGCTCCCTCCAACTCAGCCCGCCGAGGCTCAGAGACTTGAACATGCCTTCGTGCCCTCCCCTCTCTGCCTGAGTCTGTGCCGCGTGGGAAGTCGAAAGCGTCAAGAGTCTTTGAAGACTTATTTGACGAGCGTGCCCGTGCGACGCCAGCGCGTGTTGCGGAAGAAGTCGAGGAGGAAGCCGAGCGTGCTGCCGCTCTGCGGCGCGCTCTCGTCGTAAGACCAGTAGACGAACATCGCGCGCCCGATGATGGCGTCGCGCGGGACGTAGCCCCAGAAGCGACTGTCCTGACTGTTGTCGCGGTTGTCGCCCATCGCGAAGTAGTAGCCCTGCGGAACGACGAACTCTTCCGTCTCATCGCTCAAGCGCCGCCCGCCGCCGCCCAGCGACCTCGGACTCCAGTAGACGATGTATGGAAACTCCTTCGACCGCGCCGGGGCGTTTTCGTTGACGAGCGGCACGCCCTTCTCGTCCCTGAGCGGCGCGTCCCTCTCGTCCCCGTTCAAAGGATTGCCGTCCTCCTCCGGCGGCGGGTTGATCGCCGCGACCTTCTGCTCCTTGAGCAGCTCGCCGTTGATGGAAACGTCCGTGCCCTTGATCGTGATGCGGTCGCCGGGCAGGCCGATGACGCGCTTCACGTAGTTCGTCTTGTAGGGCGTGTTGTCGGGCCGCGTGTCGTCCACGCTGAGGCTATCGCGGAAACGCTCCTCGCCCTGAAACTTGCCCGGATACTTGAAGACGATGATGTCGCCGCGGCGTATCTCGCGCTGCGGCAGGAAAGGTAGAATGGGGCCGGGCGCGAAGACGAACTTGTTGACGAGCAGGTGGTCGCCGATGAGAATCGTGTTCTGCATCGAGCCGGTCGGAACCTTGACGGCCTGCACGACGAAGGTCATGCCGAACAGGGCCATGATGGCCGTCACCACCAGCGACTCGAAATACTCACGCAGCGCGCCGCGCGGCGGCCCCTGCGCCTTGTGCGCCTCTTCCTTCGACGGCCCCGCGCCGTCGCGCCCCGCAGACTTCGCACGCGCCGCCGTGCCACCCAACTCCGCAGGCGGCTCGGCCACCGCTCCCCTCGACTCTCTGCTCATATAGATTCATCCTAGAGAACCTCTCCGACAGCGGTCAAGCCGAACGCCAGCCGAAGCCGAAAGAATCGTCCCCGCCCGCACGGCCCGACGGCAACATTTACTTCGGCAGCCTGCGCGAGTTCTTCCCGGTCTTTCGCGTTTAAGTACGATTCTCCGGAGCCGCCGGTGACGCACGGAAGGAGCGCAGGCCGCCGAAGGATTCGCCGCGATGCGAGGTAAAATCAGTTTGTTTCATGTGCGAAACGCTGTTCCATCTTCGCATATTTCGTGCTACAATGTTTCCCATGAAAGCGTTGGAGAAAAAACGTGGCGTGAGGGTTTCCGAGTTCACGCCTGCCGAGCAGCGTTCGGCGCGCGCCGAGCGAATCAGGGTCTTCGAGGCGGAGCCTTACGGCTGGATCGCGCAGTCCGAGTCGGGCGTCGAGCGCGGCTATCACCTCTTCCGCGACCCCGAAACGAGGGCGCTGGCCTGCACCTGCGCGGACTTCATCTTCCGCGGCAACGCCGAGCCGGGCTACGAGTGCAAACACGTCGCTGCGGTGCTGAAGTTCGTCGGGCGGCAATATCTGAAGTTCGAGTACGACCCGCGACGCCGGATGGCGCGCGTGGCCTGAAGAGGAGTTTGAAGAGAAGCGATGAGTAAGACTTTCAAGTGTGAGGTCTGCCGCCGTGCGTCCGAGTCGCTGCACCTGCGCGACTCGGACGGACGTTGGGTCTGCGCCCAATGCATCCCCGCCGCCGAGTTGGACGCGTGCGAGGGACTGCGCGAGCGGCTTGGGCTGAAGACGCCCGCGCGCGCCCAGCGCCGCAAGGCGGCTTAGTCTTAGTGGACGATGCGCCCGACGCTGACGCGCTGCCAGAGGACTTCCTCGTCCGGATAGGCGATGCCGTTCTCGGAGCGCAGGGCCGTCGCCGTCTGGACGATCAGCATCAAGTCCTCGAAGACGCCGTTGCAGTCCAAACACCCGGACAGGTGCGTTCTGATGAAGATGCTTTCGTCCTCACCGAGCGAGCCGGCGCTGTATTCGCTGAGCAGTTCGATACTCCTGGCACAGTCCATGAGTCGTTCCTTTGGGGTGGCAAAATTTGACCTTCCGCAGAACCCGGAAGGTCAGTTAGATGCTGCTTCCTGCCGGATTAATTGCCTCAGCTTCAGACGGGCTTTGTGCAATTGCGATTTCGACGTGCCCTCGGCGATGCCGAGCATGTCGGAAATCTCGTAGTGCTCGTACCCTTCGATGTCGTGGAGGACGAAGACGGTGCGGTAGCCGGGGGGCAACTGCTGGAGCGCCCGCTCCAGCGAGATGCGGTCAATGACAGGCATCGTGCCGGGCTTCTCCGTCCCCTTGACGATCTGGATCGGCGTCTCGCCCTCGTCCGTGAGCAACTCCGAACGCGTGCTCTTCTTCCGGAAGTACATCAAGACCTGATTGACGGTCATGCGGTGCAGCCAGGTGGTGAACTGCGACTCGCCGCGGAACATCCCGATCTTGTTGAAGAGTTGGAGGAAGACATCCTGCGTCATGTCCTCGGCCTCGGTGGGGTTGCCCATCATGCGGAGGGTGAGGGCGTAGACGCGTCTGTAGTGTCGTCGGTACAACTCCTCGAAAGCCTTCCCGTCACCGGCGGCGGCCCTTTTCGCTAAATCAAAATCCGACTCCTGCGGTTTCTCTACCTCGGCTACACTCACGTTTTTATGATTCCTTTATCTTTTCCTTCGATTATCCACCAATTTCTCGCAAATGGGAAACAGCCGCACGGCCAATGGGTGGAAAAACTCCGGACATCCGACGTTAAGAGACATGCCCGTGCACGCCGTTTCAACTCGTGTCGGAGCTTGAAACGGCGTGCACGGGCAAGCCTCTGAAAGGTTGGTGTTTGAAGGGCGCGCTTACTGCAAGCTGTCGGTGAAAGCCTTGAGCAGGCGCGCGCGCGAAGGGTGGCGGAGCTTGCGCAGCGCCTTCGCCTCGATCTGTCGGATGCGCTCGCGCGTCACGTCGAAATTTTTGCCGACCTCTTCGAGCGTGTGCTCCTCGCCGTGCGGGCCGAGGCCGTAGCGGAGTTTGATGACGACCTCCTCGCGCGGGCTTAAGGTCGCCAGCACCGCGTCCGTCACCTGCCGCAGGTTCGTCGTGACGACCGAGTCGGCGGGGCTGATGCGCGACTTGTCCTCTATGAAGTCGCCGAGGTGCGAATCCTCCTCCTCCCCGATGGGCGTTTCCAGAAAGATGGGCTGCTGCGCCAGCTTGAAGACGGCGCGCACCTTCGAGACAGGCATGTCAACTTTGACCGCGATCTCTTCGGTCGTCGGCTCACGTCCCAACTCCTGCACCAGCGCGCGGCTGGTGCGGATGAGCTTGTTGATGGTCTCGATCATGTGCACGGGGATGCGAATCGTGCGCGCCTGATCCGCAATCGCCCGCGTCACGGCCTGACGAATCCACCAGGTCGCGTAAGTGGAGAACTTGTAGCCGCGCCGCCACTCGAACTTGTCCACGGCCTTCATCAGCCCGATGTTGCCCTCTTGAATCAAATCAAGGAATTGCAGGCCGCGGTTCGTGTACTTCTTCGCTATCGAGACGACGAGCCGGAGGTTCGCTTCAGTCAGCTCGCGCTTGGCTTCCTGCGTCTCGTGCTCGCCCGCGACAATCGTCTGGTAGGTGCGCTTGATCTCGACGTGCGAGACGCTGTGATCCTCTTCGATCTTCTTGAGATGGCGGCGGGCGGCGCTCAACTGGCGCTTGAATTCCCTCTCGGCCTCCGGCTTGATGCGCTTGTTCTCAAGCTTATCGGTCAGCTTCTTGATCTCGCGCTCGACGCTGCGCACCTCTTTGTGCGCGGCGACGATGGCGTCAATCAGGCGCTGGCGGGCCGACTCCTTCAGGTTGAGGTTCTTGATCTCCTGCGAGATTTCCAGTCGCGTGCGCGCCACCTTGCGCTTGAGCCGAAGGAGCTTCCGCGATTGCTTGCCGCGCAGAAGCTTCTGCTCGGCGGCGAGCTTCTCCCACTCCTTCAGGCCCTCGCGGAAGTGCTTGCGGATGTTCTCGACGCCTTCGAGCGTCCACTGGAGGTACTCGTCGGCCTTGTCCTCGGCCTCGGACACGTCCGCCTGGTCGGAGAAGTTGACCACATCGCGGATGCTCAAAGCGCCCGTCTCCAGCCCCTCGCCGATGCGGATGAGTTCCTTGACGGCGATGGGCGAGCGCGAGATGGCCTTGTGGCTCTTGATCTGGCCGCGCTCGATGCGCTGCGAGATGGAGACTTCCTGCTCGCGCGTCAGGAGCGGCACGGTTCCCATCTGCCGCAGGTAGACGCGCACGGGGTCGGCAGACTTCTCGTCCTCGCCCGCCGACAGGTCGAGTTCGTCAACCTCGTCGAGCGTGCCTTCCTCCTCAACGTCAGCCGCCAGCGACGCGACCTCGGAGATCAACTCCTCGTCGGACTCGACGCCGCCGATGTTGGAGGCTTCCAGTTTTTGAAGAACGTCGTCAATGTCGCGCTCGGCGACCGCGTCGCTCGCCACGACCTCGCCGTAACCCTCGAAAAACTTCTCCCCGCCCGACTCCAAAAGCCCCAACCCCTGATTCTTCATCTTCTCTTTCAAATCCTGCCCCCCGCTTTAGA
This sequence comes from Pyrinomonadaceae bacterium, assembly GCA_036263975.1. GTDB lineage: Bacteria > Acidobacteriota > Blastocatellia > Pyrinomonadales > Pyrinomonadaceae > QHXN01. The sequence continues at coordinate 61,186 of DATARW010000055.1, forward strand.
CGCCGTCTCGGTGAAGCGTCTCATACGTGGCTGTCAACAATTTTGTTTCCCGCCTCAGACCCCTTGTACGGCAGCCGCACGAAACAACTGGCCAGTCACTCCCCGCTTGCGATTAACCCGTTGATGCGGGAGAAATTAGATGCAAAACGAAGATTTGCCGTTGTACTCGCGCCGGACGCCGCCTCGACAAGCGCACGAAGGCGGATGGCCTCGGCGGACTCGCCTTTGAGATGCGGCAGGCGACACCGCAGTTGGTAGTGCCGTGCGAATAGAAGGATGGCCTCTTCTAAGCGAAGAAATAGCATAGTTTACTAAAAGTTTCCAGCCTGCAACGACCCATTCGACGGGTTTTCCTCAATTACCGCCGCTTTTTATATGTAGCAGCACGTTCACGCGCCGCAGTAATCCATTTTCACGCCGTAGTAATGCGTTTTCACCCTGTAGTAGTGCGTTTTCACCCCGTAGTGAGACGATTTCAGGCTGTAGTAATTCAATCTGACGTTGGAGTGAGGCGATTTCACGGCGCAGTAAAGCAATCTCAGGCCGGACTAAGACGATTTCACCTTGAAGCGGTTTAATTTCACAGCGTAGTGATGGAATTTCATCCCGGCAGGCTCAAATCAACATTGTAGTTGAATCGCTGATGTGGCGTCGCAAGTTATGACGAAAGCGCACCGGCTGTAATCCCTGCGGAGACTTCGGGGCGAACGCCTCGGACAAAGAAAACAATGCGGGGAGGGCGCGGTTGTGTGGTAAAAGGAGGCTGGCGGAGTTGCCGGAAGGGAGTAGAAGGGTTCCGTGTCGGCCATGCTGCCTTTGGTTCTGCTGTTCATCTTCTGGGCCATCGTCCCCGGACTCATCACGGGTTGGATGTTCAGGGAGCGCGGGAGGCGTTTCGCCCCCGGCCTCCTCCTCGGAATCGTCTGCGGCCCCGTCGGCATACTGGCCGCGCTGGCCTTTATCTACGTCGCCGAACGGAGGGACGCGCGCGGGCGAAAGTCTCCGCGCGGGCGGGCCGTCCGCGTCTTCTACGACATCCCCGTGGTCGGTCGTCTGCACGTCTCGACCGTGTGGGCGCTGGCCGGGGTAGCGACCTTCCTTTGCCTCTGGATGGTCGGCGGCATCGGCTACGAACTCCACAGGGCCGGTCTGAATCCCGCGACCTCAGAGCGCGCCGCCGACGCGCCGCCGAGCGCGCACCAAACCGTTGAACACCCCGCGGCGAACGCTTCGCAGACCACCTCGCCTTCCAACGACTCCAGGACGGCCTCCCCCTCGCAGGAAAGCATCCCCACACAACCGCGGGCCGCGCTGCTCGGCAACATCTCCGCCCAACCGGGACAGGCCGCACACGCGACCGCGCGCTCCGATAACTCTCCGGCTCTCAGCGGCCAGCCGGCAGCGCCCGACGCGTCCGGCAGCGCCGCGGGGTCTTCACAGCCCGAAGCCCGGACAACTACGACATCACCTTTGCCTGCGCCACGGGACGACACGTCGGCGGCGACTGCGAGAGCGCCCGTGCAGTCGCGCGAGGCCGCCGTGTCTGAAGTGACGCGGGAACTCTCCTCGCAGGGTCACAGGGTTCACGCCGCGCTGAGTGGCGACGCGCAGACCGCGACGCTCTCGCTCTCCGGCGAGTCGTTGACGCGTGAGGCGGGCAATCAGCTGCTCGGCAAAAGGCGTCTGCGCGAGTCGTTGAAGGCCGCGGGGGTGCGCATCGTCGTCATGGTCAACGGCCAGGAGAGTTGGACGTACATCCTCTAAAGTCTCGCCCTCCCTTTAAAGCCTTGCCCTCACTTATGATTCTTGCCCTCACTTATGATTAAAGCCTTGCCCTCACTTATGAAGACCTTTCACGAAAAATTTTACGCGCCTCTTCCGTCGAAAGCTTCACACGAATTGTGCGAAGACGCCCTGCGCCGGTCGCGCACTCCCGATTTGGTTAAAGCCGCCGACCATTTCGTCTCCTCTCGAAAGCGCCGGCTGAGGTTCGCTTTTCTCCTTCGATCTAAAAAGGCTGTAATTGCGCGGCGGCCGGCGCACGCCCCCTGTTGCGACGCGGTGGCACGCGTCTTGTTTACTTGTTCGGCGTCTCGCGAAAGGGACTGGTTGCCGGCGCGAAAGCAAAGGCGATCATAAAGCTGAGGTTCAGTTGTGAAGGGGAGAGCACAGCCGAACCTCAGCTTTTATTTTGCCGTTTTACGTTTGTGCGTTTCGCGCGGGCAGGGTGATAATGCAAGGCATGAGCGATAACTCACCGGAGAGTAAAGATGCGGCCCGCACCGTCCTGGTCGTGGACGACATGAGCGACAACATCATCCTGATAAGCCTCTCGCTTCAGGACATGGGCTATCGCGTCGTCACCGCGACGAACGGCGCAGACGCGCTGGGCGTGGCGAAACTCGCGCGCCCCGACCTGATATTGATGGACATCGCCATGCCGCAGCAGGACGGACTCGCCGCCACACGACGCATACGCGAGGAGGCCGAGCTTCAGAGCGTGCCCGTCATCGCGCTCACGGCCTTCGACACGGACGGCTTTCGCCAGGCTGCCTTTGATGCAGGCTTCAACGGCTACCTGACCAAGCCGATTGACTTCGAGCGTCTGCGAAACCTGATATCGAAACTCCTCGCCACGGATAAAGGCAACACGACGCCTCTCTAAAACCGAGAGTCCTGAAACTGAAAGTCCCGTCCACTCCGGCGTGAATCCTTCCGCGCACGTCCGCTCTCAATCAACTCGTCACACTTCCAGCCCAATGGCGTTTGCGTAGCAACTTTTAGCGGTCGTGCAGCACCTGAAAGTCTGAGCTTATGCGTTTGCGGCGCGTGTGGCTCAAACGCCACATGCGCCCTCGGCGGTCGTCGCCCGCGCGCCACAAGACGGCGACGCCGATGCCGTACACCTGTGTGGAGTCCGGCATTTTCGCACTGTCGAAGGCGGCACGGGCCTTGCCATCTGTTGCCGCGCTCATAAAATTTTCCGCGTGCGCCTTCTCACGCGAACCGCGAAAGGTTCAGCAATCGACCTTGATAAAACAGACGACCATCGCCGCGCCTGTCGAGACGAGCGGCCTCGGTTTGCACACGGCGGTTCCGGTGCAACTGCGGCTGCGGCCCGCGCCGCCCGACACCGGACTCGTCTTCGTCCGCACAGACCTCGACGACTTCGAGATCAACGCCTCGGTCGAGTGCATCGCGCACTGCTCCTACGCGACGACTTTGATGCGCACGGGCGTCATGCTCTCGACGGTCGAACACCTTCTGGCGGCGCTGCGCGGCCTCGGCGTGGACAACGCCTACGTCGAAGTTGATAACCTTGAGCTGCCGATCATGGACGGCTCTGCCGAAGACTTCGCCGCGATGATTCTGCGCGCAAGCGTTGTCGAGCAGCCCGCCGCGCGTTGCGCGTTGCGTGTGCGCCGCCCGGTCAGCGTCGAGCAGGGCGAGCGGCGCGTGTCGGTCGAGCCGCACGAGACGTGGGAGATAGACTGCATGATTGATTTCCCTCACCCGCTCATCGGCGTGCAGCGACTCCGCTTCGACGCGCTCGACGCGGAAGCCTTCCTGCGCGAGATCGCGCCCGCGCGCACCTTCGGCTTCACCGAAGAGATTGAGGTGCTCCGGCGTGCCAACCTCATCCGCGGCGGCTCGCTCGAAAACGCCATCGTGCTCACGCCCACGGGGATGCTCAACGAGACGCCGCTGCGACGGCCTGACGAGTTTGTCCGCCACAAAATCCTCGACATCATCGGCGACCTCGCGCTGCTCGGCATGCCGCTCGTCGGATTGGTGCGCGCCGAGCGCAGCGGTCATCTCCTCCACGCCGCACTCATGTCGAAGCTCCTGCGCGACGATTCGGCATGGGAGATCGTAGACATGCCGGTCGCCGCTCACCTCGCGGCTGCAAGTTGAAGTCAAAGTAAAAAGGCGAAAGGCAAAAGAAGAGACGCGAGACGCAAGGCTCTGCCACCTTCACTTTCGCCTTTCGCCTTTTTACTTTTGACTTATTTCATTCCCGCACGATCTCGTAAACGATATGCAGGCGCAGCTCGCTGCCGACGACTTCGTGGCGCACGTCGCGTGCGCGCAGCCGAAGCTCGTTGCCGCGCGTGATGGGGAGGCGCGCGCCGAGCTGTTCGGCGCGGAGTATCTCGACGGGGTTGACGCGCGCGTCAATCGCGTCCTGCACAAGGCCCGTCAGACCTGTGCCGACGAGCGCGGCGGGGACGTTCTTCAGCTTGAGTTCGCGGACTGTAACGCGCGCGTTGAGCACCTGTTTCGCTTCGTCGAATTCGAGGTTGAAGGCCGTGTCGGCCCAGCCCTCGAAGTTGAGACAGCCGACGAGCGGTGCTGCGTAGGAGCCGCGGAAGGCGACGGGTGCGGTGATGCGCCCGTCGCTGAAGCGCACGGCGGTGCGCGTGCCCGCTGACTCGCTGAGCAGTTGAACCTGGCTCGCGCACTTCCCTCCCGCGCCGCCGTCCTTCGACAAGGGGAAGCTCGGCGGCTCCGGCTGCGAAGCGACCGCCTGAAGCAGCGAGTTCAGAAACTCTTCGCTCAGCACGACCACGACCTCGCCCGCCGGACTGACACGTTCTGCGTGCGTCGCGGCCCTGCTCACGTCGTCACCGGCATAAGTCATCAGCGGCGACGTGCACGCCAGCCCGGCAACCAGTACGAAGGAATAAATTTTCATTCTATTCACAGCATCCTTTGGGAGAGTGAGCTACGCGGAAATCCGACGGGGAAGGCAAAAGGCAAAGAGATGTTTTAGGTGCTGGGTGTTGGGTGCCGGGTGCTGGCGCATTGAAAGTAACCAGCACCCAACACCGGAACCCGGCACTCTTCTTTTGCCTTTTGCCTTTTTACTTTTGCCTTCCATCACAGCCCGCTGCGCACGATGTCGTGAAGGCGGAGCAGGCCGACGCAGCGACCGCCGCTCTCGACGACGGGCAGCACGGCGATCTGTGAGGGGCGGTTCTCCATCAGTTGCAACGCGGCGTGTGCGAGCATGTCGGGGCGGACGACCACGGGCGCGCGCGTCATCACGCCTTCGCAGGTCAGCCCGGCGAGGTCTTCGAGTTCCACGCGCTGCAAGGCGCGACGCACGTCGCCGTCCGTGATGACACCTTCGAGTTGGCCGCGCCCGTCAACGACGTTGACCCCACCTAGCCCGCCGCGGCTGATCGCCCGCACGACTTCGAGGAGCGTGGCCGAGGAGCGGACGGTCGGGTTATCCTCGCCGCCGTGCATCAGGTCTGCGACCTTGAGCGTGAGCCGCTTGCCGATGCGCCCGCCTGGATGGTTCAGCGCGAAGTCTTCCGGCGTTAGACGCTTGACGCTCATCAGCGTCATCGCCAGCGCGTCGCCGATGGCGAGCGCGACCGTCGTGCTCGTCGTCGGCGCGAGGTTCAGAGGGCACGCCTCCTGCTCGACCGAGGCGTCGAGCACAACGTCGGCGCGGCGCGCGAGCGCGGAGCCGAGGTCGCCGACGACGGCGACGACCGCCGCGCGCCGGTGTTGCAGGTAGGGCAGAAGCTCAAGGACTTCGGCGGTCTCGCCGCTGTTGCTGAAGACTATGACGATGTCGTCGCCGTTAACCAGGCCGATGCCGCCGTGCAGCGCGTCCGACGGATGGAGGAAGACAGAGGGCGTGCCCGTGCTCGTCAGCGTCGCGGCGACCTTCTGCGCGATGTGGCCTGACTTGCCGACGCCGACCGTGACGACCTTGCCGCGGCAAGCAGCCAGCAGCTCGACCGCGCGCTCGACCTCCCCGCGCTCGACGCGCGACGCGGCGCGGGCCACGGCCTCCGACTCCATGCGGAGCAGCGCGACGACCTGTTCAAAGCGGGAATTACTCATCTGCCTCTTCCGAGAACTGCGCGGCAGGAGAAGCGGGCGGCGCAGCCCTTCGAGCATACGACGAACCGCCGCGCCGTACAACTCAAGGCGGAAGACTGCGGGCACAACGCCGAAGGGTGGGCGGGACGACTTTCACGCGGGCCGCCTGCCGCCTTACTTCAACTCTGTGAATTGCCGTTGCCGCCGCATTTGTTCACACAAAATTAACGTCGCTTCGGGAAACTCGGATAGACAACCGCCGGGCGTTGGACTATATTTCCGCTCTCTTTAAGACTTCAGCCCCGTTACGGAGAACACTCTTTCATGGCACGCTTCAGCCTGCTCCCGCGAGAGGAGCAATACTTCTCCCTCTTCCGGCAGATGACCTCTTACATCTACGACGCCGCGAGCCGTCTCGTCGAGATGCTCTCGGACAAGGACGGCGACTACGTCGCGCACCTCAAGCACATCAAGTCCATCGAGCACGCCTGCGACGAACTGACGCACTCGGTCTCGACCAAGCTCAACTCGTCCTTCATCACGCCCTTCGACCGCGAGGACATCTACATGCTCTCAGGCTCGCTCGACGACATCGTTGACCTCATAGACGACGCCGCCCGCGCAATGGTCATGTACAACATCCGCGAGGCGACCGACTACGCGCGCCAGTTCGCCGACGTGATCCAGCGCATGGCCGTGCAGCTCCACGAGGTCGTCTCGACGCTCGAACGCCCGCAGGGCATCAACCCGCGCCTCGTCGAAATTCACCGGCTGGAGAACGAGGGCGACGACCTCTATCACGAGGCGCTCGCCGAGCTGTTCAAGGGCACGCCCGACCCGCTCCACGTTATCAAGTGGAAGGAAATTTACGAGAAGCTCGAAGCCGCCGTTGACCGCTGCGAGCGCACCGCCAACATCATCGAGAGCGTCATCATCAAGCACGCATGAAAGGAGAAGGATGAAGGCGGAAGGATGAAGTCAAGACGGCTCTCACTTCATCCTTCATCCTTCCGCCTTCATCCTTTCGTCAATGACTGCCACGCTGACATTCGTCCTTATCATCATTTTCATCGCGCTGATCTTCGACTTCAGCAACGGCTTCCACGACGCGGCCAACTCCATCGCGACCGTGGTTTCGACGCGCGTGCTCTCGCCCGGCGTGGCGGTCGCGTGGGCGGCCTTCTTCAACTTCATCGCCTTCGCCATCTACGGCACGCGCGTCGCCAAAGCCATCGGCGACGGCATCAACATGAATTTGATCGCGCCCGACTATCGCCTCTACGTGCTCCTGTCGGCGCTCATCGGCGCGATTGCCTGGAACATCATCACCTGGTATCTGGGCCTTCCGACCTCCAGCTCGCACGCGCTTCTGGGCGGCTACGCGGGCGCAGGGATGGCGGCCTACGGCGGGGTGAGCGGCTTGCTGAAGGTGGACGTGTGGGAGAAGGTCATCCTCTTCATCGTGCTGTCGCCGCTCATCGGGCTGGTGCTGGGGTTCGTGCTGATGGTCGCCGTCTACTGGCTTTTCCGCAAGTGGTCGCCGCACCGCGTTGACCGCTTCTTCCGGCGCGGCCAGCTACTCTCTGCGGCGGCCTTCTCGCTCGGCCACGGCGGCAACGACGCGCAGAAGACGATGGGCATCGTTACGGCGGTGCTGGCCGCAGGCGGCGTCCTCCAGTACGGCGCGAACTCGACTCTGCCGCCGATACCTCTGTGGGTTGTGCTGATGGCGCATGCGGCCATCGCGCTGGGCACGCTTTCGGGCGGCTGGCGCATCGTCCGCACGATGGGCACGCGCATCACGAAGCTCAAGCCCGTCGGCGGCTTCTGCGCCGAGACGGCTGCGTCGCTCACCCTCGCCTACGTGACTCTGACCGGCGTCCCCGTCTCGACGACGCACACCATCACGGGCGCAATCGTCGGCGTCGGCGCGACGCGCAGGCTCTCGGCGGTCAAGTGGGGCATCGCGGGCCGCATCGTCTGGGCCTGGATACTTACGATGCCCTGCGCCGGCCTCATCGCCGCGCTCTCCTTCCTGGTGTGCAGGCTCCTCGGCTCAGGCTCACACTAAAACTCCGAACGCGCTCAAACCCCGACCGCGGCACGCTCGCCGCGGGGTACGACTCTTGCCACGAGGCATCAGCACGCGCGTCTTCCGGCGTGAAGGCGGACGCATCCCGTACAAAACGACTCTCGACACGCAGGAGGCGAGCACGATGGCCGAACAGGAAGAAGGGCGGGAGAGTTTCCCGAAGAATGAATCAAAGGGCGAAGTCTCCAACGCAGGCAACAGCGGCGAGGGCCAGACTCCAACGAGCGAGGGCGGCGAAGGCGAAGGCCGCTCGCAGGAGGGCGTCGCCGGACAGGGCGCGGGCCAGATCAGCGGCGCGCGCGGCGACAGGGAAACAAGCAGGTGATGTTGACTGCCGTGCGGCACCTGGAAAGCAAAGGATAGTTAGAATACCCGCGGCAGGAGTCGAACCTGCGACCTCTTACTCCGGTGTAATTGCCGGGCGATGCTTTCCTCTGTTTTGCACCTGAGAACTGTCTATGCGAGAATCCCCTCGCGCGCCTGTAGCTCAGTGGATAGAGCACCTGCCTCCGGAGCAGGGGGCCGCACGTTCGAGTCGTGCCAGGCGCACTTTTACCTCAACTCCCTGATGTGCCGTTCCCAGGAATAATCTGCTGCCCATTTGCGGCTGGCAAACGCCGCGCCCCCGGTTTATCATCGAAGCGCCCTGCATTCATCGCAGCGATTAAGCAATCCGGAGGAGCTATGCGTAGATTGAACCGGGTCGGCCTCGCGCTGACCGTCCTGTTGCTCGCCCTGCCCTTGCAAACGCCTTTCGCGCAGCAACGCCAGAGCGTCAAGTCGGCGGCCACGGCGGCCACGCCTTCCACATACTTTCCCGCCGAGCGTTCGGCAGCCGAGCGCATCACCGCCGCCGAGATGAAGGAGATTCTCTACTACATCGCTTCGGACGAGATGCTGGGCCGCGACACGCCCTCGCCCGGCCTCGACGCCACGGCCAAGTATATCGCCGACCACCTCGCCAGGGCGAAGCTCAAGCCGATGGGCGACAAGGGCACATACTTCCAGCACATCGCGCTCTCGAAGACGGCGGTTGACCACGACGCCACGAAGGCGCAGTTGGGCGAACGCGTCTTCAAGCTCGGCGACGACTTCCTGCCCGTCGGTCGCATCAGCGGCGAGGCCGAGGGCCAGGTCGTCTACGCGGGTCAGGGCTGGGTCGTCCGCTCGAAGAATATAAACCCTTACGACGGCCTCGACGTGCGCGATAAGATCGTCGTCGTCTCCGGCGACGGCACGACTCCGCCGCAGGGCCTCTCGGTCGCGGGCCTGCCCGCCGCCGATTGGGAAAGCCCCATCAGCTACGCGCAGAAGAACGGCGCGAAGGCGCTCGTCATCGTCCCCCGAAACTTCGAGCGCCGCTGGCGCTTCGGCGCTTACGCGCTCTCGCGTCCTTCCTACACCGTCCCGCGCCTGGAGAACGCCGTCGCGGACGAAGAAGAGGAAGACGACGCCATGCCCGCCAAAGGCGTCGTCACGATTCTTCCTTCGCGCGCCATGCTCGACGCGCTGTTTGCGGGCGAGCAGGCCGACGGCGCGCGCCTCCTGCAAGCCTCCCTCGCCGGCGAGCCGCTTAAAGGCTTCGCGCTCTCGCCGTCGAAGCGCCTGCGCCTGAGCGTCAAGCTCGCGGTGACGGATGCGAGCACACAGAACGTCGTCGCGGTGCTGGAAGGCAAAGACCCTCTGCTCAAGAAGGAGTACGTCGCGCTCGGCGCGCACTACGACCACGTCGGGACGAACAACCCCGGCTGCCGTCCCGTCGGCACCGACACGATCTGCAACGGCGCGGACGACGACGGCTCCGGCACTACCTCGCTCATCACGATGGCCGAGGCGTTCGCCAAAGGGCCGCGACCCCGCCGCTCGATACTCTTCGTCTGGCACGCGGGCGAGGAGAAGGGCTTGTGGGGGTCGGAGTATTTCACGCGCTACCCGACGGTGCCGCTAAATCAGGTGGTCGCGCAGCTCAATATAGACATGATCGGGCGCAGCAAGAAGGCGGGCGACACGAACCCCTTGAACAAGATGCTAACCGGCCCCGAAGAGATTTACGTCATCGGCTCGCGGATGATGAGCGACGAGCTGGCCGACGAGAACGTGGCCGTTAACACGGCGTACCTGAACATCAAGTACAACTATCACTACGACGAGCCGAACGACCCCGAACGACTCTTCTACCGCTCGGATCATTTCAACTACGCCAAGCACGGCGTCCCCATCATCTTCTTCTTCGATGGCGTCCACGAAGACTATCACCGCCCCACGGACAGCCCCGACAAGATTGACTACCAGAAGATGCAATCGGTCGCCCGCACCATCTTCATCCTCGCCTCCGAGCTTGCCAACGCGCCTGCGCGCCCGGTCATTGACAAGCAGATTCCGGCGGAGGCTCTCGCGCGTTGAGGCTCGGAGGAAGAGTGAAGGCCGTCGGACGCTTCCCTCTTCCCCCTTTCCGCGCTCATGGCGACGTGCCGCAGGCGAGCGTTCTTGACAGTTAATCTTCGCGCCGTGTAAGTTATTTCGACTCATGGGCCGGTAGCTCAGTTGGTAGAGCAGCTGACTCTCAACAAGGGGAGCCTCGCCCGGAAACGGGTGAGTGAACAGGCGTCAAATTCGGGGAACCCTTCCGCTTCGGGCGATGGCAATCCCGAGCCAAGCCCCGCCACATGCGGGGAAGGCGTAGAGACTAGATGGCGTCCACCTAAATCCCTCGGAGGGACAAGGTGAAGGGATAGTCCAGACCACGAACCCGAAGGGGGCGGCGAAAGTCGAGGTGGTATGTAATCAGCGGGTCACAGGTTCGATCCCTGTCCGGCCCATCTTTTTACCCGAAGGGCGTCGCCCCCGACGCCCTTCTCGCTTTGCGGCGCGCACTCGCCGTCTTTCGCCGCGACGCGCGAAGCCTTAGCGCCCCGCGCGGGCGCAATGCTTCGCGGCTTACCAAAACGTCCCGCCCCTGTTATCATCTATCCATCCCAGAGAATTCCCCCGGAGCAGTCCCGGACAAAATTTAGTGAGGAGCCAATCGCCATGAAATCTCTCAGGTTTCGGTGTGTCGTAGCCCTGTGCGCGTTCGCCGCCGCCGCGGTGCTGGTCTGCACGTACGGCCCGGCGGCGCTCAGCCAGAAGAACGCCGCCAGCGCGAAGTCGGGCGCGAAGGCCGTTGCGTCGGATTCGCTTCACGGCTTCGACATTGCCAGTCTCGACCGCAGCGCCTCGGCCTGCCAGGACTTCAACCAGTTCGCCAACGGCGGGTGGGTCGCGAAGAACCCAATTCCGCCCGCCTACTCAAGCTGGGGGCGTTTCACGCAGCTCAGCGAGCAGAACGTCGAAGTGCTGCACCAGATTCTCGAATCGCTTTCGCAGAGGAAAGACCTCAAACCGGGCAGCAACGAGGCGAAGCTCGCCGACTACTACCAGAGCTGCATGGACGAGCCGGGCATCGAGAAGGGCGGCTACACGCCGCTCCAGCCGGAGCTGACGCGCATTGACCAGATCAAAGACCTCGCCGGACTCGAAGCGGAGATCGGGCGCTTCCACGCGCACCGCATCCCCGCGGTCTTCGGCTTCGGCGCAGCGCAGGACTACAAGGACTCGACCTCGATCATCGCTCAGGCCGTGCAGGGCGGACTCGGACTGCCCGACCGCGACTACTACCTGAGCGACGACGAGAAGTCGAAGCAGACGCGCGAGGAGTACGAGCGACACGTGGCCCGCACCTTCCAACTCCTCGGCGACGACCCCGACCGTGCGGCAGCCGAGGCCAAGACCGTCATCGGCATCGAGACGAAGCTGGCCCAGAACTCCTCGACGCGCGTGCAGCGCCGCAACCCGGAGGCCAACTATCACAAGATGAAGAAGGCCGACCTCATCACCTTGACCCCGGACATCAACTGGACGGCCTACTTCCAGACCATCGGGCTGCCTTCGATTGACGCCATCAACGTCGGCCAGCCCGACTTCTTCAAGGCCGCCGACAAGCTCCTGACCTCGACCCCGGTCGAGGACTGGAAGTCTTACCTGCGCTGGCATCTCGTCAACGCCGCTTCGCCCACGCTCTCGGCGAAGTTCGTCGAGGAGAGCTTCAACTTCAACGGCAAGTACCTGACGGGCACGAAAGAGATGCTGCCGCGCTGGCGTCGCTGTGTGGCCTCGACCGACCGCGCGCTGGGCGAGGCGCTCGGCCCGCTCTACGTCGAGAAGACGTTCACGCCGCAGGCCCGCGCGCGCGCCCAGGAGATGGTCAAGAATCTCATCGCCGCCCTGCACGACGACCTGACGACGCTTCCCTGGATGAGCGATCAGACGCGCACGCGCGCCATCGCCAAGCTCGAAGCCTTCATCCGCAAGATCGGCTACCCCGACAAGTGGCGCGACTACGAGGCGCTCAAGGTCGAGCGCGGCGCGTACTACAACAACGCCGTCAACGCCAGCACCTTCGAGGTGGCGCGCGGCTTCGGCAAGATCGGCAAGCCCGTGGACAAGACCGAGTGGGGCATGACGCCCGCAACGGTGAACGCCTACTACAACCCGACGATTAACGAGATCGTCTTCCCCGCAGGCATCCTCCAGCCGCCCTTCTACGACCCGCAGGCCGACGACGCCTTCAACTACGGCGGCATCGGCGCGGTCATCGGCCACGAGATGACGCACGGCTTCGACGATCAGGGCGCGAAGTTCGACGCCAACGGCAACCTCGTGCAGTGGTGGACTGACGACGACTACAAGAAGTTCACGGCCCGCACCGACTGCGTGGTCAAGCAGTTCGACGCCTTCGAGGTCGAGCCGGGACTGCACGAGAACGGTAAGCTCGTCGTCGGCGAGTCGGTCGCAGACCTCGGCGGACTCACGGTCGCCTACGCGGCCTACCAGAAGTCTCTCCAGGGCAAGCCGCACCCGCCGACCATCGCCGGGTTCACGCCGGAGCAGCGTTTCTTCCTCGGCTGGGCGCAGGTCTGGGCCAGCAGCATCCGCCCCGAAGCCGCGCGCCAGCAGGTGAAGACCGACCCGCATCCGCTCGCGCGCTTCCGCGTCAACGCCCCGCTCTCAAACATCCCCGCCTTCGCCGAGGCGTTCCAGTGCAAGGTCGGCGACGCGATGGTGCGTCCCCCCGAACAGCGCTGCCAGATTTGGTAGGCTAGAGACGGGTAAGGCGAAAGCAAACAGCGAAGGGCGAAAGCCAAAAGGCAAAAGTGGAAGACGGCGGGCGGCGGCGCTTGCCGTCTTCCACTTTTGCCTTTCGCTTTTCGCCCTCGGCGTCGCCGACGCCTAAGCGATAATCATCGTGCCCGTGCCTTCGTCGGTGAAGACCTCGGAGAGCAGTGCGTTTCGCGCCGAGCCTTCGATGATGTGCGCGCTGCCGACGCCGCGGCGCAGGATGGCCGTGACGTTCTGGAGCTTCGGAATCATCCCGCCCGTCGCCACGCCGTCCCTGATGAACGCCTCGATCTCGGCAGCCGACACCCTCGAAACCTTCGACGCGCGCTCGCCGGGCCGCAGGTAGAGGCCGTCAACATCCGAGAGCATGACGAGCTTTTCGGCCCGGAGGCGGACGGCGATCTCGGCGGCGATGGTGTCGGCGTTGATGTTGAAGACGCGCCCCTCGTCGTCCGCGCCGAGCGACGAGACGACGGGCAGATATTCGTGATCCAAAAGCACTCTCAGCAGCCGGTCGTTGATCTCCAGCACGTCGCCTACGTGCCCGAAGTCCACCTGCTCGCTCACGCCCGTCTCGCGGTTGACGATCTGCTTCGGCGGTCGCCGCTCGGCCAGAACGATGTTTCCGTCCACGCCCGACAGCCCCACGGCCTCGACCCCGCGCTGCCGGAGCGCGGCGAGGATGTCGGTGTTGATCTTCCCGGCGAATATCATCTTCGCCATGTCGAGCGTCGCGTCGTCCGTGACGCGGCGTCCCTCGATGATCGTCTGCTCGATGCCCAACTGCTCGGCCAGCTCCGTCAACTGCTTCCCGCCGCCGTGCACGACGCACACGCGTATGCCGACCTGGTGCAGCAGCGCCAGTTCTTCGGCGAGGCTGACGAGGTTCTCGCGCTCCTCGATCACCTTCCCCGAAAGCTTCACCACGAACGTCTTGCCCTTGAAGCGTTGGATGTAGGGCAACGCCTCGCGCAAAATGTCTAGCCGTCGCTGTAACATCACTACTCCTCGTCAACCGTGAACCGTAAGCCGTGACAAGTGAGACTGCCTTCATCTCGTCACGGTTTACGGTTCACGGTTGACGGCCTTTAAGATTGCTTTCTGCACATGCAGGCGGTTCTCGGCTTCGTCAATGACGACGGAGGCGGGCGCGTCAATCACCTCGTCGGTGACGATGCAGTTGCGGCGCACGGGCAGGCAGTGCATGAAGAGAGCGGCGTCGGTGCGCCGCATTTTCTCGGCGTCAACGATCCACTCGCGGCGATACGGCGCGCGCTCCTCGATGTCGTCCTGCGGCGAGCCGTAGAACAGCTTGCTCCCCCAACTCTTCGCGTAGACCACCTCCTGAGCGTCGAACGCCTCCTCGATGTCGCGCGTCACGCGCACCGTCGCGCCCGCGTCGAAGGCCCGGCTGTTGATCTCGCCGATCAGCTCGTCGTCCAGTTCGTAGCCGGGCGGGTGTGCGATGGTCAGGTCGTGCCCCATCTGCGCCGCGGCCAGCGCGAAGCTGTTCGGCACGGCCATCGGCAGAGGCTTCGGGTGCCACGCCCAAGTCAGGAGCACGCGCTTCCGTCCCTCGCCGAGTTTCTCGCGCACGGTCAACATGTCGGCCAGAGCCTGACAGGGATGGTGCATCGCCGATTCGAGGTTGATGACCGGCACGTCCGAGAACTTTGCGAAGGCGGCGAGCACGGGGTCGCGCCGCTCTTCGCTCCAATCTTTCAAAGCCGCGAAGGTGCGCACGCCGATGGCCGAGCAATATCGCGCGAGCACGCGTGCGAACTCCGACACGTGCTCGGTCTTGTCGCCGTCCATCACGACGCCCTCGCGGTGCTCCAGCGTCCAGCTCGTCCCGCCCGGCTCCAAAACGACGGCCTGCCCGCCCAGTTCGTACACGCCCACCTGCATCGAGGCGCGCGTCCGCAAACTCGGATTGAAGAAGACGAGCGCGACCGAGCGACCGGCCAGAGGCTTCGACCGATCCTCGCCCCGCTTGAAGCGCAGCGCGGCGTCGAGCAGGCCCTCAAGCTCCTGGCGCGTCCAGTCTGAAGTTTTCAGAAAATCTTTCGCCATAATTTCGAGCCAGCGGACGCCGATGATGCCGCCTTTTGAGCTTTCAATTCTTCAGACGGAGGTCGCGCCGATGTCCGCCATCACCCGCGCCGCGCTGCTGCTCGTCTGCTCGAACATCTTCATGACGTTCGCGTGGTACGGCCACCTGAAAGAACTCAACAACCGCAAGTGGTACGTCGCCGCGGTCATAAGCTGGGGCGTCGCCTTCTTCGAGTATCTGCTGCAAGTCCCGGCCAACCGCATCGGCTTCACGGTGATGACGCTGCCGCAGTTGAAGATCATGCAGGAGGCCATCACCCTTGCGGTCTTCGTGCCGTTCGCCTTCTTCTTCATGCAGCAGCCGCTCAAGCTCGACTACCTCTGGGCCGCGCTCTGCATCATGGGAGCGGTCTATTTCATCTTCCGCTCGTCACTTCCGACAGCGCCTCGACGAAGAGGCCCGCTTCCTCTTCGGTCAGGCAGAGCGGCGGCAGAAGGCGCAGCACGCGCGCGTCGCTCGACGTGCCGGTGATGATGCGCCGTTCGAGCAGAGACTTTTGCACCTTCGAGGCGACCGGCTCGTCGAACTCGACGCCGAGCAGCAGCCCTCGACCGCGTATGCCCGCGACGCCCCTCGCGCCCGCGAGACTTTCGCGCAGGAAGCCTTCGACGGCGCGCGCGTTCTCCAGCATCCCGTCCGCCTCAATCGCTTCGAGCGTCGCCACCACAGCCGCCATCGCCATCATCCCTCCGCCGAAGGTCGTGCCGAGGTCGTTCTCCTTGATGACGGACGCGACCTCTTCAGTCGTCAGACACGCGCCGACCGGCACGCCGCTGCCCAGCGCCTTGGCGAGCGTGATGACATCCGGCACGACGCCTCCCGCCGCCTCGCTCCCCGCGAAGAACCAATCGCCCGTGCGGCCCACTCCGGTCTGCACCTCGTCGAAGATGAGCAGCACGCCGCGCTCGTCGCACAGGCGACGCAGGCTCTGAAAGAACTCCGGCGTGGCCTCACGCACGCCCGCCATTGACTGAAGCGGCTCCAGCATCACGGCGGCGACCGTTTCATCAGCGAGCGCGGCGACCGACTCTATCGAGCCGAACTCCGCGCACACGTGGCCCGGCACGTTCGGACGCCCGATCTCTCGATACTTGCCTAAGTAAGTCGCGCTGATCGCATCGGCGGTGCGCCCGTGGAAGCTGCCCGTGAAGGTGATTATCTTCTCGCGCCCGGTCTTCATGCGTGCCATACGCATCGCGTTCTCGTTCGCCTCCGTGCCGGAGTTGCAGAAGAAAGCCTTCGTGATTTCTTCCGGCGCGCAGCCCACAAGCTTCTCCGCCGCGTGCGCGCGCACGTCCGAATAGACGACGTTCGAGTAGAACAGAAGGCGCTCGGCCTGCGACTTCAAAGCCTCGACCACGTGCGGGTGACAGTGGCCCGTCGCGCAGACGGCGTGCCCGCCGTACAAGTCGAGGTAACGCTCGCCCTCGCTCGTTTCGACCCACGAGCCTTGCCCGCTCACCGGCGCGAAAGGAAATTTCTTGTAGGTCGCGAGCTGGAACTGCTCCTCGCGCGCCGCTATCTCTTCAAAGGTTGCCGTCTCCGTCTTCATCCCTGTTTTCATCTTTCCGTTGATCTCCGCGACCGCCTCAATCGTCCCGACGCGCAAGTCCAAACGTTCGAGCGCGTCGGTCGTGACGTTGGCCTTCAAAGGCGCGGGCACAAAACGGTTCTGCTCGCTCAAGGGTTTCCGCCGACGAGCAGCAGCCCCGTCTTCTCTTCGAGTCCGAACATCAGGTTCATGTTCTGCACGGCCTGACCCGCTGCCCCCTTCACAAGGTTGTCAATCGCCGAGAAGACGGCGAGCTGCCGCCCCCGGACGGCGAAGCCGATGTCGCAGAAGTTCGTCGTCTTCACCCAGTTGATGTCCGGCGAGCCTTTGACGAGGCGGACGAAGAACGAGCCGCGGTAGAAGTCCGCGTAGAGCGCCGCGAGTTCATCCGCAGACATTTCCCTGCCCTCGTCCACCTCGGCGTAGATCGAGGCGAAGATGCCGCGCGCCACCGGCAGCGAGTGCGTCATGAACACAAGCTCACCTGCCCAGCCGCGCCCCTTGCTCGCGTCGCCGAGCGTCTGCTCGATTTCGGGGACGTGCTGGTGCGTGAAGGGCTTGTAGGCGTAGAAAGAGTTTGCGCGCTGCGGGTGGTGCGTGTTCGCGGCGGGCTTCGCGCCCGAACCCGACGAGCCGGTCTTGGCGTCCACGACGACGCGCCCCACGAGCGCGCCCGTCCCGGCTACGGGCAAGAGGCCGAGCAGCGTCGCCGTGGCGAAGCAGCCGGGGTTGCTGACGAGCCGCGCCCGCTTGATCTCCTCGCGGTTCAGTTCCGTCAACCCGTAAACGAACTCGCGCTGCAACTCGGCGGCAGTGTGCTCACGCCCGTAGTGCTCTTTGAACTGCTCGGCGTCGCGCAGCCGGAAGTCGCCCGACAGGTCAATCACCTTCACGCCCGTTGGCAAGCGCGGCGCGATCTCCAAAGCCTGCCCGTGCGGCAGCGCGAGGAAGATGCAATCAACGTCGCTCAGACGCTCGAACTCCTCCGGCGTCTTCTCAAATCGCAGTTCGGTCAGGCCGAGCAGGTTGCGGTGTACCTCCGAGACGCCCTTACCCGCGTGCTCGTTCGCCGTCACGAAAGAGACTTCCGCGTGCGGGTGAAAGAGAAGTATTCGCAGAAGCTCCGAGCCGCCGTAGCCCGACCCGCCGAAGATGCCCACCTTAATCTTCATGTCCGAAGTTCAAAGCCGGAAAGTCAAAAGCCATGCGCGCCGTCGCGCCGAAAGCGACGTTTCAAGGCTGAGCCGCCACGCTCGCCGCCGAAAGCTCCGCCGCCTCGGCCCTGGCGACGACTTTGGATTTAATCAGCTCGAAGAGGCGCGCGCCGTTCCGTTTCGCGTTACCGGCAGGCACGCCCATCTCGCGCTCGATGTAGTCCTGCCCCATCTGCGAGTCCGTGACCGAACCCGCGACCAGATCAATGCCGATGCCGCGCCGCCGGAACAACTCGATGCCTCCCCACGCGCCGACGTAGTCCGACGCGCAGAAGACCAGAGCCGCGGTCGCCGCGCGCAGTTCCTCATCGTCGAACACTGATTCGACCGAGTAGCCGCCGAGGATGCCGTCGCCCAGCTCGATGACGATGAGGTCGGGTGCGCACTCGTTCAAGCGCGTGATGACGGCCTTCGCCACGGGCGCGAGGTCTTCGAGGCCGACGGTCGAAGGCAGTCCGCAGTCGAGGAAGCTCGCCGTCGCAACCGCGCCGTGGTCGGCCATGTGCAAGGTGTCGCGCAGGCACGCCACGCCCGAAAGCTTCGCCGCCGCGACCCTCATCCCCGCGCGCGTGGCCTGCCTGACGACCTCCACGGCGGCGTAGGTCTTCCCGCTGTTCATGCACGCGCCCGCGACGATGACGAGCGGCGCACAACCCGCGGGCAGGCTCTCGCGCAGAGGCAGCGCCGTGTCTGCGATGCTCCGCACGCGCGAGTCTTCGCCCGCGACGAAGCCTACGACCTCGACCTCGATGGCGTCGCTCAAACTGGAATGGTGGCCCGTGCAGCAGCCGACGACGCCGCCCATGTTCAAAAGGTGGAGACGGTCGCCCGTGCCGACCCACTCCGGCACGTCGCCGACGAAACCTTTGAGCGCGCGCCTGCTCCCCAGAGCGCCTACGAGCACGTCGCCGGGGTTGACCTTCGCCAGACGACCCGAAGGCAGCTCAAGCTGGTTGTAGGTCGCACTGTCTGTGAGCGCCCGCACCGCGACCGCATCGCCCGCGCGCGCGCGCCTGCGCCCGCCGACGACCGCCAGCGTCCTCTGCAACCCCAGCCCCGAAACCACCGACCCGATCTTGTCGGCCTCGACCACAGTCACCTTCTCTTGCGTCGGCTCGCCTGCTGTCTGCATCGTCCCTCCTCTCCTAAACCGTGAGCCATAAACCGTGACCAGAAAAACAGTCTTCCGTCTCGTCACGGTTCACGGTTCACGGTTTACGGCCTTCATCGTTCTCAGCCGGAGCGCGTTGAGCTTGATGAAGCCCTCGGCGTCGCGCTGGTTGTAAACGTCGTCGGCCTCAAACGTCGCCAGGCGCTCGCGGTAGAGCGTGTGCGGCGAGCGCCGACCGACCACCGTCGTGTTGCCGCGGTAGAGCTTCACGCGCGCCTCGCCCGTCACATTCTTCTGCGTCTCGTCAATCACTTTGCGCATCAACTCCGACTCCGGCGCGAACCAGAAGCCGTAATAGACGCTCTCGGCGAACTTCAAACTCATGGCGTCGCGAAACCTCAAGACCTCGCGGTCGAGCGTGATGGATTCGAGCGCGCGATGCGCGGCCTGAAGGATAGTCACGCCCGGCGTCTCGTACACGCCGCGCGACTTCATCCCGACGAAGCGGTTCTCCACCAGGTCAACGCGCCCGACGCCGTGCTCGCCGCCCAGACGGTTCAGTGTCTCCAACAGCCCGACCGCGCCCATGCGTTCGCCGTCCAACCCGACGGGCACGCCGCTCTCGAACTCAATGACGACATACTCGGCCTCGGCCTTCGCCGACTCCGGCGCTGCGGTCATCTGGAAGATGTCGGCGGGCGGCTCGGCCCAGGGGTCTTCGAGGATGCCGCCCTCGTAGGAGACGTGCATCAGGTTGCGGTCGGTCGAGTAGGGCTTCTCGGCGGTCGCCGTCACGGGGATGTTGTGCTCTTTGGCGTAAGCGATCAAATCGCTCCGGCCCTTGAACTCCCACTCGCGCCAGGGCGCGACGACGCGGATGTCGGGTTCGAGCGCGTAGTAGGTCAGCTCGAAGCGCACCTGATCGTTGCCCTTCCCCGTCGCGCCGTGTGCCACGGCGTCCGCGCCCTCGCGCCGCGCAATCTCTATCTGCCGCTTCGCGATCACAGGCCGGGCGAGCGACGTGCCGAGCAGATACACGCCCTCGTAAACTGCGTTCGCCTTCACCGCCGGCCACACGTACTCCTCGACGAACTCGCGCCGCAGGTCTTCGACATACAGCTTCGACGCGCCCGTCGCTCGCGCCTTCTCCGCAAGCCCGGCCAACTCTTCGCCCTGCCCCACGTCCGCGCAGTAGCACACGACCTCGCAGCCATACTCCTCGCGCAGCCAGCGCAGCATCACCGACGTGTCCAGCCCGCCCGAATACGCCAACACAACTTTCTTCATTAGCAATCAGCGGTCAGCTATCAGCTTTTCTCCCCTCGGCATGTCGCCGCCGTCGGGCGCTTGCCGCAAATCCGCCGCCGACCACAACTCCTCTCCCAAACATTAGATAAAGTACCCGTCAACCTTCCGCCAGGGTCAAAGCTGACCGCTGATAGCTGAAAGCTGGCGGCTCTAACCGAACAGCTCAAGCACCTTCTTCATCACAGCGCGCTGGGCCTTGCGCTCCTGCACGGCGATGAAGACCGTGTCCTCGCCCGCGAGCGTGCCGACGATTTCGTGGATCGCGGCGCGGTCTATCTCGACCGCCACCGACGAAGCCATCCCCGGCTCGCACTTCGCCACGACGAGGCACTCGCCCGCCGGGTCAAGGCCGACCAGCCCCCGCGCCGACGCACCATCCTCCGACCGTGGCATCGTGTAATATCCACGATGCTTGACGACGCCCAGCTCTTCGAGGTCGCGCGAGATGCTCGACTGCGTGGCGACGAATCCGGCTCGCTCCAGCATCGCCGAAAGCTCCTGCTGCGTGCCGATGCGCCGCGCGCGGATGAGGCTCAGAATTTTCTGCTGTCGCTTCGTCTTGTGCATTCAGCCTCCGTAAGTTATGCGCCCGCTTTGCATAACCGTCGAATAGATGCATAAAATAACAGCAAAGATGCATCTTCGCAAACCGTCAGACGCTCAGGCGGCGGCAAATGTCGAAGAAAAACGCGCGGGCCGGGGCGCGAGCCGGGGCCGGGGCACAGTAGAATGTCGGCGGAGACGATAACCGATGAGTGAATCCAAAAAACTTTGGGGCGGGCGCTTCCGCGGCGAGACCGATTCCGCGTTCGCGCGCTACAACCGCTCGTTCGGCTTCGACCGCAGGCTCTTCGAGGCGGACGCGCGCGCGAGCCTCGCGCACTGCGAATCTTTGCGCGCGGCGGGCGTGCTGAGTGAAGAGGAGGCGTCGCGCATCGCCGGAGGGCTGCGCGAGCTTTTGTCGAGGGCGGCGGAGCGCGGAGCGGAGTTCTTCGACGACGAGGCGGCGGAGGACGTGCACTCGTTCATCGAGGCTCGTTTGATCGAGTTGGTCGGCGATGCGGGCCGCAGGCTGCACACGGGCCGCAGCCGCAACGATCAGGTGGCGACGGCGCTGCGCCTCTGGCTGCGCGACGAGCTTGACGGCATCGCGGACGCCGCGCGCGGCACGCAAGTCGCGCTGCTCGACCTCGCGGAGTCGCACGCCGACACAGTGCTTCCCGGCTACACGCACCTGCAACGCGCGCAGCCCGTGCTCTTCGCGCACTGGTGCCTCGCCTACTTCGAGATGCTCGCGCGCGACCGCGAGCGTTTGGCGGAGGTGCGGCGACGTGTGAACGTTCTGCCGCTCGGCGCGGCGGCGCTCGCGGGGACGAGCTACAAGGTCAATCGAGAGGAGGTCGCGCGCGCGCTCGGATTCGAGAGCGTAGCGCGCAACAGCCTCGACGCCGTGAGCGACCGCGACTTCTGCGTCGAGTTCGCCGCAGCCGCGAGCCTCGTGATGGCCCACCTCTCAAGGCTCGCGGAGGACTTAATCATCTACGCGACGACCGAGTTCGGTTTCGTCGAGTTGAGCGACTCCATCTCGACGGGGTCGAGCCTGATGCCGCAGAAGAAGAACCCGGACGCGCTCGAACTCGTGCGCGGCAAGTCGGCGCGCATCTTCGGCCACACGCTCGCGCTGCTCACGCTCATCAAGGGGCTGCCGCTCACTTACAACAAGGACATGCAGGAGGACAAGGAGGCCGTCTTCGACGTGGCCGACACCGTGCGCGACTCTCTGGAAGTGACGGCGACGGTGCTTCGCAACGTCCGCGTGCGCGAGGCCCGTGCGCGCGATGCGGCGAGCGTCGGGTACATGAATGCGACGGAGATGGCCGACTACCTTGTGCGCCGCGGCCTGCCCTTCCGCGAGGCGCACGAAACGGTCGGGCGCATGGTGCTCCACGGCCTGGAGAAGGGTCTGGAGCTGCACGAACTGGAACTCGAAGAGCTGCGCGGGTTCTCGCCGCTCGTCTCGGAGGACGTGTACGAGGCGCTGTCGCTCGAACGCACGCTCGCGTCGAAGTCGCAGACGGGCGGCACGTCGCCCGCGCGCGTCGCGGAAGCCCTCGCCGCCGCGCGCGCGTCGCTGGCCTGTGGCTGACATGAAGCTCGCCGTCGGCTGCTGTGAAGTTCACTTTCGGCTGCTGTGAAGTTGGCGGCGTCGGCTAACGTGAAGTTAGCAGCATCGGCTGACGTGTAGTTAGCGTCGTCGCCTCTTCTGTGGCGTGGGCGCGGGCGTCGGCGTCGGCGTCGGGGTGATGTCTGTGGGCGTGATGTGGCCCTCGACGGACTGTTTGCCGTTGTCGCCGATGCGGATGATGACGACGGACTTGACGGCGTTGCGTTCGGCGTTGAAGGTGACGTTGCCGGTGACGCCGGGGAAGCCTCTGGTCTCGGCGAGCGCGTCGCGGATGGCGGCGCGTTCGAGCGTGTGGGCGCGCGCGGCGGCGTCGAGCATGATGCGCGTGGCGTCGTAGGCCGTGGCGGCGAAGGAGTCGGGCGCGTTGCCGAACAGCCGCCGGTAGTCTGAGACGAAACGCTGCACCTGCGGGTCCGGGTCGTCCGCTGAGAAGTGTGAAGAGAAGAAGTCGCCCGCGAGCGCCTGCCCGCCGATCTCGTAGAGTCGCGGCGAGTCCCAGCCGTCGCCGCCGACGAGCGGCGCAGTGATGCCCAACTCTTTCGCCTGCCGCGCCAGTTGTCCCGCTTCGAGGTAATAGCCGGGGATGAAGATCACGTCAGGGTGTACGGCGGCGACCTCCGAGAGTTGTGCGGAGAAGTCGGCACCGCCCTCTCTGTACTCCTGCTCGGAGACGATCTCGCCGCCATGACGCTCGAACGCCTCGCGTATGAAGCGCGCGAGTTCCACGGAGTAACGCTGCGCGGGGTCGAGCAGCACGGCGGCGCGTCGTGCGTGCAACTCCCGCGCGGCGAAGCGCGCCAGGGCCGCGCCCTGGAAGGAGTCTGTGTAGCAGCTTCGGAAAACGTAGTCGCCCTGCGCCGTCACTTCGGGGCTGGTCGCCGAGGGCGTGAGCATCGGCACGCGCACGTCTTGCGCGACGCGCGCGGCGGCGAGCGAGCGCGAGCTGACGACCTCGCCGATGAGGGCTTGGACGTGCGACTCTTCGGCGAGGCGGCGGACGACCGTCTCAGTCTCGCCGGGGTCGGAGCGCGTGTCCTGCGTGATTAACTCGACGCGGTGGCCCGCGACGCCGCCGCCCGCGTTCGCCTCCTCGACGGCCATGCGGATGCCGTTCAGCGCCGAGATGCCGTACTGCGCTGTGTCGCCCGTCAGAGACATGAACGCGCCGAGACGCAGCTTCTCGTCCGCGGGCTTGACTACAACGTCCGAGCGCTGGTGCCCGCAGCCGCAGAAGTAAGACGCGAGCAACGTGACGACGAGCAGGGCCGCGAGCGTTAGCGTGCGGGGGAAAGCAAGACGGAAGGCGGAAGGCGGAAGGCGGAAGGAAAAGCTGTTCGCCTTCACTTCATCCTTCATCCTTCCGCCTTCATCCTTTCATGGGCGGGGTTAGAGCGGAGAGACCGGGGCCGCGGCGTGCATACGCCCCGGCCCGTCCGGTAAAGCCGTCACTCGATTCTGTTCCGCACCGGCGCGGCGGGCGAACTCGGCGGCGCGTCCGGGTCACCGACCGCCTGCCCCTCCGGCGAGATGCCGTGCGTCGAGATTTCGTGACGGAGGTGGTATGACATGACGCTGTGCTTGCGCCCGTAGAAGAAATAGATCACCAAGCCTATCGCCAGCCAGATGATTAGACGCCACCAGTTTTCCACCGGCAGCGAGAACATCAGGAGCAGGCAGGTAAGAATACCGAGTATCGGCACGAGCGGCACGAACGGGGCGCGGAACGGGCGGTTCGCGTTCGGGTTCGTCCGGCGCATCACGAGCACTGCGCCGCAGACGATGACGAAAGCGAAGAGCGTGCCGATGTTCGTCATCTCGGCGAGGAGTGTGAGCGGCAAAAAACCGGCCATCGTCGCCACGAAGAGGCCCGTCAGGATCGTTGACTTCCAGGGCGTGCGGAACTTCGGGTGGATGTCGCCGAAGAAGCCTTTGGGCACGAGTCCGTCGCGCGCCAGCGCCAGCATCACGCGCGGCTGGCTGAGCATCATCACGAGCAGCACGGAGGTGATGCCGGTCATCGCGCCGGCTGCGACGAGATACTGCATCCAGGTCAGGCCCACTCGCCTGAAGGCGTCAACCACCGCCGCGTCCTTGTTGATCTCCGGGGTCGGAACCATGCCCGTCAGCACCGCCGCGACGGCGATGTAGAGAAAGGTGCAAATGATGAGAGACGCGATGATGCCGATGGGCACGTCGCGCGCCGGTCTCTTCGCTTCTTCGGAGTGGACGGAGACGGAGTCGAATCCGATGTAGGCGAAGAAGATAATCGCCGCGCCCGCGAACATGCCCAACGGCTGCCCGTTCGGCGCGGTGATGCCGGATAGCGTGTGGCCGAAGAAGCTGACGCCGGTGTAGCCGTAGGGCGCGAACGGGTGCCAGTTGGCGGTGTTGATGTAGAAAACTCCGATGCCGATGACCATCAACACGATCACCAGCTTGACGGCTACCATCACCGCGTTGAAGCTCGCGCTCTCCCTGATGCCCTTGACGAGCACGACGGTGAGGATGAACGTAATCAGGATGGCAGGCAGGTCGAAGTATGCCCCGGTCGAGACGAATCCCGCGTGCGGGCAGCCCATCCCCACCTCGATGCAATAGTCGAACGGCCCTCTCGCAATGACGGCGGGCAGCTTGGCCGGGATCGCCGCAATCCCCTCGTGGAAGATGGGGATGAACTCCTGAAAGTGCGCCGACCATCCGTGCGCCACCGTCGCCGAGCCGACCGCGTATTCGAGCACCAAGTCCCAGCCGATGATCCACGCGAACAGTTCGCCGAGCGTGGCGTAGGCGTAAGTGTAGGCCGAGCCTGCGACCGGAACCATCGAGGCGAACTCCGCGTAGCAGAGCGCCGCGAAGACGCAGGCGAAGCCGGCGAGGACGAACGAGAGCATCAGCGCCGGCCCCGTCCGGTCGTGCGCCGCTTCACCCGTCAGGATGAAGATGCCCGTGCCGATGATCGCGCCCACGCCGAGCGCCGTGAGCTGGGTGGGGCCGAGGATGCGCCGCAGGCGGTTCTCGCCCTCCATCTCTTCGAGCAGCAGGCTGAGCGGCTTGGTTCGGAAAAGGTTACTTGCCATTGTTATCCTCCGCGAGAGATTAGGACAATCCCAGGGGTCTGATAGCTCTGAGCTTTAAGTTCGGCTTCCGAAATTAGATGACTGTGCCGCACAGCTTAGCACCGAACGGCCTCGCGGCGCGAGTTTAAGTTTTAGCATCCCCCGACGCGTCGGACACGTGCGCGTCCGCCATCGGAGTGCCGACGCGCCGCCAGATTAAGTAGACCGGAATGCCTGTGAGCACGATGATGAGTCCGGGCCACGTCTGCGCCGTCTGATAGACGAAGAGCACGAAGAGGATGACTGCCGCGCCGATGATGTAGAGCACCGGCACGAATGGATAGCCGAAGGCTCGATACGGGCGTTCGGCGTCGGGCCGCGTCCGGCGCAGGCGGATGACGCCCGCGATCGTCAGGATGTAGAAGATGAGCGCGGCGGAGATGACGTAAGTGAGCAGGTCGTTGTAGAGGCTGCCGTAGACGGCTGCGCCCGTCGCCTTGTCCGTGCCCGTCACCACGCGCGGCAAGACGAGCAGCGCCGCCCAGATGCCTTGAATGACGAGACCCCACGCGGGCACGTGCTTGTCGTTCAACTGCCCCGAAGAGCGAAAGAACAATCCGTCGCGCGCCATCGCGTAGTAGGCGCGCGCGCCCGCGAGGATGAGGCCGTTGTTGCAGCCGAAGGTCGAGACCATGATGGCCGCCGCCATGATGGTCGCGCCGAGGCCGGGGAAGATCACGTCGGCGGTGGCCGAGGCAACGCGGTCGTTCGCAACCGTCTGGATGGTCGTGAGCGGCAGCGTCACGAGGTACGCGACGTTTGCGAGCAGGTAGAGGCCGATGACTAAAAAGGTGCCGAAGGCGAGCGAGAGCGGGATGTTGCGCCGAGGGTCTTTGACCTCGCCCGCCGTGAAGGTGATGTTGTTCCACGCGTCAGCCGAAAACAGAGAGTTGGTCTGGGCCACGCAGATGCCTACGAAGAGGCCGAAGGCGGTCGCCGCCGTCAGCCCGTGCCCGACTTCCTCAAGACTTCCGCGCGGCGTCCAGAGGTCGCCGAAGTTCCCGTGCGCGGCGACGGCGTTGTAGCCGACGATGACGCCCAGAACGATGAGCGCGACGAGCGCGCCCGTCTTCGCCGACGTGAAGACGTTCTGCACGAGCTTGCCGAGGCGCAGGCCGCGCGTGTTCATCCACGTCAGCAGCGCGATCAAAAGCACGCCGACGAGCTGCGCCGTCGAGAGCGACAGGGCGTAACCCGAAGAGATGTGGATGGGCGCGATGATGTAGTTTCGCTCGGAGATCGCGGGCCAGAAGACGCCGAAGTATTTGGCGAAGCCGACGGCGACCGCGGCGATGGTGCCGGTCTGGATGACGAGAAAGAGAGTCCAGCCGTAGAGGAAGCCCCACAGCGGCGAGAAGGCTTCGCGCAGGTAGACGTACTGCCCGCCCGCCTTCGGCATCATCGCCGCCAGCTCGCCGTAGGAGAGCGCGGCCATCACGGTCAGGAGGCCCGTGATGATCCAGACGACCAGGAGCCAGCCGGGCGAGCCGACCTGGCGGGCGATGTCCGCCGAGACGATGAAGATGCCGGAGCCGATCATCGAGCCGGCCACGATCATCGTCGAGTCCCAAAGCCCCAGGCCGCGT
>DATARW010000023.1:0-10917 GCA_036263975.1 Pyrinomonadaceae bacterium
GAGGTGGCGGTCGGACAAGAACCTTGAGTTCGTCGGGAGGGCCGACGGGCAGGTGAAGGTGCGGGGCTTCCGCGTCGAGTTGGGCGAGGTTGAGGCGGCGCTGCGCTCGACGCCCGGCGTGCGCGACGCGGCGGTGGTGGCCGACGGCGAGGGAGAGACGCGGCGGCTGCTCGGGTATGTGCTGCGAAAGGAGAACGAGGCGGAGGAGGTCGACACGCAGCAGGCGCAGTTGAAGACTTGGCAGGAACTCTATGACCGCCTCTATCAGCAAGCATCCGAGACGGGGGACGACTTTAACGTTGTCGGCTGGGAGAGCAGTTACACGGGCGAGCCGCTCCCGGCCGCGGAGATGCGGCTGTGGGTGGATGAGACCGTCGCGCGCCTGCGCGAGTTGGGGCCACGGCGCGTGCTCGAACTCGGGTGCGGCACCGGCCTGCTGCTGACGCGTCTGGCCGCGGCGGGCGAGCGTTACGTCGGCATGGACTTCTCGGGCGAGGTGCTCCGACACCTCCGGCAATACCTCGACACGCGGCCCGACCTCCGCCACGTCGAGCTGCGCCAGGGGATGGCGCACGAGCTCGCGTTCGTGGAGGACGCGAGCCTCGACCTTGTCTTTCTAAACTCGGTCGCGCAGTACTTCCCGGACGCGGATTACCTACTCAAGGTGATCGAGCAGGCGGTGCGCGTCACGAAGCCGGGCGGCCACGTCTTTCTCGGAGACGTGCGGAGCCTGCCGCTGCTCCACGCGTTCCACGCGTCCGTAGAGCTTTATAAAGCCGAGGCCGACACGACGGTCGAGGAGGTGCGCCGCCGCATAAGGCAGGCCGAGCGAATGGAGGGCGAGCTGCTCGTCGCCCCGCAGTTGTTCGAGGAACTTGTGCGCCGCCGTCCCGAACTCGGGCGCGTGGAGATGGCCTTAAAGGCCAGCGCCTACGACAACGAGCTGAGCCGCTTCCGCTACGACGTGACGTTGAAGGTCGGCGAGAAGGAGTCGGCCGCGCTGCCCGACGGCTGGGTGAGTTGGGACGCGGCGGGCCAGTGGCGTCAGCGGCTGGCGCGTGAACTGGCCGCGAACCCTTCGGCCTCAGTCGGCGTGCGCGGGATTCGAGACCGGCGCGTGTCGGCAGCGGTGGACGCAGCCCATCGTCTGGAAAGCGCCCCGGCCGGGATGAAGGCGAGCGAGTTGAGCCACGCCTGCGCGGCCGAGGGCGAGTGGCCGGACGAAGTGGCGGCTCTGGCCCGGCGGCTCGGCGTCCCGATACACTGGCAGGGGTTCGGGCCCGAAGGCGTCTACGACGCGATCTTCAACCCGCGCTGGCAGCCTTCGGAGGGCGACGCGGCCATGCCGTTGACCTTCTACCGGCGCTTCACGAACACGCCGGCTGGCAGCATCGGCGACATCGAATTTGCAAGGGGGCTGCGCGAGGCTCTGCGCGAGAGTCTGCCCGACTACATGGTTCCAGCCGTGATACAGGTTCTGCCGGCATGGCCGCTGACGCCGAACGGCAAGCTCGACCGCAAGGCGCTGCCCGCCCCCGACTTCACGCCCGCCTCCGCCTACCGCGCCCCGCGCACGCCCGAAGAGGAGGCGCTGTGCGCGCTCTTCGCCGAGGTGCTCGGGCTGGAGCGCGTCGGGATCAACGACAACTTCTTCGCCTCGGGCGGCCACTCCCTGATGGCGACGCGCCTTGTGAGCCGCGTCCGCTCCACGCTCGGCGTCGAACTCCCCATCCGCGCACTCTTCGAGGCCCCCACCGTCGCCGACTTGAGCGAATGGATCGACAGGCCCACGCACACCGATCCTTTCGAAATGATCCTCCCGATCAGAAGCTCGGGCGACGGCCCGCCTCTCTTCTGCATCCACGCTGTCGTCGGCCTCAGCTCGGCCTACAGCGCCTTCATCCCGCACATCAATGTGAGGCATCCGATATACGGCGTGCAGGCGCGCGGGCTCAGTCAGGCGGCAGAGTTGCCGGGCTCGATAGCCGAGATGGCTTGCGAGTACCTGAAACAGATACGCGCCGTCCAGCCTCGCGGGCCGTATCACCTGCTCGGCTGGTCTTTCGGCGGTTTGGTGGCGCAGGCTATCGCCTCGCTCGCGCAGCAGGAGGGCGAAGAGGTGCGCCTGCTCGCGCTCCTCGACGCTCTCCCCGCGAGCCCCGACGAGCGGCCCGAAGATTTTGAAGACGAGGAGCTGCGAGCGGCTTTCGCCGCCGACCCAGAACTGTCGGAGATGTTCGACGACGCGCACCGCGCGCGCATCATCGAGGTCACAAGGAACAACCTGAAGCTCCGGCGCGAGTCCGAGCCGACCACGTACTCGGGCGACGCGTTGCTCTTCGTCGCCGCGCGTGAACACGACGAGGCCACACTGGCCGACGCTTGGCGGCCGTACATCGGCGGGAGCATACGGACTATCACAATTGACTGCGGGCACCACGACATGCTGCGGCGCGGCCCCGCCGCCGAGATGGCGACCGTGCTCGGCGAGGAGTTACGGAGGTGGCCTGAAGGAGGTGGGCCGGCCTACTCGGAGGAGCTACACGGCGTCACTGTCGCCGGCCGGCCGGCCGGCGCGCCGGAGCGCGCCGACGCGGGCGACTGAGGCTCGCACCAAAGCGCGTATGACCTTCCGCACGCGACCGTTCGAAGAGGAAGAGGCCCGTCGCGCGCGCGGAGGGCGTGCGCGTCGAGACATTGATGAGCGGAGGTAAAGGACGTGAGACAACTCTTCGGTGACATGCGCTACGGGCTGCGGATGCTACTGAAATCGCCCGGATGGGCCGTCGTCATGTGCGCTACCCTCGCGCTCGGGGTCGGGTTAACCACGGCTATCTTCAGCCTCACTTACAGCATTCTGCTGCACGCGCTGCCTTACCCCGAGCCGGAGCGCCTCGTGTCACTCTGGATGACCAGTTCGGGCGCGGCGAAGGCCAACGTGGGGCACTTCAATGTGGGCGCGGCGGACTGGACTGACTGGCGCGCACAGTCAAAGGTCTTCGAAGACATCGCGCTGACCAGAATCATGCCGAACTTCAACCTCACGGGGGACGGCGCGCCCGAGCGCGTGCGAGGCGCGCGCGTGACCTGGAATCTGCCGCAGGTGCTCGGCCTTCAGCCGATGCTTGGCCGCATGTTCACGGAGGAGGAGACGCGCTCGAACGCGCGTGTGGCGCTCGTGAGCTACGGGTTCTGGGAGCGCCGTTTTGCGCGCGACCCCGGCGTGCTGGGTCGCACCATACAACTCAACGGCGAGACGTTCCAGGTCGTCGGCGTCATGCCGCCCGAGTTCCGTTACCCGACCAAGGAGTCCGAAGTCTGGACGCCGCTCTTCGTCCCGCCCGCCGAGTTGGGTGCGAGGTGGGGCTTCAACTACAGGGCGGTCGCGCGGCTGAAGCCGGGCGTCTCGGTCAAGCAGGCGCAGGGCGAGATGTCCACGATCATGCGTGGACTCGCGCAGCAGTACCCGACGACCAACGCCGACCTCGGGGTCTTCGTCGAGCCGCTGCTCGACAGCACGGTCGGGCAGTTCCGGACGACGCTCTACGCGCTACTCGCCGCCGTCAGCTCGCTACTGCTGATTGGATGCATCAACCTCGGCGGACTGCTGGTCGTGCGCGCCAGCGCGCGCTCGCGCGAGTTCGTCGTCCGCGCGGCGCTCGGCGCAAGCGCCGCGCGGCTGCGGAGGCAGACGCTCGCCGAGGTGATGCCGGTCAGCGTCATCGGGGCCATCGGTGGGGTGCTGCTCGCCTGGGGGCTGCTCAAGCTGCTGGTGCGCTGGCTCCCGCCGCAACTGCCAGGCGTTGAGTCGGTGGGGCTGCACGGGCCGGTGCTCGCGGTGGCCGTGGCGGTCAGCGTGCTGGTCGCCCTCGTCGCGGGCATGCTGCCGGCGCGCCTCGCCTCGCGAGTGCAGCTCGCGGCGGCGCTCCAGCAGGAGTCGCGGACGGTCGTGGGCGGGGGCAAGCTCCGCAACGCCTTCGTCGTCGCGCAGATCGCCGTGTCGCTGGTGCTCGTCTTCGCGAGCGGGCTGCTCGTGCGCAGCTTCGTCGCGGTGATGAGCGTGAACCCCGGCTTCTCGCCGCAGGGCGCGCTGACCATGCAGTTGGCGGTGACGCGCGCGAAGTACCCGACCGAGCAGCAGGTCTCGGACTACTACCGCCGTCTGATCGGCAGGGTGAAGTCGGTCTCGGGCGTCGTGGAGGCCGGCATGATCAACCTGCTGCCGCTCAGCGAGGGACGGCTCTCCGGCCCGGTCTATTTCGAGGGCAGGCCCGAGGGCGAATGGGTCGGGGCCGATAGCCGTTCGGTGACGCCCGGCTACTTCCCGGCTATGGGGATTCCGCTGCTGCGCGGGCGCGACTTCTCCGAGCACGACGGGGCCGAGACGCCGCGCGTCTGCGTCGTTGACGAGCAACTCGTGCGCTCGGTCTTTGGCGGCGCAGACCCGCTCGGCAAGCGTCTGCGGTTCGGCGTCGTCAACGCCAACACGCCGTGGGTCGAGATCGTGGGCGTGGTCGGCCACGTTAGGGGCGAGAGCCTTGAGACCGACCCGCGCCCGCAGGTCTACTGGCCGCTGCCGCAGCAGCCGCAGGATCGCGTGGCGCTCGTGTTGAGAACCGCCGGCCGGCCCGAGTCGTTCGCCTCCGCCGTCGTCGAACAGATTCACGCGGAAGACCCGGAGCAGCCGGTCTACGACATCCGCTCGATGGGCGAGTGGATCGACATGAGCTTCCAGTCGCGCAACCTGCTGACCGGGCTTGTAACCCTGTTCGGCGGCTCGTCGCTGCTGCTGGCATGTCTGGGCCTGTACGGCGTCGTCTCCTACGGGGCGGGGCTGCGCTCGCGCGAGTTCGCTATCCGCTCGGCGCTCGGCGCGCGCCCGGGCAACATCAGCCGGCTGGTGCTCTCGCACGCGCTGCGGCTCTGGGTGCTCGGCTCTTTGATTGGGTTGCTGGTGGCGTGGCCGGCGGGGCGCGCGCTCCAAACTCTGCTCTACGGCGTGGGGAGCGCCGACGCGATGTCGCTGGCCGCGGCGCCTTCGCTCCTGCTCGTGACTTCCCTGCTGGCCGGGCTAGGCCCGGCTCTCCGGGCCGGGCGCATTGACCCGGCCGTCACTCTACGCGGCGACTGAAATCATCAAGCCCGCGCGCCAACCGCGACACGCTTCGCCTCCGGCGCGCGACGAAAGGGAGAGGTAACATTGATGGCCGACGAGAACGTCAACACCGACGACCCGCTGCTCGAATACATTCAAACACACGCGCCGCACCTCGCCTCCGAGGTCACGGATGAGACGCCGCTGCTCGAACAGGGATTGTTAGACTCGCTCGGCCTGATGACTCTGGTCGCGTTCCTTGAGCGCCGCTACAAGCTCGCGGTGCCCGAGGAGCAGATCACGCCGGACAACTTCAGGAACCTGGCCGCCATCCGGGGTCTCATCGGCAGGCTGAGCGCAAGGCAGTAACATGGCGCGCCCCAGCCGCCGCCACGAGGGCATTCAATTATGGCAGCCGAACCCAGCCTCCGGCATAAGTACGTCGTCGTGCTCGGCTCGTGCAGCAGCGCGGACGCGATACGAACCAAGAACCTCGAAGACATCCGCGGCGCGCGCCTGCGGCTGCTCTGGTACCAGGGCCGCACGTCGCTCCTCAGCATGACCTCGGGCGCGTTGCGGCCCGACGAGTTCGCTTACACGGGCGAGCGCGAGAAGGTCTTGAAAAACGACTGGGGGCTGACGATGGTCGGCGACGAGTTGGAGAAGCGGCAGCAGAACCGGCTCGCCGGCGTGATAGGCATGGGCGACGCACTCATCTTCGACACGGTCTCGGGGTTCGGCTTTCCGTACTTCGTCGGGCCGGGCGAGCGCTACTTCCTCCGCTCGGAAGAGTGGCGGCGCTACGTGACGCTGCTCGCGGGCTTCGAGCAGAGGCGTCTGTGGGACTTCGCTTTGGAGCACTCCGAGCGGGCGCTCAGAGAAGTGCTGGAGCCGCTCTACCAACGGCAGCCGAACCTGCACACGATCTTCCACATGCCGCGGCCGTGCTTCAACGACGGGATACGGTTCGACGACGAGGAGCTTGCCGCGAATATCGACTACTACTACAGGTACGGCGAGCGACTCTTCAACGAGGCGTCGCGGCTCTTCCCGCGTGTCAGCGCCGTCGGCTGCGGCGGCGAGCGCGCCGACCCCTTCCACTACATGGGGCCGTACCCCTTCCACTACGACGAGAGTTACATGGACGCGCTCCGCAAGGAGATCGAGCGGTTGCTGGGGTAACACCGCATGATGGATTTCTTCGACGCGGCAGACGAGATAGTCGCCGAAAGCGCGAGCTACGCGCGGGCACTGAAGGACAAGTCCGACTGGGGGAGCTACGCAGGGGCCAACCTCCTCGGGAAGACGATGCCGTCTGCGCTCGGCGGCGAGGGCGCGCTCTTCTCGGCGCTCGTCGCGACGCTCGAAGGACTCGCGTACGGCGGGGGCGACGCCGCCGTGCTCTTCGCGATGTCGGCGCAGGTGTTGAGCGTGCAACACCCCATCCTCGCTTTCGGAACCGAGGAGCAGAAGCAGACGCTTCTGCCGCGGCTGATTCGCGGCGAACTGCGCGCGGCCCACGCTGCGACGGAGCCGGATGCGGGCTCCGACATCTTCGCCCTCCAGACGAAGGCCCTCCCTTGCCGGGGCGGCTACCGGCTGACGGGTGTGAAGCGTTACATCACGAACGCGCCGCTCGCCGATCTCGCCCTCGTGCTCGCCTCGACCGCACCCGAGCGTAAGATCTGGAGCCTGAGCGCCTTTCTGGTAGACCTCGACGCGGACGGCGTGACGCGCGGCGGCAACGTCCGGAAGATGGGTCTGAAGTCGGCGCAGTTCGGCGATATACAGTTCGCGGACTGTTTCGTCCCAGTCGGGCGACGCCTCGGCGCGGAGGGCGTTGGGGCCTCCATCTTTTCGGCCTCGCTCGACCTCGAACGCGCGTTCATCATGGCCCCCGCCGTCGGGTTGATGCGCCGCGAGCTTGAGCAGTCGGTCGCTTACGTCAACGGCAGGAAGCAGCGCGGACGCGCGGTCGGCAGCTTCCAGTCCGTCTCCAACCGCATCGCCGACATGGCCCTCCGCTTCGAGCTCAGCCGTCTGCTCATCTATTACGCCGCGGCCTTGAGGGACGCGGGGCGCTCGACGAAGTACCATTCGCCGCTGGTGAAGCTCGCCCTGAGCGAGTACTACTTCGCTTCGAGTCTGGACGCCGTCCGCAACAAGGGGGCCGCGGGCTACCTCCACGGCGACCCGTCGGGCGTCAACGTCCGCGACGCCATTGGGAGCCTCTTCTACTCGGGCACGTCGGACGTGCTGCGCAACATGATCGCGAGCTACGCGGGTGTGAATGATGTCTGAATCGCTGGCAAGCGCCCTTCGTCAGACGGCCAAAAACTTCGGCGGCAGGCCAGCGGTGATCGGGCCGGGCGGACCAGTCTCGTACGCCGAACTCGACTCAAGGTCGGACGAGACCGCGGCGGCTCTGCAAAGGGCCGGGGCCGGGCCGGGCGACAGGGTTGGCATCTTCAGGAAGAAAGATGTCGAGACGGTGGCGTGCATCTACGGCGCGCTCAAGGCGGGCTGCGCCTACGTGCCCATCGACACGAAGATGGGGCCGAACAGGCTCGCGGCGGTGCTGAACGATGCCGGACTGGCGGCGCTGTTCGTCGAGCCCGCGCTCGCGCCGCGGCTCCGTGCGCTCGTGACGGACGGCCTGAGTCCGTGGCTCGCCGACGCCTCCGAGTACGGCGAGATGCTGTCGTTCCGCGACGCCACGGCGGGCGGCGTCGCGGCGTCCGACGACGGCCCGACGGCCTACATCCTCTACACGTCGGGCTCGACCGGAGTCCCGAAGGGGGTTCAGCAGACGCACGCGAGCGCTCTCGCCTTCGCATCGTGGGCGGCGAAGGAGTTCGACGTTTCGAGCGACGACCGGCTCAGTTGTCACGCGCCCCTCCACTTCGACCTCACGACGTTCGACCTTTTCGTCTCGGCGTTGACGGGCGCGTGCGTCGTGCTCATCCCCGACGACCTGGCGATCTTCCCGGCGCAGGTGGCCTCGCTCACCGAGTCCGAGCGCATCACGGTCTGGTACTCTGTGCCGTTCGCGCTGATACAGCTCTTACAGCACGGCAGACTCAGGGACAGGCGTCTGTTGCTGCGCGAAGTCATCTTCGCGGGTGAGCGTTTCCCACCAGCACAGTTGCGGGAACTCGCCTCGGTCTTGCCGGGGGTGGGTCTAACGAACCTCTTCGGGCCGACAGAGACGAACGTCTGCACCTATCACCGCCTCACGCCCGACGATGTGGCGTCCGACGAGTTCTGTCCCATCGGCCTGCCCTGCCCTTACGACACGGTCGTGGTCGTGGACGAAGAAGGCAAAGAGGTTGTGCCCGGCGATGTCGGGGAATTGCTGGTCGCCGGTGCGTCCGTGATGACGGGCTACCTGAACCGGCCGGAGTTGAACGAGAGGGTCTTCGTCACGCGGCAGACCGCAGACGGCAGGGCCGAGCGGTTCTTCCGCACGGGCGACCGCGTCACGTCGCCGGGGGCCGAGCCTATGCGCTTCCACGGGCGCGGCGACAGGCAGGTGAAGGTGCGCGGGTTCCGCATCGAGTTGGACGAGATCGAAGCGGCCCTTGCGAACTGCGCCGGCGTCGTCGCCGCCGCCGCGTGGGTCGAGCAGGGCGGGAACGGTTTCGCGGAAGTCAGGGCCGCCGTCTCGGTAGACCCATCCTCGACATCGCCGACCGGCAACGAACTGATACTGCAAATCAGGCGGCACCTCAACCAGGCCGGGGTTCCCGCGCGGGCGACCGTCCTGAAAGAGCTGCCTCGAACTGTCAATGGCAAGATAGACTACGCCGCGCTGGCAAAATTAGTCAGCTAGACGCGCGCCCGCGGCTTCACACAAAAGGAGCAGTGATGACGAACCCATTTGAGGACGAGAACGGCGAGTTCATGGTGCTTGTGAACGCGGAGCAGCAGTACTCTTTGTGGCCGACGTTCCGCGATATCCCGGTTGGCTGGACGGCCGTCGGCCCGCGCGGCAGCCGTAAAGAGTGCCTCGATTACATCGAAGAGAACTGGACGGACATGCGACCCAAGAGCCTCGTGGATCAGATGAACGAGGACGCCGCCGGGGGCGTCGCTTAGTCGCGCGGGCGGCCCGCCCGCGGCCTACGCTTCCTGAACGCTAGCGCGCCTCCCTCGTCTCTTCGGTCTCACGACCGCGCCCTACCTTCGCGTGGAGCACGTGAACCGTGTACGGTATGCCCTCCGGCCCCTCAAGTTGCCGGAGGGCGAGCCGCACCTCCCCTTCGCACCGCGCACGCTCCGACTGCGGGATGTAGTCGAGCTGCCCTCCGATCCTCACCCACCAACGCCAATGACCTTCGAGAGTGTCGTGGTAGGTCTTGTATAACTCCCGTACCCAGACGGGCCTGTCTGGGAGCGCCTGACTGAACAAGTCCGTCGCCTCCTCGGCCGTCAACTGCTTTCTCAAACGGGCCGAAGCGAACAGGTTCGATGCGCCCATGTATTTGAGAAAGATCGGGGTCGTTATGTTTATGAACTCACGCCCGTTCCAACGCCCGACAAAAAATATGTCCGCCGAAGCCTCCCGCCGCAAGACCCTTCCGATTTCACGCGCCCCCGCCTCCGCGTCCGTGACCCAGTGGAACGCCATGATGCTGTAAAGATAATCCACCGACTCTGATTCAAAAGGGAGCGACTCGAAGCGGCCGTCAAGGAACTCGACGTTGGGGTGTAGCTCCGTCAACCTGCTCCCCAGCACGCGCATGCTTTCTGCCGGCTCAACGCCGACAAGTCGAGTCGCGGGTGGGTAGCGCTTCGCCAAATATTCCAGAGTCGTTCCGGGGCCGCAGCCGACATCCGCCACCAAACGGTGTGATGGCCGAACGTCTAACTCAGCCCAGAGACTCTCCGACAAACTCCCCCAGCAGGACGCGAAATTGCCCTCCCCGGCGTACTCGCCCGCGCGGCGCGAGTACGACTCAATTATCGAATCCCCGTCGCTGCCCATGTCTAACTCCCTTCCGGTCTCCTTAACGGGACAGATAAGGCTGAAGCTGATGCCGGCGCGACGCTTCCCCGGTTCCGTTGCGAATATAGATTTGTGGCCGGGAAGGTTGCTGAAGTCACCACGCCTATACGGCTACACTGAAGAGGCTCTCGACAAACCTCGCCTGCCCTATCACGTCTCTCCCGTCTAACCTCTCGGACCTGCCCCTTCCTCATCATGTGAAGAGCTTCAACCCCTTCAAGTGTTCGCTCTGCTGTGTGGAACGAGCGGAAGCATTGCATTGCTCTCCATCTCCTCCGCATGGCTCGATGGCTCGTTGGCCCTGCTCGATCACGTTATTAGGGTACTTCACCCGGCACAACTTGCAATCAACGGCAAACCTTCTCTTTCACTGAACGGTCGTGTCTCAAAAGAGATGCTGCGATGAAAAACAGACTCGGACAAGCTCATCTTCGAGTTGATGTGCTACGAAGAAGTCGCCTGTCCGAGGTGTTCATCGCTGAGGGTGAAAAAGAATGGCATAACCACGCAACCAAAACAACGCTATCGGTGCCAGGATTGCGAGCGCCAATTTATCACTGACTACACTTATCAGGCTTACAAACCAGAAGTGCGCTCGCTTGTCCTGCCGATGACCTTGAACGGCTCAGGCATTCGAGACATCAGCCGGGTGTTACATATCAGCACGAACACTATCGAGTTGGGGAAGGCGGATGTGATTAGGCGCGTCGTACTCAATGGAAACTGGGCGCTGGCGGGAGCTTGTATAAAGGCATGGCGGGTGTTACTGAGACGAGAGCATGTGTCAGTTATTTTGGGCGAAACTTAGGGGAGA
>DATARW010000024.1:0-43058 GCA_036263975.1 Pyrinomonadaceae bacterium
GTCCAAAGGAGTGCGTCCCGGCCAGCCGCGAGGAAGGGCGCGGCGGCGGCGCGCGCGACGGTGCCGGAGGAGACGCTGCTGCAAATCATCGAGGCCGAGGACGAGCGGCGCTGGGACGAGTCCGACCTGGGCAGGCTGCTCGCCGACGCGAACCCGGCGGTGCGTCGTCGCGCGGCGCTCGCGGCGGGGCGCATCGGCGACGAGGGCGCGGTCGTGCCGCTCGTGACGATGCTCGGCGGCGACCAGGACGACGCCGCGCGCGCGTTGGCCGCCTTCGCGCTCGGCGAGATCGAGTCGGAGTCGGGCGCGGTCGCGCTCGAAGAGGCGTTGGCGCGTTCAAAGACGCCGGAGGTTCGCGCGCGCGCAATCGAGGCGCTGGGGAAGATCGCGGCGGCGCTCCCCGACGCGAAGCAGGAGGCGCGGCGGCGACTCGGCGACGTGATAACGTCGGCGCTCGCCGCCGAAGGCCGTGCGCCGAGGCCGCGCCGCGCGTTCGTGCTGCTCGGCCTGACCGCCGTGCTGCGCTCGAAGCCCGAAGGCGGCGCGCGCGCGGTCGCACCTTTCCTCAACTCGGCGGACGCGCGCGTGCGCGAGGACGCGGCGAACACGCTGACACGCCTGCGTGCGAAAGAAGCTCTCGAACGACTGCGCGCGATGCTCGCGACCGACACGGACGCTGTGGCCCGCGCCAACGCCGCGCGCGCGCTCGGCGCAGCCGAAGACTCGACGGCCCTCGATACGCTCGCCCTGCACGCCACGACCGACGCCGACTCGCGCGTGCGCGTGAGCGCCACACGTGCGCTCGCGCAGTTGAAGGACGCGCGCGCCGCTGCGCCGCTCGTCCGGCGCGGCGAGGAGTTGTACGTCGCTTACAGAACGGCGAAGGCGAGCGGCATCTCGAACCCTTCGGAGGTGAGTGAGCTTCTGGAGATCGCCACCGCTCTGGGGCGCGTGCTGCC
The DNA here is from genome assembly GCA_036263975.1 of Pyrinomonadaceae bacterium. GTDB lineage: Bacteria > Acidobacteriota > Blastocatellia > Pyrinomonadales > Pyrinomonadaceae > QHXN01. Next base: position 960 of record DATARW010000024.1, read on the forward strand.
GAACTCGAACGACGAGCGCGCGCTCGCCCTTCTGCGCGGGGTGCGGGACGCGGGCGTCGTTGCGCCGGAGGTCGAGACGGCGCTGGCGCGCGTCGCTCCCTCGCAGTACGCGCGCGACCCGAAGGTCGCGGAACTCATCAGCCGCCTCGCGTCCTCCAGGGACTCCGGCGTCACTTGGCAGAAGGTCTCTGCGGTCGGTCAGGGTTTGGGCGAGACGGCTTCGGTGACGAGCGCGATGGTCGGCAACAGCGTCGTGAGCTTGCAGGCCGATTCGCAGATCGCCCTGCGCGCGCTCGTCCAGAGCCGGAACACGCCCGCGCTCGCCGTGCCTGACCTCCTGCGCGCCCTGCAAGGCTTCAAGCCGCTCGACATGGCCGCGCTCGCGCGCGAACAACTCAAGGCCGACGACGTGATCGTGCGCGCCACCGCCGCCGACATCCTCTCGGAACTCCCGCCCGACGCCGACAACTCGCGCGCGCTCACAGGCGCTCTGCCGCGCGCGCTCACAGACGAGATGAACGACGCGGCGCTCTCCATACTCGGCGCTCTCTCGAAACAGAAGAGCGCGGAGGCCAGCGGCGCGATTCAGAAGGCGCTCGAAGTGACGGACTACCTCGTGCGCCGTCGCGCGGCAGACCTTCTGCGTCAGGGTGCGGGCGGGGCCGCGTCGCGCCGCGTCGAGACCGTCAACACGCGCAACCACCGCGCGGACTACGAGCGTGCCGCCGCGCGCATCGGAAAGAATGTCCGCGCCGTGGTGACGACCGACAAGGGCGCGTTCACGATTGAGCTTCTGCCGGAGGACGCGCCGCTCACGGTTGATAACTTCGTGGAGCTTGCGCGCCGGCACTACTTCGACGGCGTTGCGTTTCACCGCGTCGTGCCGAACTTCGTCATTCAGGGCGGCGACCCGCGCGGCGACGGCAACGGCGGCCCCGGCTACCAGATTCGCGACGAGATCAACACGGTTCCTTACGACCGCGGCGCGGTCGGCATGGCTCTGTCGGGCAGGGACACGGGCGGCTCGCAGTGGTTCGTCACACACTCGCCGCAGCCGCACCTCGATGGCGGCTATACCGTCTTCGGTCGCGTCGTCGCGGGGCTGGACGTGGTTGACCGCATCGCGCGCGGCGATCTGATACGCTTCATCAACATCACGGAGACGGGCCGCGCGGCGGCCAGAGGACAGAGGTAAGACGGGGGGCGCGTGCGGCGCGCGGAACAGGCGGGAGTCTTTGAGAAAGTCGAACGAACAACGCGGCACGCGGAGACAGGCAAGCTTCGCGGGGACTCGTCTGTGGTTCCTCGCGCCCCTGCTCGCCGCTGCGCTGTGCGCGCCTCACGCCGCGGCCTACCCTCGCGCGCGGCGGTCCACAGCCCCCTCGAAGCAGCAGAAGGGTGTGCGTTACGAGCACGCGCACTACCAGATCGGACTCGAACTCGACTTCGACGCGCGCCGCTGCACGGGCACAGAGCGCGTGCGCTGGACGAACCGCGACGACGATGCGGCCGCCGCCGTCTACTTCCACCTCTACCCGAACCTGCGCGCCGACGATGAGCGCGCGAACTCGCCGCAGACGGACGCCGACTCAGCCGCGCCCGACGAGCCGCGCCTCGAAGTCACGGGGGTGCGCGCCGCGCCGGAGGGCGGGCCGTTGACCTTCACGTTTGAAGACGAGGGCGCGACGATGCGCGTGCAGTTGCCGAAGGCCGTGGCTGCGGGCGCGTCCACAGAGGTCGAGATTTCCTTCCGCGGAAGTTTCCCCGAAATTGACCCGGACGAGACGAGCCTGCCCGCACACGTCGTCCAGCAGGTCGGGGCCGCCATGCGCGACACGCGCGAAGTTCGGCGCGCGCGCGACACCAACTTCGTCTCGCGCGGCGTGATGCTGTTGGGCGATTTCTACCCGGTGCTCGCCGCCCGCAATGATAACGGCGAATGGCAGCGCAGGGTCGAGTCGAGCGTCGGCGATGCGTTCTTCGCCGACGTGGCCGACTACGACGTGACCGTCAACACGCTCGGCGAGGTCGCGTTGTTCGCCTCGTGCGACGAGCGTGGCAGCGCGGAGTTCGGTAGAAACAGCAGCCACGTCTTTCAGGGCGAATCCCTGCGCGGCTTCGCCCTCGTCGCGGGCCGCACTTTGCGCTCGGCGGAGCAGACGGTCGGGGCTGTGCGCGTGCGTTCGGTCTTCGCGGCGGAGCACGAGAAGATTGGGCGGCGCGTGCTCGCCTACGCCGCGGACGCTGCGCGCACCTTCGCGTCGCGCTTCGGCCCGCTGCCGCTGAAGACGGTCACAATCACGGAAGCGCCTTTCGTCGCCGGACTCGGCAGCGCGGAGTTCGCGGGCCTCGCGGCAATCGCCAGCGCCTTCTATGTTGACTTCGACTCGCCCGCGATGCGCGCCCTCCCCGAACTCGTGCGCGAGCAGCGTTCGTCGGTCGAGGACAGTCTGGAGTTCGCCGCCGCGCAAGGGGTGGCGCAGCAGTGGTGGGGCGAGGCCGTGGGGAGCGACCCGCAGCGCGAGCCTGTTCTGGACGAGGCGCTGGCGCAGTGGTCGGCCTTGCTCTACGTGCAGGACGTGCACGGCGAAGAGCGCGCGAAGGCCGTGCAGGAGGATCAACTGCGCGGCGTCTACCAGGTCTATCGAACGTTCGGCGGCGAAGACCGCGCGGCCTCTTCGCCGTCGCGCGACTACCGCAACTCCTTCCAGTACGCGGCCATCGTCGTCAGCAAGGGCGCGCTCATGTTCGTGGCGCTGCGCCAGCTTCTCGGCAACGAGAGATTCTTCCACGCGCTGCGCGGCTACTACGAGGCGAACCGCCTGGAGGTGGCCGAGATGGAAGACCTGCGCGCCGCCTTCGTCGCCGAGGCCGAGCTGCCGCAGCGCCGCATGGTCACGCGCACCTTCAACCGCTGGCTCACAGAGAAGCACGGCGACGAGGACATCGCCCCGCCCAACCCGCAACTCCTCGCCGCGCTCGGCATCACCGCCGAGCAGCAGCAGGCGGCCAAAGACCGCAACGCCTTCTCACGTCTCGGCAGATTCTTCTGGCGACAGATGACGCGCATTCGTTGAAGATCACGCGCTTTCGCTGATCGCCGACGATGTCCCGCGCCGCCGCCCTGCTCTCGCTGTAGCGGCAACCAGTCTCGTTATAAAGTTTCTCGACTGATTTCGCTTTCATTTGGCAGCCCCGAACGCCTCACACCATCACCGACCTGACTCCGAGGAAGGCGGCACACAACTCTTCAACGCCCGCGGCTTCAACTCGCCGCTCCGCTTCGTCCCGTTCGAGCGCGTTGAAGAAGAGTCGCCACGCAGTCTCGACATCGAGGCGGACGCTCGCCGCCGCCGCGGGCGCTTCGCCGTCGCGCAACCTCCACCCGTCAGCCTCCTTGAGGATGTGCCGGACGCCCCCGGCCTCGCCCTCGATGTGGACGTTGAGCGCGCTGCCCGTCGTCGCCTCGACGTTGCGGAAGGCGTGCGGCAGCGCGTACATCGAAAGTTTCAGCACAGGCCCCAGCCAGCGGCGGCTGTTCAAACCCGGTGCGCCGACCGCCTCCCTGATCTGCGCCTGATGATGCCACTTCTCTGTGTACTCGCGCCCGATGTCCATCCAGTTGGCGGAGCGCTCCTCGCCCGCCCACGCTACGGAAATGCGCGCCGGGCCGTCCGGCGGAAGCGAGGCGAAGAGTTCCGCCACACGTGGGCCGCTCCATTCGAGCAGATCGACGAGCACGCGCGGGCTGAGCCGCTGCGTCGCCGCCACCCATGACGCGTTCAGTTGGTTGATGAAGGCGACTAAGTTTCGGTGGTCGCTAATGTCTTCGGCCGGCGGGGCGGGGCGGTATCCGTCTCGCTGGGATGAGAGCCTCCGCAGGTCTGTGTCGAGCAGGTGCGCGGCGATGTCCTTGACCGTCCATTGCCTCGCCAGCGTCGGGCGCGACCAGACAGAATCTTCGAGGCCGCGCAGGAGGGAAACCAACTCCCGTTGGAGCGGGAGGAAAAGGTGGGCGGTTTGCACCCTTCGCATTCCGCGGATGCTAGCATGACCCGCCGGATATGTCCCGCGCCTGCGTGCAGGCGGGTTGCGCCCGAAGACGGTCGGGGCGGGCGCGATCATCACGGCCAGGTGTGTGAGAAACTAACGAAGAGCCTGCGTCTCTCTTCACCAGCGCGTGCCAACCGGGCCGGTCGCTTTTTTCCATCCCTCCTCTACTCTTCTTCGTACTACTGAGGTGAGCGCGTGCGCATCTAATTTGCCGGCGTGCGCGTCGCACAGACGGACGTGCATCCGAGCAAACGAAAGGGGAGGAATAACTGATGGCGATGAGCAACAGTTTGGCCGTTCGTGAGGCGGGGCTGCCGGCGGCGCGCGGCGGGCGCTCGCGTGCGGAGGTTGAGCGGAGCCTCGAACAGTTGGCTTACCTGATGGACGGGCTGTTCCGCGTCCCCGGCACGGGCTGGCGCATCGGCCTCGACGCCATCGTCGGACTCATCCCCGGCGTCGGCGACTTCGCCACCACAGCCGTCTCGCTCTACATCCTCGCCGCGGGCGTGCGCTACCGCGTGCCGAAGGTCACGCTGCTCCGCATGGGCGCGAACATCGCTATTGATTATCTCATCGGCTCCGTCCCCGTAGTCGGCGACATCTTCGACGCAGCATGGAAATCGAATCAGATGAACGTCGAACTGCTCAGGCAACGCGCGGCGGTCACGCCGGAGGAGCTTTCGCGCGGGCGCACGAGCGACTGGCTCTTCCTCGCCGCCATCGTCATAGGGCTGCTCGTGCTCTTCTTCGCCACGCTCGCGCTCAGCCTCTGGCTGCTCTGGCTGCTCGTCAGCGCGCTTCGTTAAATTCTTCCAGTCGTAAAGAAGGCATCACGTCCGCTGGGCGTGATGCCTTCTTCTTTCGATGTCGTTTCGGCGAGACTGTCAACCCGCCGCCATCTTGCTCGCCGCGAGTACGCGGTCGAGCGCGGGGCCGATGACCTTCAGGCCGTACTCACCGGCGGCGAAGCCCCGAAGCTTACCCTCCGCGTCGAAGAGGTAGTAAGCGGGGACGAAGCCCTGTTCGTTCTGAAAGGCATCGCGCAAACAGTGCTGGTTGTCAACGGCGCAAGGCTCCGTGATGTTGTACGCGGCGACGGCATCGCGCACCGTCTCCACGTCCATGTCCGCAGGGTAGCGCGGCATGTGCACGGCGACGACTCGCAGGCCCTCGCAGGCCCTCCGGTCGCGCCACTCGGCGACGCGCGGCAGGTTCTCCTTGCACATCCCGCAGCTCACAGACCAGAAGTGCACGAGCGTCGGGTGCCCCTTCGCCTCCGAGGCGGCGTGCGCGCCCGTCGCGTTGAACCACTCGGTCGCCCCCTCGAACGAAGGCATCTCCGTCCCGATTCTCATGGGCATGTTGAAAACCTCGTGACAAGTGAACCGTAAACCGTGACAAGAAAAAAACCGTCTTCCATCCCGTCACGGTTTACGATTCACGGTTTACGCCTTTCAGACCTTCAAAGTCTCCTGCCCCGGATGCCACTCGGCCTGGCACAGTCCGCCGGTCTGAAGCGCCTGAATGACGCGCAGGGTCTCCTCGGCGGAGCGACCGACGTTGAGGTCGTGGACGACGGCGTAGCGCAGCGCGCCTTCCGGGTCAATGACGAAGAGGCCGCGCAGCGCGATGCCTTTGTCCTCGATGAGCACGCCGTAGTCGCGCGCCACCTGCTTGGTGATGTCCGAGGCGAGCGGGTACTTGAGTCCCTCGACGCCGCCCTTGTCGCGCGGGGTCTTCAGCCACGCGCGGTGCGAGTGCACCGAGTCGGTCGAGACGCCGATCACGTCCGCGCCGATGCCGAGGAAGTCCTCGTAGCGGTCGCTGAACGTCGTCAGCTCCGTCGGGCAGACGAAGGTGAAGTCGAGCGGGTAGAAGAGCAGAACGACCCACTGGCCTTTGTAGTCCGAGAGCTTCACGTTCTCGTTCAGCTTCTCGACGTTCTTGGTTGACGGCATGTCGAAACTGGGTGCCGGCTGTCCGACTTTTGCTCCTGCCATGATGCTAATGATTCCTCCGTTGGTTTCTGAAAAAGTTGGTTCCGCGGATGCGCCATCCGGCCCGATGTCTTTCGAGCCGCGCGCCCTTTACCGCTTGCGAACTCCAGCGCACAGTCAGCCCCCGTCCCGGCATTCGGGGCAGACGCCGACGAGCGTCAGGTGAATTGATTCGGGCTTGAAGCGCGAGCGCCGCGCGGCGGCGCGTATCAGTTGCGTCGTCTCTGCGAGGTCGAAGTCCACGAGTTTGCCGCAGCGCGAGCAGACGGCGTGGTCGTGGCGTGCCGTCTTGCGGTCATAGCGATTCGACCCCTTGCCGAAGTTGATCTCGCGGATGAGTCCCGCGCCCTTGAGGTACTTCAGGGAGTTGTAGACGGTGGCGAAGCTGATCGAGGGCAGACGCCTGCGCGCCGCCTCGAAAATCTCGCCCGCCGTCGGGTGCTCCTCCGACTCCGCGACCACCTGGAGCACCGCCCGCCGCTGGGGCGTCAGCGCCCGCCCGACGCCGCCCTGATCTCCTCTGGTGCCTGCCATTCATCTGTCCTGCCGTTTGAAGTGGAATTAGAATAATTCTAATCCACGGATTTGTCAAGCGGTCGCGCTTGCCTTCCACGCCCTGAATGCGTTAGTGAATCTACCGCAGTCCGAATCGGCAATCATAAGGAGCGCCCCGTGAGTCTTTCTCCCGGACACGTCGCACGCCCGTTTCTGCTCTTCCTCCTGCTCTTGCTCGCGCCCGTCGCGGCCCGTGCGAAGGTGACGCGGTATTTGACCGGCGATCCGGCGGACGTTGCGCCCCGTCTGCACGGCCCCGCGCTCGACCTCGGCGGCGGCGGCACGGACGTGGGCGAGGCCATCCAGTGGATGATTGACGAGGTGCGCGGCTGCACCACTTGCGACGCGACGTTGGACGTGGTCGTGCTGCGCGCGAGCGGCGCGGACGGCTACAACGACTACATCAAGAAGATGAAGGGCGTGAACTCGGTCGAGACAATCGTCATCACGAGCGCGGACGACGCGAAGGACGCCGGGGTCATCAAGACGATCAGGAACGCAGAGGTCGTCTTCTTCGCGGGCGGCGACCAGTGCAACTACGTCCGCTACTTCCGCGGCAACGAGATCGGGCGGGCGGTCGAGTCGGTTTACGCGCGCGGCGGCGGCATCGGCGGGACGAGCGCGGGCGAGGCCATACAGGGCGAGTTCGTCTACGACGGCTGCGGCACGGACGGCGCGACCTCGGCGCTGGCGCTCGCAGACCCTTACGACCCGACCATGCGTTTCACATACGACTTCTTCCGCTGGCGCTACATGGGCGGCGTCATCACTGACCAGCACGTCGTCGCGCGCCAGCGTTTGGGGCGCACGCTCACGTTCGTCGCGCGCCAGCTCAAGGACGGGCGCGCGCGCCGTGTCCTCGCCGTCGCGGTCAACGAAAAGACCTCGGTCGCCGTGGACAGACGCGGCACGGCGCGCGTCGTCGGCGCAGGCCCGGTCTACTTCGTCCTCGGCGACCACGCGCCCGAAGTCTGCGAGCCGAAGAGGCCCCTCACCTTCTCCAACTACAAAATCTGGAAGCTCGCGCCGGGCGCAACCTTCGACCTGCGGCACAGGCCCACGAAGGGCTTCTATCTCGTCAGCGTCAAAGACGGTCGGCCCGACAAGAACCTGTACTGAGAGGAAAGGATGAAGGCGGAAGGCGGAAGGATGAAGTGAAGACATCTGGCTTTCACTTCCGCCTTCCGCCTTCCGCCTTCATCCTTTCAGAGCTTCGGGTGGCGCTCGACGAACTCCAGCAGCGCCGAGACGTAGTCGGGAAAGCGCGGGCAGCCTATGTTGTGCGGGTCGAGCAGCGCGCGTGCGCGGGCGGTGTCGTAGGTCTGCTTGAGGAAGAAGTACGGGACGCCGATGCGCGGCAGCCGGGAGACTTTTTCCGACAGAGGGAGTCTGAGCGTCGTGTGGACGAGAGGCGCGGGGATGGTGAAGAGCGACTTGCGACCGGCGAGGTTGCGCGCGATCACGTCGAAGAGTTCTCTGGTGGTGAGCGGCGCGGGGTCTGCGAGCTGCACGGTCGCGCCGACCGCCCGCTCGTCTGCGGCGAGCGCCGAGAGCGCCTCGACGACGAAGTCTACGGGGACGACGTTCAGGCGCACGTCCCGGTTGCCGATGTTCGGGAGCGAGAGCGCGCCGGGCCACATGCGCAGGTAGTTGATGAGGTAATAGACGCCGTCGTATTTCGCCGTCTCGCCCGTGCGAGAGTCGCCGCAGACGACCGCTGGGCGGTGGATGGTCACGGGCATCTCGCCCTTCAGCGACTCGACCTCAAGCTCGGCGAGGTACTTCGTCTCCTCGTAGAAATTTCTGAAGCCCGCCTCGTGCCTCAGCTCGTTCTCCAGAATCAACCCGGTGCGCCTGCCCGCGACGTAGCAGGTCGAGACGTAGTGATAGCGCCGCAGGTTCGGGATTGACCTGGCGAACTTGTTGATGCGGCGCGTCCCTTCGACGTTGACGCGCAAGGCCGTGTCGCGGCGGACGGCGAGGTCATAGATCGCCGCGAGGTGAAACAGCGTCGTCGTCTCGCGCCGCGCCTCTTCGAGGTCTGCCGCCGACAGGCCGAGGTCTTCGCGCGTGATGTCGCCTTCGACGACGCGGAAGCTTTGGGCGTCCGCGCCGGTCTTTTCGACAATTTGAGCGATGTCTTTGCGCGCGCGCTCGACGAACGCGGGCTGTACGAGCAGGAGGAAACTCGCGCCCTCGCGCGCCAGACGCTCGACCAGCCGCCCGGCGATGAAGCCGGGGAAGCCCGTCAGAAAAATCGTCTCGCCGGAAAGCGCGTGCATAAGAGTGCTCACAGGATTTCAACACAAAGACACGAAGACGCAAAGAGCAGACTGTGGCTCGCCTTCAATCTCTCCTTGCGCTTTCGTGTCTTCGTGATTTTCTTTCGGCAAACTCACCCGCAGACGAGTTCGACGAGCGTGCGGACGCCCGCGCCCGACGCGCCTTTGGGAGCATAAGAAGTGGCGTCGTCGTACCAGGCTGTGCCCGCGATGTCGAGGTGAACCCAGGGCGTCGCGTCGGCGAACTTCGAGAGCAGGAGCGCGGCTGACGTGGCGTCGGGGCGTCCGCCGTAGTTCTTGAAGTCGGCGATGGCGCTTTCGATTCTCTTCCGGTAGTCGTCCGAGACGGGCATGCGCCATGTAGGTTCGCCCGCGCGCTCGGAGGCGGCGAGCAGACGGGCGGCCCACTCGTCGTCGTTGCTGAAGAGACCTGTGCGGTGGGAGCCGAGCGCGACGATGATCGAGCCGGTGAGGGTGGCGAGGTCAACGATGCGCGACGCGCCTAAAGCTTTCGCGTAGGCGATTCCGTCAACGAGGACGAGGCGGCCTTCGGCGTCCGTGTCCACGACCTCGATGGTGTGGCCGGCGAGCGTGCGGACGATGTCGCCGGGCTTGATGGCCTTGCCCGAAGGCATGTTCTCGGCGGAGGGGACGATTGCCGCGACTCGGCGATTCGGCCTGAGCTGGGCGATGGCGCGCAGAGCGCCGAGGGCCGCCGCGCCGCCCGCCATGTCGGACTTCATCTCGTACATGTCCAGCCCGTGCTTGATCGAGATGCCGCCCGTGTCGAACGTGATGCCCTTGCCGACGAACGCCCACAACTCGTCATCTTCCGCCGCGCCTTCAGGTTCGTAGCGCAGGACGATGAGCGCGGGTTCCTCGTCCGAGCCTTGCGCGACGCCGAGCAAGCCTCCCATGCCGCGCGCGCGAACCTCTTCAGCCGACAACGACTCGACCTTCAAACCGAACTCTTCGGCCATCAAGGCGGCGCGGCGGGCGAACTCGCGCGGCGGCAGGCTCAGGCCCGGCTCGTCGGCGAGCGAGCGCGTCCAGTTCACAGACTCGGCGACGACGCGCGCTCGCTCGACCGCCTCGCGCAGGCCGCTGTCGCCCGCGGAGGTGTCGCCATGCGTGGGGGTGATGATGGTCAGGCGAGCCGTCGCGGTCTCGTCCTCGTCGTCGCTCTGGTAGAAACCGTTTTCGTAAGCGCCTAGAATCGCGCCTTCGGCGACCGCGCCGATCACGCGCGGCCCTTCGTGGCCGGCGGGCATGATGAAGTTGACGCGCGCGGCGTGTGCGTTGCGTGCGGCGCGGACGGCGGTCGCGGCGGCGCGACGGAGCGCGTGGGCGTCCACTTCGTCGCGCGCGCCCACGCCGACGAGCAGGAGGCGGCGCGTGCCTTCGCCGGTCGCGGCGTGCACGAGGAGCGTCGAGTCGGCCTCGCCTTTAAAGTCGCCTTCATCCAGAATTCTCCGGACGACGCGGAGCACCTCGCCGCTCGCGTTCACCGACTCCGGCTCGCCTTGAAAGACGCAGACGGCAACGACCTCGCGCGGCGACGACGGCGGGAGCGCGGCGGCGGTTTCGACGGTAAGGTTGTGTGGTTTGCTCATCGGGAGTTTCTTTTGTCTTCGTGTTTGGTGCGCGTCGGGCGCAAGGGCGAGTATAATTCAAACCGACGGCGCGGCGCGAACGCGGGCCGTCGAGGGCCGGTGTCCGGGCGCTTCATCCTTCTTGACCCTTTGCGAGTGGGCCGGCGGCAGGTGTGTTTATGTTCGACGAAGAAGAGTTCTCCGCGCAAGGGCCGAGGCAGCGCGCCGCCGAGTTTTTCCGTCGCGCCTACGAGGCGCAGTTGGAGAAGGACTACGGCGAGGCCGTCGAGCTTTACCGCCGCTCAATCGAGACCTACCCGACCGCCGAGGCGCACACCTTCCTCGGCTGGGTCTACAGCTTCGACGGGCGCTACGCGGAGGCGATTGACCAGTGCCTGGAGGCCATCCGCGTGGACGCCTCTTTCGGCAACCCCTACAACGACATCGGCAGCTACCTCATCGCGCAGGGCGACCTCTGGACGTGCGTCCGCTGGTTCCGCCGCGCGCTGTGTGCGCCGCGCTACGAGTCCTACGTCTTCCCGCACTTCAACCTGGGCCGCGTCTACGAAGAGCGCGGGCGACCCCTCGACGCCGCACGCCACTACGGCCTCGCTCTCGAAGAGCAGCCCGCCTTCGCGCAGGCGGCGAAGGCTCTCCGGCGCGTGCAGTCGCGCCTGAATTAAACGGAGCATCCGCCACCTCTCCCGCCTCCCCGGCCCGCTTCACGAAGTCTCGTGCTGCTCGATGCCTTCGGCGTCCCTGACGAGTTCTTTTTTTATCCGCATCTTGCGCCGGTTGGCGTCCACGGCGACGTAGACGACCTCGGCCTCCGTGACCTTGATGCGCTCGCTCGTGCCGCCGTAGCGCTCGGCCTCGACGACGACGCGGACGGTGATGGAGGTTGTGCCGACGCGCTCGGTGGTGGCGTAGAAGCTGACGAGGTCGCCGACGTAAACCGGCTCGTGGAACGTGACCTCGCGCATGGCGACGGTGACGAAGCGCTCGATGCCAGTGCGGCGGTGCGCCTCGACCGCGCCGGCGATGTCAATGTAGCTGAGGATGATGCCGCCGAAGATCGTGCCCTGCGGGTTGGTGTCGCGCGGGAGCAGCGTGATGCGTATGGCCGGGTCGCGGTATGAGTCCATGTCCGTTTCGTAGACGGCGGGTGCGCGCGGCTCTGCCCGTGTGCAACTCTTCCGCCGGTAGTGGCCCGAAGTTTTGTCGAGAGCTTTCGTACGAGGATGGACGCGCGCGGCGAAGTCTGTCAAGCACCTCAACGTTAGAAGTCTGTCAAGCGCCTCAAGGTTAGTGAGCTGCGGGATTTCTTCCGTCCCTGTAGTCTTTTGAAAGCCGCTTGAAAGCCGCTCGAAAGCCGCGGGCGCATACAACGGCAACGCCGTGGGCCGTCATCAAAAGCTTGTCGTATTGGAAGAAGCGCCCGAAGCCCGGCGACCCTTCGCCTCGCCGGTTTCGCGCCCTCGGCTGGCTCCGCCTCAAGCGCCACAGCGGACGCGCCCGACCAGAGGTTGTCAGAAGAGTCCGCATCGGCGTATCGTTTTTTCGGCAGGTAAACATAAGATGAAGAGGATTTTTGCACACACGCTTTTGCTCCCGGCGTTGCTGGCCTTTGTCGGCACGGGCGCTCTCTACGCGCAGAACCGAGGCCGCACGCCGCGCAGGGTCACGCCGCCGCCCGCGCAAGGCAGGCCGACCGCAACGCCCGCTCCGACTCCGCCGCCCGCGCAGACCATCGCCGAGACGCCTCTACAGCCGGGCCAGCGCGCGCGCTTCGACGTGACGGACTACCGCATCGTCGCCGAACTCAACCCGCCGCAGCACCTCCTGACCGCCAGCGCCGACGTGACTTTCATGCCGCTCGACAACACTCGAAGCGTTGTCTTCGAGCTGAACGGCTCGCTCAAAGTAGAGGCAATCGAGCGCAACGGGAGGCCCTTGACCGACTACGTGCAGGATCAGGCGGGGCTGGAATCAATCGGGCCGTTCGTGCGCGTTGACCTCGGCGAGGTCGTGCCCGCGGGCCAGCCCGTTACGCTGCGCTTCCGCTGGAGCGGCGCGCTCGTCACGCCCGAAGGCGGGCCGCTGGCGACGAAGCGTCTGGCCTACGTCGGCCCCGAACTCTCTTATCTGATGTACGCCTCGCGCTGGTTTCCCTTCCATGAATACGCCGCCGACCGCGCCACCTCCGACATCACCATCACCGTGCCCGCCGGCTACATCGCCGCGGGCGCAAGCGACGAACCCGTGACCGAACTGACGGGCGCGCAGTTTCTCCCGCCCTCGGCGGGCGAGACGGGCGGGCGTACTGCGCCGGCGCGCGCGGCGCAGCAATCATCCTCCGCAGGTCTCCACAGCTACCGCTTCGTCACGCGCCAGCCCTCGCTCGTCGGCAGCATTGCCGTCGGCCACTTCACGGCGCGCACGCTCCGCATGGGCGGCTACGAGCTGGCCTTCTACGTCCAGCCGGGCGGCGAGAGCTTCGTCGAGCCTTACGCGCAACTGGTGGGCGAGGCGCTGGACTTCTACACGCAGAAGTACGGGCCGCCCGCCTTCGGCAAACGCCTCGTCGTCGTCGAGATTGACGACGCGAGCCTCGACGCCTACGCCGCGCCGGGGATGGAATTTCTCTCGACGCGCTTCTTCACGCCGGGCCGACAATCCTCGCTCGACGAGCGCGTCCTGCGCGAAGTCGCCTTCCAGTGGTGGGGCCTCTCCGTCGGCCTGAAGGCTTTCGACGACGCATGGCTCTCGCAAGGCTTAGCCGAGTGGAGTTCCTTCGCCTTCCGCGAGACGAAGCTCTCCGGCGCGGCGCTCGACTCGGCGCAGCGCGACATGTTGGAGCGCGCGCTGATGTTCGAGCAGTCGGCCTCGATTGCGCGCGCGCCCTCGACTCTGGACGACCAGAGCGCGCCATATCAGGCCGTGGTCTTCTACAAGGGCGCGATGGCCTTCCGCATGCTGCGCGAGACTCTGGGGCCGTCGAAGTTCGACGACCTGATGCGTCAATACTTCACGCAGTTCCGCGGGCACAACGCCTCGATTGACGACTTCGAGAAACTGACCTCGAAGGTGGCGGGTGAGAACATGCGCTATTTCTTCGCGCGCTGGGTCGAGGGGACGGGCGTGCCGGAGTTCACCGCCGACTATCAGATCATCCGCACGCGCACGGGCAAGTTCCGCGCCCGCGGCACCATCAAGCAGAACATGCAGAACCTGCGGCTGCCCGTCGAGCTGCAACTGCGCGCCGAGGGCGACAGCCCCACGACCACCGTCTACGTCGCCGACCAGAGCGAGGACTTCGACTTCGAGTCGAAGGGCAAGCCCCTGGAGATCATCGTTGACCCGAACAACAAAATCCTACGCACCTCCGAAGAGCTACGCACCTCTGTGGTCGCGCGCCGCGGGCTGGAACTGTTCCGCGACGGGCAGTACCTCGAAGCGCAGCGGCAACTGGAAGAAGCCCTGAAGCTCGACAAGTCGAACTCCTGGGTCTACTACAACCTCGGCCTCATCTTTCTGGAGCAGCGCAACTACCAGCAGGCGCTCGACAACTTCGACGCCGCGCTGCACGGCGACGGCAGGCCCACCTGGATCGAGACGTGGGCGCACATCAAGCGCGGCAACGCCTACGACGCGATGGGCGACCGCGCGCGCGCCGTCAACGAGTACAAGCAGGCGGTCGAGGCCGGCAGCGACTTCGACAACGCGCAGCACTCCGCGCAGGAATACCTCAAGACGCCCTTCGACCCGAAGGCCGTCACGCAGCAGGCGCAGTCGGGCGTCAGCGATTGAACGATTGAACGAGTTTGCAGCCGCAAATTTTCTCTCCGGCGACGCCCTCCGGTAAATGCACGGAGGGCGTCTTTCATTGGCGCGCGCCCGCGCGCCCGCATAGCCGCCGACGCCCGCCGTGTCGTATGATGTCCGGCGTCGGCTGCCCGTACTTTCGCCCCTGACTCTGCCTCGAAGCTTTCTTCTCTCGATGCGCCCGCTGAAGCTGCACACCAAGACGACTCTGCTGGCCTCGGCCATCACGCTCGCCGTGCTCGGCGTGGTGCTGGCCCTCGTGAGCGTGCGCTTCGCGCAGCGCGTGCGCGACCAGCAGAAGGAGGTGGCGCAGCTCCAGGCCGGCAACCTCGCCGACCACATCAGCAAGATGCCCGCGCCGCACGAACCGGCGCAGCTTGCGGGCGTCGCCACGCTCGTCCACGGCTCGCGCCCCGACTCTCTGACGGTGCGCGTCTGGGAGCGCGTCGGCGGACTCTTCGTCGAGGTCGCCGCGTCCTCCGAGAACCGGCAGGCCGAGGAGATTCCCGACGAGGTGAAGGCCGCGCTCCGCAGCGGCCTCGCCACGAAGGTCGTCGAGGCGCAGCCCGCCGATGCCGACGACTCGCTCTACCGCGTCTTCGCGCCGGTCTTGGAGGACGGACGCGTGAGCGGTGCCGTCGAGGTCATCGAGAAGCTCGACAGCGCGCCCTCCATCGCCTGGGACTACGGGCGCGGCGCGCTCTGGCTCGCGCCGCTCGCCGTCTTCCTCATCACGCTCGGCATCTTTCTCCTCTTCCGCCACTTCGTCTATCAGCCCGTCGAGCGACTCCTCGGCGCGATGGAGCACGTGCGCGCAGGCGACCTCGGCGCGCAAGCGCCAGAGGTGGCGCGCGACGACGAGATGGGCACGCTCACGCGCGGGTTCAACCGCATGCTCGCGCGGCTGCGCGAGATGACCGCCGAGCGCGAGACGCAGAGCCGGATTCTCGAACGCCGCGTCGGCGAGGCCACCTCGGAACTGGCCGAGCGCAACGAGCAGCTCGAAGACGCCAACCTCGAACTTTACCGCACGGCTCGCCGCCTCACCGAACTCGAACGGCTCGCCGCCGCGGGCCAGCTCGCCGCACAGTTCGCCCACGAGGTCGGAACGCCCCTGAACCTCATCAGCGGCCACGTGCAGCTCCTCTTGGCGAGCGGCAGCCACGACCTCGACGCCGAGCGCACGCGCCTCCAGACCATCAGCCAGCAGATCGAGCGCATCGAGCGCATCGTGCGCCGCATGCTCGACAGCACCCGCCCGGAAGCGGGCGAGCACGCCCCGCTCGACCTCAACGCCCTGCTCCGCCGCACCTTCGACGCCGCCGCGCCGACGCTTGACGCCTCGCGCGTCCGCCTCGACGCCGAACTCGACTCCCCTGCCCTGCCGCACGTCAACGGCGACCCCGACCGTCTCCAACAGGTCTTCATCAATCTCGTCAACAACGCCCTCGACGCGATGCCCGAAGGCGGCGAGCTGAGGGTCACGACCTCTTTCGAGCCGGATGACGCTGGCGGCGGCGGCGCGGGCCGCGTCGTCGTGGACTTCGCCGACACGGGCACGGGGATGACCGAAGAGGTGCGCGCGCACATCTTCGACCCGCTCTACACGACGAAGAAGCGGGGGCGCGGCACGGGCCTCGGCCTCGTCGTTGTCCGCCAGGTCATCGGCGAGCACGGCGGCTCCATCGAGGTCGAGAGCGAGCCGGGCCGCGGCGCGCGCTTCCGTCTCAGCTTCCCCGCCGCCGAAACGGAGGATGTCGCCGCAGGGGCCGCGCTCGTCCCCGCGCGCCTGTCCGCGGAAAGAATAATTAACATGGATGGACAGGAGGGACGGGAGAGAGAACTTGAAATTTGAAATCTCGAATCTCGAATCTCGAATCTCAAACCGGCTTTCCTGTTTATATCCTGCCCCGTCCCGTCCATCCATGTTTGAAATGATTTCGATTCGGGTCGAGTTCCGTATAAAGAGGTGGCCGTTTGATGAAGCGGATTTTAGTGGTTGACGACGACAAGGCTTCGTGCGAGCTGCTGCGCGAGATTTTCGCGGCGCAGGGGTGGGGAGCGGAGATCGCCCTGTCGCCGGAGGCGGCGCTGGCACTGGCCGCGCGCGAGCGTTTCGACCTCGTCGTCAGCGACATCAATCTGGAAGCCGCGCAGTCCGGCCTCGATATTCTTCGCGCCCTGCGCGGCGCGTGCCCCGTCATCCTCGTCACAGGCTTCGGTACGCTCGACGCGGCGGTCGAAGCCTCGCGCGAGGGCGCTTGGGATTTCATCTCGAAGCCGTTCAAGGTCGAGGAGGTCGTCGCCACCGTCAGGCGGGCGCTTGAGCGCGGACGCGAGGCCGAAGGCGAGGGCGGGCCGGAGACGACCCCGGAAAAACTCTCTTCGCGCTACGAGCGCGCGGGTTTGACGGGGCGCTCGCCTTCGATGATCGAACTCTACAAGGAGATCGCGCGCGTCGCGCCGTCGCGCTCGACCGTGCTCATCTACGGCGAGTCGGGCACGGGCAAGGAACTCGTCGCGCGCTCGATTCACAAGCACAGCCCGCGTAGCAGCCACCCCTTCATCCCCGTCAACTGCGGCGCGCTCACCGAGACGCTTCTGGAATCCGAGTTGTTCGGCTACGTCCGCGGCGCGTTCACCGGCGCGACCTCGGATCGCAAAGGTCTGTGGGAGGAGGCCGAGGGCGGCACGCTCTTCCTCGACGAGATCGGCGAGACGAGCCAGGCCATGCAGGTGAAGCTGCTGCGCGCCTTGCAGGAGGGCGAGATTCGGCGCGTCGGCTCGACGCGCCCCGTCATCGTTGACGCGCGCGTCGTGACGGCGACCAACCGCGAACTGGAAAAGGAAGTGAAGGCCGGGCGCTTCCGCGAAGACCTCTTCTACCGCCTCGGCGTCGTCACGCTCCACGTGCCGCCCTTGCGCGAGCGCCGCAGCGACATTCCGCTCCTCGCCGAGCGCTTCCTGCGCGCGGCCTCGGAGAACGCGGGCCGTGGTCGGTTGCGCCTGTCCGAGGGCACGCTCAACCGGCTCATCGCCTACGACTGGCCCGGCAACGTGCGGGAGCTTGAGTCGGCGGTCGAGTACGCGGCGCTGCACGCGCGCGGCGCTGAAGTGGCGGCGGAAGACCTGCCGCCCAAACTCCAGACCGCCGAGGTGCGACAGGCCGCCTCGCGCTCTCCTCTCGCCGCGCTCTACGAAGACCTGCCCTCGCTCGACGAACTCGAACGACGCTACCTGCAACACGTGCTGGAAGCGACGGGCGGCAACCGCACGCGCACGGCAGAGATTCTCCGCATTGACCGGCGCACGCTCTACCGCATGGCCGAGCGCTTCCAGCTCAAGCTCGACGAAGACTGAGCACACGCAAAAAGTCCGCAACGCGGAACCATGAACAGAGTAGGGTTTTGAGTGTTAGGTGTTGGGTGCTTCTTTCACCAGCACCCGGCACCCAAAACCCCTTCTCAATTCTCGTTCTGCGTTGCGGACTTCTCGCGTTCAGTAGTTGATGCCGTCGAGGTTCTTGTCGAGGGCGACGAGCTGGCGGTGCGCGTCGTCAAACTGTCCGTGCTCGATGGCGCGTTGGACGGAGTCGAGTTCCTTGAGGGTTGCGGCGAGTTCGTCGCCGCTCGATCCTTTGCGCTTCCGCGCTTCGAGGGCGTGGGCCGTGGCGCGTCGCGCGCGGGAGAGCGCCACCAGCGCCGCCGCGCTCTGCCGCTTCTTCAGGTAAACTTCGACCTCGGCGATGCGGTCTCCGGCCTGCTCGACCTCCGCGTCGCGCAGCGGCAGTTCCACGTTGTTAACGTAAGGAGTCGGCTCGGGTGGCGCGGGGTGCGCGCCCGTGGTGACGATCTCGACGACGGGCGGGGAACGCCGCGTGCTCGCCGCGGCCCAGACGAGCAGCCCACACCCGACGGCCAGTAGCAAGTACCAGACGAGGGAACGCCGCGCGTGCAAAACCGTCGCGATTTCACCCCAGTGCCGCATACTTCCCGGCTCCCCAAATCAACCCGCCCGCGCGCCCCCAAAAAAAAGAAAGGGATGCAAAGAGCGGCTGCCTCCCCACACCAATGCATCCCTTCCACTCGGCGCGACACGGGCCGCCCTGCCTTTGCTGCCCGCCCGCACCTCGCACACCGCACAAGGCACTTATCGCCCTTCAGAGTGCCGCCCCGCCCACACCGGGGCAACTGTGCGGATTCTGTCCCCGTGTTTTCAAAGAAGAACTTCCACGTCTCGCCGGGGCTGCGGACGCTCCCGACTGGATTAATGGTTGGCGTTCGTGTTGCCGCCCATCCCTGCCCTCCGGTGGTGACGACGGCCCATGCGGCGGTGGTGACGGCGGTGATGACGGCGGTGATGACGGCGGGCCGGGGCCGCGCTGGTGTTCGCCGCCGAGGAATTGGTGTTCTGCTTCGCCGACGCGAAGACACTGATTCCGAGCAACAGCGTAAAGACGAGCGCGATTGCAAGTTTCTTCATAAGCTTTTCAGGTTCTCCTTTAGAGGAATTGTTGGTCAGCCTTACTTCTACTTCATAGAAGGCCCGCCGTTACCTTACGCCCGGCAGCGCCTCTAGTTATCCACGCCGGCGACGGTCGCAACGTTCGTGCCAGTCGGACGCGCCGCCGCGGTTCGAGTTTTAGCGTCTTTTCTCGCGTGCGCGTTAAGGCGCGCGCACGCTTCACTGTGGCATTTGTGCTCGCCGCCTCAAAACCGCCACACAGATAAGGCAAAAGTAAAAAGGCGAAAGGCAAAAGAGGGTGTTAGGTTTTGGGTGCTGGCGAATTTAAGATAACCAGCACCCAGAACCTAGAACCCAACACCCTTCCTTTTGCCTTTCGCCTTTTTACTTTTGCCTTCCCCGTTGGGCTTGTCTTTCGTCAGGCGGGCGGGGCGGCGACGACGGCGATGCGGCGGCGATCTGCGAGGCCGAGCATCTCTTCGCGGTCGAACAGAAGTGTCTTCCCGGCGGTGACGCAGAGGCAGGTCGCGCCTGCCTCTGCCATCGTCTCGACGGTGGGCACGCCGACGACGGGCACGTCGAAGCGCATGTCCTGTTCGGGCTTGGCGACCTTGATGACGGTGAGGCGGCCCCGCGCGAGTTGGCCGGCGCGTCGGACTGTCGCGTCCGTGCCCTCCATCGCCTCGACGGCGACGCAGGCGCGCGCTCTCACGACGATGGTCTGTCCGAGGTCGAGGCGCGCAATCTCGCGCGCGACTTCCAGTCCGTAAGCGATGTCGCCGCGCTCGCGCTCGTCGGGCGCGCGGCGCGTGAGCACGCCTTCACGCGGCAGGTGGTCTTGCAGGAAGTAGGTCGAGTCAATCAGCTCGATGCCTTCGCGCGCCAGTTCCGCGGCCACGCCGCCGATGAGCGCGTCGGTGTTGCGGCGCGGCAGGCTGATGAGCATCTTGAGCATCCGCACATCGGGGAGTGCGCCGCTGAAAATCTGCACGTGCTTGACCTGGCCCGCCATGATCGCCTTCTCCACGCCCTCGCGCTTGAAGAAGCGAATCATCCGTCCGAGTTGACCGATGCCGACCCACGTCAACCTGTCTGCTATCTTCTCAATCGCCGGGTCGGTTTCTTCGCGGATGGCCGCGACTGCCATTTCAGCGCCCGCGCGCCGCGCGCCCTCGATGACGAGGAAGGGGAACTTGCCGTTGCCCGCGATGAGTCCGTAGCGCATAAGAGAAAAGTTCGAGGTTCAAAGTTTAAAGTTCAAAGTCGGAAAGCGCAAAGCTCCTGACTTTGAACCTGGAACCTGGAACTTTCTACTTGACGACTCCGCGCTTCGAGGTCTCGATGAAGCGGACGAGTTCTTCGACTTCCGTCGAGCCTTTGATCTCTTCTCGGATGGCCGCGAGCGCCTGCGTGGTGTTGAGGCGGGAAGAGAGCAGGAGGCGGAAGGCGTGGTGCAGGGCTTCGATTATCTCCGAAGGGTAGCGGCGGCGCTTCATGCCGACGGTGTTGAGGCCGTAGCACTTCGCGTGGTTGCCGACGGTGAGGGCGAACGGCAGAGCGTCCTTGACGACCACGGTGTAGCCGCCGACGTATGCCTCTCTCCCGACGCGGCAGAATTGGTGGACGCCGGAATAAGCGCCGACGTTCGCGCCGTCCTCGATACGGACATGGCCGGCGAGCGTCGCGGCGTTCGCCATGATGACGCGGTGGCCGATGAGGCAGTCGTGGGCGATGTGCGCCTGCGCCATGACGAGGCAGTCGTCGCCCACGCTCGTCAACATCCCGCCGCCCTCTGTGCCGCGATGGACGGTGACGAACTCGCGCAGACGACAGCGGCGTCCGACGCGCGTCTCCGAAGGCTCGCCGCGATATTTCAAGTCCTGCGGGGCGAGTCCGATTGAAGCGAAGGGAAAGACGTATGTGTCGTCGCCGATCTCGGTGCGACCGTCAACGACGACGTGCGATTCCAGACGGACGCGCGCGCCGAGGCGCACCTCGTCTCCGATGGTGCAGAACGGCCCGACGTGACAGCCCTCGCCGACCTCGGCGCGCGGGCTAACGACGGCTGACGGGTGAATCTTGATGGACATCGGATTCAAGTAAAAAGGCGAAAGGCGAAAGGAAGGGTGTTGGGTTCTGGGTGCTGGGTGCTGGCCGTCTTCAATTCACCAGCACCCAGCACCCAGAACCTAACACCCCTTTTCGCCTTTCACCTTTTTACCTTTGCCTTCATTTAAAGGCGCTCCGGTCGGCGATGAAGCTCATGAAGTCGGCCTCGGCGACGAGCTGGCCCTCGACGTGTGCCTCGCCGTGACTCTTCTGGACGCGCCCGCCGACGCGGAGCGGCCTCACGGTGATCGTGAGCGTATCGCCGGGCGTGACGGGGCGGCGGAAGCGTGCGCGGTCAACGCCGCCGAAGAGGACGAGCTTCTGCTCGCGGTCTTCCATCTGCTGTAGCGCGTAGATCGCGCCGACCTGCGCCATCGCCTCGACGACGAGGACGCCCGGCATCACGGGCGCGCCGGGGAAGTGGCCCTGAAAGAAATGTTCGTTGATCGTCACCTGCTTGAGGCCGATGATGCGCACGCCCGGCGTCAGCTCGACGATGCGGTCAACGAGCAGGAAGGGATACCTGTGCGGGAGAATCCGCTGGATGGCTTGCGAGTCGAGAACGGTTTCCATAACAAATGCCGTAAATCGTGAATCGTAAATCGTGAATAGTGGTTGAGCGCCGCGGGCGTCGGGCGATGACTTCTCGCGCCGCGCAAAAAACGGCCAGCACTATTTACGATTTACGATTCACGATTTACGGCTGTCGTTCTTACGGATTGCCCGGCGTCGCCGTCGAAGCCGTCGAGGCCGGGTTGCGCTGGTTGTAGTCGGCGATGAAGGCGTCGGTGATGTCCACCCCGGCGGGGTTGACGAGCATCACGACGCCCTGCATCTTGCTGATGTCGAAGACAACCGAGATGCCGCGCCCGCGCGCGAACGTCTGAAGCGCGTTGCCGATGTCCTGATAGATTGGCTCGGTCAACTCCTTGACGCGCTTGTCGAGAGCCTTCTGGCCGGCGGCCTGCTTCTGCTCGATGTCGCTCTTGAGCGTGTCGGCCTGATCGGCGAGCGAGGCGAGCGCCTTCTGATCGGCGACCTTCTGCGTGTCGCTGATCTGCTTGGCGAGCGCCTCGTAACGGGTCTGCATCTGCTGAAGCTCGTCGCGGCGCGGCTTGAACTCGCGCTCGACCGTCTGGAAGGCGACGACGAGGCGGTGGATGCCCTGCTTCTGGTCGGTGAACGCGTCGGTGTCAACGATGGCGAACCGGCCTTCGGCGATGGCTCCGCCGCTCTGCGCGGGGGCCGCTGTGGACGGCGCGGGGCGTTGCGCGGGTGTCGTCTGGGCGCTCGCGGAGAGCGCGGCGAAGGCCGCGAGGGCGGCGGCGGCGAATGTGTGGCGAATCACTTTCATGGTCTTTCCTGTACTGCTCCTTAACTTAAGTAGAAAGGGCGAACGACTCTCGCGCGCCTCTGTAGCTTTTGCGCGCCCCTGAAGAGTGCAAGCTCCCCGTGGTGGAAATCCGAAACACTCAGAAAGTCCGACCGATGCTGAAGCGGAAGACGCTCTTCTTCTCCGCGACGAGCACGCTCCGGACGTTCGGGTTGTAAGCGTAAATCAAACGAAACGGCACGTTGATTACGGGCATTTGGATGCGCAATTCCAGCCCCAAGCTGGATTTGTAATCGCCGAGTTTGGAAAAAAGGCTCTGCGAGATGCGGGCCACCGTGTTGGTCTGCGCCTCGCCGCGCAGGAAAAGGGGCTGCACGCCGAAGGGCATGTTCGTTATCGGGTCAACGGGGCCGACCCTCTGGAGGTTGGCGAACTCCTCCTTCGTCAGCAGGCGGTCGCCCTGCACGAGCAGGCCGCGCAGGGGCGTCCCCGAAGTGGGGTCGAGGAAGTTGCTCGTCGGCGAGATGGCGAGCTGCGGGTTGCGGCGCACGACCAGCTCGGTCAGGCCGCCGAGGCCGCCGAGGAACGGCTGGTCGGCGAGGAAGTTGGTCGAGAAGGTCTGGTCGTTCTTGGTCGAGAGGTTGAAGGCCGAGCCGATGTCGGCGAAGGCCGCCAGAGAGACCGGGCCGAAGATGGGCACGCGGTACTCGAAGTTGCCGAGGAGCTGCGTGTCGCCGCCGAGGAAGTTGAACTGCTCGTTGATGAGCACCGAGTTCGCCCCCGCCGGGCCGGTGAACGTGCCGAGCCGTGTGAGCTGGGCGCGCAGCGTGTCCGAAATTCCGTTGGCGGGCGCGAGGTCGCCCAGCGGCGTTGAAGAGACCGACACGTTGCGCGAGGTGACGAACACGTCCAGCGGCACGATGGGGCTGATCGAGCGCACGTTGTAGCCGCGGATGGTGAACTCGTCGCCGAGGAAGAAGCGCTCGTAGACGGGCACGCCCGCGACGAAGGAGAGCGAACTCGCCTGCGCCTGTCGAACCTTGTCTGTGAGTCCGAAGCTGCGGACGTGGCCGGCGAGGAGCCGGAAGCCGAAGACTTCGGGGTTGCGCGAACGCTTGCGCCGGACGGGCATGAACTCGATGAAGGAGGCGGTCGGCTCGAAGGTGCGCACGTCGCCGCCGAGGCCCGCGACCGCGAGCTGGATGGCGACCTGCTTGCCCGCGGTCGGGTCAATGGTGCCGTTGCGCGTGTCGTAGACGAACGAGGGCGTCACGCGGCTCGTCAGGATGCTGGGCTGCGAGAAGAGGACGGGGATGAAAGTGTTCGGGTTGTTCTGGGTGTTGACCGCCGGCTCTTTGATCGAAGACTTCGAGAACGCATAGGAGAGGCCGATGCGCGAGGCGCGCGCAATCTGGATGAGGCCGCGGCTGTGCGGACGCCAGAACTCCGAGAGCGGCGAGGTGGCGAAGACCGACCCGCCCGTCGTCTTCTGCGTGAACAGGTTCTCTTCGCCGACGGTCAACTGGCTCGTCACGTCGCCCAACTGGGTGTTAATCAGGCTGTTGACCGCCGTGGCGTTCTGCGACAGGAGCGTTCCCTCGCCGAAGAACTTGAGCGACTGTGTGAAGAGCGTGAAGCCGACCGAGACGGGTCGGTCTTTGACGTAAGGCTCGGTGAAAGAGAACTGGACGGACTTCTGCTGGTTGCCGAAGGCGAACTGGAAGGCCAGACTTTCGCCGCGCCCCAGAAGGTTATTGGTCGAGTAGTCGAGTCCGAAGAACGAGCCGCCGATGCCCGACACTCCGCCGTTGAAGGCGATCTGGTTGCGCCCGCGCTCCTCGACGCGGAGGTTGATGTCAACCTCGCCGGTCTCCTCGTTGGTGCGGAACTCGGCGTCCTTCTCCTTGTCAATGGGGTTGAAGAAGCCGAGCTGGTTGAGCTTCAGGACGGAGAACTCCCAGAGCGTCTGATCGAAGATGTCGCCCTCGTTGACGGCCACCTCGCGCCGGAGCACGTTGTCGCGCGTGTAGGTGTTGCCCTGAAACTCCAGCCGCCGCAAAGAGAACTGCTTGCCCTCGGTGATGGTGATGGTGAAGTCGGCGATGCCTTCGTCCGGCTTCTGCGGGTTGGGCTTGAGGTCGGGCGTGATCTCCGGCTCG
Source organism: Pyrinomonadaceae bacterium (assembly GCA_036263975.1). Taxonomy (GTDB): domain Bacteria; phylum Acidobacteriota; class Blastocatellia; order Pyrinomonadales; family Pyrinomonadaceae; genus QHXN01. The sequence continues at coordinate 25,329 of DATARW010000024.1, forward strand.
TACTGGATGAAGCCCGAACGCCCGTAGAGTTTCTTCAGGTCTTCGTAGAGCGCCTTCTGGATGCGCTCGCCGTTGGCGACCTCGCCCGTCTTGAGGCCGATGACCTGGCGAATCAGCTCCTCGGAGTAGATGGAGTTGCCCTCGATCTTGATCTGGCCGAGGCGGTAGAGCCTGCCCTCGATGACGGGGATGGTGACGCGCAGGCCCTCGTCCGTGGACGAGATGATGGGAAGCGGGAGGATGGGGAAGCCCGTCCGCCTCGGCCCCAACCCCTCGACCTTCGGCTCGCCGAAGTGCGCTTCGAGGTAGCCCTTCGAGGTCATGTAGTCGCGGACGTTCTTGTGCAGGTCGTAGTCGAGCTTCTCCAGATGGAGGATGTCCTGCCCGTGGAAGCGCGTGAGCAGGCCAGCCTCTTTGACGAGCTTCATCGCGCCGCGCAACTCGCCGCTGGAGAAGTGGTGATTGCCCTCGAACTGTATCTCGACGACGCGCACGCGGTCGCCCTCGTCCACGTCGAAGGTGACGGCGACGGAGGTCTGTGTAATCTCCTCCGAGGTCACGTCAATCTTCGCGTTCGGGTGGCCGTGCTCGGAGAGCAGTTCGGTGATGACGCGCTTGGCGTTGTTGACCTTGACTGGGTCGTAGGTTGACTCCTTCGAGACGCCGATGCTTTTCTCGCGGAAAGCCTTGAGCACGTCGGCCTCGCTGATGCTTTTGAGTCCCTTGAACGTGAGGTCGCGGATGACGGGGAGTTCCCTGACCGTGAAGGTGACGATCTTGCCGCCGAGCGGGCCGTCGGCGACCGAGACGTTCGTCGCGGTCTTGTCGAAGAACGGGAGGTTCAAAAGCGCCTGAAGGTCACGCTTGACCTGCTCTTCGTTGTACACGTCGCCTTTGCGCGTCTGGACGTGGTAGAGGACATCCTCGTCGCGCAGCCGACGATTGCCTTCGACCTTTACGTCTTCGACCAGTTTTTGCTGCGGAGAAGCAGCCTGCGGCTCCTGCGCCCGCGCGCTCAACGTGGGGAGGGCCATGTCGAGGAGCATGAGGCAGCCCGTGAGGGCGACCACGAGACAAATCCGGGGCGCGCGAATTCGCATAAAGTTAGTTTTTCGCCTCAAGAAGTACGGTCGAATGAATCCGGGAGACTGTATGAAAACTTTCCGAGATTTTCAGCCGAAGCCGCCCAGGGGCCGGGCCGCTTCGAGGCAGCGAAGGCGTCAGACTTTTAGAACAGGCGACGCTTGGATTCACGCCGAATGCCCACACGTTGCCAAGCGGTGCACTCCCGCAAAGTGGCGCATTATAGCAAGGCCAAAGGAAAAAGGAAAAAGGCAAAAGAGGGAAATGGCTTCTCCCTTGCCCTTTTCCTTTTTCCTTTGGCCTTCTTAATTCACCATCTTTTAGTGAATTAAAAGCGCATCGCCCGGCTCTTCCACGCCTGCGGCGCGGTAGCTCAGCTCGTTGCCGTCGGCGTAAACCTCGACGACCGCGGCCTCGCTCAGAGTGCCCTGGATGAGCGCCTCGGAGAGCATGTCCTCGACGTGCTTCTGGAGCGCGCGCCTGAGAGGGCGTGCGCCGTAGGAACGGTCGGCGCAGGTCTTCTCGACGATCCAGCGCTTGGCGTCATCGGTCAGACGGACTTCGAGTCCGCGCCTGCGGAGCGTGCGGTTCAGCAGCTCTACCTGAAGGCCGACGATTTCCAGAAGCTCCTCGTCCTGCAACTGGTCGAAGATGATGATCTCGTCGAGGCGGTTGATGAACTCCGGGTTGAAGGTGTGGCGCACGGCGTTCATCACCATCTCCTCCAGCTTCTCGCGCGAGGCGTCGGGGTTGGCCTGAAAGCCCATCGTGCCCTTCTTCTGTATGAAGCGCGCGCCGATGTTCGAGGTCATGATGATGATCGCGTTCTTGAAGTCCACGGTGTTGCCGAGGGCGTCCGTCAGGATGCCGTCCTCGAAGACCTGCAAGAGCACGTTGAAGATGTCGGGGTGCGCCTTCTCGATCTCATCGAACAGGAGCACCGAGTAGGGCGAGCGCCTGATGCGTTCGGTGAGTTGACCGCCCTCCTCGTGGCCGACGTAGCCGGGGGGCGAGCCGATGAGCTTCGAGACCGAATGCTTCTCCATGAACTCCGACATGTCGAAGCGGATCATCGAGCGCTCGGAGCCGAACAGGAACTCGGCGAGCGAGCGGGCGACTTCGGTTTTGCCGACGCCCGTGGGGCCTAAGAAAAGGAAGGAGCCGACGGGGCGGTGCGGGTTCTTCAGGCCGGCGCGCGAGCGTCGGATGGAACGCGCGAGCGCGGAGATGGCGGGGCGCTGCGCGATGACGCGGCCTCGAAGCTCCTCCTCGATGCGCAGGAGCTTCTGCGTCTCCTCCTCCTTGAGCGAGGTGACGGGGATGCCCGTCCAGCGCGCGATGACCTCCTCCACGTCGTCCTTTGTGACCTCGACGGCCATCAGCATCTCTTCGTCGTCAACGAACGCCGGAGCCGAAAGCCCCGCGCCCCTCATGTAGCCGCCGCGCTCATCGAAGATGTCGCTGCGCGTCGCGTGGCCGGGCAGGTCTCGACGGGCGCGGAGCTTGACGCGCGCCCCCGCCTCGTCAATCACGTCAATGGCCTTGTCTGGAAGAAAGCGGTCGGGGATGTAGCGGTTCGACTGATAGACGGCGGCCTCGATGGCCTCCGCGGTGTAGCGAACCTGGTGGAAGGCTTCGTAACGTTCGCGCACGCCGTCGAGGATGGAGATGGCCTCCTCTTCGGTCGGCGGCGGGACTTTGACGGCCTGAAAACGTCGTTCGAGCGAGCGGTCTTTCTCGATTGACTTGCGGAACTCCGCAGGCGTCGTCGCACCGATGCACTGAATCTCGCCGCGCGAGAGCGCGGGCTTGAGGATGTTCGCCGCGTCGAGCGACCCCTCGGCGCTGCCCGCGCCGACGAGCGTGTGCAGCTCGTCAATGAAGACGATGTACTGCGGGTTCTCGACCAGCTCGCGCATGATCTGTTTGAGGCGCTCCTCGAACTGCCCGCGGTACTTCGTGCCCGCGACGATCAGTGAGAGGTCGAGCGAAAGGATGCGCTTGTTCTCAAGAAACGAAGGCACTTCGCCGCGGATGATTCGCTGCGCCAGTCCTTCGACGATGGCGGTCTTGCCCACCCCCGGCTCGCCGATCAGGACGGGATTGTTCTTCGTCCGGCGGCACAATATCTGGACGACGCGCTCGATCTCGCCCTCGCGGCCCACCAGCGGGTCGAGCTTATCGTTGGCGGCGTCATCGGTGAGGTCGCGCGAGAACTCCGCGAGGTGCGGCGTCTCCTTCTTCTGCGCGGCGCGCGGGTCGCCCCCGACGGAGCGCGAAATCTCCTCGCGCACCGCGTGCAGCTTCAGGCCGCGCTCGTAGAGAATCTCGGCGGCCATCGAACGCTCCTCGCGCAGAAGGCCGAGCAGGAGATGTTCCGTCCCGATGTGCCGGTGTTGGAGGCGGTCGCTCTCTTCGTGGGCGTAGGCCAGGACGCGCTTGGTTTCGGGCGCGAGCGGCAACTCGACCGAGGTGGAAATCTTTTCGCGCAAGGGCGCGCGGCCCTCGATCTCCTTGCGGATGGCTTCGAGCGAGGTCTGCGCGCGCGCGAGGAAGCGCGCCGTCAGCGTCTTGTCCTCGCGCATGAGGCCCAAAAGGAGGTGCTCCGGCTCGATGGCCGGAGCGCCGAACTGAGAGGCCTCGTACCGCGCGAAGAAGATAACCCTCCGCGCCTTTTCCGTGTATCTCTCAAACATAAAAAGATTACCGACCGATGAAGACTTTGCGAAAGCGTCCGGCGTGACTTGAAACCGACGGGGCAGCCGCCGAAGCTGTGCCCGCCGCGCATTATAACTGAAACGGAGGGCGGATGTCAGATTTAAAAGCTGGAGGCTGGAGACCAGGGGCCAGGGGCTGGTTGTTGTTGCCCTTGTAGCGTCGTCTGTTTCATTCGCGGGCCATTTTCTGCATCAGCTTTGACTAGCCTCTAGCCTCTAGTCCCTAGCCTCTTCTTCAATCCGTCCGTCGCGCAGAGCCAGCACGCGGTCGCAGAGGCCCGCAAGCCGCTCGTTGTGCGTGGCGACGAGGACGCAGGCGCGCTGAAGCCGGCACAGGTTCAGCAGGAGCACGCCGACCTCTTCGCCGGTGCGCGCGTCGAGGTTGCCCGTCGGCTCGTCTGCGAGGACGAGTCGGGGGCGCGTGACGAGCGCGCGCGCGAGTGCCGTGCGTTGCTGCTCGCCCCCTGACAACTCGCCCGCCAGATGCGCCGCGCGCGACGCGAGGCCGACCGCGCCGAGCATCTCGCGCGCACGCGCACGCGCCTCGCGCCAGCCGCGGCGCGCGACCAGCAGCGGCAGCGCGACGTTCTCCTCCGCCGAGAGGTCTGCGAGCAGGTGATGCGACTGAAACACGAACCCGACCTCGCGCCCGCGCCAGCGCGCCAGCTCCGCCGCACTCGCGCCGTTGATGCGGAAGTCGCCGAGGCGCGCGCGGCCTGCGTCCGCCGCCTCAAGCCCGCCCAGAACGTGCAGCAGAGTGGTCTTGCCCGCGCCCGAAGCCCCCACGACCGCCGTCATCTCGCCCGCGCGCAACTCGAACGACACGCCGCGCAAGACCTCCAACACGCCGCCCGAAGGGTCGCGGAAAGACTTCCGCAAGCCTTCGACCACGAGTTCAAAGTTCAAAGCTCCGGGTTCAAAGTTGAAAGGCGCGTGCAACTCGCCAGCGCCCGCCGACGACTCCTGAAACTTTGGACTTTGGACTTTGAACTTTGAACTCATTCGTAACGCAGAACCTCCGCGGGCCGGACGCGCGCCGCCTGCCGCGCCGGGTAGAGAGTCGCGAGCAGGCTGACGGCGAAGGCCGCGAGCGCCGTGAGCAGAACGTCCGCGGCGTGCGGGTGGAGCGGCACGGACGAAAGCGAGTAAACGTCCGGCGGCAGCCGCACGAGATGAAAGCGGTCGGCGGCGGCGCACGCCGCGAGGCCCAGCGCGACGCCCGCGAGCGCGCCCGCGGCCCCGACGAGCGCGCCCTCGACGACGAAGATGAGCATCACGCTGCGCGCGCGTGCGCCCAGAGCGCCGAGCACAGCGATGTCCGCTCTCCGCTCGACGACGACGAGCGCGAGCGTGGTCGTGATGTTTAAGGCGGCGACGATCGTGATGAGCATGATGATGAGCGCGACCGTGCGCCGCTCTAACGCGAGCGCGTCGAAGAGGGGGCGGTTCGCCTCGCGCCAGTCAAGGGTCGTCCAGCCCGCGCCCAAAGCCTCGCGCACGCGGCGCGCGACCTCGTCCGACGCGTAGATGTCGCGCGCCTCGATGCTGACGACCGTAGACGATGCTCGCGCGCCCTCGACGCGCGCGAACGCATCGAGCGACAGGTAAGTCCACGTCGAGTCGTATTCGTAGAGGCCGGAGCGGAACACTCCGACGACGCGCACGCGGCGCGCGCGCGGCGCGAACCCCGTCGCCTCTCCCCCTGCGACGCCCGTCGCTTGCCCCGGCGCGACGCTCGTCGTTTGGCCCGCTGTGACGCCCGTCACCAGCCAGCCCTCGTCGCCCACCTCCGCAAGCCCCGCGCGCGTTGCCAACTCTTCGCCGACGACGATGGGCACGGGCACGTCGTCCGCTTCGTTCGACGCATCGCCCGCGTCGTTCGACGCGTCGCCCGCTCCCGTCGCGTCGCCTGCTCTGTTCGCGTCCCTTGCTTCGTTCGCGTCGCCTGCTCTGTTGGCGTCCCTCGCGTCGCCTGCCGCGCTCGCTTTGTTGTGCTGAAAGATTGCGTCGAGCGAGCCTGCGGTCATGGTGCTCTGAACTTCGGCGCGAGCGCGCGGCGAGGCCGCGTCAACGCCGCGCAGGAGCGTGTAGGCTGCCGCGCCGCCGGGGCCGCTCAGCAGCGCACCCTCGTATGTGGTCGGGGTCGCGTCCAGAACGCCCTCGACGGCGCGCACGCGCCCGGCCAACGCGCGCGGGTCTGTGATCGCCCCGCCGCCGGCGCGCGCCAGTGTGACGTGCGCCGTGCCGCGCAGGATTTTGTCGCGAAGCTCGTCGCGGAAGCCGTTGGCCAGCGCCAGCGCCGCCACGAGCGCGGCCACGCCGCACGCGATGCCGAACATCGCCGCCAGCGCAGTCCAACGCGCTACGCGCCGCCCACGCCGCACGCGCAAGTAACGAAGTGCGAGAAAGAGTTCGTAGGGCATGGATAGTGAGCAGTAAGCAGTGAGCAGTAAGCAGTAGTCAAGTCCTGGCCGTCGCGCGTCCCGACCCGCGCCCGCCTGCACGGGCGTGATTCACTTAATGCAGGCCGCCGCCCCATTGCGCTACTAACTGCTCACTGCTTACTGCTCACTTCCACGACGGCGACCCACTGCCCCTTTCGTTCTTCCTGAAAGATGACGCGACCGCCGAGTAGTTGCCGCGCCTCTTCGAGTCCGAGTCCGCCGTGCGTGGAGAAGAGGAGCGCAGCGTCGTAGTCGGACTTTTGCCGCGCGGCCTGCATGAGCGTCTCGTACTTGAAGTCCGCGGCGGGGACGACTCGCACGGGGCGTTCGAGGTAGCCGAAGTCCGGGTTCTTCAGCTCGTCGGTCGCGGGCCAGGCGGTGAGCACGCGCGCGCCGGGCGAGTGTGCGTCGAGGAAGTGCGCGGCGTCGCGGTGCAGGAGCACGAAGTCGCGGTAGGCGAGGTTGTCTTCCCAGGGAAAGCTGTAGGGCGGGTTGACCTCCGTGCGGTACACGAACGCGGCGCAGACGAGTGCGACGGCGAGCGGCCACAGCGGCACGCGCCGCCGGATGGTCGAGACCCAGACGAGCAAGACGAGCGGCAGCACGGGCAGCATGTAGCGCGCGAGCACCGCGCCGCCGACGAGAGAGAGCGCAAACACGTGCGCGAGGATGAGCACGGCGAAGAGAAGTTGTACGGGCGGAGCGATGCGCGTTCGTTCGACGTTGCCGTCGCGCCGCGGTCTGAGAAACATCGCGGCGAGTCCGGCGAGCGTCAGCGCCCAGAGGTTCATGTGATAAGTAACGTGCTTCAGGCGCTCCCACCCCGCCGTGAGCACGCGCGCGAGGCTGAGCGTGGAGGCGACGTTGTAGCGGAAATAGTCCGGGTTGCCGAACGTGTAGCCTGTGCGCGCGCGGTGATACGCGAACCATAGCGCGAGCGGCGCGCACGCCAGCAGAAGCGCAAGCGACCACAAGACAGCCCGCGGGCGTTCGACGCAGACCGTCGCCGCGAGCCTTTCTCTCTTGCGCGCGAGCCGGCACAGCAACTCCCAAGCGCACAGCACGAAGGGCACAAGCAACGCCGTCTCCTTCGCCAGCGCCGCCAGCGCGAAGACCGCGACGCACAGCGCGCGCCTGCCGCTGCGACTCTCAAGCACGCCCGAATCGCCCGAATAGAGCGCCGCCGATGAGTTCTGTAGCCCGCGTTGATTCTGTAGGGGCAGGGCTTGTCCCTGCCCGTCCTCCTCTCTCGACGTTGCGTCCGTTGAATCAACGCGGGCTGATGAATCAACGCGGGCAGGGACAAGCCCTGCCCCTACAGCTTCGTCGGGCGCTCCGACTTCATCGTGTCGCGGCGGCAGATAGAGGACGAGTCCCCAAAGGGTCAGCGCCGCCGCCGTCAGGTCGAGGTGCGCGAGCGAGCTTTGGGCGAAGAAGACCGGGTAGAGCGCCGTGCAAAGAACGGTCGCGGCGGCCACGCGCGCGTTCGACACGCGCTCGGCGAGGCGGAACAGGCCCGTGAGCGCGAGCGCAGAGACGAGAAGCATCGCCGTGCGCGTGACGACGACGCGGAAGCCGAAGAGACTCCAGGCGAGGGCGAGGTAGGCCATCACGAGCGGCGGGTGCGCGTTCGAGAGCGTCGAGTGCGGAACGAACTGGCCGTCCGTGTAGATGTCGCGCGCCGCGGGGATGAAGTAGCCGGCCTCGTCCAAGTAGTAAGGGAGTTCGAGCAGCGTCAGGTGGAGCAGAAGGACGACGGCGAAGATGAGGAGGAAGACGAGGGGCGTGCGGAGATGGCGCGTGGTTCTTGAGGCCGAAGTGCGCTTGCGCGTCGAGGGCGCGGGCAATGGTGCGTCGGGGGCGCGGTGGGGTGCGGCGGCGTCAGCGTCAGCTTTTCTCGGAGGAGGCGTCATCCGGCGGCGTCAGCGTTTCGATCAGGTCGTGTTCGAGCGAGCTTTCGGGCCGCTTGACCATCGTCAGGCGGTTGCCGCGCTCATTGTACTCGACCTCGTCCATGATGTTGTAAATCAGGAGCACGCCGCGGCCCGAAGCCTTGAAGAGGTTGGCGGGGTCGCGCGGGTCGGGGATGTTGTTCACGTTGAAGCCCTCGCCCTCGTCCTCGATGGTGAAGCGCGCCTCCTTCGCCGAGAGGTCGGCGCTGATGCGGACGAGCTTCTTGTGGTCTTGCTTGTTGCCGTGCTTGACGGCGTTGACGAACGCCTCGTCCAGAGCGATGAAGAGGTTCGACGCGTCGGGCTTGACGACGCCGAGGGCCGCGACGCGCTCGATGATGTAGTGCAGCACTCCGTTCATCAGAGAGATGTCGCTCGGCAGCTCGAACTCGATGTGCTCGCGCACGTAGGGCAGAACCTTGAGGTCTTCGACGAAGCGCAGCTTGTAGCCCAGCGTCTTCTCGACGATGCTTCGCAACTCGTCCTTGTCGTAGGGCTTCTTGAGGTAGTTGGCCGCGCCGAGCTTGAAAGCCTTGATGATGCCGTCGTGCTGCGCCTCCTCGGACGAGACGACGATGGGGACGAAGAGCCGCTGGCGTTTGAGTTCCGAGACGATCTGCGTGCCGCTGTCGGCGTACTCGGCGAGGTCGCTGATGATGAGGTCGAACTCTTCGAGGTCTTCGCGCGAGACGGCCTCGGCGCGGTCGGCGGCGGTCACGACCTCGTGGCCCAACTCGCGCAGCGCGTCCGAGAGCACCGTGCGGAGTTCGGCATTCCCTTCAACGATGAGAATCCGTCGTCTGTCCATCCGAAACGTTTTCCGTAAGCCTTGAATAACCGGGGAGGGCGCGAAAAGCTTCCCTTAGCTCGCGAGACTTCAAAAGCTTTCCGCCAACGCTGTACGACGCAGGGCCGGGCGTCGGTTCAAAATATATCAGTAGACAGTAGCCAGTAGCCAGCAGTCAGTAGCCGGTAGGCCGCGCGAAGCGGCTCTGACTCCAACGCTCCCCGAACGGCAAAAGGTTCTTCCGCGGGCGGCTGAACACCGGCCACCGTTTTTTGCTAGACTCCGAACTCCATGCAGGCACCGGCGACAAAAAAGCGGCGGCGGGCGAATCCGTCGGAAACCGCGTCGAGGGCAGACGAGCGCGTCGCCCGCGCCGACGCGCACGCAGACCTCTCCGGCTTCACGCTCAGGCAGCGGCTGGCCATCCGCGCCGTCGCGCGGGCCGCGCACCTGCTCGTCTCGCTCATCGGCGCGACCGTCCGCTTCGAGGTCGAAGGTCGGGAGCACTGGGAGTCGGCCACGCGCGAAGGCCGCCCGCCAATCTTCGCCTGCTGGCACGACCAGACGCTGCTCGCCGTCTACTTCTGGCGGCGGCGCGGTCTCGTCGTCATGTCTTCGCCGAGCTTCGACGGCGAGTGCAGCGCGCGCTTCCAGCGTCACTTCGGCTACGGCATCGTGCGCGGCTCGTCTTCGCGCGGCGGCGCGGCGGCGCTCGTCGAGATGGTCAAGCTCGTGCGCGCGGGACGCTCCGCCGGGTTCACCGTTGACGGCCCGCGCGGCCCGCGCCACGAGGCCAAGCTGGGCGCGTTGCTGCTGGCGAAAAAGACTGGCAGTCCCATCCTCCCCTTCTCGGTCAACCCCGAACATTTTTACGCCGCGTCGAGCTGGGATCGCTTCCAAATCCCTCTCCCCTTCACGCGCGCACGCGTGCAGATAACCCGACCGATCTACGTCCCCGCCGACGCCGACGAGGCCATACTCAAAGCCAGGCGCGACGAACTCCAACGCGCGCTCGACGAGGTGAGCGGCTGAGTTTCCGTGGCGTGTGGTGCGGCGCGTGTAGTAGGATTGACGCACACACGACGCCAAGCCGCAGTTTTTAAGTTTTTAAGATTCTTTCTCTTTGGGGAGACTCGCATGATTAATCAGGAACGCATCAAGAATCTTCTGCTCGAACTCGTCCGAATTGACTCGGTCTCGCGCGAGGAGCGCGACGTGGCCGAGCGCGTGAAGCAGATTTGCGAGGAGTTGGGCGCGGAAGTCGAGATTGACGACGCCGGCGAGAAGGTCGGCGGCAACACCGGCAACGTCATCGCGCGCTTCCCCGGCACGATCCCCGACGCCGAAGCGATTATGATGAGCGCACACATGGACACGGTCGTGCCCGGACGCGGGGTCAAGCCCATCGTCGAGGGAGACATCATCCGCACCGACGGCTCGACGGTGCTCGGCGGCGACGACAAGTCGGGCGTCGCCGTCATCCTCGAAACCGTCCGCTGCCTGCAAGAGCAAAATATCCCGCACGCGCCGATTGACGCCGTCTTCTCCATCTGCGAGGAGATGGGTCTGCTCGGCGCGAAGCACGTTGACACCTCAAGCCTGCGCGCGCGCTACGGGCTGGTCTTCGACTCCGACGACCCCGGCTTCCTCTTCACCAGAGGCCCCTCGGCCAACCACTTCGAGTTCAAAATCTACGGCCTCGAATCGCACGCCGGAGTCGCGCCCGAACAGGGCATCTCGGCGATTAAGATCGCGGCGGAAGCCATCGCCTCGATGAAGCTCGGACGCATTGACGAAGAGACGACCGCCAACATCGGCGTCATCCGGGGCGGCGAGGCGACGAACATCATCACCAACTTCGTCACGCTCAAAGGCGAGGCGCGCTCGCTCGACGACGCCAAGCTCGAAGAGCAGACGCGCCACATGATTAAGTGTCTCGAAGACGCGGCCTCGAAGTACGAGGTGACGGTTGACGGCGTGACGACGCGGGGCCGGGTCGAGTCGGAGGTCGCGCGCGAATACTCCGCGATGGACGTGGCGGACGATTCGCGCGTCGTCAAACTCGTCAAGGGGGCCGCCTCGCGCATGGGCCTGCAAGTCGAGACGATGGCGTCGGGCGGCGGCTGCGACGCCAACATCTTCAACCAGCGCGGCATCGAGTGCGCCAACCTCGGCACCGGCATGCGCGCCATCCACACCGTCAAGGAGTGGCTCGACGTGAAGGACATGTACGCCGCCGCCGAGATGACTTTAGAGATCATGCGACTCAACGGCGAGACGGCCTCACAATCCGCCGGTAAGTAAAACCCTGCCGCGCGCCGCGCCGTGACGCGAGGCATGCGGAACATCTTTCACGGAGGCCGAGGATGAAACTCGCGCAGCACGCAAAGTTGTTGCTCGCCGCCGCCATCGTTCTGTCGTCGTTGCCCGCGGGCGCACAAACGCAGCGCCGCCGCAGCGCACCCGCCGCCGCGGGGACGCGCGCAGTGGACAACATCGAGCGAAAGATTGACGCTCTTCTGGCGCGCATGACGCTCGAAGAGAAGCTGGGGCAGTTGCAGCAGCTCGGCGGAGACGTTGGCGGGCACGCCAACCCGGACTTGTACGAACTCGCGCGGACGGGGAGGCTCGGCTCGACGCTGGGCGTGCGCGGCGCGCGCAACACGAACGACCTCCAGCGCGCGGCGGTCGAAGGCTCGCGCCTGAAGATTCCGCTCATCTTCGGCTTCGACGTGATTCACGGCTACCGAACCATCTTCCCAATCCCTCTGGGCGAGGCCGCGAGCTTCGACCCGGCGAGCGCCGAGCGCAGCGCATCGGTCGCCGCCGCCGAAGCGCGTGCGTCGGGCGTGCACTGGACTTTCGCGCCGATGCTGGACATCGCCCGCGACGCGCGCTGGGGGCGCATCAGCGAGGGCGCGGGCGAAGACCCCTACCTCGGCTCCGCAATGGCGCGGGCGCGCGTGCGCGGCTTTCAAGGCACGGACTACAGTGCGCCCGACCGCGTCGTCGCCTGCGCCAAGCATTTCGTCGCCTACGGCGCAGCCGAAGCGGGCCGCGACTACAACACCGTGGACATGAGCGAGCAGCGTTTGCGCGAAGTCTATCTGCCGCCCTTCCACGCCGCCGTGGACGCGGGCGTAGGCACTTTGATGAGCGCCTTCAACGACCTCAACGGCGTGCCTTCTTCGGGGAACGCGTTCACGCTCACGCGCATCCTGCGCGGCGAGTGGCGCTTCGATGGCTTCGTCGTCAGCGATTACACCTCGGTGCAGGAGATGATCGCGCACGGCTACGCCGCGGACGGCCCGGAGGCCGCGCGGCTCGGACTCACCGCGGGCGTTGACATGGAGATGGTCAGCCGTCTCTACAATCAGAACGGCGCGGACCTTCTCAAGGCAGGCAAGCTCAAGATGGCCGAAGTTGACGAGGCCGTTCGCCGCATCCTGCGCGTCAAGTTCCGCGCGGGCCTCTTCGAGCACCCTTACGTTGAAGAGGCGCGCGAGGCGTCTGTGATTCTGAGCGCCGAGAACCAGCGGGCCGCGCGCGAGGTCGCCGCTCGTTCGCTCGTGCTCTTGAAGAACGAGCGCGAGACTCTGCCGCTCGACAAAAATATCCGCAGCATCGCCGTCGTCGGCCCGCTCGCCGACGACCCGCGCGCGACGATTGGCCCGTGGTCGGGCGACGGCCAGCCGCAGAACACAGTGACGCTGCTCGCCGGCATCAAGGCGAAGGTCTCGCCGCAGACCAGAGTTCTCTACGCGAAGGGCTTGGCAATTGAAGGCAAGGGCGTGACCGGCAACTACGACGCGCCGCCACCCACGCCGAGCGCCGCAGGCGGGACGAACGTCGCGAGCGCCGCCGACATCGAGGCCGCGCGCCTCGCCACCACGCCGACCGCAGGCGACTCTCTGGCGGAGGCCGTGCGCGCCGCGAGCGCGGCGGATGCGGTCGTGGTCGCCGTCGGCGAAACCGCGGAGATGAGCGGCGAGGCCGCGTCGCGCTCCACGCTCGACCTGCCCGGCAGGCAGTTGGATTTGATTCGGGCGATCCAACAGACGGGCAAGCCTTACGTCGTCGTCCTGATGAACGGCCACCCGCTCTCGATCAACTGGGCGGCGGAGAACTCGCCCGCGATTCTCGAAACGTGGTTCGCGGGCACGCAGGGCGGCCCGGCCATCGCCGACGTTCTCTTCGGCGACGTGAACCCCGGCGGCCACCTCCCCGTCACCTTCCCCCGCGCCGCCGGACAGGAGCCGCTCTACTATAACCACATGAGCACGGGCCGCCCGCCGAGCAACGAGAAGTACACGTCGAAGTATCTTGACGTGCCCGTCACGCCGCTCTTTCCCTTCGGTTACGGCCTGAGCTACACGACGTTCAAACTGTCGAACCTTCACCTGAGCGCGCAACGCATCGCGCCGACGGGAAGCGTTCAGGTCAGCGTTGACGTTGAGAACACCGGACGGCGCGAGGGCGATGAGGTCGTGCAACTTTACATCCGCGACGTTGCCGCCTCGCGCGTGCGCCCGGTCAAAGAGTTGGAAGGCTTCGAGCGCGTCACGCTCCGGCCCGGCGAGCGCCGCACGGTTAACTTCACGCTCGCGCCCGAACAGCTCGGCTTCTACAATCAGGAGATGCGTTTCGTCGTCGAGCCGGGCGCGTTCAGGGTGATGGTCGGCACGAGTTCCGAAGACCCGCAGATGCTCGACTCGACCTTCGAGGTCACGGCGAGATGAGCAAAGGCCAGACGAGATGAGCGATGATTGAAGAAGCGACGGGACGGGAGGAAGAGACGGCGGCGTCCGCAGGAGCCGAAGCGGAGGCCGCGGGCGAGCACGCGCAGTCGCAGCGCGACTATCGCAGCGCGGCGGCGACGCGCGGCTATCGCAGCGGCTACGTCGCGCTGGTCGGGCGTCCGAACGCGGGTAAGTCAACGCTCCTGAACAAGCTCGTCGGCGAGAAGATCGCGGCGGTCTCGAACAAGCCGCAGACGACGCGCCACCAGATTCGCGGCGTCATCACGCGCCCCGAAGGGCAGATCGTTTTAGTTGACACGCCCGGCGTCCACCAGCCCGGCTATCTCCTCAACCGACGCATGATGTCCGCCGTCCACGACGCGCTGGCGGGCGTTGACCTCGTCTGCCTCATCCGCGACGCCGCAGCGCCCACGGGCAACGGCGACCGCTTCGTCCTCGACCTCGTCAAACAGTCGGAGAAGCCCTCGATACTCCTGCTCAACAAGACCGACCGCGTAGACGACAAGCGGGACTTGCTGCCGCTCATCGAGTGGTACTCCGAGCACAACGTTTGGCGCGCGGTCGTGCCGCTCTCGGCGCGCACCGGCGACCAACTCGAAGACTTCATCAAAGAGCTGATTAACCACCTGCCCGAAGGCGAACCCATCTTCGAGGCGGACGAGCTGACCGACCAACCCGTGCGGGTCATCGTCGCCGAACTCGTCCGAGAGAAAATCCTGCGCGTCACCGGCGAGGAGATTCCTTACGTCACCGCCGTCGCCACCGAGCGTTACGAGGAAGTCTCCGACGAACTCACGCGAATCTTCTGCGCCATCTACGTCGAGCGTGCTTCGCAGAAAAGCATCGTCATAGGCCGCGGCGGCGCGCGCCTCAAAGAGATCGGCACAGAGGCCCGCCGCGACATCGAGCGCCTGGTCGGCCATCGCGTCTATCTCGAACTCTTCGTCAAGGTCGAAGAGGACTGGCGCAACTCGCCCCGCGCCCTGAGCGAGATGGGGATTGAAGACCGTGAACCGTGACGAGAAGGCTTGAACTCTTTCGATTTTCACCGCCCGCGTCTCACGGTTTTAACTTGTCACGGTTCACGGTTCACGGCTTTATGTGGTTCGCTCTTGACGTGACATTGACGGCGCGGGCGCGCGAGGCAGTCGAGTATGCGCTGATGGAGGCGGGCGCGCTGGGGACGGAAGTGGCGGACGAGCGCGGAGAGTTCTGCGCGGTCACGGGCTACTTCGACTCGCCGCCGGAGACGGAGCGCGTGCGCTCGGCACTTTTGGAAGCACTTCGTATCTACGGCCTCGCGTCGTCGGACGTGCGCGAGTTGAAGACGCGCGAAGTCGAAGGGCGCGACTGGCTCGCGGAGTGGAAGAAGTCTTGGCGTCCGACGGAGGTCGGTCGCTTCGTCGTCGCGCCGCCGTGGAGCGAAGTCGAAGGGGCCGCGGGTCGAATCGTCATCCGCGTCGAGCCGGGCATGGCCTTCGGCACGGGCACGCACGAGACGACGCGCCTGTGCCTCGCGGCAATCGAAAAACATTTTCGCGGCGGAAGCTTTTTAGATGTCGGCACGGGCACGGGCATTCTCGCCATCGCCGCCGCCAAGCTCTCCGCTGCCGCGCGCGTCGAGGCGTGCGACACAGACCCTCTGGCCGTCGAGGTGGCCGAAGAGAATGCGCGCCGGAACGGCGTCGGCGGGCGGATAAGTTTCCGCGTCGGCACCGTGGATGGCGCGACGGCTTCAGCCGACGTGGTCTGCGCCAACCTGACGGCGGACGTGATCCTGCCGCTGCTGCCCGCGCTCACGGGCGCGACCTGCGGGCGTCTCGTCCTCTCCGGCATACTCTCGACGCAGACCGACGCCGTGCGCGCGCGCCTGCGCGAACTCGGCATCACGGACTGTGAAGTCACGCAGGAAGGCGAGTGGGTCTCGATAGTTGTTTGATGGCGGAGCGGCGGAGTGCGGATTAGAAGACAGCGCGCCTCTCATCAATCCGCAATCCCCCGCTCCGCCATGACGCGACGAGATGACGCGACGAAGATTCTACGCGCCGCCTGAAGCGTTCGCGCCGGACGGCGCGCGGGTCGTTCTGTCGGCGGAGGAGTCGCGCCACCTGCGCGACGTGCTGCGGCTGCGCGCGGGCGACGAGGCGCAGGTCTTCGACGGCGAGGGTCGCGAGTTCGCGTGCATCGTCGTCGAGAGCATCGGGCGCGCGGCGGCGCTCGAAGTGCGCGGGCGCGCAGAGCCGCCGAGCCGCGAGTCGCCGCTTGAGCTGACGCTCGCCGTCGCGCTGTTGAAGGGTGAGAAGTTCGATCTCGTCGTGCAGAAAGCGACGGAGTTGGGCGCGTCGCGTGTCGTGCCGGTCGCGACGAAGCGTGCCGACGTTCGTCTGCGCGATGCGCGCGACACCGCGCGCCGCGTCGAGCGTTGGCGGCGGCTCGCGCTCGAAGCCTCGAAGCAGTCGGGGCGCGCGCGCGTTCCCGCCGTCACCGAGCCGCTGGCGCTCGACTCCTTCGTCGAGGGCGCGGCGCACGCGGGCGAAGTGCGACTGCTCTTCGCCGAGCGCGGCGGAGCCGGCATGGACTCTCTCTCAGCTCCGGATTCCCTCTCGATTAAGGCGGGGCGCGGCTCAGTTTCAAATGAGAGTGAGCCGCGCCCCGCCTTAACCGCCCTCGTCGGCCCCGAAGGCGGGTGGGACGACGCGGAGATCGCGCGCGCGCGCGAGCACGGCTGGACGATCATCACCCTCGGCGGGCGCACGCTCCGTGCAGAGACCGCCGCCATCGTTGTTGCGGCCATCCTCCAACACCGCTTCGGCGACCTCCGTTGAATTGCGGGATGCGGATTTCAGAACGTCGCCCACCTGCGACTGCTTGAACAAGAGGTCAATCGAGGCATGGCCCGTCGCGGTGCTGCGCCGCCTACGCAGACTGCCTGCTGCCTTGCGGCCCACCGCCTGCTTCACTTTTCCTCAAGGCGGGCGCAGAATACTCCCGCCGGGGCGCGTGCGACGAAAGTTAAAACGCCGGGGCGTGCCGGAGCGTATGACAATCTCGGACGGGCAACTTTCCGACGGGAGCAAACAGCGAATGGCCTACAGCAAAGAGGACGCGGTCGGGCGGGCGAGCAAAGACCTCGCGGCTCGGCTCGGCGTCTCGGAGAGCGAGATACGCGAGGAGTCGGTCGAAGAGGCCGACTTCCCCGATACCGCGCTGGGCGCTCCCGCGCGCGGCGAGATGAGCGGCATGATGATGACTTCCGGCTGGCGCATACGTCTGAGCGCCGCGGGCAAGTCTTACGAGTACCGCGCCGACCGCAACCAGATTCGGCTTTACGACTTCAAAGGGACGAACTACAAGATTTGAGTCAGGAGTCGAGAGTCCGGAGTCAAAAGCTAATTGCTTTGACTCTCGACTCTCAACCCCTGACTCTCCGAAGGAGTGAGAGATGAACCGGCATAAATTCACCGTGCATTTGGCGCTGGCCGTGGCGCTCGTTCTTCTGGCCGCGTTTGTCGGGCAGGTGCGGCGCTGGGATTGGAAGAGGCAGGCCGAGGAGCCGCGCATCGTCCTCGACACGGAGGAGGAGAAGGCCGCGCCGGACGAGGCCGTCGAAGCGCAGGACGAGGAGAGCGCGGCCCACGCCGAAGTGCTCGTGCGCTTCCGTGCGGGCACCACCGAGGAGCGGATTCAGGCCGACGCCGCGCGGCTGCACGACCGGGTGGAGGACGAGATCGAGTCGGTCGAAGGTCTCGTCGCCGTCGAAGACCTGAACGGCGAGACAGCCGACGAGGTCGTGCGCGACTACGCCTCGCTCCCCGAAGTCGAGTACGCCGAGCCGAACGAAGTCATCCGCGCCGAGCCTCTGGAAGCGTCAAGCCTCCGCACGCGCTTCGCCTCGTCCGACTTCGAGGGCGGCCCGAACGACCCGCGACTTGGCGAACAGTGGGGACTCATCAACACGGGGCAGCGCGACGGCAAGGCGCAGGCCGA
>DATARW010000075.1:0-134728 GCA_036263975.1 Pyrinomonadaceae bacterium
ATACTTCGCCGGGCAGACGATGTGGTACATCAGCACCGAGACGTTGTGACTCTTACGGATGAACTTGCTCACGCACGCAGTTTAGCGCAGCAAGCTGCGGGGCATTGACCCCAAAAGAGTAAAAAGGCAAAAGGCAAAAGAAAGAGGGCGCGACTGCCTTCTTCACTTCTGCCTTCCGCCGAAGGCATTTACTTCTGCCTTCCGCCGAAGGCGTTTACATCTTCGACTTCCAATCGGCCACGCGCTTTTCGAGGTCGGCGACGTTCGTCTGGCTGACGCCGGAGTCGGGGGCCTTCGCCAACTGGAGCGCACGCTCGGCGGTGGCGACCGCTTCGGCGTTCTTGCCCTGACCGGCGAGCACGCGCGCCTTCGTGTAGAGGTTGCCGAAGGTCTCCTTGATCTTGATTGACCTGTCGAGCCACTGCCCGGCCTCGTCCGCGTCAACGTTGTTCGTGAAGGCGTAGTTGGCTGCCTGAAGCGGCGTGCGCCAGTCGTCGGGCTTGGCGGCGGCGACGGCGGCGCGCATCTTCTCGACCGTCAGAGCCTTCACGTCCTTGACCTCGACCATGAAGGGCACGCGCAGGTGCTCCCAGCGGATGTTGACCTGCGCGGTGTTGTCTGTGACGGGGTCGAATGTATAGATGAGGTTCTCCTGATTATCGGCGACCGTAACGGGCTTCGCCTTGATCCGCAGCACGTCCTTCTTCGCGTCGTAGGTGAAGCTGCCCCACTGGCCTGCGTCGCCGTTGAAGACGATTGTCCACTCGTCACGCCCGGGGATGGCGTGCAGACTGTAGGTTCCGGCCTTCAAGGGCTGGCCGTTGACGAGCACATCGTCTGTGACGATGAACTGCGTCGCCTCGTTCGCGCCCGCACGCCAGACGTGGCCGTTGGGCGCGAGCGGGAAGTCTTTGCCCGCGCCGTTCGCGCCGTCGAGCGTCGCCTCGCCCGCGGACGGCCCGCCCGTCGCGGTCTTGATCGTACTCACCTTGTCGGCGGGCACGTCGCCCCAGACCGTCCGGCCTTTGACCGCGGGGCGGCTGTAGATGATCGTGATGTCGGTGACGCCGACCGTCTGCAACACGCTCGCCTTCTGGCTCGGTCGCGGCGTCCGCACCTGCGCCTGCGCGCACACGGCGAGCGCGGCGAGCATCGCGGCGGCGAAGGGGAGGAACTTTTTCTGTAACTTCATTTCGACTTCTCCTCGTCTCGGTAAAAATTTTGGATGAACGCTTTGGTTCGGAGTCCAAGCTTTAGCTTGTCTCCTCCGGCGGCGCACAACCTGAAAGGTTGAACTCTGAACCCGGAACTCTTCTCGCGCCGCCCGCGCGCACGTAAGGTGCGTGTGCCTCCGATTACATCTTCCCGGCCTTGATGTCGGCAAGCTGCTTCTCGAAGCGCGTGGTGTCCGCGCCGTCGGCCTTGCCGCGCACAAGGGCTTGCTCGGCGACGGCGATGGCCTCCGGCTTCCGGCCCATGTTGTAGAGAAGCAGCGCCTTCATGCGCAGGTTCTGGAAGGTCTCCTTGACCTTGATGGACTGGTCAACCCACTTCAACGCGTCCTCGAACTTCTCGTCGTTCCAGTAAGCGTTGGCGACGGCGAGCGGTATCTGCCAGTCGGTCGGGTTGGCGGCGATGGCCGCGTTGACCTTCGAGAGCGCGAGCGCGTTCACGTCCGGCACCTCGACCGTGAAGGGCACGGCCAGCTTCTCCCAGCGAATGACCACCTGCGCCGTGTTCGCCGTCACCTGCGGGATTTCGTAAGAGAGAACCTCCTGCGACTCCGCCGTCCACACGGGCTTCACCTTCACCCGCAGCGCGTCCTGCTTCGCGTCGTAGCGAAAGCTGCCCCACTGATCCGCCGTCTTGTTGAAGACGAGCGTCCACTCGTCTTTGCCTGGAATCGCGTGCAGGCTGTACGCGCCCGCCGGGAGCTTCTGCCCGTTGATGAGCACGTCGTCGGAGACCGTGAACCTTGTGGCCTCGTTCGCGCCCGCGCGCCAGACGTGGCCGTTGGGCGCAAGCGGGAACTCCTTGCCGGAGCCGGGCGTGCCGTCGAGCGTCCCCTCGGCGGCGGCGGTCGGCGGAACCGCGTTCGCCTTGACGAGCGCGCTCACCTTGTCGGCGGGCACGTCGCCCCAGACTGTCCGGCCTTTGACGGCGGGGCGGTGGTACGTGATCGAAAGGTCTGTGACGCCGATGGTCTGCGACACGCTGGCCGACTGGCTGGCCTGCGGCATACGCACCTTGACCGGCTGCTGCGCGGAGGCGACCGCCGCCGCTGCCGCGAGCACGAGCAGAGAGGCAGCGGCGCGGGGGAAGAATCTTTGAAGGGTCTTCATCTTGAACTTCTCCTCATAAGGGTTTGACTGACGGAGTTGTGAACGACGGAAAAGTTTCGGGCGGCTGCCGCGCGGCGCGCGCGTTCGACGACGACGGCTTCGGCCACACCCTGATTTGAGGGCGAATGGTATCAAAAAGCGGGCGGAAAATTCTTGCGCTGTTGTAAAACTTTCAGGCCCCTCGGACTCCACACCTGCCCTTGAAGGTTGGCTGCCGGGTCGGCGTTCACACTTCGCGGCGCGGGCCGGACGCGGGCCGTCGGAAATACAAGCGGCGGCGGTTTCTCGACTCCGCGGATGGACGAACGGGCGTGTGCGTGAATATCATTGGCGCATGATGACTCTTCCCACGCAGACCCTTTCCGCCAACCCTCTGCGCGCGGCGCAGCTCTGCTTCGTCGGCGTCGGCGTGATGGCCGAGGCGATGATCGCGGGCCTCCTGCGCCGGCAGCTCGTCACGCGCAGCCAGATCGTGGGCAGCCACCCGCGCGCCGCGCGCCGCGAGGAGATGCAGACGCAGTACGGCATACGCATGTTCGAGGGCAACCGGGAGGCCGCGACCTTCCGCGACCCGCAGCACGGGGAAGAGCCTTCGGCCTCCATCGTCGTCCTCGCCGTCAAGCCGCAGCGCGTGGGCCGCGTGCTCCACGAACTCAAGGGCGCGCTCGCCGAAGGACAGCTCGCGCTCTCCATCGTCGCGGGCGCGAGCATGGAGACGATTGCGGGCGAACTCCAACATCCTTCGGTCGTGCGCGCGATGCCGAACACGCCCGCGCAGGTCGGTCAGGGCATGACCACGTGGACGGCCGCGCCGCAGGTCTCGGAGCGGCAGCTCGAACAGGTGCGCGCGCTCCTGGGCGCGCTGGGACGCGAGATGCACGTCGAGAACGAGAACATGATTGACATGGCGACGGCCCTGTCGGCGACGGGGCCGACCTACATCTTCATGATGATGGAGGCGCTCGTTGACGCGGGCGTCCACATGGGATTCTCGCGCCACGTCGCCGAGGAGCTGGTCATCCAGACGATGCTCGGCTCGGTGCTGTTTGCGCGCGAGACGCACAAGCACCCGGCGGAGCTACGCAACATGGTCACCTCGCCCGGCGGCACTTCAGCCGAAGCGATTTACCAGATGGAGAAAGGCTCTCTGCGAACGGTTCTGTCGAAAGCGGTCTACGCCGCCTACCAGCGCGCCGTCGCGCTCGGTCGGAAGTAAATCAAGGAATCAGATAATGACTGAAGATAACGAAGCCTTACAGCTTTGGAATTACGAGGTTGCTTCGGAATATAGGCCCGATGCCGACGCCATAATCGCGCCCGGCGTTGCTTGCCGCGCTCAAGAACAAGCGCAGAGCCTTCGGGTGCGAGAAGGACGATGAATACGTTCGGATCGCGCGCCAACGAATCGCCGACCTCAAATCCCTGTTCAGAATCCGGCGCTTTAAATCTAGTCGAGCGCGCCGGCGCGTTCGGCCTCGTCGCCGAGTTCGAGTATCTCGCGGCGTATCAGGCGGCGCTCTTCAAGGAGGCGTCGGAAGAAGCTGCGCTCGCGGATGAAGAAGAGGGCGGCGCGCGCTCCGGCGACGAAGCGGTCGAACTCCTCGCGCGTCCGCAGCGCGACGTAGCCCGCCAGAGGCGCGCACAGCAATGCCGCCGCCACTCCCCGCCAGCCCGCAAGGAAATAACAGACGGCGGCAAGCGCGACCCAGGTCAGTGGGAACAGGAGGAGTGCGGCGGCAATCTTGAAGGTCGAGAGCACGTCGTCGTCGCTTCGTGAGAGCCTGGTGGCGAGCAGGCCCGCGAGCGTGTAGGCCGGGTAGTGGAGGAGAGCGCCCGCCGCGGCGAGCGGGGAGAGCAGCGCGAACAAAGCGACGCGCGGGAGTATCGTTCGCGCGCGCGCGTACTCCGAGACGGTCGCCGCCGACAACTGCCGCGGGTCTTCGATACCGGCCTGACTTAACTCCTCCTCATACTGCCGTATCCGCTTCTCCAAAACTTCGAGGCGTTCGGGCGAATGCCGTCGGTGGAAGGCGTAAGCCTCGACGAAGCGTCTGCGACGGTGCAACTCGCGCTCAAGGCTCGGCTCCTCCTCCTCGTCTTCGGAAGAGAAGATGCGCTCGGCGCGCGCGACCATCGCGAGCGCGTCTCGCCGGTCGGCGTTCAAGGTGAGCGAGCGCAAGCGTTCGGCTATCCGGTCGGAGAGTTCGCGTGCGGCCTCGCGCGGCGGCTCGCCTTCCTCGTTCGGCTCGACCGCGCCGACGCGGATCGGCTCGCCGAAGTAGAGCAGCGCGCCGCTGCGGAACGTCGTCTTCGCCGTGTAGTACAAGCCCGCAGGCACGATCCAGAGGTCGAGCGCCGGCGCGCCGTTGTCGCCCACCGAGGCCGCGCCGAGGGCGATGCGCGCCGCGCCCGTCTTCAGAGGGAGCAGGTACGGCTCGCTGTGTGAAGCGCCTTCGGGGCAGATGGCGATGGTGCCGCCGCGGCGCAGAAGCTCTGCCGAGCGCTCGAAGGTCTCGCGGTTGCGCGAGGTGTTCGCGCCCTCGTCCTGTGGGCGATAGACGGGGATGGAGTCGAGCGCGCGGACGAAGAACCGTATGACCGGCATCCGGAAGAGCGGCGACTTGGCGAGGAAGGAGACGCGGCGCGGCGCGAAGCAGAGCAGGAAAACCGGGTCAACCAGCCCGTTCGGGTGGTTGAGGACGAAGAGACAGCCCCCGCGGCGCGGCACGTGCTCAAGGCCCACGACCTCGATGCGCCGGAAGAAGACGCGCAGCGCGAAACGCAGTAAGACCGTGATGGCACGCCTCAGCAAGCCTTCGTTAAAACTCCTCCGCGGAAAATGAAAAGCCCGGCGCGAGCTTCCAAACGAACTCGCGCCGGGCTTCAGTTTACAACACGCGCCCGCGAGCGGACTCCCGAAAGAGGCGACGCGCGCCCGCGACGGCTAACCTACAGGCCCACGACGTTCGGGCCGAACCAACTGCGGCTGGTGTAGTCGGTGAGCGTGAGCAGAAGCAGAATCAGCAGCCAGAAGAACATCGCGGCCACGATCACCCAGATGAGCCGCGAACTGTAACGCACGTGCATGAAGAACAGGAGCACGAGCATCATCTTCGTGACGGCGATGGTTATCGCGATCACGTCGTTCATGCGCCCGAAGTTGATCGTGGCCGCCGTGACCGTCAGCGCCGTGAAGACGAGCAGCGCCGCGAAGACCGAGAAGTAAGTTTTCCGCGGGACGATGTGTACGGACATAACGACCTCGTGAATGCTGAATGGTCAATGGTCAATGGTGATTGTGTGTTCGCACGTCCTGAGCGTTATCTCTCAAGGTCTGCCGGGAGCAACTACCATTCACCATTCACCATTCACCATTCACCGCCTTTACTAGTGCTTCCCGAAGTGCGCGCCCAGAAGGTAGAGCAGCGGGAAGAGGAAAATCCAGATGATGTCAACGAAGTGCCAGTAGAGTCCGAAGTTCTCCACGGGCGCGTGGTATTCGGGCGTGTAGCGCCCGCGCCAGGCCCAGTAGATGATCGGCGTGATGATGCCGACGCCGACGATCATGTGGAGCGCGTGCAGGCCCGTCATGGCGAAGTAGAGCCAGAAGAACATCTGGTATTGGCCGAGCGTAACGTTGGCCGGGATGTGGGAGAGGATTTCGCGGTTCGGGTTGAACCACCCGGCGATGGGGATCAGGCCGTCAACGTATTTCTCGTGGTACTCGTAAGCCTTCACCGAGAGGAAGGTCAGGCCGAGAAGCACGGTCGCCAGCATGAAGGCGACCTGGATTTTCGGGGCGCGGCCCGCCTGCGTGGCCCAGACGGCGAGCGCCATCGTCAAACTCGAAGTGATGAGCACCGTCGTGTTGAAGGTGCCGATTGTCCAGTTCAGGTGGTTGCTGGCGGCCATGAAGGCTTCGGGGTACTTCATGCGGTAGATGAGGTAGGCGAGGAACAGCCCGCCGAAGAACATCACCTCCTGCGCGATGAAGACCCACATGCCGAGCGTGCCGGCCTCGCGCTGCTGCTCCAGGTTGTCGAACTGGTGCGCCAGCGCCGTGTGCGCCGACTCCGGCGCGTGGCCTTCTTGCTCGATTGCCTCAGCGTTCGTTGCCAAACTCCTCACCTCCTCGAAAGTCGTGATAAGTGATGAGAAAGATTAAAGCGGGTTTCGGTTTTACTTATCACTTATCGCCTCTGCTACGTCTGGTCTACCTGCGGGTGCACGCCCGCGACCTGCTCCGCTGACTCGCCCGGCCCGATGACGCGCATCTCTTCGACGGGGCGGAACTCGTATGCCTCCCAAGTGACGACGGGCGTGACGGCGAAGTTCTCTGTGGGCGGCGGTGAGGGCGTGCGCCACTCCAGACCTGTCGCCGGCCAGGGGTTCGCCGAGGCGAAGCGCCCGTAACGCATAGACCAGAGAAAATAGACGCCGGGGATGAGCAGGCCGATGCCGAGTATGCTCGCGCCCGCCGTGCTCATCACGTGCAAGACCTGCCAGATCGGCTGATCCGCCGGGTAGGCGGCGTAGCGGCGCGGCATGCCCATGTAGCCCAGAAGGAACTGCGGGAAGAAGGTCAGGTTGAAGCCGACGAAGACCACCAGCGCCGCGAACCGCGCCCAGCCTTCGGGGTACATGCGCCCCGTGATCTTCGGCCACCAGTTATGTAGGCCGCCGAGGTAGCCCATCATCGCCCCGCCGACCATGATGTAGTGGAAGTGCGCGACGACGAAGTAGGTATCGGTGACGTGCACGTCGAAGCCGAGCGCGGCGAGCATCACCCCGGTCAGGCCGCCGATGGTGAACAGCCCGATGAAAGCGAAGGCGTAGAGCATCGGCGCGTCGTAGGAAATCGAGCCTTTGTAGAGCGTCGCCGTCCAGTTGAAGACCTTCACCGCCGACGGAATGGCGACGACGAACGAGATGAGCGAGAAGATCATCCCGGCGTAAACCGACTGGCTTGAGACGAACAGATGATGGCCCCAGACGAGGAAGCCGAAGATGGCAATCGCCAGAGAAGAGAAGGCCACGAAGGAATAGCCGAAGATGGGCTTGCGCGTGTGCGTGGCGATCAGCTCCGAGACGACGCCCATCGCGGGCAGGATCATGATATAGACGGCGGGGTGCGAGTAGAACCAGAACATGTGCTGGAAGAGCACGGGGTCGCCGCCCAGAGCCGGGTCGAAGATGCCGACGTGCGCCAGCCTCTCCAAAGCGATGAGCAGAATCGTGATGGCGATGACCGGCGTGCCGAGGATGAAGATGAGGCTCGTCGCGTAAGTTGACCAGATGAAGAGCGGCAGGCGGAACCAGGTCATGCCGGGCGCGCGCATCGTGTGGATGGTGACGATGAAGTTCAGGCCCGTCAGGATTGACGAGAAGCCGTTGATGAAGATGCCGAGGCCCGCCAAGACGACGTATGTGTTCGAGAAGTTGGTCGAGTAGGGGACGTAAAACGTCCAGCCCGTGTCCACGCCGCCGAAGAGGAGCGCCGCGAAGGTCAGGACGCCGCCGAGCATGTAGATGTACCAGCTCAGAAGGTTGATGCGCGGGAAGGCGAGGTCTTTCGCGCCGATCATCATCGGCACGAGGAAGTTGCCGAGCGTGGCCGGAATCGAGGGGATCAGGAAGAAGAAGACCATCATGATCCCGTGGTGCGTGAAAAGCTTGTTGTAGGTCTGCGCCTGCACGAGGTCGCTCTGCGGCGTCAGAAGCTCCAGCCGGATGGCCCCGGCGTAGGCTCCGCCGATGAGGAAGAAGAACGTGACCGAGACGAGGTAGAGGAGCGCGATACGCTTGTGATCCCTCGTCAGCAGCCAGGACTTGATGCCATAGTCGGCGTTCAAATAGTTGACCGTCGGGAAGCGGCTGCGCCATTCGTGCGCGCGCGCCCCCGTCGCTGCCGTTTGGTTGCTCATAATTGCGTCTTCCCTGAAACTCGCCTGACCGAAATTACTGCCGCACCTGAACGAAACTACTGCCGCACCTGCCTGAACGAAATCATTGTCGCCGGTTCGCGTTGGCCGCGCCGCCCTGTCCCGCCCTCGGCGGGAGTTGCGGCGAGGCGCTGCCCTGCCGCGGCGAAGTCGGGGCGAGCGGGTTCGAGCGTTGCTCGATGGGCGACGCGCCGCCTGTGGTCGGCCCTGTCGTCGTGCCGCCGCTGCTGCCTCCCTGCATCGTCGTCCCGCCCGGCTCGCCCGCGGCGGGCTGGCCGAGCGAGCGTATGTAGGCGATGAGCTGTAAGATTTGCTCCTCGCTCAACTGCCCTCGGAAGGTCGGCATGATCGGCTGGAAGCCGAGCGCGAGCTTGGCCTGCGGGTCGAGTATTGATTCGCGTATGTACGACTCGTCCACCGTGACCTTGCCGTCGCCCTCGATGGCCTGCTGGTTGCCGAACAGCCCGTAGAGCGTCGGCCCGCGCCCCTGCTGCCCCGCAGGCTCCGTCTGGTGGCAAGAGGCGCAGCCGCGCTCCTGAAAGAGCTTCTGCCCCTGCGCCGCTGCCGACTCCGCGCCCGCGCCGCCCGCGAGCCACTGCTCGTAAGCGGTCGGCTCCATGACGATGACGTGGCCGCCCATCCCGCTGTGATTCGTGCCGCAGTATTCGGCGCAGAAGAGGTAGAAGCTGCCGGTCTTCGTCGCCTCGAACCAGAGCTGCGTGTACCGGCCCGGCACCACGTCCTGCTTGATGCGGAAGGCTGGGACGTAGAGGCTGTGGATCACGTCCTCGGTGGTCATCGTCAGCTTGACGCGCGCGCCGACGGGCACGTGCAGCTCGTTGATTTCGCGCTGCCCCGTCTGGTGCTGGAACTTCCACATCCACTGCTTGGCGACGACGTAAACCTCCATCGCTTGATGCGGCACGCGGTAGGCTTTGAAGTAAGTGCTCGCGCCCCAGACGAAGATGGTCATGGCGATCAGGAGCGGGATGACCGTCCAGGAGACTTCGAGCACCATCGAGCCGGAGATGGGGCGCGGCACCTCGTCCGGCTGGCGTCGGCGATACTTGACGGCGAAGACGATGAGGAGCAGCGTGATCGTCACGGAGAAGAAGATGGTAATCAGCAGGAGGTACGCGTAGAGCGCGTCCACGTGCGGGGCGAACGTCGAGGCTTGCTCCGGCGAGAACGGCACGCTGACCTGCGGCACGCTGACTTGCGTTAAAAGCATGGCTCCAGTCAAGCTCACTAACACTCTCCTCCCCGAAGGGAATC
Source organism: Pyrinomonadaceae bacterium (assembly GCA_036263975.1). Taxonomy (GTDB): domain Bacteria; phylum Acidobacteriota; class Blastocatellia; order Pyrinomonadales; family Pyrinomonadaceae; genus QHXN01. Next base: position 9,560 of record DATARW010000075.1, read on the forward strand.
AGTCATGGACGACCGCCGCGTCCGGAGTTCACGCTCAAAGAGCGTGTTCAAGAGTTCGCTCTTTGAGGGCCGCGCCGCCGCGCGTGAGAACACGCTCTTGAAAGCGTGAGCTTCGGAACACGCACGCCTTCACGCCGGCCCGCCGACGTTGATCTCCTCATCCCAGCGTTCGGCGTTGCGCCGCGTGCGCCGCACCAGGAAGAGTATGAGCGCCACGACGCCGAAGACCGTCAACACGCCCGCCGCGCGCAGGACGGCCATGACGGGGGCGAATTTCCCCGTGGCCGGGTCGTAGTGGTAGCAGTAGAGAATCAGCGCGTCCACGGGCGAGCCGATCTTCCCTTCGGAAGATTCGACGAGCGCGAGGCGCAAGTCCTTCGACGAATAATCAATGCCGTAAAAGTAGTGCGACAACTTCCCTTCGGGCGTCGCCACCATGATGGCCGAGGCGTGCGCGAACTGCTTCGACTCATCGTCCCAGACGTACCGGAAGCCCACGGCTTGCGCGAGCGCGTCAATCGAATTCTTATCGCCCGTCAGGAAGTGCCAGCCCGCGCCCGCGCCCGCGCGTCCGTAGCGTTTGAGGTAGGTCTCTTTCTTCTGCGCCGCCAGTTCCGGCCCCTCGCGCGGGTCGAAGCTGACGGCAACGACCTCGAACTCGCGCCCCGGCGTGAGCGTCACGGCTTCGAGCGCGCCGACCAGCCCGTTCAACGTCTGGTTGCAGAGCATCGGGCACTCGTAATAGACGAGCGTCAGGACGACGGGCTTGCCCGCCTTGAAATACTCGCCGAGCCTCACCTCGCGCCCCGTCTCGTCGCGGAAGGTCGCGTCGAGCGGAATCTGACTGTTCAGGCGCTGCTCGATGCCGACCTTCTTCAAGACCTCCGTCGAGTTGCCGGTCGGCATGGGGCCGACGGGCGGCTGCGCGTACTGCGCCCGCGCCGGGCCAGTAAGGCAAAAGTAAAAAGGCAAAAGGCAAAAGAGGAGGACACGCGGACTAAGCGCGCCCCGTCTTTGCCTTCCGCCGCGGATGAAACCTGTGTACCTCAAAACTCTTTAACTCCTCTTCAGCGTTCCTTACTTTTGCCTTTTGACTTTTTACTTTTGACTTCCCTGCCGTCGTTGCAGGTAGAGCTGCATGGCCTGCTCGACGGGCACGCGGACAGTCCCGGCCTGCTGGTCGGCCCAGCCGTAGTCTTCCATCTCGCGCCGCCACTCGTCGCGCACCGTCAGGTACTCCGACTGCGGCTGCGGCACGCGGTCGGTCTTCGCCTGGTACGAGAGGTCGTGCACCTGGCCGTCGTCCGTCTTCACGCCGAAGCCGGGCGCGAGTTGCAGGCGCGGCTCCGGCGGCAGGCGTTCCGCGCCCTGTCGCGCCAGCGGCGAAGCCTCAAGCTCCTGCGACTCCTCGCGCCTCTGGAAGTACGTGAACATCAAAAGCACCACGACGCAGACGACGATGGTGAAGGCCGTCAGGCCGCCGACGAACCAGAGCAGCGGGCGCACTGAAACGTCCGACTCCTCGTGCGCCACGTCCGGGTTCGTGATGAACGAAACGTCCGGCGTCTCGTGGATGCTGTCTCTTCTTCTCTTCCCGTGAGCCATAGCATTTTAGATTTTTGATTTGCGATTTTTGATTTGCGATTTAAAGCGACGTTCGCGTCTTCTTCAATCGGAAATCAAAAATCTAAAATCAAAAATTCCCCTCAGTGGTGCTCCGCCGCCGCCGCAATCGCCTCCGCCAGTTCGGGCGCGCCGAGCGGCAGGAGCGGGCGCGAGGCCAACTGCCCGAAGTAGTACCAGAGCCAGATGCCGCCGACGCCCAGCGCCATCGAGAACATCGGCACGAAGTTCGTCAGAAGGTCGCGCGCGCCGAACTCCGCCACGCCGCCCGCGTGCACCGACGGGGCGAAGAAGAAGACGAGGTCGAAGACGCGCATGAAGAGCATCAGTATCGCCACGCGCCGCAGCCGCGACGGCTCGCGCTTGAGCTGGCGCGACAGCAGCAGCGCGAACGGCAGCGCGAAGTGTAAGAGGACGACCATCAACCCGACGGCCTGCCAGCCTCCGTGCAGCCGCCGCAGGTAGAAAGGAATCTCTTCGGGCAGATTCCCCGCCCACGTAATCAGGAACTGCGAGAAGGCGAAGTAAGCGTAGAGCATCACCATCGTCAGCAGGAGCTTGCCCCAGTCGTGGAAGTGCAGCGGCTGGTAGGCGTCGGCCATCGGCTCGTGCTGGCGAAGGAAGGCGGCGACCGTGATGATGAAGGCGAGCGCGGAGAGTCCCCATCCGGCGAGCACGATGAGACCGTAGATGGTCGAGTACCAGTGCGGCTCCAGAGACATGCCCCAGTCGAAGGCCGCAAACGTCGCCGTCAGCCCGACCGTCAGGATGACGGCCCCCGAGATGTCCTGCATCTTGCGGCGCAGGCGCGGGTCGCCCGTCGTGTCCTGCTCCGCAGACCAGCGGTTGAGGAGGCTTGCGAGGAAGAACCACACGGCGAAGTAGATGACGCCGCGGACGACGAAGAAAGGGATGTTCAGGTACAGATGCTTGTGCTTGAGCGCCTCGTCGCCCGCCACGCGCGCCTCGTCCGTCCACTCGTAGAGCGAGAGCGTCTGAGCGCCCGCCGCGTGCTCGTGCACGAAGAGCGAGACGACGATGGGGATGAAGAGGACGAAGCAGAGCGGGAGCGTGCGGGTCGCCGCCTCGAAGAGCCGTCGGCTCGTCAAGGCCCACGCGCCGCCGGTCATGTGTCCGAGCGACACCCACGCGAGACTCCCGACCGCAATCCCCGTGCAGAAGAAGAAGCCGACGAGGTAGGAGCGGAAAACCTGTACGAGTCCGCCGTAGCCCGCCGCCGAGCCGAGCGCGAAGGCGAGCACGACGCCCGCGACGAGGAAGACCACTCCGGCCAGCAGCGCGCGACCGCGGTAGCGCGCGACTTCGGCAGGGGCCATGTATTTGTGAGTCGCGTCCATCCTAGTGGCTCCTGCCTCCCGTCGCCTGCGACGGCTGCCCGCCCGGCTGCGGCGACTGTAATTCCGTGCCGCCATGCTCGCCCGCCGCCGGTCGCTGTGCGCCGCTCAGAACCTTCTGGCGCTCCTCCGGCGAAAGGTCGTTCATCTTCAGGCGTCGGCTCAGTTGCAGCGCGCGTATGTAGGCGATGATCTTCCAGCGGTCTTCCGCCGGAATCTGCTCGGCGTAAGAGGGCATCGCGCCCCAGCCGTTCGTAATCACGTCGAAGAAGTGCGCGGCGGGCGACGTGCCCTCCTGCAAACGGTCGTCGTAGTAAGAGGGCGGCGCACGGTAGCCGCGGCGCACGATCATGCCGTCGCCCTCGCCCGTCGCGCCGTGGCAGACGATGCAGTAGATTTGAAAGCGCTCGCGCCCGCGTTCGAGCGCGTCTTTGTCAATGGGGATGGGGAAGACATCGGGGCCACCCGTGGCCGCCGCCTCGCGCGCGCCGGGCACTCCGCCCGCCGCGTTGCCGACCGCGTTGGCGCTCGGAGGCGGCACGGTCGCCGTGATCGCGCCGCTGTTCTGCGCCGCCGCCGCTGCGCCGACCGCCTTGCCCGTGTTGAAGTAGTCTTCGCGGTCGCGGTACGGCCCCGCGGTCTGTCGCGGCACGGTGCCCTCGACGAGCTGGCGCACCGAAGCGCCGTCGGCGAAGAACTTCTTGTCGCCCGCGCGGAAGGTCTTGTACTTCGGCTGATCCTGCATGTCCATCCGGCAACCGGAAAGTAAAAAGGCAAAAAGCAAAAGGCAAAAGATAAGCAGCAGACGCGCTGAAGCGTGCCGCTGTGCACACCGACACTCTTTTGCCTTTTGCCTTTTTACTTTTGACTTTCTAGTGTTCCACATCTGTCACCTCCAGCGGCCCGAGGCTTCGGAGGAACTCGGCGGTGCGCTCGCGGTCGAACTTCGGGTCACGCGACTCGACGAGGACGAAGAAGCGGTCGCGCGAGGCGAGCGCGAAGTTCGGCGCGTTGAAGACCGGGTGGTACGGCTCCGGCAGGCCGTTCAAGGCGAGCATGCCGAAGACGGCGAACAGGGCCGCGCCCAAGACCGTGCACTCGAAGGTGACGGGGATGAACGCGGGCCAACTGTAGTAAGGCTTGCCGCCGACGTTGATCGGGAAGCTGACGACCTCGATATAGACCTGCATCAGGAAGCCGAGCGTGCCGCCGAGGAGTCCGCCGATGAGGACGATGAGCGGCATGTGCGTTCGGTGGACGCCGATGGCCTCGGACAACTCCTCGACGGGGTAGGGCGAGAAGGCGTCAATGCGCCGGTAGCCGTCCTCGTGGACGCGCCGCGCCGCTGCGACCGCGTCCGAGGGGTTGTCGAACTCGGCCATCAATCCGTAAGTCGCCGGGCGTGCGCTCTTCCTCATCTCACACGTCCTCCTTGATCTGCGCTTCCGGCACCATCGTCCGCATCTCGAAGATGGAGATGACGGGCAGGAAGCGTATGAAGAGGAACATCAGGAAGAAGAAGAAGCCGATGGTTCCGAAGAACATCGTGAAGTCGAAGAGGGTCGGCGCGTACATGCCCCACGAAGAGGGCAGGAAGTCGCGGTGCAGGCTGATCGGGATGATGATGAACCGTTCGAGCCACATGCCGACGTTGACGAACATGGCGACGACGAAGAGCATCACGTGGCTGTGGCGCACGCGCCGAATCCAGATGAGCTGCGGCACGATGACGTTGCAGGTAATCAGCGACCAGTAGTAGAACGCGTAAGGCCCCGTGAAGCGGTTGAACATCATGAACTGCTCGTACTTGTCCGCGCTGTACCAGGCGATGAACGCCTCGGACATGTAGCCGTAGGCGACGAGCAGCCCCGTCGCCAGCATCACCTTGCCGGCGTTGCGAAGGTGGCGGTCGGTGATGAAATCTTCCAGCCCGTAGAACTTCCGCAAAGGGATAATCAGCGTCAGAACCATCGCGAAGCCCGCGTAAATCGCACCCGCCACGAAGTAGGGCGGGAAGATCGGCGTGTGCCAGCCGGGAATGATGCCGATGGCGAAGTCGAAGCTGACGATGGTGTGCACGGAGAGCACGAGCGGCGTCGAGATGCCCGCGAGCAGAAGGTAGACGACCTCGTAGCGCGCCCAGTGGCGGGCGCTCCCGCGCCAGCCCAGAGACATCATGCCGAAGATGACCCGCCCGAACTTCGAGCGCGCGCGGTCGCGCAGCGTCGCGAGGTCGGGCACTAATCCCGTGTACCAGAAGAGCGCCGACACGGTGGCGTAGGTCGAGACTGCGAACACGTCCCACATCAGGGGGCTTCGGAACTGCGGCTGAATGCCCATCGTGTTCGGGTAGGGGAAGAGCCAGTAGGCCAGCCACGGGCGACCTGTGTGGAGCAGCGGGAACAGTCCCGCGCAGGCGACGGCGAACAGCGTCATCGCCTCGGCGAAGCGGTTGATTGACGTGCGCCACGTCTGGCGCAGCAGCAGCAGGATGGCGGAGATGAGCGTGCCGGCGTGGCCGATGCCGATCCACCAGACGAAGTTGATGATGTCGAAGGCCCAGCCCACAGGCTGGTTGTTGCCCCAGATGCCGATGCCAGTGAAGACGAGGTAGATGATCGTGCCCATCATCATGTTCGTCAGAACGAACGAGACGGCGAGGCCGAACCACCAGCCCAGGGGCGTCCGCTTGCGGAGCACGAGCGAGCTGATCTTGTCCGTCACCGAGTCGAAGGTGTGCCCCGGCTCGATGACGGCGGGGGTGGCGTGTATGCGCGTGTCGTCGTATGGGTCGTCGAATCTCTCCATAAACGTTTACGCCTTCCCCTCCTTACCCGCCGAGAGCGCCCCGTTCGGATTGCGAACCGAGGCGAGGTAGGTCGTCCGCGGGCGCGTGTTCAGGTCGGCCAGCAGCCCGTAGTTGCGCTTCTGCGCTTGCAGCTTCGCCACGCGGCTCGCAGGGTCGTTCAGGTCGCCGAAGACGATTGCTTCGGTCGGGCAGGTCTGCTGGCAGGCCGTGACGATGTCGCCGTCGCGCACGCGTTCGCCCTTCTTCTCGCGCTCGATCTTCGCGTACTCGATGCGCTGGATGCAGTAGGTGCACTTCTCCATCACGCCGCGCGAGCGCACGGAGACTTCCGGGTTACGCATCAGCTTGTAGCTCGGCGTGTCCCAGTCCTGGTAGAGCAGGAAATTGAAGCGTCGAACTTTGTAGGGGCAGTAGTTCGAGCAATACCGCGTGCCGACGCAGCGGTTGTAGACCATCTCGTTGATGCCTTCGGCGCTGTGCACGGTGGCGTGGACGGGGCAGACGCCCTCGCAGGGCGCGTTCTCGCAGTGCATGCAGGGGATGGGCATGAAGTAGACGCCGTCGGGGCGCTCGACCGCGCCGCGGAAGTATGCGTCAACTCTGATCCAGTGCATCTCGCGCGAGCGCGCGACCTGCTCCTTGCCGACGACGGCGATGTTGTTCTCGGCCTGGCAGGCGACGACGCAGGCGTTGCAGCCGACGCACGTCGAAACATCAATCGCCATGCCCCACTTGTAGCCGCGCAAGCCCTCTTCCTCGTGCTCCGCGTAATCGTAGGGCGGGTACATGGTATCGCCTTCGGGCGGCGTGCGGGTCTCGGCCGCGGCTTCGGGCGGACGCTTGCGCTCCGACTCCGGCGCGAGTTCGGGGTCGTGCGTCCACTCGTCGAAGGTTCCGGCGCGCACGATGTCGCGCCCCTCCATCTGGAAGTGTATCTGCGTGGAGGCGAGCGGGTAGTCCTCGCCCGTCTTCTCGACGCCGAGGCCGGTGCCGAACCACAGCGCGTCCGACGTGCGCAGGGCGTAGGCGTCGAAGCCGCGCACGCTCTTGTCGTGCTCGTTGCCGCCGACGCGGCCAGAGCGCCTGCGACCGTAGCCGAAGTGAACCGTCACCACGTCGTCGGGCTGGCCGGACAGGATGAAGACGGGCGCGTTGCTGACCTGCCGGCCCTTGAAGGTCAGGCGCAGGAGTTCGGCGCGCAGCTCGCCGCCTTTGGCCGTGATGCGGTTGACGCGCTTGGGCGAGTCCCAAGCGACCGCGCCGTCGGGCGTGTCGCCGACGCCGAGCCGCTCTGCGGTGGCCGGGCTGACGATGGCGACGTTGTCCCAGGTCAGTTTCGTCAGGGGCTTCGGCAACTCCTGAAGCCAGCCGTTGTTTGCGAAGCGACCGTCGTAGATGGAAGGGTCTGTGCGGAAGACTATCTCGAACGCGCCCGCGCCGCCGTTGGCCGGGGGCGCAGGTGCCGTGCCCGTCGCAGGCGACGCGCCCGACGGCGTGCCCGACGGAGCCGCGCCGCCCGTCGTCGCGTTCGCGCCGACCGAGACGTTCTTCGGCTTGCGCGCCGTGTTCGGAATGAACCCGTCGTTGAGCGCCTTGCGCCAGGCCATCTCGAATTCGGGCGTCGCGCTGGCCGCCGTCGAAGTCGTCCCGCCCGGAACATTGCTACCCGTCGAAGCAACGCCGACGCCCGCGCCCGTAGCCGCCGCGCTCGGCGTGCCCGCGGCATTCGACCCGTCCGTAGGCTTCGACGTGGCCGCGGACATGAGCGAGGCGCGTCCCTGCGTCAACCAGAATTGCCGGATGATGTCGTAGCCCTTGCGGTCGGGCTGGTCTGTGAAGGCTGCGAGGAGTTCGTGCGCGCTCTTGCCGCTGTAGAGCGGGGTGATGAGCGGCTGGATGATCGTCACCGTGCCGTCGAAGGCGCGCGTGTCGCCCCACGCTTCGAGGAAGTGTGTTTCGGGGATGTGCCACTGGCTCAGCTCCGAGGTCTCGTCCTCGTAGAGGCCGAGGCGGACGGTGAGCGGAACCTTCTTCATCCGCGCCTCGTCGAGCTTGAGGTCGGCGGGCGACGTGTGGACGGGATTGCCGCCGACGATGACGAGTATCTCGACCGCGCCCGCGTCTATCTCGCCGAGCAGCGTCCGCAGATCGTTGAGCTGGTCGGTCGGGTTCTCTTCCAGAGGCTCGACGAAGCTGACGGTCTTGCCCAAGCCTCCGAGCGCCGCGTTCATCTGGTGCGCGAGCGCGTGAATGTTGGGCGGCTGCTCGTCGCCCGCGATGACGAGCGACGCGCCCATGTGCGCCTTCAGGTCTGCGGCGACCTCTTTGACGAACTCGGCAACGGGGCCGTTCAGCGCCGCGCCCGCGCCCGCGCCCACGCCCGCGGCGATGGCGCGCACGACCCCTTCAAACTCGCTCGGACGGACGGCCAGTCGGTTGTCGGCGAAGAAGCCCGTGTTGGTCGGCGTCGTCTCCAGGGCGTAGAGGCGCGAGATTTCGCGCGGGTCGCCGTCCGCCGGGCGTCGGCGGCTGGCGAAGTCGCGCGCGTAACGCAGAGAGCCGGGGCCGCATTCGAGCAGGTTCGAGTCGAGCGCGAGCACGCGGTCTGCCGCCGCGAAGTTGTAGATCGGCGTGGCGAAGTCGCCCGCGGCCTGGCGCACGCCGAGGGAGGCGTTGTTGCCGCCCGCAGGCTCCCACTGGTACCAGCGCGCGCCGGGCAGGTGCGTCAGGATGTCTTTGAGCTGCGCGGCCAGAGTGGGCGACGTGACCGTCTCGGTCAGGAAGCGAAGGCCCGCGCCCTGCTTCGTCTTCTGCGCTTCGAGCGCCGTCGAGATTGCGCCCAGGAAGGCCGTGTAGGTGCGGACTTCGCCGCGGTTGATGATCGTCTCGGAGCGGTCGGGGTCGTAGAGCGAGAGGACGGAAGCCTGCGAGAAAACGTCCGCCGCGCCGAGGCTTGCGGGGTGCAAATCATTCCCCTCGACCTTCGTGGGCCGCCCCATGTTGCTGCGGACGAGAAGCGGCGCAGCGCCGCCCGTCCAGGGCATCGCGGTGGCGAAGAAGAGGGGCTTGCCCGGAACGATCTCTTCGGGCTGGCGCACGTATGGGACGATGGTTTCGGGCGGCTGGTACGAGCAGCCGGCGAGTCCGGCGAGGGCCAGCGACGCGCCCATGAGCTTGAGGAACGTGCGGCGGTCGGTGCCCTCGTCCCACTCCGAGGCGTGTTGCGGGAACTCTCGGTGCAACAGCTCTTCAAACTCTTCCGTCGAGGCCAGCTCTTCGAGGCTCTGCCAGAACTCGCGCCCGCGCTTCTCCTGAAGGCGACGGCGCACGCCCTCTATCGAAAGCGAGCGACGCCTGATCTGGTGGAGTTCGGGGAAAGTGTCTTTGATGTGCATCTGGCTTCTTCCCGGCCCGTTATCTGTGGCACGTCGAACAGCTCGTCAACTGCCGCGCGTTGCGAACACGGTACTTCTGCTTCAACTCCAGACCGAGCTTGACGCGACTCTCGGCCTTGTTCTCGGCGAGCAGGTTGAAGGGGTCGGCGGCGACGCCTTCGCCCGGGTCGGCCTCGATGTTCCAGGCCATGTCGGTGATCTTCTCCTTCGGGCGCAGGTATCGCTCCGGCTCGCGGTGGCAGGCGAGGCACCACTCCATCTGGAGCGAGGCCGCCTGATAGATCATCGGCATCTGGTCAACGCGTCCGTGGCAAGAGGCGCAGCCCACACCTTTGTTGACGTGGATGCTGTGGTTGAAATAGACGTAGTCGGGCAGGTCGTGGACGCGCGTCCACTCTATCGGCTTGTTGTCGCGGTAGCTGGCGCGGACGATTTCGAGGTAGGCGCTGTCGGCCCAGATTTGCGAGTGGCAGTTCATGCAGGTCTTCGTCGGCGGCAGCCCCGCCGTGTTCGACGTTTCGACCGACGTGTGGCAGTAGCGGCAGTCAATGCCGTCGTCGCCGACGTGGTGCTTGTGCGAGAACTGCACGGGCTGCTGCACCTCTATAAACTGCCCCGTGTTGTATGAAGAGCGGTTGATCTCGGCCAGCACCCAGAGCGACGCGGCGACGATGAAGAGGCCGCCGAAGATGCTCACCTTGGCGATGGTGTTCGTGCTGCGGTGGAAAACTTGCATGCTCTTCCGGCCTGTCCTCCGGCTCTTCTGAGCTTGCCCGGCGAGTTGGAACTTAAGAAGCCGGACTCGGTCAATGCTTCAGCGCCGCGGGGAGAGACGCATACGACCCGGAACGCGCACCACCGACCGAACGCGCCTCCTTGCGTGTGCCTGCGGCTTTCCATCCGAAAGAAGAAAGCACGCGACCGCGGGCCTTTCGGCTGCACTACCAAATCTGAAGAACTGCTTAGAGTGCACTAGTGATACTACTTTTTTCCGCGATGGGCAAGCACAATTAAAAATTTGAATATGAATAATGTATGGCGTTTTGAATGAGGGAATCTAATATCACGTTTGGCCGGGAGTCGGGCCGTGGGAAAAGCCTCTGCGCCGCCGCCCCCGACCTTCCGCCGGCTCACTCCCCGCGGGGCGTGAGGGCGGATAGCTGTGGGTTGCTCTGACGCCGCCAGACGAAGCCGTCGAGAACGTAGTGCGTCGCCTGCGGCAGCGCGAGCAGAGGCACGAGAAAAACTTTCAGCGCAGACCAGTCCCACGCCGCGCCGAACAACCACGCGCGCTCGTGCCACACGCCCCTGTCCCACAAAAGCTCCTCTGCGTAAGCCAGAAGCCACAGCGTCGCCAGAAAGACGGGCAGGCGCGCGAACTGCCTGTAGAACTTCCCCGCCTTCGGCGCGCGCAGACGCGCGTACCACCAGACGAGCGCGATGTACGGGACGCCGTGCGTGACGACGTTCGTCACCGTGAAGGCGTAGTCCGAGTCGAACGCGACGATGCCGACGTACCAGCACACGGCGGTCGTCCCGACCACGATGTCCTTGCCCGGACTCACCTCGCCGCGCACCACCCACGCGTGCAGAGAGCGCAAGGCGTATGCGCCGAGCGCGAGACAGTAGACGGGCAGCGCCACCCGCTCGACCCAAAGGGGAAGCGCGGCGAAGTCGCCCTGAAGGAACCACCAGAAGCGACGCGGCAGGTGCGCGTGCCAGTAGGCGAGCGGGTAGAGAGTCGCCATGTACACGGCAGCCGAGTCAATCAGCCAGCCCGCGCGACCGCGCTCGCCCGCACGCGCGCGGTACATCGCCACCCAGCCGTACTGCTGTCGCACGAAATGAAAGACCGCGAGGTATGCGAGCACGCGCCAGAAGAGCGCGTCCGACTCTGAGTAGAGCGCGACGCCGAGCGCGAAGGCGATGGCGGGCGCGAGCACGTAGAGGGAGGCGCGTCGCTTCAACTCCTCTCGGTCGAAGTAAACTCTAAACGCCGTCGCGTAGACGTGGGCCACGTCCACGAGCAGAACCGCCGGAACCCAGGCCCAGTCCGGCGAGTCGCCTTCGAGCACGCCCGCCCGCGCGCCGACCCACAGCAGCGCGAGCGACACGACCGCGCTGCCGAGAAACACGGATGCGTCAACGCGCGGCGAGAAGAGCCACCACGTCTTCGCGGCGGCGTCGCTCGTCCGCGCTTGCGTCAGGGCTTGCACTTGTTCGGCGGCCATATGTCTGAAGTCAGGACGCGCGGGATTATACTGCGTCCGTTATTTTTTGAAACCGCAAAGTTGCGTCGGGCGCTTCCCTCAACTTCGCCTGCCACTACGCCTTCAACGCAGGCTCTCAACCTTCAACCCGCGAGCGGCGAGGACTTCTTCCGCGGCGCGCAGGCCGTGGTCGAACGCCTCCTCGAAGAGTGCGACGCCGGAGAGGTCTGTGTGCGCGAAGTGGACGGGGCCGAAGGGCAGTTGCGCCTTCTGGCGTGCGCCGCCCCAAAGGAAGCCCGTGCGCGGGCGAATCATCGCGTGGCCCCAGCGCATCACGTCGAGGCGGCTGGTGAGCGCGCGTATGTCCGTGTGCGCGCGCTGGAGGTCGGAGAGCGCAACGTCGGCCCAACCCTTCCAGTCGGTTGAGAGCAGGCGCGTGCGCGCCGCGCGCGGGTCGGCGTCCGTGAGCGGGTAGTAGTATGTGAAGACGGTCGGGCCGCGGTCGAGTCCGCGCTGGTGCGTGGCGACAACGTAGCCGAGCGAGGGGCTTTCGTACAGGACGTTATCCCACGCGACGGGGAAGCCTGCGGCTTGCTGCGGCCTGTCTTCGAGGAAGAGGTTGGCGACCATCCACGCGCCGTACTCGAACTCCGAGACGTGCGGCGGCAGCGCGCCCTCACGGTAAGCCTTGAGAAGGTACTTCGACAGAAACTGCGGCGCGGCGAAGACGACCTGTTCGGCGCGGATGCCGACGGCGCTTTGTCCGTCGCGCGTGACGGCGACGACCTCCGCTCCCTCTCCTCCGCCGCGACTCTCGCCGACATCGCCCGCCGCTCCTCTTCCTTCACGAACGTCGGCGGGGCGTATGTCGGCGACGGCGAGGCCGAGACGGATGCGCGCGCGCGCTTGGTCGTAGAGATATTTAACGAGGTGGCCGTTGCCTTCGGGCCAGGTGATGAGCGGCTGCGACTCCGCGCCGGGCCGACGCATGCGCGAGGCGAAGTAGAAGAGTCCGGCCCACGCGCTCGCCTGCTCCGCTGCCATCCCGTAGTCGTCGCGGCAGGCGTAGTCAACGAGCCAGCGCAGGCGCGTTGACGTGAGGCCGCGCACGTCCATCCACTCCGTCATCGAGACGCGGTCGAGCGCCGTCGCCTCGGCGTCGTCCGAGCTGTTCGCCACGGGGATGGCGAAAGCACGCCTGCCGCGAGCGTCGCGCCAGCCCGCCCAACGGTCAACCTCCGCGTTGAAGGCTTGCAGTTGCCGCGCGTCTTCGGCGCTCTGGCCCGCGCGCAGGTAGAGTCCTTCGTACCAGCGCCCGCGGTAGTAAATCCTCTCTTCGGGGTCGCGGCAGACGAACTGCTCTGCGACGACGGGTTCGCCTTCCGCGTCCGCGCCTTCGAGCACGCCCATCTGGTCGAGCAGGCGGACGAGCGCGCGATTCTCCTTCAGCGGCGCGGGCAGGTAGTGTGCGCCCCACGGGTAAGGCACGACGCCGTGCGAGTCGCCGGAGCGCGCCGTTCCGCCCGGCGCGGGTTCGAGTTCGAGCAGCACGAAGTCTTCAAAGCCCGCCTGCAAAAATCTCCACGCTGCGGCGAGGCCCGCCACACCGCCGCCGACGATACAGACGCCCGCGCGCTCCCACGCTTCCGCCGCAGGCTCTGGCCGCAGCCCGTCGCGTATCAGATGCCCTATCCGGTCGGACGCGCCGACGATCTCGCCTTCGGGGAAGCGCGCGGACTCACCCGTCCGGCACGCGGCGAGCGCGAAGGGCACACCGAGGAAGGCCGCCAGCAGTTCACGTCTCGTCAGTCCGCGCCCTGTCATCCTGGTTTCGCTCGTCGAACTAGTTTCGCTCGTCGAAGTTTGCGTCCGCCCGTCGAGGTTCTTCGCCGCGCGGCGCGGAAGTCAGCGGCGAGCCTTTACGTCGAGAATAAACTTGACTACAACGGCGACGGTGAGCGCCGCGAACACGGCGACGATGAGGTAGCGCACGGCCCTCGGCAGCCGCTCGATTCTCTTGTCGAACAGATAAAATGAGCCGCCTGTGAAGAAGAGCGCCGCGAACAGCCAGTCGGCTTCGAGCAGGTTGACGACACCCCCGACGAAGAAGCTCAGGGTAGCCCAGAGCATGAGCGCGTTCGACTTCGGCTTATCATCTGTCGTCTCAGTTTCCATCCGCGTTTCCTCCTGCGCTCACTCGTAGCGCTTCCACTCGGCCTCGTAGTAGCGGACGAGCGACTGGTTATCCAGCCGGTTGACTTCGACGGGCACGGGGCCGAGGTCTGCCGAAAGAGTGAACATCGCGGCGAGCGCCGGGTCGTTGAGGAATTTAAGCTCGACCGAGGGCGCGCGCGCGGGCACGTCGAAGGGGTCGCGGCGCGCGAGGGCGAAGCCCCAGACGCCGAAAGAGGGGACGGCGGTGTAGTAAGGTCGCACGTTGAAGCCCGCGGCTTCGAGCGTGCGGACGATGCACCAGAAGGAGTTGCGCGCAAACAGAGGCGACGTTGACTGAACGCTCACAGCCGCCGCGGGCGCGAGGTGCTGCTTCAACTGCTTGTAGAAGCGCGTCGTGTAGAGCTTGCCGAGGGCGAAGGTGTTCGGGTCGGGGAAATCAACGATGGCCGCGTCGAAGGGCGGCGCATCAGTGTCGAGCCAGATCATCGCGTCCTGATTGACGACGCGGACGCGCGGGTCGTCGAACGAGTCGCGGTTCAGGCGCGCGAGCGGCGGAAAGCGGCGCGCGAGCTGCGTCATGTCGGGGTCGAGGTCAACGAGCGTGACGCTTTCGACCGAAGGGTACTTCAGAATCTCGCGCAGGGCGAGTCCGTCGCCGCCGCCTAAGACGAGCACGCGGCGCACCTCGCGCCCGCCTTCGCCGGAGAGCATCATCACGGGGTGGACGAGCGCCTCGTGGTAGCGATACTCGTCCGCCGAACTGAATTGCAGGTTGCCGTTTAAGAAAAGCTGGAAGCCGGCGCGGTTGCGCGTAATCACGATGCGCTGGTAGGCCGTCGTCTTTGAATAGATGATGTCGTCGGCAAACATGCCGTCCTCGGCCAGAGACGTGATGGCATCGGCCTTGACGAAGGCGACCAGAAGCAGCGCCATCACGATGCACCCTTGCGCGCGCAGGCGCGTGACCGAGCCGCCGATGAGCGGGCGCATCAGCCACGTCGCCCACAGGCCGACGCCCGCGTTGAGGAGGCCGAAGAGCAGAGACGTTCGCACCAGACCGAGCTTGGGCACGAGGAAGATTGGAAAGAGGAGCGACGCGATGAGCGCGCCCGCGTAGTCGAAGGCGAGCACGCGCGCGACCAGCTCCTTGAAGTCGAGGTGGTCTTTCAGAATCCGCATCAGCAGCGGAATCTCAAGGCCGACCAGCACGCCGATGAGGAACACATCGCCGTAGAGGACGACGTGGAAGAAGCTCAGGTGCGCGAAGCTCAGGAAGAGCAAAGGTGCGCTCGCCCCGCCGAGCACGGCCACGCCCAGCTCCACGTCAACGAAGGTGCGCGCCAGTTCTCTCTCCAGGAACCTTGAGAGCCACGCGCCCGCGCCCAGGGCCGAGAGGTAGATGCCGATGATGATGGAGAACTGCGTCACCGAGTCGCCAAGCACATAGGAGGCGAGCGTCCCGGCGAGCAGTTCGTAGACCAGCCCGCAGGTGGCGATGACCAGGACGTTGAGGAACAGGATGGGCGTGCGATTCATAAAGGATGAAGGCGAAAGGATGAAGGATGAAGGGAAAGCGACAGCCCCGACGAACTAGCTTTCATCCTTCCGCCTTCATCCTTCATCCTTGCTCTTCTAGCCGTGCACCGCCGCGGCGATGATGAGCGAGACGCCGATGATGACCGAGCCGATGATGATGGCGAGCGCCGTGTTCTGGTCGTCCTCGATCTCCTTGCGAATCGAGAAGGGCGTGACCTTCACGATGATTAAATAGGCGATGCCGAAGACGAGCAGGCCGAAGACGGTGAAGATCACCGTCGTAGTGAGGACGCTCACCAGGTCGGAGCGTTGCAGGACGGGCGCGGTCTGTGCCTGGAGCAGCGCACGTGTTGTAGTTTCTACGAGCATCATTTTCCTCCGTGGAAGCCGGAATGCCAGAAATGGAAAGAGCGGTAGCCGCCGGGCGAGTTGCGCACGTCGGGCGGGAGCGTCTGCCGCGGCGACGTGCTCAGCTCCCAGCCGCTCCACGACGCCACGACGTAGAACAATAAGATGACCGTTCCGAGCGCAAGATAAAGTTTGCTGAGCATGACGCGAACTGCCTCTTCATTTCCCGCGGCGCTTCGGCGGCAGCGCGGGGCCAAGTTGTTTGAGGATGCCCCCCTTGTAAACCCATGCGGACGGCGGCGGCTTCCGGAAGCCCGGCTCCTGCTCCTGGCTGAGAAGATAGTAGCCCTGAAAGCGGAGCGTGACCTGTTCGTCGGGAATCAGTTGCAGGGTGATGGTCGGCGAGTCGCCGCAGTCGCCGAACTCTTCGGTGACGCTCACCTTGCCCGTGTCCTCGACGCGAACGATCTGGAACTGCGCGGGGCAGGCCGTGCCGCCCTCGCTGACCGACATGACGATGACCTCGCCGGAACTGTAGGTGCGAAACTGCGCGACGAAGCCCGCGCTCATGTTGCCTTCGATGGCGTAGACTTTCCTGCCCTTGAGCCGTAGCTCCATCTTCAAGTCCGTATCCTCGCCGAGGCGGACGATGGAGAGAGTCCCGGCATTCGTCAGCAAGCTTTCGACCGTCGTCTCCTGCACCGGCAGAGGGGGCTTGACCTGCGCGAAGACTTGCGGCGCGCACGCTAAGAGGAGCGCGAGCGCGCAGAGCAGCAGCAGCGGCAGACGGCGCGCGCCCTTGAGTCGAGCCGCGCCGCGCGTCCCTCGAAGCTTCCAACGTCTCTCAGTCGTCGCTGCCGTCATTGTGGCCCCGGAGTCGTTAAGAGTTGAAGGCGCTGTCGGCCCAGCGGCGGCGCTCGAAGCCGAACTGCCGGAAGGCGAAGAGCAGGGGCACGACCGAGAGCGCGATGAACACCAACACAAGATTCCGCATGTGCGGCACGCCCTGCTCGACACGCACCGTGAATTGCGGCGGCGCGGTTTGATTCCAGTTCTCCCACTGCGGTTCGAGCCGCATCGTGTACCTGCCTTCGGGCAGCGCGGGCAGGTACACCACCTGCTCGCGCCCGCCTTCGCTCCAGGACTCGCCGTCCTCGACGCCGTAGTAATACTCAATCGGCAACTCGAACTGCTGGATCAGCCCCGTCTGCTCGTTAATCAGGTCGCCTTCGACGTAGAGCCAGTTGTTCTCGACGTTGGCGCGGCCCGTGATGCGTATGTTCCGGCTGCCGCGTATCTGTAGCGGGTCGGTGAAGATGACCTGCGCTTTTTCCGAGCCGCTGTCGGCGTCCGCGGGCGTCGCGCCGGGCGTCGCCGGAGAGGCGGGCGTCGGCGTCGGCGTCGGCTGCAAGGTGTAGGACTGCGTGAAGACGGTCGTGCGCGAAGCGAAAGCGAGCGTGAAGAGGCTGACGAGGAGCGCCGCGAGGAGGAGCACGAGCCAGTAGCGGTAAATCTTCTTGTGCGGCCACGGCTGGTTCGGCGCGACGGTCGTAGGCGTCGGCAGGCTGACGTTGAACTTGCTCTCGATCTCCTTGAGCGGCGTGTACGCGCCGAGCGACCAGTTGACCTCTTCGGCAGAAATCGCGCCGCGCCCGCCCGACGCGCCGGGGTTGATCGGCACTTCCTTCGAGAGCATGAGCGGCGGCGCAACGTAGTCGGTCGCGCGCGCCAGCTCGCCCACCGAAACCTTCCAGTAGAACTCGCCCTCGACGTACTCGACGCGCGCCGCCGCGTCCTGAAAAATCTTGAAACGCTTGCCGCCGTAGCCCGCGGCTTTGCTGAACTCCGCGACCTCGCCGGGCGGAACCGACTTCACATAACTCCAGTGGCCGTCGGATTCGACGAGCCAGCGAAAGCCTATGGCCGGGTTGTAGAGAAGATATTCCTGCCAGAAGTAGCGCACGCCGTCGAACTCGACGCTCCTCACGACGAAGCCGATGACCGTCTGAGGCTGCCCCTCGAACTCGGCGGTCGCGCCGAGCGGAATCGAAGGTGCAGGCCCCTTGCGTTCGAGCGTCTTGAGATAACTCAGGCGGCCCTGATTCACGTCGAGGAGCGAGCCGCAGTTCGGACACGTCACGCGCTCCGAGCGGTCGGGCGCGCGCAGCTCAAGCGGGCCGCCGCAGTTCGGGCAGTTCACTTGCGCCGCCGCGACCTGTCGGGCTTCGCGCTCGCGCGTGCGCTGCGCTCCGGCGAGTCCGAGTTCTTCGAGCGCCACCTCGCGCCCCGTGAAGACGAGCGGCGGCTGCTCGCCGTAGTCGAGCGTGGCGAAGGCCCCGCCCTGCCCCGAAAGGTCTGCGTAGGCGTAAACCTCTCCGGGCCGCAAGAGGTACGGAATCTCTCCTTCGGCGGCCAGGGCTTGCGCCGTGCCCTTCTCGGCGACGACGGGCGGCGCTTGCGCGGGGATGGCCCAGACCTGCTGTCCGAGTTGGAGCGAGTCGAAAGAGGGGAGCGCGTTCGGCGCGGGCACTTGAATCTGAAACGTGAGGTAGAAGCGACCCTGCGCCTCGGCGAGCCAACCCCAGCGACCGTCTGCGAAGGCCGCGTACCACTCGTCCCAGAAACCGCCCGCCGCGTGGCCTACTTGCGCGCGCCCCGTCAACTCGAAGGCCACGCCGAGATACGTGCCGCGCAAGTTCACTTCGAGCGGCGAGCCGGACTCGACCACGTCGGCCACCTTGCCAACGTCTTCGACGCCGCGGTCGGTGCGCGCCACGACCGAGTTGCAGGACTCGCAGACGACCACGACCGACGAGCCGATCTTGAAGAGAACCTGCGCCCCACACGCCGGACAGTTCGCCTGAAACGCCATCAAGCCTCCCCCTCCGGCAGCCTGAATTGCGGAGAGCTTTCAAACGACGGCGGCATCAAAGACGTGGACGCGGGCGGCACGCGGCGCACGCAGCGGACGCTCACGGCCCGCGCGCCGAGCATCTCGCGCAGGCGCTCGTCCCAGGGCCACGCCGCACGCTCGCGGCAGCAGTAAAGGTTGAAGGTGGCGACGCCGAATTCAGGGTAAGTGTGACAGGCGAGGTGTGACTCCGTGAGCATGACGAGGCCCGTCACGCCGCCCTCGCCCGGAAATTTGTGCCACGACTGCTCGCCGACCACGCGCAAGCCAAGCTCGGCGACGGCGCGCGCGAAGACAGCGCGCAAGCCCTCCGCGTCGCGCAAGCGCCCGGCGTCGCACCCCGACGCCTCGATGAGCCATTCCGTCCCGACCGTCAGCATGTTGTGGATGAAAACCGCCTGAGAGATGACCTGAAAGTCTTAACCTTGCCGGACGGCGGTGAGCATAGGCGAAAGGCTGCGCGTTTGCAATACCATTCTTCCCTGGCCCCGTGCCGGCCCGCATCTCTCCTCCTTTTGCCTTTTGCCTTTTGCCTTCTTATGATGCTCTCGTCCTTCCGGGGAGTTAATGTCGCATGTTGTATCTCTCGCAGCTACTCGGTCGCCCCGTCCGCGAGGTCGAGGGCGAGCGCGTGGCGTCGCTCAAGGACGTGATCGTGCGTCTCGGCGAAGACCACCCGCCGCTGACCGGCATCGTCGCGCGCCACCAGCGCCGCGACATCTTCTTTGCGCGCGCCGACATCGTGAGGCTCGACGGGCAGGGCGTCTGGCTGAACACGGACGTGCTCAACCTGCGTAAGTTCACGCGGCGCGAGGGCGAGGTGCTGCTCGTGCGCGACGTGCTCGACAAGCAACTCATAGATGTGGACGGCAAGCGGGTGGTGCGCGTCAACGACGTGCAGCTCTTCGAGGCGGGCGGCGAGTGGCGCGTGACGGGCGCGGACGTGACGCTCGCGGGCTTGTGGCGGCGTCTGTTCCCGCAGAACTTCGTCGGCGCGACGCGCACCGTCGAGGTCATAGACTGGGCCGACGTTGGGTACCTAGCGACCGATGCCGCCACCGTGCAGCTCAAGTCATCGCGCGACAAGCTCTCTCGCCTCCACCCCGTCGAGATCGCGCGGCTCGCCGAGGCCCTGTCAAGGCATCAGGGCGCGGAGGTCATCGAAGCCCTCGACGACGCGACCGCCGCCGAGACTCTGGAAGAGATGCACGCCGACGATCAGGTGCACATCATCGGCAACATGGAGGAGGAGCGCGCCGCAGACATCCTCGAACACATGTCGCCCGACGAGGCCGCCGACGTTTTAGGCGACCTCCCCGAAGAGAAGGCCGAAGACCTTCTGGATTTGATGGAGCACGAAGAAAAGGCCGACGTGCAGGAGCTTCTCCATTACGAAGATGACGAGGCGGGCGGTTTGATGACCACGGAGTTCGTCGTGCTCCCCAAGCACCTGACGGCGGGCGAGGCGCTCCTGCGCCTGCGCGAGATGGCCGAGACGCCGAACATGATTTACTACCTCTACGTCGTCGAAGAGGAAGGGTTGTGGAAGCTCTCAGGCGTCATCGCGCTGCGGAGTCTCATCCTCGCAGACCCCGGCGCTCGGCTCTCCGAAGTCATGCGCGACGAGTTCCAGTACGCGCGCCCGAAGGACTCGGCCCGCGACGTGGCCGAACGCATCGCCGAGTACAACCTGCTCGCCCTCCCCGTCGTTGACGACGCGGGAGAGATCGCCGGCATCGTCACCGTTGACGACGCGATGGAGTACCTCCTGCCGAAGGACTGGCGGCAGAGGTTGCCGCGCGTCTTCGGATAATTCAAGCAGCCGGCGGCAGAGCTTTCCTTCTGCGGCGATTTGAAGGATGATTGCCCCACGGCGAATAAAGCTGAATTGACGGAAGCTGACGGCTGAAAGTTCCTATGAACGACGGAGAACCTCCGAGTGGCCTCGACGCGCGCAGAAGATGTGCGGGATGCGGGTCGCCGTCTGTGGCGGCGCGGCTCCCGGCGTATGCAGCGCGCGGTGTCGCAGCGGCGAGGGGTTCTCGCCTACCTCGCCGTCATCGGCCCCGGCATGGTCGCCGCCAACGCGGGTAACGACGCGGGCGGCATCGCCACTTACGCGTCCGCCGGCGCTGACTACGGCTACCACCTCCTCTGGACTTTAATCCCACTCGTGTTTGCGCTCGGCATCGTGCAGGAGATGTGCGCGCGCATGGGCGCGGTGACGGGCAAGGGCCTGTCGGACTTGATCCGCGAGCAGTTCGGCGTGCGCTGGACGATGGTGGTGATGCTGGCGCTCCTCGTCGCCAACGGCGGCGTGACCGTCTCGGAGTTCGTCGGCATCGCCGCCGCGACGGAGTTGTTCGGCGTGCCGCGCTACGTCTCGGTGCCGCTCGCCGCGTTCGCCGTGTGGTGGCTCGTGGTGAAGGGTTCGTACCGCCGCGTCGAGCGCGTCTTCCTCGTGATGTCGCTCGTCTTCCTCGGCTACATCGTCTCGGCCTTCCTCGCCAAGCCGGACTGGGGCGAGGTAGCGCGCGGCTTCGTGCGGCCCGAAATCAAGTTCAACGCCGGGTACGTCTTCACCATCGTCGCGCTCATCGGCACGACCATCTCGCCTTACATGCAGGTCTTCGTGCAGTCGTCGGTGGTCGAGAAGGGCGTGACCGAGGAGGACTACAACCTCACGCGCGTTGACGTCTGGACGGGCACGGTCTTCGCCCTCGCCGTCGCGTTCTTCATCGCCGTGGCGACCGCCGCCAGGCTCCATGTCGCCGGCATCCACATCGAGTCGGCGGAGCAGGCGGCGCTCGCGCTCGAACCGCTCGCCGGCCCCTACGCGAAGATTCTCTTCGGCGTCGGCCTCTTCGGCGCTTCGATGCTCGCGGCGGCGGTGCTGCCGCTCTCGACGGCCTACTCGATCAGCGAGGCTCTGGGCTTCGAGAAGGGAGTCTCGCGCTCCTTCCGCGAGGCCCCGATCTTCCTCGGCATCTTCACCTTCCTCGTCGCCGTCGGCGGACTGGTGGCGATGATCCCGGGCCTGCCGCTCATCAGCGTGCTTCTGGTCACGCAGGTCATCAACGGGCTGCTCCTGCCCGTGCTGCTCGTCTCGATTCTGCGCCTCGTCAACAACCGCGAGTTGATGGGTGCGCGCGCGAACGGGCCGGTTTATAATGCCGCCTCGTGGCTGACGGTCACGGTCGTCTCGGCCCTGTCGCTTCTCTACATCGCGACGAAGATCTTTCCCGATCTCTTAGGCTAATTCAAAGTTTCGAGTTCAAAGCGGCTTTGAACTCGAAACTTTGAGCCTGGAGCTTTTGAACTTATCACCATGAGTCGTCCCGCGCTCAGAAAGCAGGTCGTGTTCCCGCTGCTCGCCTCCGCAGTCTTGGGGCTGGCGCTCTACCTGCTCCACACGATCTCCGGCGCGCCGCTGGCGAAAGTCATGACGAACCCGGACGGGGCGCTCGAATGGACGATGAAGTTCGTCAGCATCGCCTTCTGGCTCGGCGTCGCCTTCGCCGCGGTGCGCGCACTCAACGAGCTGGTCTTCCTCCTCTTCCGCAAGCGCAAGGGCTACGACGCTCCGAGCCTGATGCGCGACATCTTCTCGCTCGTCTTCTACGTCACCTCCGTCGCCGTCATCCTCAAGCTGCACTTCGAGACGCTCTCGTTCGGCGCGCTGCTCTCCGGCTCGGCCCTGCTCGGCGTCATCCTCGGCCTCGCCCTTCAGGACACGCTCGGCAACCTCTTCTCCGGCATCTCGCTCCACGCCGACAAGCCCTTCCAGGTCGGCGACGTGATCTCGGTCGGCAAGTACACGGGCGTCGTGATGAGCATCACCTGGCGCGCGGCCAAGATCAAGACCTTCCAGAATCACATCGTCCTTGTGAGCAACAGCAGCATCGCCAAGGAGTCCATCGAGGTCTGCCCGCGCGACGGCCAGAACGCGCGCATCGTCAACTTCAGCACCGTCTACACCGACTCGCCCGTCAAGGTCATCCACGTCGTCCGCGAGGCCATACGCGAGTGCGAGAACGTCCTGCGCTACATGACGCCCATCGTCCGCATCCATGACCTCGGCGAGAGCGGCATCGAGTACGACGTGAAATACTGGCTCTCCGACTACGCGCGCTTCAACGACACCGACGCGCTGGTGCGCCAGCGCATCTGGTACGCCTTCCGGCGCAACGGCCTCTCCTTCTCCTACCCGACGCGCACCGTCTTCATGGAGCAGCCCTACGCGCCACACGACGGCACGGGGCGCGACGCCGAGAGCCTCGCCGAGCTTTTGTCCGCCGTGGACATCTTCTCGCCGCTCACCTCCGACGAGTTGAACGCGCTCGCCCTGAACGTGAGAGGGCACGTCTTCGCGCCCGGCGAGACGATCATCCGCGCGGGCGATCAGGGCGCTTCGATGTTCGTCGTCCACCGCGGCAGCGTGAGCGTGCGCGTGGACTCGAACGGTCAGCAGCGAACCATCAAGCAGCTCGCCGAGGGCGACTTCTTCGGCGAGATGGCCCTCTTCACCGGCGAGCCGCGCACGGCCAACGTCGTCGCCGCCGAGGAGACGGAGGTCTTCGAGATCGGCCACGACGCGATGAAACGCCTCTTCGAGACCAACCCAGACCTCGTCGAAGCCCTCAGCTACACGATCAACGAGCGACGGGCCGGCCTCGCCGCCAACACCCCCGCCGCCGTCAGCGAAGAGGAGACGCCCGCCGGCCTCCTCTTCCAGATCAAACGCTTCTTCCGCCTCGACTGAAGCCACACGCGAATCGGTCGGGCCGAAACGCCTGCCGACAGGCCGCGCCCAACCGGCCCGAAGCTCTGCCGAAGCTCAAACCGGTGAGTTGAACATCGGACGGCCAGCCTCGGTTTGAAAAGCCTGTAAACATAAGAAAGTCAGTTTCTTACGAGCTGTGACAAGTGGTACATGCGGACATTCATCCGGAGACTTGACAAGAAGGGACTCAATCTTTATTATCCTCTTGTACTCACCAATGAGATCACCTGTGCCGACGGGCTTAGCGCCTCCGGCACAGAGTTCTAAAGTTCAGGAGGTTTGAAGTATGAGCATCACCCGTTACGATCCATTCCGCGATCTGAAAACTTTGCAGGACGAAGTCAACCGACTCTTCTCGACGAGCTTCTCCCGCCCCTTCGGCGACGAGGGTATCGCGCGCGGCGCTTGGACGCCGAACGTTGACATCTTCGAGAACAAGGACGAGATCGTCCTCGAAGCCGAGCTGCCCGGCATGAACCGCGAGGACTTCGAGCTGACGATTGAGAACAACGTCCTGACGCTGCATGGCGAGCGTCGCTTCGAGAAGAAGGAAGAGACGGACAACTACCACCGCGTCGAGCGTGCCTACGGCACTTTCTCGCGTTCGTTCACGCTGCCGCAGACGGTCTCTTCGGAGAACGCGACCGCCGAGTACAAGAACGGCGTGCTGCGCGTCGTGCTGCACAAGCGCGAGGAGGTCAAGGCCCGCCGCATCGAGATCGCGGGCGAGGGCGCGGAAGGCCAGACGCCCAAGACCATCGAGGCGAAGAGTGAGTCCTCGAAGGGCGAATCGAAGAAGGCCGCCGGTCTGTAAACCGCCGAGTCGTTTTCGGCGGCCAGCCTTCGGCGTTCGGCTCCGCAAAGGCCGCGGCTTTAAGGGCTGACGACCGGAGGGCTGGCCGCCGAAGGCTGGCCGTCGTAGTTTTCACCCGAAAGTAGTTTCTCAAGGCGAGCTTTCAAGGGGAGAGGCTTTCAAGTCATCATGCGTTTAGAACGTTTCACGCTGCGCGGCCAGGAGGCCATCCAGTCGGCCATCGAGGTGGCCGAGCGCAACCAGCACCAGCAGGTCGAGCCTGAGCATCTGCTGCTCTCGATGCTTGAGCAGCCGGAAGGCGTCGTGCGCCCCCTGCTCGGCAAGCTCGGCGCAAACGTGCAGGTCGTCTTGAACGACGTGCAGGCGGCGGTCGGGCGCTTCCCCAAAGTGCAGGGCGGGCAGCAGTATTTCAGCCCGCGCATCACGCAGCTCTTTCAGGCCGCGCAGAAAGAGGCGGAGCAGATGCAGGACGAGTACGTCTCGACCGAACATCTCCTGCTCGCCATCTCCGCCGAGAAGGACGGCGCAGCCGGACGGATACTCCGGCAGCACGGCGTCAACCGCGACGATCTCTTCAAAGTCATCGAGCAGATGCGTGGCGGCGCGCGCGTCACAGACCAGAACGCCGAGGCCAACTATCAGGCTCTGTCGAAGTACGCGAAAGACCTGACCGAACTCGCACGTCAGGGCAAGCTCGACCCCGTCATCGGTCGCGACGACGAGATACGCCGCACCATTCAAGTCTTGAGCCGCCGGACGAAGAACAACCCCGTCCTGATCGGCGAGCCGGGGGTGGGCAAGACCGCGATTGTCGAAGGACTCGCGCAGCGCATCATCTCCGGCGACGTGCCGGAGACGCTTCGCAACAAGCGGCTCGTCGGACTCGACCTCGGCTCGATGCTCGCGGGCGCGAAGTACCGCGGCGAGTTTGAAGACCGCCTCAAGGCGGTGCTGAAAGAGATCGAAAACGCGAAGGGCCAGATCGTGCTCTTCATTGACGAACTGCACACGCTCGTCGGCGCGGGCGCTGCCGAAGGCGCGATTGACGCCTCGAACATGCTCAAGCCCGCGCTCGCGCGCGGCGAGCTGCGCTGCGTCGGCGCGACGACGCTGAACGAGTACAAGAAGCACATCGAGAAGGACGCCGCTCTTGAGCGTCGCTTCCAGCCGGTCTTCGTCGGCGAGCCGTCGGTGGAGGACACCATTGCGATACTTCGCGGACTCAAGGAACGCTACGAGGTTCACCACGGCGTACGCATCAAGGACTCGGCCATCGTCGCGGCGGCCACGCTCTCGAACCGCTACATCACGGATCGCTTCCTGCCCGACAAGGCGATTGACCTTATTGACGAGGCGGCGTCGCGCCTCCGCATCGAGATTGACTCGCTGCCGCAGGAGATTGACGTGTTGGAGCGCGAAATCCTGCAACTCGAAATCGAGCGTCAGGCTTTGCAGCGCGAAGAGGACGAACGCTCGAAGGCGCGGCTTCACGAGATCGAGCAACGCATCGCCGACCTGCGCGAGCGATCTTCGGGGATGAAGGCCAAGTGGCAGTCCGAGAAGGAAGAGATCGAGCGGATGCGCGAGACCAAGAACGAGCTTGAGCAGTTGCGCCTGCAACTGGAACAGGCGCGCAACGCGGGCGACCTGACGCGCGCCGCCGAGCTTCAGTACGGCAGGATTCCCGAACTGGAACGCGCCTTCGGCGGCGAGCGCGAGAAGCTGGCCGAATTGCAGCGCGACGGCGTGATGCTCAAGGAAGAGGTGGATGAAGAGGACGTGGCGCTCGTGGTCGCCAAGTGGACGGGCGTGCCGGTCTCGAAGATGCTCGAAGGCGAGATGCAGAAGCTCGTCACGATGGAGGAGCGTCTGCGCCAACGTGTCATCGGACAGGACGAGGCTTTGACCGCAGTCGCCGACGCAGTCCGCCGCGCGCGCGCCGGACTTCAAGACCCGAACCGCCCCGTCGGCTCGTTCATCTTCCTCGGCCCGACGGGCGTCGGCAAAACCGAGACGGCGCGCGCGCTCGCCGAGTTTTTGTTCGACGACGAGCGGGCGATGATCCGTCTCGACATGAGCGAGTACATGGAGAAGCATGCCGTCGCGCGCATGATCGGCGCGCCGCCGGGCTACGTCGGCTACGAGGAGGGCGGGCAGTTGACCGAGGCAGTCCGCCGCAGGCCCTACTCGGTCGTCCTCTTCGACGAGATCGAGAAAGCGCACCCGGACGTTTTCAACGTGCTCTTGCAGATTCTCGACGACGGGCGGCTAACCGACTCGAAGGGACGGACGGTGGACTTCAAGAACACCGTCCTGATTATGACCTCGAATTTGGGGAGCCGCGAGATTCAGTCGGTGGGAGACGACGAGAAGCAGATGCGCGTGGCCGTCACCGAAGTGCTGCGCGAGCACTTCAAGCCGGAGTTTCTGAACCGCGTTGACGACATCGTCATCTTCCACCAGCTCACGCGCGAGCAGATCGGCGACATCATCGAGATACAGCTCGAACGCCTGCGCCGCATGCTGCAAGAGCGCGACATGCATCTCGTGCTCGAAGACTCGGCCAGACAGTTGCTCGCGCGCGAGGGCTACGATCCGCTCTACGGAGCGCGACCCTTGAAGCGCGCGATCCAGACGCTCATCCAGAACCCGCTCGCGTCGAAGCTTCTGCGCGGCGAAGTCCTGCCCGGCCAGACCGTGCGCGTCTCTGCGGAAGGCGACCAGATGCAGTTCAAGACCGAGGAGAGTGCCGCCGAGGCGGCGAAAGCATAACAGAGGATGTTGGGTTCCGGGTGTTGGGCGTTAGTGAAACCCTTCTTCTAACCTACACCTAAAACCCAGCACCCAACACCCCATCGGGAGGCTTGAGAATGGCGAGACACAGATTCAACACCGTGCGCGACCTCTTCACTTTGCAGGAGCGCATGAACCGCCTGTTCGAGGAGGCGGCGGAGCGACGCTCGCGCGCGGGCGAGGAGGCTGGAGAGATCGAGCGCGCCGACTGGATTCCGGCGGCGGACATTTACGAGGACGAGAGCGAATACCTGCTCGCGCTCGACCTGCCGGGCATCAACCGCGAGCGACTCGACGTGGGCCTCGACGACGGCAATCTGGTCATACGCGGCGAGCGCCCGCCCGCCGAGGGCTTGGCCGCGCGCCGCACCGAGCGACCGCATGGTCGCTTCGCGCGCTCCTTCAGCCTGCCCGACGCGGTCGAACGCGCGCGCATCACGGCTGACTACAAGGACGGCGTGCTCCTGCTCCACCTGCCCAAGCGCGCAGGGGAGCAACGGGGCCGCGTCAGGATAGACATCACATGAGGGCGTGAATCGTGAATCGTAAATTGTGAACAGTCGTTACGCGCAAATCCCTGCTTGATTGGTAAGCTTTCCGCGCGGGATACTGAAGCGGCCTTTTCTATTTACGGTTTACGATTTACGATTCAGGAGATGAATTTTTTTCGCAGGGAGAAGAAGAAGCAAGGTATGACGCAGGGGGAGACGGGTGACAGGGATTGGCCGGAGGAGTTGGAGCCGGACGAGCCGGGCAGGAGGATTCGCGTCAACGACCGCAGGCGCATCAACATGAGCGGCGACGAAGGCTTCGAGGCGGAGGCGGGCCAGGGCGAGCCGAGCCTCAAGCCCACCTACGTCGAGGAGCTTGAGACGCGCACGCGCGCCGCCGAGCAGAAGTCGGCGGACGTGCAGGCGCGCTTCGAGCAGGTGCGCTCGGAACTCAAGCGCGAGACGGACGAGCTGCGCCAGCGCCTCGCGCGCACCGCCGACGAGCGCGTCACGCGAGAGAAGGCCGCCTTCATCGCGTCGCTCCTGCCCGTCCTCGACAACCTTCGCCGCGCCGTCGAAGCCGCGGAGGGCGGCGGCACGAAAGAGGTTCTGCTCGACGGCTTGCGCGGCACGATCAGCGGCTTCGACGCCGCGCTCGCGCAGGCCGGGGCCGAGCCAATCGAGGCCGTCGGTCAGCCCTTCGACCCGGAGATTCACGAGGCCGTGGACACCGTCGAGGTCGAGCCGGAACGCGAGGGCACGGTCACGGCGGAGTACAGCCGCGGCTACCGTCTGGGAGGTCAACTCCTTCGGCCCGCGCGCGTGCAGGTCGGGAGGGCCGGCACAAAAGCAAAGGAAGCAGCGGAGTAGTTAACCTTCGTCTCTTCCGTCTGAGTTTGAGGAGAGCCAAAATGCCGTCGGAACAAATCAAAGTCGGTGATGTCGTCCAGCTCAAATCCGGTGGCCCGCAGATGACTGTGGTGAGTGATGAGGGAAACAATTACTTTTTCTGCCAGTGGTTCATTGGCGGGAAACTCGATCACAATAGTTTTCCATCCAGCGCACTCAGGAAGGTTTCAGAGAGCCAGCAATCTCAGACCTGAGTATTTCGGCAACAAGCAGCATAAACGTTAATCTTAAAGGAGAAATAAAAGTGGCGAAGGAACTGAAGTTCAGGGAAGAGGCGCGGCACGCGATGCTCAAGGGCGTCAACGTGCTGGCGAACGCGGTGCGCGTGACGCTGGGGCCGAAAGGTCGGAACGTCGTGCTCGGCAAGAAGTACGGCTCACCCGTCATCACGAAGGACGGCGTGACGGTGGCGAAGGAGATAGACCTCAAAGACAGGTACGAGAACATGGGCGCGCAGATGGTCAGAGAGGTCGCCACCAAGACCAACGACATCGCGGGCGACGGCACCACGACCGCGACCGTGCTCGCGCAGGCCATCTTCCGCGACGGCGTGAAGAACGTCACGGCGGGCGCGAACCCGATGCTGCTCCAGCAAGGCATCCAGCTCGCGGTCGAGGCCGCGGTCAAAGAGCTTGAGCGGATGTCGAAGAAGGTCAAGAGCAAGGAGGAGCTGGCGAACGTCGCCTCGGTCTCCGCCAACAACGACCGCGAGATCGGCGAGCTGATCTCGGAGGCGATGGACAAGGTCTGCAAGGACGGCGTCGTCACGGTCGAAGAGTCGAAGACCTTGCAGACCGAACTCGACCTCGTCGAAGGCATGCAGTTCGACCGTGGCTACTTGTCGCCCTACTTCGTCACCAACCCCGACCGCATGGAGGCCGTCCTGGAAGAGCCTCTGATTCTCATCCACGAGAAGAAGATCGCGGCCATGCGCGACCTCCTGCCCCTGCTCGAACAGGTGGCGCAGCAGGGCCGACAGCTTCTCATCATCGCCGAGGATGTTGAGGGCGACGCGCTCGCCACGCTCGTCGTCAACCGACTGCGCGGCACGATCAAGGTCTGCGCCGTCAAGGCCCCGGCCTTCGGCGACCGCCGGAAGGCCATCCTCGAAGACATCGCCACGCTGACGGGCGGGCGTGTCATCACCGAAGACCTCGGCATCAAGCTCGAAAGCGTCACGACGGAAGACCTCGGCACGGCCAAGCGCGTCATCGTTGACAAGGAGAACACGACCGTGGTCGAGGGCGCGGGCGAGCGCCGCGGCATCGAGGGGCGCGTCGCCGCCATCCGCCGGCAGATAGAAGAGACGACCTCGGACTACGACCGCGAGAAGTTGCAGGAGCGACTCGCCAAGCTCGCGGGCGGCGTCGCCGTCATACGCGTCGGCGCGGCCACCGAGACCGAGATGAAGGAGAAGAAGATGCGCGTTGAGGACGCCGTCAACGCCACGCGCGCCGCCGCGCAGGAAGGCATCGTGCCGGGCGGCGGAGTCGCCCTGGTGCGCGCGTCGAAGGCGCTCGACCGCATAGACGCCGAGGGCGACGTGAAGACGGGCGTGCGCCTGCTCCGGCGCGCGATGGAGGAACCCTTGCGGCGCATCGCGGAGAACGCAGGGAAGGACGGCGCGGTCATCATCGGCAAAGTTGAGGAGTCGAAAGGCTCGAAGGGGTTCAACGCCGCCACGGGCGAGTTTGAAGACCTCGTGGCCGCCGGCATCATTGACCCGACGAAGGTCGTCCGCACGGCGCTGCAAAACGCCGCGTCCATCGCGGGCCTGCTGCTCACGACCGACGCGGCCATCACCGACGCGCCCGAACCGAAGAGGGCGGCCACGCCCCCGATGCCGGGCGGCGGTGAAGACTACGACTTCTAAAAGCCGTCAACCGTGAACCGTAAACCGTGACGAGTCAGAACTGCTTTTCTCTCGTCACGGTTTACGGCTTTTATGTGGCCGGACAATTGCAGTCAACTTTAGTGTGCTATATTGCAGGTGTCCGGAAGCGCGACGAAGCGCGAGTTGAAAAGCGCAACCGGGCATAGGCACGCGGCATCTAACGGAGGCCAACGCCGGTGGAGTTTGGCGAAACTGTTTCGGGTATTGAGAAGACGGATTCGCCGCCGGTCGTTTACTGATTTTACCGGCTGAAGTTTTCGCGCCCCAAACGTCCGACGTGAATAGTTGCAAGGACACGCGGCGCGGCAGAAGGAAAAGCAATGATTGATCTAGGAACTTACAAAGATCGTTTCGCCGAGAGCGGGCAGCGCGTTCTTGAACAGGCGGTGCAGGAGTCGCGCCGGCGTGACCAGAACTACATCGCCGTGGAACACATTCTCAACGCAATCGCGGTCGAGGAGGGCGACCTCTTCAACTCGACGATGCGCGACCTCTCGCTCGACCCGCGCTCGGTCAAGGTGCTGATTGAAAAGCGACTTGAGAATGCACGCTATCAGAACGTCAACAAGGGAGTCCGCATCGCCCCCGACACCATCGAACTGTTCAAGCGCGCGATGGAGCGCGCCCGCGCGCAGGGGCGCAAGACCATCGAAGCCACAGACCTCTTCATGGCCTTCTCGCAGGACGAGAACAGCGCGTTGATGTTCGTGCTGCGAAACCTCGGCGCGAACCCGGAGACGGTGGTCGAGCAGGTGCGCGCGCGCGTCCGCACGCGCGAGCAGGAGGAAGAAGAGTACAAGAAGAAGTTCGAGTTGCCGCCTTACCTCAAGCACTTCGGCGTCAGCCTCAACCGGCTGGCTCGCGCCGACAAGCTCCCCCCCACCATCGGGCGCGAGCAGGAAATCCAGCAGATGATCGAAATCCTCTGCCACCGCGAGCGCGCCAACTCCCCCATGCTCGTCGGCGAGCCGGGCGTCGGCAAGACCGCGGTGATCGAGGGACTGGCCCGGCTCATCGAGCTTGAGCCGGAGAAGGTTCCTTCGCGCCTCCGCAACACGCACATCGTCCAGTTACAGATGGGCGGCCTCGTCGCGGGCACGATGCTGCGCGGCATGTTCGAGGAGCGCATCAAGGGCATCATTGACGAGGTGAAGGAGCGCGACAACCTGATCCTCTTCATAGACGAGGCGCACACCATCATCGGCGCGGGCGCGGCGCTCGGCACCAGTTCCGACGCGGCCAACATGTTCAAGACCGCGCTCGCCCGCGGCGAGATGCGCATCATCGGCGCGACGACCATCACCGAGTACAAAGAGTACATCGGCGAGGACGAGGCTCTGGCGCGTCGCTTCCGACTCGTCAAGGTTGACGAGCCTTCGCTCGCCGAGACGCGCGAGATTCTGTTCGGCCTGCGTCCGCGCCTTGAGCGCAACTACTCCGTGACCATCTCGGACGACGCCATCAACACGGCTTTGGAGATGGCTCCGAAGTACATCCGCAACCTGCACCTGCCGGACAAGGCCATCGGCTGGCTCGACACGGCGGCGGTCAAGGTCGAGATCAACGAGCCGGACACTTTAGTCGTCCGCCCCGAACACATTATTGACGTGATCTCGCAGGAGTCGCGCATCCCGCGCGACATGATCTACCGCGACACGAACGACCGCTTCATCACGATGGAGGATGACCTCGGTCGCCGCGTCATCGGCCAGAAGGACGCCATCCGCGCCGTCGCGCAGAGGCTTCGTCTGAACAAGGGGCCGCTCAAGGAGAACCACTACAAGTCGGACGGCGTGCTCCTCTTCCTGGGGCCTACGGGCGTCGGCAAGACCGAGCTGGCGAAGGCCGTCGCCGAGTTCATGTTCGGCGACGACGAGAAGATGGTTCGCATAGACATGAGCGAGTATCAGGACGGCACCATCGGCATCGAGAAGCTGATCGGCATGCCGCGCGGCATCGTCGGCTCGGAGCGCGGCGGCGTCCTGACCGAGCAACTGCGCGAGAACCCGTACACGGTGCTGCTGCTCGATGAAGTCGAGAAGGCCAGCCCGACCTTGATGAACCTGTTCCTGCAAGCCTTCGACGAGGGCTGGCTCACCGACGGGCGCGGCAAGAAGGTTTATCTCTCAGACGCCATCGTGATTATGACCTCGAATCTCGGCTCGGAGAACTTCAAGAAGTACGAGAAGCCCTTCGGCTTCGGCACGAAGACTCTGGGCGACGTGAAGGCCATCAAGGGCGACGTGATGAAGGCTGCCGAAGCCAGATTCTCGCCGGAGTTTCGCAACCGCATTGACGAGATCATCGTCTTCTCGCCGCTGACGATGGACGAGGTGCGCGAGATCGCCAAGCTCTACACCGCGAAGCTCTGCCGGCAGATGGAGCAGCAGGGCAAGGGCTGCCGCGTCACCGACGCGGCGCTCGACCTCCTGACCGAGAAGGGCTTCAGCCCGGCCTACGGCGCGCGCTTCCTGAAGCGCCACATTGACGAAAAGGTGAAACTGCCGATCACGGCGATGTGGAAGGAGGCCGATGCCTTCCTCGCCGACGTGGAGGGTGGCGAGGTCGTCGTCAAGCCTCAAGGCAAGACGGACTTTTAATCAGAGCTTATTCACCTTCGAACAGACGTAGAGGGCTTCGACGAAACGGGTCGAAGCCCTCTCGTTTTATCAAGGGCCGTGATTAGCCTCGACTGCGCAGGCAGCACTGACCTGCCCTTTAAAGACCCGCTGCGCATTTGCTTTCCCTCTCCCAAGCCTTTATAAAAACCGGCATGAGAGTGAAGCCGTCCCTTACCCTCGCGCGCGCGTGCCTCGCGGCGCTCACACTGTTCGTCGCCCCGGCCATCGCCTTTGCCCGGAGTGAGAAAAGCCGTGCGGCTCCCGTGCAGACGGCTCAAACGAAGCCCGCCCCGAAGGAGGATGAGCATGCCGCGGCGGTCGTTCGCCGCGCGGTCGAGGCGCTGGGCGGCACGGCGTATCTCGACGTGAAGACGGTCGTCTCGCGCGGTCACTTCACGCCTTTCAAAGACGGCGTGGCGACGCTGCCGACCGCCTTCACAGACTACCTCGTCCTGCCCGACCGCGAGCGCACGGAGTTCCGCGGCGCGGGCACCAGGAGCGTCCAGACGAACACGGGGGAGACGGGTTGGGTCGCAGACCTTCAGGCGAAGAAAATTCTCGACCTCACGCCCGCGCAGGCGCAGGACTTCCGCATCTCCATGCGCGCGAGCGTGGACAACGTGCTGCGCGGCTGGTGGCGCGCGGACGGCGCGAGCCTCGCTTACGTCGGGCGGCGCGAGGCCGGACTCGCGCGCCGCAACGAGGTCGTGCGCCTCACCTACCCGGACGGCTTCGAGGTGGAGTTCGAGTTCGACGCGAAGGAAGGGTTGCCCTCGAAGGTGAAGTACAAGAAGGCTGGCGGCGAGGCCGAGCAGGCCGAAGAGGAAGATCGCTTCGCGCAGGTAGTCTCAATCGGCGCGGTGCGCGTCCCCTTCGTCGTTGACCACTACAGCGCGGGCGTGCAGTCAAGCCGCGTCAACTACGACGCCGTCGAGTTCAACCGCCCCCTCCCCGACTCGCTCTTCACGAAACCCGCCGACGTGAAGGCGGTCAAGCTCAGCCAGTAGAAGACACAACAGCGGGAGCGGTGCCTGAGTGCTTGAGCGCCGGAGCGCCTGAGTGCTTGAGTATCGAGTGCCTCAGTGCCTGTGTGCCGAGTATCCAGTATTGAGTGCCGTGTGTGGCACTTTCTGACCAGCGCCCGCAACCCAACACCTAAAACCCTTCCTCACTTCGTCGTTCTGACTTCCGCCTTCGTCTCGTCCGCGGCCTGCTGCGCGGTCTCGGCGGCGGGCGTGCGCGTGGAGGGCAGGCCCGCCATGCGCGCGAAGAGGTCTTCGTACTCGTCCACGACGTGCTCCCAGTCGTAGCGCTCGCGCACGCGGGCCTGCGCTCGCTGCCGATACTGGTTGACTATCGCGCCGTCGCGCAGGACGCGCTGGAGTTGCGCCGCAAGCTCCTGCGAGTCTCTGTAGTGCAGGCCGGCGTCGCCCACCACCTCGACGTTTTCCGGCGCGGCCAGCGCGAGCACGCAGTTGCCGTAGCCCATCGCCTCGACGAGCGCCGGGTGCGTGCCGCCGACCTCCGTGGCGTGGACGTAGCAGTAGGCGTTCTGTTGCAGCGCGCGGTAGGCGTCGCCGAAGACGAAGCCCGTGAAGATGATGCGGCGGTCGCGGCGTGCGAGCGAGCGCAGGCGGCTGATGTACTCGTGCGCGTAGGGCGCGTCGCCGACGATCAGAAGCTTGTGCGGGGTGCGGACGCGGCGGAACGCCTCGATGACCATCGCCGCGTTGTTTTCGGGTTCGAGCCGCGAGACGTAGAGCACGTACCGGCTCGGCTCCACGCCCCACTGTCGGACGGCGGCGCGGTCGAGTCGGCGCTCGACCTCCGCGCCGTAAACGATCATCGTCGAGTCGGCCCCGTATTTGGCGAGGTAGTAGTCCTGTATGACGTGCGCGTCCGTCACCGTCTCGTTCGGCAGCCACACCGACAGGCGCTCGGCCACGCGGTAGTAATTCTTGCCGAGCCAGTTCCACTTCCGGCGCTTATGTTCGAGGCCGTCAACGTTGATGGCGACGGGCACGCCCGCCGCGCGCAGGACGGGGGCGAACGGCGCGTTGGCCGCGTTGCAGATGAGCGCGGCGTCGAAGCGCCGCGAGAGCGAGGCGTGAAACGAAGAGAGGCAGGCGTGGACGACCGTGTCGAAATACTTGTGGCGGATGGTCGGGAGGACTTTCAGGCGCACGCCCTTGTACTCGATCTGGCGTGGGCTGACGTAGTGCGCGCGGCAATAGACCGTCACGTCGTGACCGCGCGCCACCAGACGCGTCGAGAGTTGCTCGGCGAAGGTCTCGAACCCGCCGTAGCTCGCGGGTACCCCCCGCGTCCCAAGTATTGCGATTCGCATGTTGGTAAGGATGAAGGATCAAGGATCAAGGATCAAGGATAAAAGAAAGGCTGCCCGTTGACAGCCGCGCTTTCATCCTTCATCCTTGATCCTTCATCCTTGCCTCCACCCTCCTGTAAACCTGCAAGGTCATGTGGGCCGTGTTCCGCCAGTCGAAGGCGCGCGCCCTTCGTAGTCCGCGCGCGCGGAGTTCGGCGCGCAGGGCGTCGTCGTCAATCAGACTTGCGAGTGCGCGTGCGAGCGCGCCCGTGTCGAAAGGGTCTGCTGCGAGTCCGGCGTCGCCGACGACCTCCGGCAGGCTCGTCAAATTCCCGGTCAGGACGGGCACGCCGCAGCTCATCGCTTCGAGCGGTGGAAGCCCAAATCCCTCGAAGTAGGAGGGGTAGGCGAAACAATGTGCCCCTGAATAGAGGGCGGGCAAGTCGCCTTCGGAGACGTAGCCGGTGAGGATTACCGAGCCGCCGATTCCCTCCTCTTCAATCGCCTTCAGCGTCTCGCCGTAGAGCCAGGCCCGTTTGCCGACAAGTACCAGTTGCGGCAGATTACTCCTCCCGCGCTCGCGGTGCAAGAGCGCATAGGCGCGCACCAGCCGCGCGAGGTTCTTCCGCGGCTGAATCGAGCCGACCGCGAGCACGTACTCGCCGCCGACGCCGTAACGCCGCCGCACGCGCTCGATCTCTTCGGCGTCAACGACGGGCCGGAAGTGCGCCGATGCCGCCAGCGGAATCGCCGTCACGCGCGCGGGGTCGAGCCTGTAAGTCTCTATGAGGTCGCGCCGCGTGAACTCCGAAGGCGCGATCAGGTGCGCCGCGCGCCGCGCAGTCCTCCTGACGGTGAGCCGTAGCTGCATCCAACTCCGGCGCTTGAAAGTTTCCGGCAGGTGCTCGAACGAGAGGTCGTGAATGGTGGCGACGACGGGACAGGGTGCGAGCGGCGGCGCGGTGTACTGCACGTGCAAGAGGTCTACGGGCCTTCGACGCAGTTCCGTCGAGAGCGTGAAGGGGACGCGAAGCAGCGGCGTGTGCGGCAGCGTCCTCTGCACGCGCACGTTCGGCCAGCGCCCCGCGAAGCGCTCTACGCCCGCGGGCCTCGTCACGTACACCGTGTAACGGTTCTCCCGGTCAACCGCCGCCAGCGCCTCGACCAGATTCGCCGCGTAGGTCTCATTCCCGGCGAGGCCCGTCCCGACCGAGTGCGCGTCAATCGCGATGTGCATGGGTGAATGACCGCTCCTCTAAAAATCAGAGGCCGGATAATAGAAAGCCATGAGCCAACGTTCTGAGAAGGTGAAAGCGTTATCAAACTGCGAGGCACAGTATAACGCGTAAATCCCGCGGGCTATACTGCGCCGCCCAGCAAGTTGTATGTCCTGCTCTGTATGCTTAAAGCATCGCCGAGTGCTGATTCAGCATGGACATTATCCTTGACCCGCTGCGACAAATAGCATAGAAAGCATCGCGCTCGAAGATTTTCCCCACCGACATGAGGAGGTCTCTATATGAACCGCACTAATCTTATTGCTCTGTGCATTGCTCTGCTTCTCTGCTGCATAGCAGCAGTTGCACGAAGCGAAACGTCTGTCACTAGTACCCAGCCTGGAAGCGCATCCGCAGGCAACAGTGCGTCATCCAGTGGGGCCGGGACAGCAGCCTCTCCCGAACAAATCAACAAACTTGAGGCGAGATTAGACAGGTATTTTACGGATTACAGAAATGCTCAGTGGCGGTTTAGCTGGGCATACCACATCTGTATTTATGGTGCGGCAATATTGAGCGCGTTAGCAGCTTTACTATCGAAGGCTCGTTTAAAGGTGTTCGGCTTAGAAGACCCTGCACGCAGAGATAACTGGACTGCTTCATTGGCAGCAGTTGCGGCGCTCCTTATAGCTATTTCGTCCGCCGGAAAGCTTCAGGAGAGTTGGCAAGAAAATATGAGCAAAAGATATGATGTTGAAAGCTTAGTTAACCAGCTAGCCGCAGAGCAAAATCCGACCTCGGAGGAGCTTGAGGCCTACGGCAAAAGACTGGCTCTTATTATTGACCCGCACACCGTCCTCGTTGACCCGAGAAATGTTTGTCCAAAGAAATAAATGTATGGTCAGCACTCGTTGGCTCCATTCGTGATTATTGTAATGGCCGTCCTATTTCCGGATAGGGAATTTAAGGGATGAGGATACATTAATTTGGGACAGCCAACTCGCTTCGCTCAATCGCCGATAGCATGCGTCAAGTAACCCGCCACACGGGGCGCGGCGGGTTTCAGCTTTCGACTTCCGCCGCTGCTTCTTCGGGAAGGATGACGCCGCGGAAGGAGCGGCGGTGGATGGGGCAGCAGCCGTGTTCGCGCAGCGCCGCCCAGTGCTCGTGCGTGCCGTAGCCGACGTGGCGTGTGAAGCCGTAGTGGGGGAACTGCGCGTCGTAGTCGCGCATGAGAGAGTCGCGGTAGGTCTTGGCGAGGACGGAGGCGGCGGCGATGGAGGCCGAGGCCGAGTCGCCGCGGATGATCGCCTTGTGCGGCAGGCCGGACTCGCGGAGTTGGATGGCGTCTATCAAAAGAAAATCGGCGCACGGTTGCAGCTTCTCCAGAGCCTGCAACATCGCGCGCCGCGTGGCGACGAGTATGTTCGTGCTGTCAATCTCTTCTGGCCCGACGAGGCCGTAGGCGTGGCAGACGACCGTGCGCCGCAACTCCTCTGCGATGCGCTCGCGCTGCAAGGCGCTCAACTTCTTCGAGTCGTCCAGACCAAAGGGGAGAGGGGCCGAAGGGTCGAGTATCACAGCCGCCGCGACTACAGGCCCCGCGAGCGCCCCGCGCCCCACCTCGTCCAGGCCAGCCACACGCGCGAAACCGACTGCGCGCGCCTCCTCCTCGAACAGCGTGTGTATGAGCGATTGCCGCCTCTGCCGAGCCATAAAAGCCATGAACCGTAAGTCGTGAACCGTAAACCGTTACGAAAGGAAGGCCGTTACTCACTGGTCACGGTTTACGGTTCACGACTCACGGCCTTACTTGTTCTTGTTCGAGGCGGAAGCGCCCTGTGCCTGGCCGCCGGTCGTGGCCTGGCGCGTGTCCAGTTCGCGGATGCGTGCGGCCTTGCCGCGCAGGGAGCGCAGGTAGTAGAGCTTCGCGCGGCGGACGCGCCCGCGGCGCAACAGCTCGACGCGCCCGATGACGGGGCCGTGCACGGGGAAGATGCGCTCGACGCCGACGCCGAAGCTCGTCTTGCGAACGGTGAAAGTCTCGCGCACGCCCACGCCCTTGCGCGCGATGCAGACGCCCTCGAACGCTTGCAGGCGCTCCTTGGTCTCCGACTCCTTGATACGCACGTGTACGCGCACCGTGTCGCCCGGCGCGAAGGCCGGAATGTCCGTGCGCAACTGCGCATTCTCAACACTGTCCAAGCGGTTCATGATGTCACCTCAATTGCAAGCTGTTAGCTTCCGGCTATTAGCTGTTGGCTTTTAGCTTCTACGTCTGAAGCCGGAAGCCGGTAGCTAACAGCTAACGGCCAACAGCTTGAATCAATTCTTCTCTTCCTCCGGCGCGACCGACGCGCGCTCCTCCTCGCTCAAAGCGAGGAGCGCGAAGAGGTCTGGACGGTTGCGCCGCGTCTTCGCGAGCGCCGCGTGGCGACGCCAGCGCGCGACCTCCGCGTGGTGGCCGCCCGTAAGAACTTCCGGCACGCGCGCGCCCCGAAACTCGACGGGCCGCGTGTAGTTCGGGAAGTCGAGCAGCCCCTCGGAGAAAGACTCGTTGACGGCTGAAGTCTCGCTCCCCAGCGCGCCCGGCAAGAGCCGCGTGACCGCATCCACCAGCACGACCGCCGCAGGCTCGCCGCCCGACAAAATGTAGTCACCGATGGAGACTTCGTCCGTCGCCAACATTTCGGCCACGCGCTCGTCCACGCCCTCGTAGCGACCGCAGATGACGACGATCTGCTCGACCGTTGCCAGTTCCGCCGCCAGATCCTGCGTCAGCACGCGGCCCTGCGGCGACAGGAGCACGACGCGTTGGCCCGCCGCGCGCAAAGTTTGCGCGTCGCCCGCCCCTGTCAAAGACTCGACCGCCTCGAAGACGGGTTCGGGCTTCAAGACCATCCCGTCGCCGCCGCCGAAAGGCCGGTCGTCAACGACCTTGTGCCGGTCGTGCGTCCAGGCGCGCAGGTCGTGCGCCGCCGTCTCGACCAGACCGCCCGCGCGCGCGCGCCGCACGATGCCGAAGTCGAACACCCCGCGGAAAAAGTCGGGGAAGATCGTGATGATGTCAAACCGCAGCACGACTGATTTTTGATTTTTGATTTGCGATTTTTGATTTCCAGCTCACAGCGTTCAGCCGTCAACACCCGGCGGGCGTTCTTATTTTGGCCGATAGCCAACCGCCGAGCGCCGTCAATCAAAAATCGCAAATCAAAAATCTAAAATTCCAACAACCCTTCCGGCGCGTCCACCCGGATGAGCTTGCGTCCGATGTCAATCTCGACGCAGATGCTCAAGGCGAGCGGGACTAAATTTTCAACCCCGCGCTCGTCGCGGATGATGAGCACAGGTGCTTCGCCGCCCGCGTGAAGCACCTCGCTGACCGCGCCCAACTGCCGACCCTCGACCGTCTCGACGCGGCACCCTTCGAGCTGCCAGTCGTAGAACGCGCCCTCTTCGAGTTCGACCGCGTCGGACTCCGCGACGGCCAACTCGCAGCCCGCGAGCGCGGCGGCCTCTTCGGGCGTGTCGAAGCCTTTGAATTTCAAAACCACGCGGTCGCCGTGGAGCCAGTGGTCTTCGAGCGCGAGCCGCCGTCGTCCGCCGCCGGGGAAGACTGCGATCAACTCTTCGAGGTGGTCGAAGCGTTCGGGGAAGTCCGTCAGGAGGTCTGCCGCGACCTCGCCACGGATGCCGCGGGCCTTCGCGACGCGCGCGACGGCGACCAACTCGACCGCGCCCAGGTCTTCGACGCCGGTCGTCCGTTCCCCTCCGGCCCCTCCGCTCATTCTTCGACGATGTCGAGGACGTAGCGCCGGTTGTGCTTCTGGCCCGCCGCATACAGCAGCGAGCGCAGGGCCTTCACCGTCCGCCCCTGCCGCCCGATGATCTTTCCCATGTCCGTCTGCGCCACGCGGACTTCGATCACGGTCGTCGAGCGGTCGCGCTCGACCTCACGCACGTCAACCGCTTCCGTCTCGCTCACGAGCCTCTTCAGGATTAACTCGATGGCCTCTTTCATCACGAGTTCAAAGTTCGGGGTTCAAGGTTCAAAGTTGAAGGCCAAAGTTCCTAGCTTTGAACCTTGAACCCGGAACTTTGAACTTATGGACTAAGCCTCCGGCGGCGCGGCTGATTCGGCCTTCGAGTGCCGGCGGATCAACTGCCGCACGGTATCGGTCGGCTGCGCGCCGCGCCCGATCCAGTAGTTGACGCGATCCATCTTGAGCCGAATCTCCGCAGGCTCGCGCGTCGGGTTGTAGAATCCGACATTCTCGACGTAAGCGCCGTCGCGCTTCGACAGCTTCTCCTTCACCACCACGCGGTACGAAGGGCTTTTCTTCGCGCCCATGCGCATCAGTCTGATTGCTAACATTCAACCTCCGAGTGATAGGTGATGAGTGGTGAGTGGTAAGTGTTGAGAAAAGCCGGAGCAGTTTCCCATCACTCAACACTTATCACTCGTCACTTTCTTTTCTTGTGCCGTGGCTTCTTCTTCTTCCTGTGTCCGGGCGCGGCGGGCAGTCCCGGCGTGAGTCCGGCGTCGCCGCCGTCGCCCATCATGCCGCTCATATCGGGCATGCCCATCATCCCTGCGGCGCGGCGCATCAGCTTGCCCTTGAGACCGCCGCCACCCCCGCCGCCGAACATCCCCGAACGCGAGAGCTGCTGCATCATCTGCCGCATTTCGACGTACTGCTTGACGAGCTGGTTGACCTCCGAGACGGAAGTGCCGGAGCCGCGCGCGACGCGGCGGCGGCGGCTCGCGTTCAAGATACGATGGTCGCCGCGCTCCTCCTTCGTCATCGAATCAATGATCGCCTCGGTGCGCTTGAGCTGCTGCTCCATCTCCGCCGACTGCTCTTCATCGAGCTGCGGCATGCCCATGCCGCCCAAAAGCTGGTCGGGCAGGAGCTTCATGATTTTAGAGAACGAGCCGAGCCGCTTGACCTGCCGGAGCTGGCTGCGGAAGTCATCCAGAGTGAACTTGTTCTTCTGGAGCTTCTCTAACTGCGCCTCGGCCTCGTCCTGGCTGACCTTCGACTGCACCTCCTCGATCAGGGAGAGCACGTCGCCCATGCCGAGGATGCGCTGCGCGATGCGGTCGGGATAGAACGGCTCTAACGCGTCGTACTTCTCTCCGACGCCGACGAACTTCACGGGCTGGCCCGTCACCTGCTTGATTGAGAGCGCCGCGCCGCCGCGCGCGTCGCCGTCCATCTTCGTCAGCACCACGCCTGTCGTGCCGACGCGGCGGTGAAACTCCTCGGCGGAGCGCACCGCGTCCTGCCCCGTCATCGCGTCGGCGACGAACAGAATCTCCACGGGCCGCGTCTCCGACTTGATCTGGACGAGTTCTTCCATCAGCTCGTCGTCAATGTGGAGCCGCCCGGCGGTGTCAATCAGGAGCGTGTCGTAGCCGGTCTGCTGCGCGTGCTTGAAAGCCTCGCGCGCCAGCTCCACGGCGTCGTTCGACTCCGGCTTTTCAAAGAGCGACTGCCCCGTGGCCTTCGCGATGACTTTAAGTTGCTCGCGCGCCGCCGGACGGTTTACGTCCGTCGAGACCAGAAGCGGCTTGCGCTGCTGGTTCTGCGCGAGCCACATCGCGATCTTGCCGGTCGAGGTCGTCTTGCCCGAACCTTGCAGGCCGACGATCATTACAACGTTCGGCGTGGTCTTCGTGAAGACGAGCCGCGAGCTTGTGCCGCCCAGAAGCTCGACCAGTTCGTCGTAGACGATCTTGACGACCTGCTCCGAGGGCTTCAGCTCCTGCCAGACCTGTTGCCCCTCTGCCTTCTCCTTGACCGCCGCGATGAAGTCCTTCGCGACCTTGTAGTTCACGTCCGCTTCGAGGAGCGCCAGCCGGATTTCGCGTAGCGCGGCGTCCACGTGCGCCGGAGTGAGCACGCCCTCGCCGCGCAGGTTCTTCAGCGCGCGCTTCAGCTTGTCTGACAGAGACTCGAACATACTTGCACAGACGCGTCGGCCAGCCCCAGCCGAAAACAAGGATGATAAAGGGGCGCGGCAAGGGTGTCAAGGAACGGGCACGGCAAACAGAATGAGCGACTTAGCGTGAGGCGCGGGCGGCCACTTAGCATGAGGTGCGGGCAGCCACACACGCGCCTCATGCCTCGCCAACAATGGGCGCGTGGGGCGTAAAAAAGAGCCGCGAGAGGAGGCGGAAAGAGCCTTGCCTTCCGCCTCCTCTCGCGGCCCACTCGAATCAGCGGACGGTTCATCTACCGGATGAGCTTTCGGACAGAGACCTGGCCCTCTCGACGAGGCGGACGAACTCCGTGCGATAGCCGTGCAGGTCTGCGCCCGCGGAGGCGCGCGCCAGCTCCGACGCGCCTTCGTAACTGGCCTGACCCTTGTAGCGCGAGCCGCGCAGGAGCAGGCCGAACTCGGCGACCGCCGAGGCGAACTTGAAGTTCTCGGAGGCGTTCCGGTAGCTCGCGTTGTTGTCCGCGACGCCGACGCTCAGGAGTTTGCTCGCGTCCGCGTTCGGCTCTTTGTAACGGAGCTTGATCGTCAACAGCTCACCCGCGCCCTGCGGGGCGTCCTGCGCGTCTCGTGCGGGCTGTTGGTACTTCAGCGCGTCAACGCCGGGGTTCTCAACTTTCTGCCCGGCGGGGACGACTTCGTAGAGCGCCGTGACGGTGTGGCCCGCGCCGATCTCGCCCGCGTCCTTGCGGTCGTCGTTGAAGTCGCGTTCGGCGAGCAGGCGATTCTCGTAGCCGATGAGGCGATAGCCTGAGACGGCGTGCGGGTTGAACTCAACCTGTATCTTCACGTCCTTCGCAATCGTCAGGAGCGTGCCGCCGACCTGCTCGCCGAGCGCCTTGCGCGCCTCGGCCTCCGAGTCAATGTAGGCGTAGTTGCCGTTACCCTTGTCGGCCAGCTTCTCCATCATCGAGTCGTTGAGGTTGCCCTCGCCGACGCCGAGCACCGAGAGGAAGATTCCGCTTTGCCGCTTCTCCTCGATGAGACGGACGAGCGCGTCGTCGCCCGTCACGCCGACGTTGAAGTCGCCGTCGGTCGAGAGGATGACGCGGTTCGTGCCGCCCTTGATGAAGTTATTCTGCGCGACGCGATAGGCGAGGTTGATTCCCTCGCCGCCGTTGGTGGAGCCGCCTGCTTCGAGGCGCTCGATGGCCGAGATGATCTCGCCCTTGCGGTCGCCGGGCGTCGAGGGCAGGACGAGTCCGCTCGTCCCCGCATAGACGACGATGGCGACGCGGTCGCGCGCGCTCAACTGCTCGGCGAGCGTGCGCAGGGACGACTTGAC
This sequence comes from Pyrinomonadaceae bacterium, assembly GCA_036263975.1. Classification (GTDB taxonomy): domain Bacteria; phylum Acidobacteriota; class Blastocatellia; order Pyrinomonadales; family Pyrinomonadaceae; genus QHXN01. Next base: position 53,058 of record DATARW010000075.1, read on the forward strand.
GAGCGGGAGTTTTCGCGGCTCGTTCATCGAGCCGGAAACGTCTATGAGAAAGACGAGGTTCGCGGGCGGCATGTCTTCGGTCGCAACCCTCCGGCCCTGAAGGCCGATGTGCACGAGCTTGTGGCGCGCGTTCCAGGGGCAGTCGGCCACCTCCGCGGTGACGGAGAACGGCGCGCTGCCCGTGGGCTGCGGGTAGTCGTAAGGGAAATAGTTGATGAGTTCCTCGATGCGCACGGCGTCTTTCGGCGGCAGGCGGCCCTCGCTCAGGAAGCGGCGTGTGTTGCTGTAAGAGGCCGTGTCCACGTCAATCGAGAAGGTCGAGAGCGGCGCGCGCGCGGCTTCGAGAAAAGGGTTCTCGTCAATCCTGGCGTAAGACTCGCCGCGCGCGGACTCCTCCTGCTCCTGCGGCGCGAACTGCGTGGCCGCGCCGTTGGTGGTCACAGTGACGTTGGCGTTCGACATTCTCATATCCGCGTTCGCCGAGGCCGAGTTCGTAGTTGCTGACGGCTCGGCGGTCTGCCCGCCGCTCGTCTTCGGCGCGTTCACATCATTTCTTTCGGCGCTCGCGCAGGAAGAGGCGAGCAGGGCGAGGGCCGCGAGAACTAACAGGAAGAGAGGACGAGTTTTCGCGTGGCCGGTTGATGCTGAGTGCGCCAACGCCTGGCCGCCCGTCCGTTGTTCTTCGTGACTCATGTGATTTCCTCCGTCGTAGAAGTTCAAGCCGGAATCGGCTGCTGACAACGTCAGAACGAGGACGGAGGCACGGACTTGCACTGGAAGGCAGCAGCCCGACCGTGTGAGAAGGCAAAAGGCAAAAGAGGGTGTTGGGTGTTGGGTGTTGGATGATAGGTGCTGGTTGAATGAATCTCACCAGCACCTAGAACCCAGCACCTAACGCCCTCTTTTGCCTTTTGCCTTTTTACTTTTGCCTTCCTTCGATGACGACGGGCGCGGCCTGCGAGATGTCGTAGGTGATGTACGGCTCGGCGAGTCGCGCGGCGAAGGCCGACTCCGTGGAGACGTTGACGCGTGCGTAGAAGGTGGACGAAGGCATGCGCGGCGCGGGGCAGTTGGCGAGAGGAGCTTCGACGTTGACGCTGGCGTGGCTACCGGCGGCAAACGGCTGGCGCACCGCGACGGGTTCGCCCGCGCAGTAGTGGCCCGGCGCGTCCGGCGTGAAGAAGTAGGCCCACACCCAGACCGTTTCGGGCGCGGGCCGCGCCGGGTCGCGCTCAAGATTGAGTGTGACGTGACTCTTTTTGGCGGCGAAGTCGAGCGTGACGAGCTGCGGCTTGAACGTGATGGGGGAGTTCGCGTGCGTGTCGGCGGCGGGCGCGGGCTGTGCCGCGGCGGGAGCGGCTGCCTGCGGCGGCGTCGCGGGGCGCGGCGAAGAGTAATACTTCGTGAGCACAATCGCGCCCGCGAGAGCGACGGCGAAGGCGAGCAGTCCGGCGAGTTTCTTCATCTTCGTTCCCTTCCCTCAAACGAACTCTCATACGACGGGGCGACGTGTGCGGTTCTGTCGCGCCTCCTCGAACTCTTCCGTTCCGTCGGATGGAACGCGCGGCCCTCAGCCCTCTTGCGCGTCGGCGGGGAGGCGTTTGAACCTTTCGACGACGAGCGCGAGGCCCATCACGAAGTAGAAGACCATCACCACCTCGGAGTCGCCGAAATTGTAGTGCACCAGCCCCCCCGCAACAAAACCTACGAGGCCGCCGAGCGCGCCGAACAACAGGCCGCGCTCGACCCAGTTCTCAACCGCGCCGCGCCGCGCCAGACGCCAGAGCATGCGCCCGTAGACGAAGAGCCACGCCATCCACACGAGCAGCACGGGGACGCCGCGCTCGAAGGCGATTTGCAAAGGCGTCGAGTGTAGATGCCCCCACGGCTGGCGGCCCTGATCGAACATGCCCCACTCGCGCCAGTGCCGTTTGAGCGAGTCCATGCCGACGCCGACGAGCAGGTGCCGGGGCCGGCTCACGAGAATGTCGAAGCCTTCGCGCCAGACCATCAGACGCCACGAGGTTGATTGATCGCGCGAGTCTATGAAGCCGACCTGCCGCTTCTGTTGAAGCACGAACAGTCCCGCGAGGACGACGGGCAGCGCCGCGCACGCCGCGACGACGAGCGTCCGGCGGCTCGCGCCGACGAGCATGATGGTCAGGGCCGAGAGCAGAAAGCCCGCCCACGACGCGCGCGTCAGCGTCAAAAGCAGCGCGCCGCACATCCCTGCGAGCGACGCGGCCAGCAGCGCGCCCTTCAAGCTCCGTTTGCGCCGCAGCGCGACGAGCAGTCCGAGCGCGAGCGAGGCGATGAGCTGCAAGACTTCGGAGTAGGTCTGGTACTGCCCGTAAAACCCGCTCGCGCGCTCGTCGCGCCCGCGCGACCAACTGAGTATGCCGAGCCGCGCCTCCGGCGTGTTGCCCGCGCGCAGCAGCGCGTCGCGCGCGACGTTGAAAGCGGGTATCACCTCGGCGCGATAGACGCGCACGCAGGCCACCCGCTCGTCCCACCCGCAAGCCTTCGACCCGTCGGGCCAGCGATAGACCTTGTCGAGGGAAGGCCGCTCGGTCTCGATGGCATGCTCCACCTCTTCGGGCCTGTTCACCGGAGCGCCGTCAACGGACTCTATCGTGTCGCCCTCCTCAACGCCCGCCGCGCGCAGCGGGCTGTCCGCCGCAAGTGCACGCACCTTCACGCCGCGCCCCAGGGCGAAGACGCCGAACGTGTGGACTAGTCCGAGCGCGCATGAAGCGACGAGCGTGAGCGCGAGCGCGCGGAGTACCTTCGGGCTGCGGACGTTCTCCGCCGCGAGATAGACGATGGTGAAGAGGCTTGCCGCGCGCAGCTTGCCGATGGACACGTCGGGGTCGTAAGAGGTGAGCGCCGTCAGAAACGTGAGGACGAAGAAGCCGAGCAGCCAAGCATCAACCGGCGTGCGGTAGGTTTTCGGGCGCGGGCGAAAGCAGAAGCGCAAGACCCAGAACAAAAGCCCCAGCAGCCATGCCGTCTGCGCGGCGGCAATTGAGTGCGGAGCGGCGAAGGCGAACAGGAACAGGCACGCCACCGTCGCGCGTTCGAGCCAGACGGCGAAGGCTCGCGCCGGGGCTTCGCTCGTTGTCGCGGCTGAGCCTTGAGCGGCGTCGGTTCGGGGGATGCTCATTTCGGATGACAAGTAACAGAAGCGGCGGCGTGTGACAAGTCAACGGCCTCCGGCGGTCAGATTGTCCACCCGTCGCGCGTTCACGTCTCTTGTCAGTAAGCCTCGCCGCGCAGAAGCACGGGCAGCGTCCGCAGCACGATCTTGAGGTCGAGCCAGAGCGACCAGTTCTCGATGTAGAAGAGGTCGAGCCTGACCATCTCGTCGAACGAGAGACGATTGCGGCCCGACACCTGCCACAGCCCGGTCATCCCCGGCTTCATGTCGAGCCGCTTGCGATGCCAGAGGTCGTAGGATTCGACCTCATAGGGGATGGGCGGGCGCGGGCCGACGACGCTCATATCTCCGCGCAGCACGTTCAAGAGCTGCGGCAGTTCGTCGAGGCTCGCGCGCCGAAGGATGCGCCCCATGCGCGTGACGCGCGGGTCTGTGTGCAGCTTGTAGACGGGCCGGAGGCTGTCGCCGAGGTTCGTGTCGGGCTGCCCCTTGATGTAGCGGCGCTGGTATTCGCGGTGCTCGCGGTCGTCCGCACCGGCGAGCATCGTGCGGAACTTTAGGAAGAGGAAGATGCGCCCGTCCATCCCGACGCGCTCCTGCGCGTAGAGGACGGGGCCGCGCGAGTCGAGCTTGATGAGCAGGGCGACGACGAGCCACACGGGCGCGAGCAGGACGAGCGCCGTCGCGGCGATGATGATGTCTGAAGCACGCTTCAACACGCGCGCGCCCGGCCCCAGCGGCTCGCGGAAGAGCGTGATGAAGGGGAGCACGCCGATCTGCTCGACGCCGGTCTTGCGCGGCAGGCAGTTGAAAAGACTCGGCGCGACGCGGAACTCGACGCCGCGCCTCCGGCCTACGCGCATCATCACTTCAAACAGGAGGTCGCCCGACACTCCGGGGTCGGTGATGATGACCTCGTTCGCGCCGGTCGCGCGGATGGCTTCGGGCAGGCCGGAGAGGTCTGCGACGACCGGCACGCCCTCGAACTCGCGCGGCCCTTCGTCGCCGAGCGGCACGGTCTCGACCACGCCGATGACGCGATACCCAAGCTCGCGCCGCGCACGCATCTCGCGCACGCACATCGCCGCCTCCGCGCCGCGCCCGACGACCAGCGTCGGGATCAGGTTCACCTCGCGCCGCCGGACGGCGCTCTGTGCGCCGCGCGTCGCGAGCCGCAGGACGATGTACGCGCCGAGCGCGAGCAGGAAGTCGAGGACGAAGACGCCGCGCGCGTATGAGAAGGAGCGGAACTCGAAGCCGCCGCGATAGAGGAACGCCCACGCCACGACGAGGAGCGACCCGACCGCCGTCGCCCGGAACACGCGCACGCACTCGTCCATGTAAGAGAACTCGCCGCGCAGACCGTAGAGGTCGTAGTAAGCGGACGAGATCAGGCGCACCACGACGACGAACCACAGCAGCGCCGCGTAAGGCTGGAAGCGCGGCTGCCACACGACGCCAGCGCCCGGACTGAAACGAACCAGCACCCCGCCGCCCTCGCGCAACACGTAGGCCGCGGCGAACGACGCCACCGCCACCACAGCGTCCGCCAACACCAGCGCCGCCTTCACCGCAGGCACGACCCAACGCGGCGCGCGCGCCTTCGCCCGCACCTCATTCGCACTCACCCGCAGCTTCTCGGAACGCTCAGCTCTCATAAAAGCCGTGAACCGTGAACCGTGAACCGTGACGAGCGGGCCTCCCGCCCCTTCATCTTGTGCCTTTCTATTTCCACGCTTTAACTCGTCACGGTTCACGGTTCACGAGAGTATCAATTCCGCCACCTCCGCGCGCACGCCGGTTGCGCGGCGCGGGCGGGCGACTTTCTTCTTCTCGACGCGCAGGCTCTCCAAATCCTCACGCGCGGCGATTCGTTTGAGGCGGCCCTCGCGGACGAGTTGTTCGTCAACGGCGGCCCAGCGGCCCGCGTAGATGGTCGCGGCGGGGACGCCGAGCGCGGCGGCCTCGCGGTTCATCGTGCCGCCTGCGCTGATGACGAGGTCGGCTGCGGCGACGAGGTTCGCGCCGTCGAGCGCCGTGCGCGGGGCGATGAAGTTCTCCGACGCGAAGCGCGCCGACAGGCTCTCGCGTTGTTCGTCGCTCCGCGCGAGGAGCAAGACCTTGACTCGCGGCGCGGCGACGAGACGCGCGAGCAGCTCTTCAAACAGTTCGTTCTCGAAGCGATGATACAGCGCCTCGTGCGCGGGAGGCCGGACGACGACGAGCGTGTCGCGCACGGCGTCAACGCCGAACTTCTCGCGCAACCCGCCGGCAAAGTGCGCGTCCGGCTCGAAGTCCGCGAGGTACACGTCCTCCTTGATGCCTTCGTAGCGTCGAACCTTCGAGGCGCGTGCGCCGAAGCGCCGCAAAGCCTCCGCCGGGAACGCGGAGGGGACGACGACGCGCGAGGCGAGGCGGAACGCGAGATGGTTCGCGGGCTGGTGCTCGTAGTCCATCAGCGTCACGGCGCGCAACGACAGCAGCCGCGCCGCCAGGACTTGCGAATAAGAGTTGTGACTGACTGCGAGGTCGAACCCGCGACCGCGCGCCCAACGCGCCAGACCCGCGGCCCGCCCCAGAAGGTTCCCTGCCTTGCCTGATAACTTCCCGCCGCCGTGCCGGCCCAAGACCCGGGGCGCGAACCCCGCGGCCTCCGCCAGCTCCACGGTCTGCGCGAACTCCCTCGCCGTCGCCTCAACCTCATGCCCGCGCCCGCGAAACTCCGCCGCCAGCGCGCGGAAGAAAGGCACGTGCGGCGAGTTCGCAAGGTCAATCCAGATTCTCATAGTGAGCGGCGAGCAGCGAGCAGTAAGCAGTCGAAAGAAAGATCACGTTCGCGCCGTCGCTTAAACGCTGCTCACCGCTCACTGCTCACTGCTCACTTCTAACAATCTCGCGAGCGCGTACATCATCCACGCCTGCGACCAGCGCATGTAGGGCGTGCGGACGGTGTAGAGCCGCCGCTTCTGGTAGTAGAAGAAGCCGCGTCGGTCGAACAGCTCTCGCACCGACCAGCGCGAGACGCGCGCGGCCAGTTCGAGAGCGTCCGGCTCAAGGTCTTTCAGCTCGACGAGCGCGACGACGGCTGCGCCCGCGGAGTGCGCGTCCGCCGGATGCGCCGCCCGATGGTAGTATTTCGGCCAACCGTCCGCAAGAAAGAAGCGCTCGCGCCAGAACGCGTAGCCGCGCGCAATCGCCCGCCGGATTTCTTCGCGCGTGGCCGTGTCCGCTTCGAGTTGACTGTCGCAGGCACGCAGTATGCGCGCCAGCGAAGTGAGCACGAAGGCCGTGTGGAAGTTGTCGGCCCAGGATTGGTAAGAGTCCGCGCCGTAGGCCCACGAGCCGTCGTCGCGCTGGCGGCGTGTGACGTAGCGCGCGGCGCGCAGGGCGTAGTCCGTCCACTCCCGCGGGCCGGTGATCGCACCGACCGACGCCAGCGCCTCGCCCGCGAGCAAGGAAGCGTTGAAGACACGCGTGCAGTCGAGCGGCGTGTAGCTGAAGCAGACTTCGTCGTCGGCCTCCGCGCTGCGGTTCAGGTCTTTGAGGATGAAGCGGCACGCGTCGCACGCCGCCGTCAGGTACTTCCAGACATCGCCGGAGACGGTACCCTCTTCGCCGGGTGTGTCGAGCGCGGCGACGGCCTCTGTGAGCGCGCGGACGGCGAAGGCCGTGGGTACAACCGCCGCCGTGCCGCGCGGCGCGTAGAAGGCACGGCCCTGCCAGTCGAAGTTGTAGCCCCACCCGGCACCGCCCGCGGTCTCGATGCGCGCGGCGAGCAGTTCGTCGAGCAGCGCGCGGGCTTCGCGCTCGCGCTCCCCGCTCGCGGTCGCGCGCAGGCGCGAGAGTTCGGCGAGCGCGAACAGCGCCGTGCCCTTCGGGTTTCTTCCGCGGGGGACGAGGGCGAGCGTGCGGAGGTTGACGGGCGAGCGTTTGAAGGCTTGCGTCCAGGCGAGGCGCGCGAGGCGCGAGCGGCAAAGCGGCGTGGCCTGAAAGAGCCTGCTGCCCAGCGCGTCGAACGGGTCGTGCCCCGCGTAGCCGCGCGCGCGGCACCACGCATGCACGCTCTCGTAAACCGGCTCGAACAGTCCAGAGTCGGGAGTCCGGAGTCGAGAGTCCAAAGCAGAATCGTCTTCGACTACGGACTCCGGACTCCCGACCCCGGACTTCTCATCTGTCTTCATCTTTAAAGCCGACGCGCTCGCGCACGGCGTAGATGGGCTTGGCCTGCGACTCGTGGTAGGTACGCACCAGCATCTCGGCCAGCAGGCCCATGAGTATGAACTGCACGCCGACGGCGAACATGACGATGGCGATGACGAGCAAGGGATTGCGGATGAACGACTCGCCGCCGAGCTTGCGCATGAGCGCCCACACGCCCGCGATGATCGAGATGAGGAACGACGAGAAGCCGAACGTGCCGAAGATGTAGATCGGCTTCGTGTGGTACGAGGCCATGAACTTGATGGTCATCAGGTCGAGCATCACCTTGAAGGTGCGCGTCAGCCCGTACTTCGAGCGGCCCATCGTCCGCTTGTAATGCCTGACCGGAATCTCCGTGACGCGCGCGCCGATCCAGGAAGCGTAGATCGGGATGAAGCGATGCATCTCGCCGTAGAGCTTCACCTCTTTGAGGAACTCTCGGCGGTAGGCTTTCAGAGAGCAGCCGTAGTCGTGGAGCTTGACGCCGCCGATGAACGAGATGATTCGGTTGGCGATCATCGAGGGTATCTTGCGCGAGACCATCTTGTCCTGCCGCTCCTTGCGCCAGCCCGACACCACGTCGAAGCCCTCTTCGAGCTTGGCGAGCAGCCGCCCGATGTCCGCCGGGTCGTTCTGGAGGTCTGCGTCCATCGGGATCAGCACCTGCCCGCGCGCAGCGTCAATGCCGGCGGCCATCGCGGCGGTCTGCCCGTAGTTGCGGCGCAGGGCGATGACTCGCACGCGCGGGTCGAGCGCGGCGATTTGGCGTAAGACTTCGAGGCCGCCGTCGGTCGAGCCGTCATCCACGTAGATGATCTCGGCGGTGCGACCGAGCACGGCCAGCGCCTCGTCAATCTTCAAGTGCAGCGGCTTGAGGTTCGGCTCCTCGTTCAGGACGGGCAGGAAGAGCGAAAGCTCCGGCGCGACGCACGCCTCGGCAGGCGTACCTGCGACGGTCGGCTCTTCAGCGACGGTCGGCTCCTCGGCGAGGGTCGGCTCTTCCGACGCCCGCGCCCGGCGGCTGATGACGGTCTCTTCTTCATCGTAAATTTTCATCTGCTCGCTATCTTACTCTAAAACGATCTTTCATTGCCCGGCCTCTGTTCGGAACCACTCGACGAAGCGCCGCACGCCTTCCTCAATCGGCGTCCGCGGGTCGTAGCCGAGCAACGCCCCCGCCTTCCGCGTGTCGGCGAAGGTCTGCGGCACGTCGCCGGGCTGCAAGGGTTGCCGGTCAATACGCGCGTCGCGGCCCAGTTCACGTTCGAGCAGGCAGATCAGCTCGCTCAAGCTCACCGTGCGCGACTCGCCGAGGTTGATGACCTCGAAGGCGCTCGCCTCGTAGTCCATCGCCGCGCGCACGCCCGCGATGATGTCGTCAACGTAGGTGTAGTCGCGCTGCGTCGTGCCGTCGCCATAGACGGGGATGGGTTCGCCCGCCGAGATGAGCCGCGCGAACTTGTGGATGGCGAGGTCTGGGCGCTGGCGCGCGCCGTAGACGGTGAAGAAGCGGAGGCAGACCACACGCAGGCCGAAGAGGTGCGAGTAGGCGTGGCAGAGAAGCTCGCCCGCCGCCTTCGTCGCCGCGTAAGGGCTGATGGGTTCGGAGACGGGGTCGTCCTCCGAGAACGGAACCTTCTCGTTCTCGCCGTAAACGGACGAGGATGAGCCGAAGACGAACTGCCTGACCCGGTGTTCGCGCGCAAGCTCAAGCAGGTTGAGCGTCCCGTTGATGTTCGTCTCGGCGTAGAGCACAGGCTCTTGCAGCGACGGTCGCACGCCCGCGCGCGCGGCCAGGTGGACGATGCAGTCGAACGCCGCCTCGCGGAAAATCTTTCCGAGCGCGGCCCGGTCGCGTATGTCCGCCTCGTGGAGGCGGAAGTCTTCGCGCCGGAGGTGCGGCGCGACGTTGCGGCGCTTGACGGCGGGGTCGTAGAAGTCGTTGAAGTCGTCAACGACAGAGACGCGCCAGCCGCCCTCGCCGAGCAGCCGCTCAACCAGATGCGAGCCGATGAAGCCCGCGCCGCCCGTGACGAGAACGTTTTTCATAACGAGTGATGAGTGATGAGTGATGAGACGAAGCAGTCGCTCTTTCTTATCACTCATCACTCATCACCTGCTTCTCCTTTGCGCGCGTAAATCCAAAGGTGCCAGCCCCAGCGCGAGGCGAGCCGCGCTTCGAGCGTGCGGGGCAGCAGCGGGCCGACGACGGGCAGCCAGCGCTTGTTGAGGAAGTGTGTGGCGAACTCCACGCGCTCGAAATCCCTGAACAGCTCGCGCGCCTCGCGCCGCGCGTAGACGCGCGTCAGAGGGTTCCCCGCGCCGTCCGTGTTCCGGCTCAGGAACTCGCCCGCCGAGAGATACTGCCCCGCGTCCTCCTTGAGTCTCGCCGCGTGCTCGCGCAAACTCTCCAACGGCTCGCCCGTCAGACGGTGCGCCAGACGCACGCCCGCCTCCATCCTCAGAAGCCGCGCGCCGACTCTGCGGAGCACGCCGATGTTCACGCGGTAGTTGTACGAGTTGCGGTGATAGAGCATCACGACCGCGCGCCCCTTCGGCGTGAGCACGCGTCGGATTTCGCCGACCGCCGCGCGCGCGTCCGGCGTGTGATGCAGGACGCCGTGCGAGTAAACCAGATCGAAAGACCCGTCTTCAAACTTCAGCGCCTCGGCGTCGGCCACGCGGAACTCGCCCGGCAAACCTTCCAGCTCGAAGCGGCGACGCGCCAGGCTGACAGCCGCCTCTGTCAAATCAACGCCCGTGTAGAGAGCGCCCGCGCGCGCGAAACGCGCCCCGTCCGTCCCCAGCCCGCAGCCGACCTCCAGCACGCGCAAGCCCTTCGCTCTGTCAAAGCCCGCGGCTTCCGGGATGTGCCACTCAGTCCGGTAGCGATGCTCCTCGACGGCCTCGAAGAAGCGGCGCGAGCCGACCTCCGCGTCGGCGAACTTCGTGCCGCACGGGTGCTCCTGCCAGAACGCGCGCACACGCTCCTTCAAATCCCTCCCCTTCAAATTTGGCCGCACGTCAACCATGAAAGACTTTGCCGACAGTTGGACACATACCCTCGCGCCCACGCCACTCGAACCCGGCGCACAGGGCGCGTTTCTCATGCCGCACGAAACGAAGGAAATTAACATGCCGCGTGCGCCGCCGCCAAGCAACCGCCCGGCGTGCGACGGATCGTAGAGTGAATCCGGCGGAAGTTGTAATAGACGAAGTGGAATGCCGGAGCAGGAGGTCTTGTCGCGGAAACGGGAGCGGTGGGCTAATTACTAAATTTCTTGTTGGTGCGTCCGATGCAAAGACGTTGCAATCTTAGCTCACTTCCCTCTCACCTTGCGTTTGCTTTCGCCTTTGCTGTCGTCCACCCAGACCAAAATATCGCCGGGCTGACATTCCAGCGCGCGGCAAATCTCGTCGAGGACTCGAAGCTCAATTCGATTTGATAGCTCCGCCCGTTCAATCCTTGCTAACGTGTTGTAGTGGATGCCCGACTCTTTTTCTAGCCAGTAGCGAGTACGTCCGCGAGCCTCAAGAGCCTGCCTGAGCCTGACCTCAATCATGCGCTGCTTATAACATAGCCACTATATCAGCAATAGATGGCACTATTGCAAGGCTTGCGTTTATGCAGTATGGTGTGGCGGTGCCGTTGCGCGGTTGGGTAAGCATCAGAGGCGGGCAGGGACAAGCCATGCTCCTACAGACATCGAGTGATTGTGATGAGTACAGCAGATGACCCTCGGCATATTGGAGAAAATCTGCTCTTCCCACGCGAGGAGTTGGCCTCCGACATCGCCTCGATTCTGAAGGGCGACGCCCATTCGCCTGAAGCGTTGGCTCATCTGTGCATCATTCTCAGGAATGCCATTGTGGGTGGCTTAGAGGGAATCAACCGGGCGAGTGACACGCTGGCGGCTGTCGTCGAGTTAACCTTCACTCACTCGCGCGCTCACGCCGCGGCGCTCAGGCTGCATCTGCTCTCGCAGGAAGGACTGTTGAGAGTCGAGGATGAACCCGTGCGTTTAATCAACGCGGCGATTGAAAGAAGCACGGCGGGCGCGCGTGCCGGTAAAGCGCCGGGCCGCGAGAAGAGGGGCGCGGCTGAACGACGCTTTCGCGCGTCGGTGTCCCGTTGAAGAAGTGTCCGCGATTCCCTGATGATACCTCCTCGCCTCACTGACGTTTGTAGCGGCCCATAAGTTGGCCCTGGGCGAGGATGTGACCTTCCGCCGCTTTGAGGAGTTGATCTTTGGTCGCGCCGGGGGGCGGAGTTAAATCCGCGTCGAGAGCGTAGAGTTTGAAGTAGTAGCGGTGCGTACCGTTGGGCGGGCAGGGGCCGCCGTAAGCTGTCTGCTTGAAGTCGTTGGTGCCCTGTCGCGCGCCATTGTCGAGTGTGTCGCGGGCGGGGATGTTTGCGGGGAGACCTTTTTCGGTGGCGGGGATTTTGTAGACGACCCAGTGAACCCATGTGCCGCGCGGGGCGTCCGGGTCGTCGGCGACGAGGGCGAGCGTCTTCGTGCCTTCGGGCAGGTCAGACCAGGAGAGCGGCGGCGAGACGTTCTGGCCGTCGCAGGTGTACTGCGTCGGAATCATGCCGCCTTCCTCGAACGCCGCGCTGGTGAGCTTGAGAGTCAAACCGCCTTCCTCTTTCCCCGTCGCGGCAGGCGTCGGCACGACGCTGTTCGCAGTCGGCGTCGTATCGTCGCGCCGGCACGCGGCCAGAAGCAGGACGAGCGCCGCCGACGCGAGCGCCGCCATCGTCACGAACGTCAGCGTCCGTCTCATCTCTCCGTCCCTTCTTTCGGTTTCGCTTCTCGCAGCCGCGCGGAAACTCTTCGCGCCGTATTCTGCGCCGCCGCGCCCGGCGTTCAATCGAAAATTTTAGAACGCCCAGTGGCCCTGCACGAAGCGTGCGGCGAAGAGCGCGAGGAACAGGAGCGACCAGACCGTGACGACGGCTTGCAGCACTGGCCGCGACGCGCACGCGCGCGCCAGAAGGATGTAGGCAGGGAACATGACGAGCGTGTAGCGCGGGACGCTCAGGACGAACTTCGTGCTCGTCCAGAGCAGCCAGTTAAGCGTCATCCAGACGGCGTAAGACGCGCGCAGGCGCAGCCAGGCCCAGACCGTCAGCCCCAACCCCAGCAGGACGAAGAAGAACTCCTGCCAGCCGACCATCTGCGCCTCCGAAGGCGCGCGCCCCCAGGTCGAATTCCACGCCGCCATAATTCCGACCCACGGCCACGTCAGAGACTTCGACCAATACTGATCCTGCATCTTCAGGAACGCGCGCGGGTCGCCGAACACCTTCCAGTTGATGAGCAGATAGACGCCGAAGCCTAAGCCGACGGCGGCCACCCAGAGCCATTCCCAGCGCCAGCGTCGCCCCTCGCCCCGGTACTCTTCAAGCACCTCGAAGGCGAGCGCGGGGACGAGCAGGAGGCCGTTGATACGCGTCAGCGAGGCCAGCGCGCCGAGCAGTCCGGCGAGCCACCAGCGACGCACGCGCGCCGCGAGAAACGCGCCGACGGCCAGCGCGATGAAGAGGCTCTCGGTGTAGCCGATGTGCAGGAAGTAGCTCGTCGGGAAGATGAACATGAAGAAGACCGAGGCGCGCGCCACGGCCTCCGGCTCGTCCAGTTCCGCGAGCCTGTAGAGCAGGAGGCCCGCCGCGAGCGAGGCGAGAGTCGAGACGAAGAAGGCGCTGACCAACTCGTCTTGCAGCACGGAGGCGCACGCGCGCACGAGCCACGGGTAGAGCGGGTAGAAGACTATCCAGCGCGCCTCGACGCCCTGCGAGACGTAGCCCAAGCGCGCGATGTCGAGGTAGTGCGGCGCGTCCCAGCGGTTCCAGATCGCGAGCTGTTCGTAGAGTGACGAGAGGGATTGGTTCGACGAGACGACGTAGGCTTGCGCGCCGAAGACGAGGACGACCGCCTTGATCGCCAGCATCAGGCCGACCAGGCGCGCGTCCAGAAGCGACGCCAGCCGCCAGTCGCCGGGCCGCGCCGCGGTCTTGACCGCCGAATCCTCTCTGTGTTTGACGCCCCTCTTCTTCATGCAGATTGCGGACGCGACGGCGGCAGCCTTCGATCAGACCTGCGCCATCGCCCTCACTGTCCGACCGGGATAAGATTCGCCAAGTCCTTCGCCAAGTCCAACATCACCTGATCGGTGGCGTGCTCGTTCAGGTGCGGGTTTTCGGGGCCGACCTTCGACGGCTGGAGCGTGACGTGGACGATGTGAAAGTCGAAGCCTGCGTTCCAGTAGTCGAGGTTCTCCCGGTACTGCGCGAGCGAGCTTGTGTAAAACTTTCCGTTCAGCGCGTGCACGCCCTCGGCGTGTCGCTCCTCCTCGCTTTCGGGGTTGCTGACGGCGAAGGCGACGAAGCGCGCGCCGTGCTGAGAGGCCAGCCCGCTCATCTCGCGCATCAGCGCGCGCGTCAGGTCAAGCCCGTACTGCATGCGCGGGCTACGCGGCGTGAGGAACATCGCCAGATGCGTCTTCTCCGTGGCGAGGTTCTCGTCGCGCATCCCGCGCCCGTTCGTGTTCCACCAGTCTTGCCAGTCGTCTCTGACAGCAGGCCCGTCGAATGCCGTGAGCGGCTGGTAGGCCGGCGGATAATGCGACTCCCAAAGCTTGTCTCTCGACCAATGAAAATTCTTTCGCAGCATCAACGTCAGCTTGAGCCGCGGCGTCTCGACAATCGGCTCGCCTATCCTCTCGCTCGGCCCGCGCAAACGCCCCTGCTCAAGCCGAAAGGTCGGCTTGGAGGTTCCGTCGGCGGGCCAACTCGTCGGGAAGAGGTTGTTCCAGATGTCGTTCAGGGGCGTCTCCCACAAGACGACGAGGTCGGCCCTGTACTTCTCGAAATACTCTCCGAGCGCCAGAAGCTCCTGATCCTGCCCGTAGCCGCTCGCGCCGACCGAGAAGACCTTGACCCTGCGGCCCGACGCGCTCAGGTAAGACTGCAAGCGACGCTCCGGCATCCACTCGAACGAACAAGCCTTCGCCTCAACCTGCGAGTCGCCGACGAGCACGACGACGAAATCGTTATCTTCATACTCGACGCGCTGCCCGCGATAGCCGAGTTGATTTTTCTCCGGCGCGGCCACGTCCACCGCCCGCCACCCGCTCACAGCCGCGCGCGGCACGCCCAGCAAACGGGATACCCCCTCCCCGGCGACGAGCGCGACGATGATGCTGGCGGCGACGAGAAGGACGCGGGAAATGAGCCGGCGCATCGTTGTCAGAGGATGATGAGTGATGAGTGATGAGTGATGAGAAAAACCTCGCTCGACATTCTCATCACTCATCACTCATCACTTTCCTTCCTGCCCGTCGAGAAACGTCTGGCACCACATTTCGAGCGTCAGCAGTTGCAGGACTTGCAGGTTGTAGTCTTCGCGGCCCGAAAGGTTCTCGCCGACGACGCGCCGCACCTCCGCGGGGCGGAAGAGGCCGCGTCGTCTGACCGCTCCTTCGGATAACAAATCGTCCACGAGCGGGCGCAAGGGGCCGCGCAGCCATGCGCGAATGGGCGCGCCGAAACCCGCCTTCCTGCGCCACACGACCTCGCGCGGGAGCAGGCTTTCGGCGGCGCGCTTCAGAATGTACTTTCGACGCAAGCCCCGCAGCTTCAGGCGCGGCGGCATGCGCGCCGCCAGCTCGACCAGTTCGTGATTGATGAGCGGCACGCGCACTTCCAGAGTCGCCGCCATCGAAGTCCTGTCCGTGTAATCAAGATTCAGGCACGGCAGGAACGTCTTCATGTCAACGTAGAGCAGACGGTTGAGCGGCACGGCCTTCGAGCAGCGGTCGAAGTAGCGCCGGTGCAGGTAGTACGCATCCACTCCCTCGGTCGCCTCGCGCATCTCGTCGGTGTAGAGTCTCTGTTTGGCCTCGTCCGTGAAGTAGGTTCCGAAGCCGAGGTAGCGCGACTCGAAGTCGAGCGCGGCGCTCCTGGCGAACTTCTTCGCGTTGCGGAGCGGAGCGGTCAGGCGGCCCGGCATGCCTCCGGGCAGAACGCCCGCGACGGCGCGCATCGCAGGCCGCCGCAGCGCAGACGGGAAGGGGTCGAGCGCGCCCGCCAGGCTCATCGCCAACTGGCGCGGGTAGCCCGCGAACACCTCGTCGCCGCCCATCCCTGAGAGCATCACCGTCAAAGTCTCGCGCGCCTTCTGCGAGACGAGGTAGCTCGAAATCGCCATGTCAATGACCGGCATCTCAAGCTGGCGCACGAGCGCCGGCAAAAGCGCGGCCACGTCCGGCTTGAGCATGATCTCGTGATAGTCGCTGTCGAGGAGTTTGCCGACCCGTCGCGCCCACGGCACGTCGCTCGGAATGATATCGTAGCGCAGGTCTTCGTCTTCGATGCCGATGGTGTAGGTCGAGACGCGTCGGCCCCCGCTGTGCCGCTTCATCAACGCCGTGATGACCGACGAGTCAACGCCGCCCGACAGGAACGAGCCGAGCGGCACGTCGGCGACCATCTCCAACCCGACCACGCGCTCAAGTGTTTCGAGCACGCGCACGCGCCACCACTCCTCGCCGCGCCCTTCCTCCACCTCGTCGAACGAAACGTCCCACCACTCGCGCAACTTCACCTCGCCGTCGCGCCAGGTGAGCAGGTGCGCGGGCGGCAGACGCCGGATGCCCCGGAAGAGCGTGTGCGGGTCGGGCGTCCAGAGGAAGGTGAGCTGCTGGTTGAGCGCCTCCGCGTCCAGCTCCGCGCGGACGAGGCCCGACGCGAGTATCGCCTTCGCCTCCGATGCGAAGACGAACGCCTGACTCTTTCCGTCCGCCCGCTCCGGCGCGGCGTAGAACAGGGGCTTGATGCCGAGGCGGTCGCGCGCGAGCGTCAAAGTACGCTCCTGCTCGTCCCAGATGGCGAAGGCGAACATGCCGTTGAGGTGCGCGAGGCAATTCGTTCCCCACTGCGCGAAGGCTTTGAGCAGGACTTCCGTGTCCGTGTCGGTCTGAAACTCGTGTCCGAGCGATGCGAGGCGACGGCGCAGCTCGCGGTAGTTGTAAATCTCCCCGTTGAAGGTGACGACGTAGCGACCGTCCGCCGAAGACATCGGCTGGTGGCCCGCGCTGCTTGTGTCAATGATCGCCAGACGCCTGTGGCCGAAACACGCGCGCCGCCCTTCCTCGTCCAACGGCGCGGAAGCCCACACACCCTCGTCGTCGCGCCCGCGATGCTCAATCGCCTTCAGCATCGCGCCCACACGCGCGTCGGGGTTTACAGAAATCAGACCGGCAATCCCGCACATACTTAAAGCCGTGAACCGTGAACCGTGACAAGTTAACAGACCATGTGTCGTGAACCGTGAGCCGTGATAAGTCTCAACCGTCTTGTCACGGTTCACGGTTCACGTTCTTCGGCTCTCCAGTCCGCAGCGAGTCGCGGATGCGGAAGGTGGCGCGCGTGGTGTGCGCGAGTTCCGCGAGGGGGATGGGCGCGGGTGCGCCTTCGACGAGCGCGGCGCAGACCGAGCGCACCTCTTCGCGCTGCCCCTTGTCCTGCGCGCGCAGGCGCGTGCGCGTCTCGCGCCCGTCGCGGTAGGCCGTGGCGCTGCGGAAGTCTTCGATGACGAAACTTCTTCCGCCCCCGAAAATCTCGATGCGCTCTTTCCGTAGCGCCGAGTCGCCCTCGGCGAGATAGGCGATGGTGCCGTTCGAGCCGTCCGCGAATTTGAGCGTGACGAAGACCGAGTCGTCGTCAACCGCCTGTCGGTCGCCGGACGAAACGGCTTCGGCGTAGACGCGCTCCACGCGAGAGCCGGTCAGGAAGTGCATGAAGTCTACGAAGTGGCAGACCTCGCCGACGACCCGCCCGCCGCCCTCGTGCGGGTCTTGCGTCCAGTGCGTGCGCGGGACGCGGCCCGCGTTCACGCGGTAGAGAATCGAGAGCGGCGCGCGGCGTGCGGCGAAGAACTCGCGGGCCGCGCGCGCGTGCGGCGAGAAGCGCCGGTTGAAGCCGACCGTCAGGCGACCGCCCGAACACGCCGCCGCTTCGAGCAACGCGTCCAGCTCCTCGTCGTTTATGGCGAGCGGCTTTTCGACGAACACGTCGAGGCCGCGCGCGAGCGCACGCCGTGCCAGCCCGGCGTGCGCGTCGTGGCGCGTGGCGATGACGACGAGGTTCACTTCGCCGTCAGCGAGCACCTCTTCAGCGCCGGAGACGAAGCGCGCGAAGTCGTACCGGCGTCCAACGTCGCGCGCCGTCACGCCCGAAGCGGTCGCGATGGAGACGAACTCGACGCCGCACGCCTTGAAGTGCGGCAAAAGCATCCGGCGCGCGTAGTCGCCCGCGCCGATCAAGCCGACGCGCACGCGCTCGGCCCTCCCGCGCGCAGGCTCCGAACTCCGGCCCTCGAACTTTTGACTTTTGACTTTTGACTTTTGACTTTGATTAGCGACGTGCAACTCAAGCTCGCGCGTGGTGTCGTAGTTGATGACGACGGCGAGGTACGGCTCGCCCGCCTCGCCCGAAATCAGTCTGTAGGCGCGTTCGCCCTCTTCGACTGAGAAGCGGTGCGTGACGAGCGGTGCTGTCTGAACCCGGCCCGCGGCGACGAGGTCGAGGAAGGCTTCGAGGTTGCGCCCCTCAGTCCAACGGACGTAAGGCACTGGGTAGTCGTGGCCGCGCTCTTCGTATTCGGGGTCGTAGCGCCCCGGCCCGTAGGACATCGAGACGCGCAAGGTCAGCTCGCGCTCGAAGTAAATCCGGCGGGGCACGTTCATGCCGACCAGTCCGACGGCGACGACGCGCCCCTTCAAACGCGAGACCTCGCCCGCGAGTTGGATGGGTTCATCCGTCGAAGTCGCCGCCGTGATGACGACCGCGTCCGCGCCGCGCCCGCGCGACCAGCGCGTGATCGCCTCCCTCGCGCCCGCGTTCGAGACGCAGCCGTCGTCCGCGCCGAGCCGTCGCGCCAGCTCGACCTTCGACGTGTCGAGGTCAACGCCGAAGACGCGGCAGCCGTTCGCCTTCAAGAGTTGCGCGGCGAGCTGGCCCACGAGTCCGAGGCCGATGACGACGACCGCCTCGCCCAGCGTCGGCTCGGCCAGACGCACGCCCTGAAGCGCGATTGCGCCGAGCGTGGAAAAGGCCGCGCTCTCGAAGTCAACGGCGTCGGGCAGGCGGGCGCAGAGGTTCTGCGGCACGGACAGAAGCTCTGCGTGCGCGGCGTAGCCCGTGCCCGCGCACGCCACGCGCTCGCCCGCGCTGAAACCGTCCACGCCCTCGCCGACCTCGACCACTATCCCTGCCGCGCTGTAGCCGAGCGCGTGCGATTCGTCCAGCTTCTCGCGCACGGTTTGCAGAGTGCTCAGAAGCCCCTCGCTCCTGACTTTCTCGAAGACCTTGCGGACGAGGTCGGGCCGCTCTTTGGCCTTCCCCAGAAGCCCCTTGCGCCCCAGCTCGACGAAGGCGCGCTCCGTCCCCGCGCTGACCAGAGAGCTGGCCGCGCGCACGAGCACGCGACCGCGCTGCGCGACCGGCGCGGGCACGTCGGCCACCACGCCCTCGCCCGTCTTCAAATTTTGCAGAAGCTGCTTCATAAGGAGAGTCGGAAGTCCGCAACGCCGAACGCCGAACTGAAAGACGAGTTGTTTATTAGTTCAGCGTTCGGCGTTGCGTGCTTCAGCGTTTCTCCGCGAGCGCCTCTTCGATGAGGCCGCTCACCCACTCGGCCCGCGCGTCCCAGGTGCCTCCGGCAACCGAAGCCTGCCGCGCGCGCGCGGCCTCCGGTTCTCGTTCGGCGAGCGCGTCTTCGACGAGGCGGAAGAAGTCTTCGCGGCTGCGCGCGATGCGGAGCACGTCGCGCATCGGCTCGTATTCGGGAAGCGGCGAGATGACGACGGGCTTGCCCGTGGCGAGGTACTCGCGCACCTTGATGGCCGACCCGTAGCTCGTGAACGCGCGCTCAGTTTCCCACGGCAGCACGCACACATCAAAGCCTGCGGCGTAGCGCGGCAGTTCTTCGTAAGGCACGGGCGGCAGGAAGTGTGTGTTCGGCAAGGATTCGATCTCGACGCCGCGCGACTTGTTGCCGACGAAGACCCACTGCCACGCGGGGTGCTCGCTTGCCGCGCGCCTGATTAACTCCTGGTCAATCAACCAAGGCTCTATCGCGCCGAAGTAGCCGAGCCGCGGGCGCGGGATGCGCGCCACTTCCTCTGCGACTTCGAGGCGGCCTTCCGAGACGCGCGACCAGTGCTCGAAGTCAACGGCCTGCTCCAACAGGTGCGAACGCTCGCGCCCGCGCTCCGCCTCTTCAAACAGCTTGCGCCCCGAATAGAAGATGATGTCCGCCTTATCAATCGCGTGCTCGTGCAGTCGCCGGATGGCCTCCGGGTCGGTCGAATGATCCATCGAGTTCTCGTCGTACTTGTCCGACACTTGATAGATGACCAGCGATTCGTCCAGACGCCCAATCATCTCCGCCGCAGTCGGGATGGCGATCCACAGGACGGGGCGTTTGAGACCGCGCCGACGCGCCAGCCGTCCGATCTGCGCGGCGAGCAGACGGCGGTTGGCGGCGCGCGCGGCGCGGCTCCCGTAGAAAGGGAGCGCGGCGGGCGAAACGACCGTGATGCCTTCCGGGGTCATGCGCGCCAGCCTCGCGTAAGAGCGCAGCTTGCGCGCAACCCGCGGCAGCAAGTCCTTGTTCGTCAGGCCGGGCAGCCCCATCGAAATCGAGTTCACGAACAGGACGCCGTTGCCTGCGCGGGCGAAACGGCGCATCAGGTGGTTCTTCGAGTGCGGGTGGTGGTACCACCAGTCCTCGCCGCCGAAGCACACAAAGGATTTGCCTGTCAGAATCGGCACGTTCTATGGAGGGCCTGTCTGTCTCAAACTTCCTTGTCCAGGAACTTCGTCGTGTTCTCCGTCACGCTCGGCGGCGAAGCGATTTCGGAGGTGTTCACGCGCTGTGAGTTGAAGTACGGCGCGGGGACAAATTGCGGCGCGTCCAGCGCAGGGTTCTCCCTGCCGGCCTTCAAGTTCCTTCGCGCCGAGAGGCTTCGGACGGGCAGGATTTCCTCGCCGAACAGCACGGAGTAAAGCATCTGCAACAGCCCCGCCAGGAAGAGGGTTATGGGAACGAACAGGAAAACGGGCGTGTCGAACATGAAGCAGAGTCCGAGGAAGACGGGGGCGAAGACGAGGCTGAAGAACGTAAACTTCGCCCCGCGACGAATGCCGATGCGCTTCGCCACTTGTTCGGGGACTCGCGCCGCGTCTACGCCGGCGGCGGTCACGTCATTATCGGCGACGAGGGCGGCGACACCCGCAAGCGAGAAGCCGCACCTCGGGCAGAAGCGAACCTCGTCGGACGGCTGTTGCTGGCTGCATTTTGGACAGAACATGATGCCCACCTCTGGCTCGTGGCGTTAAGACATCTGCCGGAAGACTACGCCCTGTGGCGCAGAGAAGTTCTGCGGGCGCGAGCTTCGGGCCGCGACACGCGCCGGGCTTGACGGCGCGGCGCGGCGCGCGTCTGTATAATAGCGTCCGGGCAGGCAAATCAGCACTCAGCCAAAGGCCGAAATGGAATCTCCCACACGCGCCACGCGAAATTCCGGGGAAGGTTTTTCTCAGGGCCGGTCGAAATATGGACGACGCAAGGCCGTCGCCTTCGCCCTCGTCTTCCTCGCCGCTTTCGGCGTCAGGCTCCTGTGTTGGCAAGACGCGCGCTCCGAGGCCGCAGGGGTTCAGACCGCGGTCACGGACAACTACAAGCACCTCGCGCGCCTTCTCCGACAGAACGGCGCGTCGTCCTTCTTCGACCCTTCTTCGACGACGAGCGACCCAGACCTGCTCGGACACCCGCCCGGTTATCCGATTGTTCTGGCGTTCCTCTACAAAGGCTTCGGCGAACAGGACGCGGCGGCGCAAATCTTTCAGATCGTCTGCGACTCGCTCGCCGCGGCGCTCGTCCTTCTCATCGCGTCGGAGTTGTTGCCGTTCGGCGTGGGCGTCATCGCGGGCACGCTGGTCGCGCTCGCGCCGCAGTTCTGCTGGAACTGCGTCCTGCTCCTGCCCGACACGCTCGCAGTCCTGCCCGTCCTGCTCGCCGTCCTGCTGATCCTGCGCGCGCGCGCGCGTCACGCTTTCATAAAAGCTCTCGCCGCGGGCGTGCTCGTCGGCGTCTCTTGCTGGCTGCGCGCGAACGCGCTGCTGCTCGCGCCGTTCCTCCTGCTGCTCGTGCCGCTGCTCTTCGCGCGCGGGCGGAAGTTGCGCCCGGCGTTGGCGCTCGTCGGCGGGGCGCTGGTCGCCGTCGCGCCGCTGACCGTTCGCAACGCGGTCGTCTTCGGCCACTTCATCCCCGTCTCGCTCGGCGCGGGGCAGACCTTCGTCGAGGGACTGGCGGACTACGACCCCGGACGCAGGTTCGGGCTGCCGGACACGGACATCGAACTCATGCGGCAGGAGGCGTTGATCTACGGCAAGTCGGAATACTCCGGCGCACTGTTCACGCCCGACGGGTTCGAGCGCGACCGCGCGCGCACGTCGCGCGGCCTCGCCGTGATTAGCTCTCACCCGCTCTGGTTCGCGTCCGTGATGGCGCGGCGCGCGGCCTCGATGCTCAGGCTCGAACGGACGCCGCTCACTTCAACCCTGCCGGTCTCCGAAGGCTGGACGCGCGTGCCCCGTTTCGCCCTGCGCGTCGTGCAGAAGATGTTCATCACGGCCATCGTCCTGCCGCTCGTCCTCTTCGGCGCGGGCCTCCTCGCACGCGAACGAAACTGGCGCGCACTCGCCGCGCTGCTCGCCGTCCCACTCTATTACTTGTGCGTGCAATCGGCGCTCCACACAGAGTACCGCTACGTGCTCGGCGTCCAATACTTTCTTCTCGTCCTCGCGGCGGCGTCGCTTTACCACGGCGGACTCTTCACACGACGAAAATGGTCTGAGCGGGGCCGCTAGTTCAAAGCTTCACTCAGCTAGTTCAAAGCTTCACTCAGCTAGCTCAAAGCTTCACTCAAGTCCTAGCTGCTGCGTGATGGCCTTAAGATTCTCTTCGGCCTCCTGTTGAAAGCGCGCGGCCCACTCGTCCGTCGCTTGTTTGTGCTCGCCCGCGAGCGCGCGTTTGAGTTGCGCGGTCAACGCGTCGAGGTCGCCGAAGTCGTAGAGCAGCATGCCGCGCGTCTCGCCCGCGCGCGTCGCCACGACGGGCAGCCCGCACCAGATCGCCTCGACGCGCGAAAGCCCGTAGCTTTCGAGTCCGAACGCGCGGACGAACGCATCGCTACGCCTGAAAATCTCGAACACGTGGGGGTGCGCCACGTTCTTTAAAACGACGATCCACTCGCGCCCGCGCAGGACTTCGGCCCGGTATTGCTCGTCCCCTGCGAAGTCGCCGTCGAGCAGCACGAGGCCGAGGTCTGCGCCCGTCTCGCAGCGCAGGCGTTCGACGGCCTCGGCCACTTGCAGGAAGCCGTAGTCTCGGATGAAGGCCCCGACGGAGCAGATTTTTTTATCGCGCCGCAGGTAAGGCGCGAGCGCCGCCAACGCTTCGGCGGGCAATGAAAACTGCGCGTTGCGATGCGGAACGGGCAGAAGGCTCCTGACGCGCGAGACTTTCTGTCTGACGCGCGCCTCTTCGCGCAGCCAACGCTCCAACTCCTCGCCGACGACGACGAACTCCGTCACGCCAGCGGTCGCGAGCCGGAAGAGAGCGCGGCGCACAGGGTTGAAGCGCGCGTGGCGCGAAGGCAGCGACCCGTCGTGCACAATCTTTATCCACTCGAACCGGAGCAGCCGTTTGAGAATCACCCAGACGGGCACGAGCGCGCTCGGATACTCGACGAGGAAGTGCGTGCAGTCGGCGATGCGCGCGCCGCGACCTTCGCGCAACAGGAGCGGCACGAGTTCGCGTCGCTTGTCCCGAAGAAAGCGCACCTGCGGCCCGCGCAGCTCCGCGTCGCCGTAAGTCCAGAGATGCAGGCCGCGGTTTTTGAGGGACTCGAAGAGCGTGCTGGTGTAAATTGAGACCCCGCCGTAGGGCGGCGGGTGCGGGCCTAAGAGGACGACCTTTCTGCTCATGCGTAAATGGTCAATGGTCAATGGTCAATAGTAGTCGCACCCGCAGCACCCTGGGAGATTATGATTCAAGGCGGCGAACGCACAAACATCATTGACCATTGACCATTGACCGTTCACTAACCGATGCATTCTTCTCAAGTTTCGTCGGCGGGACAACGTGACGCGCCGCGCGTCTCGGTCGTCGTGCCGTCTTACAATCACGCGCCGTTCGTCGCGTCGGCGCTGCGCTCCGTCTTCCGCCAGACTTTACAGCCCGCGGAGCTACTTGTCATTGACGACGGCTCGGCGGACGACTCTCCGCGCGTCGTCGAGGAGGCGTTGAAGGACTGCCCCTTCGCTTGCGAGCTGGTCGCGCGTGCGAACCGCGGCCTGTGCGCCACGCTCAACGAGGGGCTGTCGAAGACGCGCGGGCGTTACTTCGCATATCTCGGCTCGGACGACGTGTGGTTGCCCGGCTTCCTCGCGGCGCGCGTCGCGCTGCTCGAAGAAAGAGCGCGCGCCGTGCTCGCCTACGGCCACGCCTTACTCGTTGACGAGCGCGGCGAGGTGGTTGACTGTACGCTCGACTGGGCGAGTTACGCCGACGGCGACGCGCGCGCGATGCTGCTCGAACAAACAATCGCCCCGATGAGTCCGACCGTCCTGTACCGCCGCGCGCCGTTGGAGCGCCGCGGCTGGAACGAGCGCGCGCGGCTCGAAGACTACGAGCTTTACCTGCGCCTGAGCGCCGAGGGCGAGTTCGCCTTCGACCCGCGCGTGCTCTCCGCGTGGCGACGGCACACGTCGAACACGAGCCGCGACTTCGTCTGGATGATCGAGGCGCGACTCGAAGCGCAAGCGAACATCGCCGCCGAACTCGGCCTGAGCGCCGAAGAACTGCGCCGCTACCAACGCGCGCTCGACTTCGCGGGCGCGGAAGACCTTCTGCGCCTCGGCGACAAGGCACAGGCGCTTCGATTCCTGCGCCGGGGCTTGCGGGGCGCACCCTCGACCGGGGCGCTCGCGCGCGTCTTCTTGCGCCTCGTCGCGCCCTACTCTCTGACGCGCTGGCGCAAGCGCCGGACGCGCGAGCGTGCCGCGCGCCGCTACGGGGCGTTGCGGGTCTGAGGCTTTACCGGAGCACAGTCAGGCTTCCTCGATCCAGCGCTCGTACCAGAGGCTCAGGTTCAGAAGCGTCCAGAGGTGAAAGCCCCAATCGCGCGCGCCGCGGCGTTGCTCTTCGAGGAGGCGCGCGACGAACGAGTAGTCGAAGAAGTCTCGGCGGCGCAGGGTCGAGTTCATCAAACGTTCTTCCAGCCAGCCGCCCGAAGGCCCTCGGAACCAGGACTCGACGGGCGCTCCGAAACCCCGCTTGCGCCGGTAGAGCACGTCCGGCGGCAGCACTGATTCGAGCGCGCGCTTGAGGACGTGCTTGCCGCTCGCGCCCTCGACCTTCAACTCGCGCGGGACGCCCGACGCGTACTCGACGAGGTGATGATCTAAGAACGGCACGCGCGCCTCGACCGAGGTCGCCATCGTCATCTTGTCCACGCGCATCAGCAGAAGCTCCGGCAGGCGCAGCTTCAATTCGAGGTAAGTCATGCGCGCGAGGAAGTCGGCGGCGGGGCGCTCGCGCCCGATGCGCTCCAGGTCTTGGCGCACCACTTCGTAGGAAGAGAGCGTGCCCCAGCGCACGCGCATCCGCGGCGAGGCGAGCCGTGCTTTCAGAGTCTCGTCGAAGACGATGGCCGCGCCCCAGAACAGAGCCTCGTCCGCGCCGAGACGCCTGACCAGCTCTGTGGCCTCCGCGTTCTTCGTCGCGGCCCCGACGAGCGGGCGCGCAAACAGGCTCGCGGCGCGTCGTGCGAGCAGCGGCGCTCGCTCGGCGTGTCGCCAGAAACGCTCGTAGAGCCGAAGGTACTTCACATATTTGTCGTAACCGCCGAACAGTTCATCCGAGCCTTCGCCGACCTGCACGACCACCGTGCCCGACTCGCGCGCGAGCTTCGAGACGTAGTAGAGCGGCACGCAGACCGGGTCGGCGAGAGGCTCGTCCTGATGAAAGACGAGTTCGGGGAGGAAGGCGCGCATCTCCGCGTCGCCTATACAGACCTCGTGATGGCTCGCGCCGAAGCGTCGCGCCGTCTCGCGCGCCGCGTCGAGTTCGTTCAGCTCTTCGTGGTCTTTGTAGGCCACGGTGAAAGTCTCGACGGGGCGCGACATCTGCTCGGCCATCAGCGCGACGTTGGCCGAAGAGTCAACGCCGCCGGAGAGGAAGACGCCGAAGGGCACATCCGCCATCATGCGCTTCCTGATTGACTCGCGCAGCAGACGGAGAATCTCCGCGCGGTGCTCGGCCTCGCCGGGCGCGCGCGCAGCACCGTTGCCTTCTCGCACGACGTTCGCGGGCGGCAGCGCGTCCCAGTAGCGCGTGACCCGGACGCCGCCGTCGCGCCCACAGACGAGCAGGTGGCCTGCCGGGAGTTTCTGCACGCCGCGGAAGAGCGTCTGCGGCGCGGGCGTCGTCAAAAAAGAGAGGTAGTGATATAGCGCCTCTTCGTCCACCTCTGCCGTGACGGACGGGTGCGCGAGGATGGCTTTGATCTCGGAGGCGAAGAGGAGTCGCCCGTCCCGTTGGTAAAAGTAGAGCGGCTTGACGCCCACGCGGTCGCGCGCGAGCACGAGCCGCTCGCGCTCCGCATCCCACAGCGCGACGGCGAAGTCGCCTTCGATCTCTTCGACGAAGTCGAGGCCGCGCTCTTCATAGAGATGAATGATCGTCTCGCTGTCGGTGCGCGAGGCGTACACATGCCCTCTCTGTTCGAGTCCGCGGCGCAACTCCTCATGGTTGTAAATCTCGCCGTTGAAGACGAGCCACGCGCCGCGCCCCACGCACCCGCGCATCGGCTGATGGCCCGCGTGCGTGAGGTCTATGATCGAGAGTCGCCGGAAGCCGAGGCCCAGACGCCCGCCGTCGAGGACTTGCGCGCCCGCGTCGTCCGGCCCGCGATGCGCCATCGTGTCGCGCATGTGCTCGACCAGCGCGGCATGGATGCGCCCCTCAGCCGCCCCGTACTCCCAGACTCCGCAGATGCCGCACATGAGATTCAGCGACCGTCGAAAGCGCCGTCGGTGTCGGCGTCAGCCGCCGTGTTCTTCAAACTGCTTCTCAGTCGCGCGATCAACTCTAAACGCGCGGCCACGTCTTCGCCAGCGCCGACGGGCACGAGCAGCCAGCGCGCGACGAGCGGCGCGCGCGCGCGCCGTAGCGTCCAGCAGGCGGCGACCGTCTCGACCTCCGAGCCGTATTCGCGCGAAGACCAGCGCGGTTCGAGCGCGATGCCCGCGTGCGAGTCGAGCGACGCGATGAGAAGCCGCGCGCCCGGCTCGGCGTCGCCAATCCCCGGCTCAGCGTCGCAAATCTCCGCCGTCGAATCATGGAGCAGACGCGCTACGCGCCCCTGCGCGGCATGAAAGACGAATTTGAAATCATGCTCGCCCGCACCCGCGAGCGAGTCTTCGACGAGCCAGAAGCCCTTGCGCTTGTCGAAGGTGACGGCGCGGCGATGCGTGACTGGCCCGGCGGGAAGCCTCTGGTAGCCCCGGTGCTCGGCGACGGCGAGGTCGCGTGCCGCGTCCGACTCGAAGCGAAGTATGCGCGGTCGCGCCTCGTCGCCGATGAGGAAGGGCGCGTCTTCATTGATGCTGTTCTGCTCCGCGCCATCCACCTCGACGGTCGAGTGGTAGGCGGTCGAGCGAAAGAGCTGGCGCGCGCGCGCGTCGGAGGTGTAGACGTATGTGCCGGGGTCTGCGAGGAAGCTCACGCCGCGCGCGTAGACTTCGACGGAGAGCGCGTCGTTGTGGCCGTGCGCGCCGCGCCCCGACAGCCCTGCGCCGCCCGCGTTGAGCAGCAGGTACAGGTCGCCTTCGCGCAGCACGCACGCGCCCGCGCGCTCAAACACAGCCGAAGTCGCCGCGTGCGCGCCCGCCGTCTCCAGTCTCTCGTAAGCTCGGACGCCTTCCGCGCCGAGCAGCCGGAAGACTTCCTCCGGCGCTTCCCCGTAGAGCTTGAAGCGCGGCTCGCCGAAGAGCGACGCGCCGACGCCGAGAAGGTACGCGTGCTCGTCCGCCGCGCGGCGGACGAGCGGCAGGGCACGCCCGCCGTCCGTGTCGCCGACGAGCGGCGCGCGCCCGTCAGGTCGAAGGTATGCGCGCATGTATTCGAGCATCGCGCGCAGCCGTCGCCAGTGGCGCTCTTCGATCTCGACGGAGTTCGCGCGGCAGAGGATGAAGGAGTAGAGGAACAGCTCCGTGACGAAGCGGTGGTAGCCGGTCGAGGCTTCGCAGTCCGCGCCGTCCGGCAAGACCTGTTTGTCCAGCTCGCGCAGCAGTTCGCGCAGGCCGAACGCGCGCCACGCCGCCGCCGCGCGCAGCTCCGGCAGGAGCAGGCCGAGCCAGAGCAGGCCCGCCACGTCCGAGAGGTAGTGATTGCCCGTGGCGATGTAAGAGAACTCAAGGTTGCGCCGGACGTGTCGCCCGTGCGCGTCGAAGAGCGCGAGCATTGAGCCGAGCCGCCGCTCATCCAACGCGCGCGAGCCGCGCAGCAGTTGAAAGCAGGCGAGCAAATTCATAGCGCGCAAAGACGCCTCCATCGCGCAAGCCCAGTTCGGCCCGAAGCCTGCGGGGTTCTGCGCGCGCCAGCCCTCGACCTGCGCGAAAAACTCTTCGGCTAACGCCTCGTTGCCCGTGAGCGCGTAAGCTTGCGCGAGCGCGTGCAGTTGGCCGAGCCGGTTCAACTCCCAGAGGACGCGCACGTCCGAGCCGTCGCCGCGCACGAGCGCCACGTCGCCGTGAAAGCGAAGCGGCCAGCGCGCGCCTGACACAGGCTCGCGCAGCCAGTCAATCTCCGCGCCGAAATCCAGCATCCCGTAGCCGAGCAGAGGCCAGCGGTGCGCCGACACTTCGCGCGCCTCTTCCAGCAGCGCAGCGACCCGCTCATCCGTCAACGCCGCGACTTTCCCGGCAGGCGGACTGCCCGCCGCGCCGGAGCCTTCCCGCGCCATGTCGAAGCCTTCCCGCAACGCGTCGAAGCCTTCAAAGAACCGCGGAGACGTGCGCGCGCGGAAGTGTGCGAGCAGTCCCGCGCCGCTCATTCGCGCGAAGGCGGGCGCGAGTCGCGGGCCGCACTCTCCTGCCCGCGCATTGCGCGCGGCTTCTCTGCTCAACCGCGCGCGCTCGCGCCGGAGGCGCAACGCCGCGGCGACGCGCCTCCCCGCCTCAAGCGAGGCCGCTCGTGCGCTCACCTCGCCGCGCAACGCTCGTTTGATTTTGCGCGTGATGCTCATTTGCGCCTTCAGTCTTGCCTGACGAACCCGAAAACGTCCTGATGTTCGTCCCAGCCGTGCGGCTCAAAGAAGACCTCGCGCAGGCCACCGGCGCGCGCGGCCTCTGCACGCACCCATTCGGGCGAAGTCAGGGAGACGCCGTAGCCCGCGTCGGGCGCGACGCCGTAGGCGCTCACGTCCGGGTAGTTCGTGAAGCCGTAGCCGGTTGCGCGATACGAGCCGACGATTGCCGGGATTCTCTCTTTCGCTATCGCGTAGTCGAACTCGTCTGCGAGCATCCTTCGGACGACGCGCTCGCCGTGCGTCGTGAAGACGGCGAGGCCGCCGGGCGCGAGGCTGCGGCGGAATAGTTTGAGCAGCGCGCGCAAGGACGACGCGTCGAGGTGCGTGGCGAGCGAGCCGCACCAGACGAGGTCGAACGGCGCATCGAAGTGAAGTTCGCCGAGGTCGTCTTTCGAGTAGGCGGCGCGCGCGCCGAACTGGCGCGCGCAGAAGTCGGCCATGTCGCGCTGCAAGTCGCACGCGACGAACTCGGCGCGGGGGAAACGGCTGACGAGAAAGCGCAGCACGCGCCCGCCGCCGCAGGGCAGGTCGAGGACGCGCCGGACTTCCTCAAGACCCGACGCCGCCAGCGCCCCTTCGACGAGGCGCAGGGCGTCGAGGCCGACGCGGAAGTAATGCGCGCCGTTGCCCGCGTACATGCCGTCGTTGAAGAAGACGCGCGCTTCGACAGCGCGCAGAAGGCGGCGCTCGCGCTCGCCGAGCGTGGCGTCTTCGAGGAGTTCCTGCTTCTGCATCTGAGTCCTGACGGGCATCGCCCTCACGCGCCTTCGCAGCGCGCCGAGGCGACGGCGCAGGCCGCGGGGCAGTCTCCGCTTGAATCTTTGCGCGACACTCATGGGCGGCAAGTTTACGTGCGGGGCTGTTGACGCTTCAAGTTGCCGGTGGCTAGACTGACCATTCTGCCTTGAGTGCGGCGCGCGCGGTGTGGATCGCCGGGGCGCGGGCGGAAGATTACGATGAGCCTGAAGACCAGCGAGACCCCGGAAGGAAGTTTCAACGCGCCCGCCGTCGCGCAAGCCCCCGCGCGCGGCGGGGCGGCGACCGAGGCGGAAGAGTTTGCCGGCGTGCCGCACGTCTTCGTCAGGTCTGAGGAGTCGGGCGTGCAGCTCAACCTCCGCGACCTCTGGGCCTACCGCGAGTTGCTCTACTTCCTGACGTGGCGCGACATCAAGGTGCGCTACAAGCAGACGCTCATGGGCGCGGCGTGGGTCATCGTCCAGCCCTTGCTGATGATGCTCATCTTCACGCTCGTCTTCAACAAGTTCGCGCGGCTCGACACGGGGGAGGTTGCCTACCCGCTCTTCGCCTATTCGGGGCTGCTCGTCTGGACGTTCTTCTCGACCGCCGTGACGAGCGGCACCAACAGCCTCATCAGCAACACGAGCCTCGTCACGAAGGTCTATTTCCCGCGCGTCTTCATCCCCGGAGCGGCGGTCGCGGCGGGGCTGGTGGACATGGCGGTCGGTTCGCTCCTGCTCGTCGCGCTCGCCGCATACTACCGCGTGCACGTCACCTGGGGCGTGCTGCTGCTGCCCGTCTTCGTGCTGCTGGCGACGGCGTCGGCGCTCGGCGCGGGGATGCTCGCGTCGGCGCTCACGGTCAAGTACCGCGACCTGCGCCACGTGCTCCCCTTCATTCTACAGGTCTGGATGTTCGCCTCGCCGGTCATCTACCCGACGGGCGTCGTGCCGCCGGGCTGGCGCTGGATTCTCGACGTGAACCCGATGACGGGCGTGCTCGAAGGCTTCCGCGCCGCGCTCGCCGGACTCCCGCTCTACTGGCCGCACGTCGTCGTCTCTGCCGTCTTCGCCGTCGCGCTGCTCGCGTGCGCCTACTACGTCTTCCGGCGGCTGGAAGACACCTTCGCCGACGTGATCTGAAGTGACGGAGTTTGTGGTTCGCTGATGAAGCCTGTTGTCAGATGAAGCCTGTTGTCAGAATCGAGAACGTCAGCAAACGCTACCGCATCGGCGGGCTGCTGCCCGGCTACGAGTTCACTCTGCGTGAGGTCGTCGGCCTCGCGCTGGCCGCGCCGCTCAAGCGTCTGCGCCGGGGCGAAGGCAGCCGGTATCAGACGCTCTGGGCCTTGAAAGGCGTCAGCCTCGAAGTCCGCAAAGGCGAGTTGATCGGCGTCATCGGACACAACGGCGCGGGCAAGAGCACGCTCCTGAAAATCCTCTCGCGCGTCACGCGGCCCACCACGGGCGAGGTCGAATTGTACGGGCGCGTCGGCTCCCTGCTCGAAGTCGGCACGGGCTTCCACCCCGACCTGACGGGGCGCGAGAATGTCTATTTGAACGGCGCGGTGCTGGGGATGAAGCGCGCCGAGATCGCGCGCAAGTTCGACGAGATCGTCGCCTTCTCGGAGCTGGAAAAGTTCATCGAGACGCCCGTCAAGTTTTACTCTTCCGGCATGTACGTGCGCCTCGCCTTCTCCGTGGCCGCGCACCTCGAACCCGAAATCCTCATCATGGACGAAGTGCTGGCCGTCGGCGACGCCGCGTTCCAGCAGAAGTGCCTCGACAAGATGCGCGACATCCGCCGACAGGGGCGCACAATCTTCTTCGTCTCGCACAACATGCCCGCGGTGACGCGCCTGTGCAAGCGCGTCGTGCTGCTCGAACAGGGCCGCATCGTCGCCGACGGCCCCGTGCAGGAGGTCGTCAACCACTACCTCACTTCGGGCTGGAAGGCGGGCGCGCTGCGCGAGTGGGATGAAGGCGGGGAAGCGCCGGGCGACTCGGTGGTGCGCCTGCGACGCGTGCGCGTCTGCGACGAGCAGGGCCAGACCGTGGCCGCGGCGGAGATACGCCGCCCCCTCCGCGTCGAGGTCACTTACGACGTGCTCGAAGACGGGCACGCGCTCGTCCCCGCCGTCGAGTTGCACAACGAGGCGGGCACGCGCCTCTTCAGCACGCACGACACGGGCGCGGAGTGGAGCCGGCGCGAGCGTGAGCGCGGGCGCTACACGAGCGCCGTCCGCCTGCCCGGAAACTTCCTCTCCGAAGGGAGCCTCATCGCGCACGTCTCGATAATGTCGCACTTTCCGTCTACAATCCTGCACGCGCGCGCCAAGAACGTCGTGGCCTTCCAGGTGTTGGACGAGCCGGGCGAAGGCTCGGCGCGCGGCGACTACGTCGGGCCGATGCCCGGCGTCGTGCGGCCCCTGCTCGAATGGACGACAGAGAGGGAGGCCGTCTGAACTCTTCGGCTCCGGCGCGTCCCGTCCGCCTCCCGGCTGTGAAAGAAAGACTCCGCGAAAAGCTCCCGCTGCGGTTCAAGCTCAGGCTCAAGCGCCTCGTCTTCGGCACGCTCGGCGCGGCGCTCCGGCTCGGCGCGCGCATCTACAATTTCGCCGAACGCATAGCCGAAAGCGCCACGGCCAACGGCCTCGACCTTCGTCAAGCCTGGGATGTGAAGATGAGACCGCGCGCGCCGCACGCCGAGGCGTGGGGCGCGGCGGACTTCCTCTTCCTCGCGCGCGCCGCCTCCGGCCAGAGCCGCGCAAGGCGTGCGGGAGAGGCCGACGAAAGAGCAATCAAAACGTCCATCATCATTCCCGTCTTCAACAAGGTCGAGTTCACCTTCCAGTGCCTCCGCTCTCTACTGCGCGAGCTTGATTTCGACGACACGGAGGTCATCGTCGTCAACAACGCCTCGACCGACGAGACGCGCGAAGTCCTCTCGCACTTCGCGGGCCTCGTGCGCGTCATTGACAACGAGACCAACCGCGGTTTCGTTGACGCCTGCAATCAGGGCGCTGGCATAGCGCGCGGGCGCTTCCTCGTCTTCCTCAACAACGACACCGTCGTCCTGCCCGGCTGGCTCGACGCGCTCGTCGAGACCGTCGAGCGCGACCGGCGAACGGGCGCGGTCGGCTCGCTGTTCCTCTACCCGGACGGGCGCGTTCAGGAGGCGGGCGCAATCCTCTGGTCGAACGGCGCGGCGTTCCACTACGGCTGGGGCCGCTCACCCGAAGATCGTCGCTTCACCTTCGCGCGCGAGGTTGACTACTGTTCCGGCGCGTCGCTCCTCATCCGCAAAGAACTCTTCAAACAGCTCGGCGGCTTCGACCGCCGCTACGCCCCGGCCTACTACGAGGACGCAGACCTCTGCATGGGCGTGCGCTCGCTCGGCTACGCGGTCGTCTATCAACCGCTCTCGCGCCTGATCCACTACGAGGGCGCGACCGCCGGGCGCGACACACGCACCGGCTTCAAGCACTACCAGGTCGTCAACCGCGAGAAGTTCTACGAGAAGTGGCGGGGCGTGCTCGCGCGCGAGCACTACGCGGAAGACCCCTCGCGGGCCGAGCGCGCTGCCAACCGCAAGTGGGCCACGCAGGTCGCCGTCTTCGACGACCGCGTGCCGACGCCCGACCGCGATGCGGGCAGCGCGCGCATGCTTTTCATCCTGCGCGCGCTCCGCGAGTGGTGTCATCCCGTCCTCGTCACGGCGAGCAAGCAGGTCTGGCCCGAATACGAAAAGCTTCTGTGGAAGGAGGGCGTCGAGACGGCGAGCGCGCTCGACTTCCGACGCCTCTTGAAGCAAAGACGCTTCCGCGCCGCCATCATCAGCCGCCCCGCCGTGGCCGAGGCGTTACTCAAGCCCATCCGCCGCGCCGACCCGCGCGTTCGTGTCGTCTTCGACATGGTTGACGCGCACTTCATACGCTACGCGCGCGAGGCCGAGCTGACCGGCGACCCGCAGACCGCGCGCGAGGCCGCGGCGTTTCGCAAGACCGAGACACGGCTCGCGCGCGCCTCAGACATCATCTGGTGCAACTCTTCAGCCGACAGAGAAGTCATGGAACGCGAAGCCCCCGGCGTGCCCTCCTTCGTCGTCCCGACGATTCACGAGTCGCACCGCCGCGGCCTGCCCTTCGACGCACGCGAGCACCTCCTCTTCGTCGGCAACTTCCGCCACCGCCCCAACACAGACGCCGTCCGCTTCTTCGTGCGCGAAGTCCTGCCACTCGTCAGGCGGGAACTGCCGCGAACGGAACTGCTGCTCGTCGGCGACAACGCGCCGCCGGAGTTCGACGCCTACTCGCAGGAGGGCGTGCGACTGCTCGGCTATGTGCCGGACATTGAACCCGTGTTTGCGCGCGCGCGCGTCTTCGTCGCGCCCATACGCTTCGGCGCGGGCGTCAAGGGCAAGATCGGCGAGGCGCTCGCCTACGGTCTGCCCGTCGTCACGACGACAATCGGCGCGGAGGGCATGAGCCTGCGCGACGGCGCAGAGGCATTGATTGCCGACGCGCCCGCAGACTTCGCCGCGGCGGTCGTCCGCGCCTACCGCGACGAAGCACTCTGGCAGACGCTTTCCGACAACGGCCACGCGCATGTCGGCAGACACTTCTCGCCGGAGGCCGTCGGCAAGACCGTGAACGACTCCGTCCGCGAGCTGTTCGAGCCGGGCGCGAGCGCCCCGACGCCCGACGTTCGCGGCGGCGAGACGAGCCGGCTTCCGAGGTCTTCATCGTGAGAATCCTCGTCACAGGCAGCAGCGGCTTTCTGGGCGGGAGCTTCGGTTGCTTCGCGGCGCGCGCCGGGCACGAGCTGCTCGGCGTGGGCCGCGCGAGCCAGCCCGGCGTCGGCTGGCCGGGTGCTTACGCTCAGGCCGACGTGTCCAACTCCGACCTCTCCGAGACGGTCGCCTCGTTCGCGCCGGACGCGCTGTTGCACGCGGCGGGCACGGCCTCGGTCGGCGCGTCGCTCACGCACCCGCTCGACGACCTGCGCGCGTCAGTCCTCGCATGGGCCAACGTGCTCGACTCCGTGCGCCGCTCCGGCGCGCGCCCGCTCATCGTCTTCCCTTCGAGCGCCGCCGTCTACGGCGACACGCCGCAGTTGCCCGCGCGCGAGGACGCGACGCTCCGTCCCATCTCTCCTTACGGCTTCCACAAGGCCGCGTGCGAGCTTGTGGCGCGGGAGTACGCCGAGTGCTTCGGCCTTTCGCTGGTCGTCTGCCGGCTCTTCTCCGTCTTCGGCGAGGCGCAGCGCCGCCTGCTCGTGTGGGAGTTGTACCGGCAGTTCGCGTCCGCCGACCTCCCGCTCGTCCGGCTCGAAGGCACGGGCGAGGAGACGCGCGACTACCTGCACGTCGAAGACGCTGCGTCGGCAATGCTCGAACTCGCCAACGTGCTCGCGCGCGAGCGCGACGGCGGGCGCGTCGCCGTCGTCAACGTGGCGAGCGGCGACGAGACGCGCGTGCTCGAACTCGCCGCGCAGATACGCGCGCTCGTTGCGCCCGCCAAAGAGGTTCGCTGCCGCGGCCAGGCGCGCGCCGGAGACCCGCAGCACTGGCGTGCCGACACGACTCTCCTGCGCTCGCTCGCCCCGCGCTGGCAGCCCCAAAGCTTCACCCGGCAGCTCGCGCGTTGCGTCGCCGCGTGGCGGAAAGAGTCGGCCTGAAGACAGAGGCCGCACACCGCTCTTGCCCGGCATCCGTTTATCAGGCCGCCGCAACCGATTTATAATTTTCAGTTGGCAGCAGGGCCGAAGTAACCTGCATCAGAGTGTCGGCCACAGCGCCGCTCCTCCGTCCCGCCCTAAAGTTCTAGAAAGGGCGTCTTTGAGTCGCACGGCGGGGTCAAGGTCGCCGTTTCGAGATGAAGATAGAAGAACTTCAACAGTCTACGATTGCCGACGAAGAAGAGACGCTCGTCGCGCCGCGCTTCGACGAAGAAGAGACGCTCGTGGCGCGTCGCGTCGTGCCGCTCCGGGTCGTCGAAGCCCGCGCGCACGGAGCAATGCCCGAAGCGCCGCCGGTTCATACGCCACCGCCGCGCCGCCCGCGTGTGCTCGCGCTCGCGCTCGCTTCGGCGCTCGTCGGCGGCATCGCGGGCGGCGCGGGCCTGTATCTCTACCAGTCGCGCTCCTCTGCGAACCCTTCGCCCGCGGCCAACGCGCCGGAGCATGCGAACGCGCCTGCGGAACTCGCTCAGCCAGCCCAGCCCAGCCCTCAGCCCGCGCCGACGGCTGAGACGGCGGGCAACTCTGCTGCGCCCGCCGAGCAATCCGACGCTGCGGCGGACGAGAGCGGGCCGCAGGTCGCGGACGGGTCGAAAATTGAAGACCGTGCCGGCGCGGAGGAGACCGTGCAGAGTCCCGCCGCCGTGCGCGGCGAGGACGCGCGCGGCACGCTCAAGCACGGCAAGAAGGGCCAGCACGAAGAGATCGGGCGGCTCGGACGCCGCGCAGACTCAGACCGGCAACCTTCGTTCGACGGCAGCGAAGACGAGGCTTACGGCGACAGCCAACACCACCACGTAGACACTATCTTCGGACGCCCGCGCCGCACCTCGGAACGCGACCACGCGCGACGCGAGCGGCCTCACTCCGTTGACAGCATACGCGGAATCTTCGAGGGGCAGCCACAATGAAAGGATGAAGGATGAAGTGGAGGCAGCTTTGCTTTCACTTCATCCTTCCGCCTTCATCCTTCATCCTTTATTATTTCGGCGTGAGGCGCGAGCGCGTGGACAGGCTTTTGGTGGAGCGGGGCCTTGCCCCTTCGCGGACGCGCGCGCAGGCGCTGGTGATGGCGGGCCTCGTACTCGTCGGCGAGCAGCGCGTGGAGAAGCCTTCGGAGACTTACCCGCCGGACGCGCCGCTGAGGGTGCGCGGCTCCGAAGACCCCGCGGCGCGCTACGTGGGGCGCGGCGGGCTGAAGCTTGAGAAGGCGCTCAGAGAGTTCGGCGTTGACGCGCGCGGCCTCAGGTGCCTCGACGTGGGGGCTTCGACGGGCGGCTTCACCGACTGCCTCTTGCAGCACGGCGCGCGCCGCGTCGTCTCTTTGGACGTGGGGCACAACCAGATCGCGTGGCGTCTGCGCGCAGACCCGCGCGTCGAGGTGCGCGAAGGCGTGAACGCGCGACATCTCCGCGCCGAAGATTTCGCCGAACGCTTCGACCTCATTACGTTGGACGTGTCGTTCATCTCGGCGACGAAAATCCTGCCCGCGCTCGTGCCGTTCTTGAAAGGCGGCGGGCGCTTGATCGTCCTCGTCAAGCCGCAGTTCGAGGTGGGCAAAGGCGAGGTTGGCAAAGGCGGCGTGGTGCGTGACCCCGTGCAGCATGCGCGCGTCGTCGAAGAGGTGAACGACGCGGCCCGCGCGCTCGGCCTACTGTTGCGCGGCGTCACGGAGTCGCCCGTCACGGGCGCGGACGGCAACCGCGAGTTTCTGGCGCTGTACGAGAAGCCTTGATTCTCTCTGCGCCTTTGTCTGAGGATAAGCCCCGCGCGAAAGCGCAAAGCCGGTGCACAGTTGATGAGAACACTTTCGGAGGCGGAGGCGCTGGCGCGACTTCAACGCGGCAAGGCCGCCTTTCAGACTCACGTCAAGTTTAACTTCGAGCAACGCGCGCGCGACTGCCGCGCGTGCCCGACGCCGGGCGTGTGCTGCACGGACGCGCACTTCGTCAACGTTCACATCACGCGGCTCGAAGCCGTCGCCATTCGCGAGACCATCCGGCGGACGCCGCGGCTGACGGAAGACGAGAGGCGCGCGGTTTATATTCGCGCGCGAGAGGCGGTCGAGGGGTACGGGCTGGGCGCGGCGGGCGACACCTTCGCGCAACGGTTCGCGTGCCCGCTTTTTGTGAAGGGCGCGGGCTGTCTCGTCCACCGCCGCGCGAAGCCCGCGCCGTGCATCCAGCATGCGTGCTACGACGATTGGATGGACGTGCCGCCTCTCTCTTTGCAGTGGCGCGAGGAGCGTCGCGTCGAGCAGTTGAACGCGGAAGTGTACGGCGCGGCGTGGGCCTGGCTTCCCCTGCCGGTCTGGCTCACGCTGGTTGACCCGGAAGCGTGCGGCGCGGAGTTGCAGCGCCTCGCGCACGTGTGGGAGTCGCGGCGCGCGCACGTGCGCGACGACGGCGGCAACGCACCGCGCGGCTTCGGCGGGCGGCAACAACAGGCGTCCCTCAAAAACAGAACTTTGCCCGTCCTGCGCGCGTAAGTCCGGGCGGACGCTGGTGGCCTTGGAAGACGCCTTCAGCCATTGGCCCAATCAAACGCAACCAACGGAGGTCTTATGTACTGCCCACACTGCGGCACGGAATCAACTCAAGGGTTGAACTACTGCAAACGCTGCGGCGGCAATCTGAATCCTCCGGCGTTGAACGGCACGCAGGAAATCCGTCCCGTCCTCGCGCCCGGCACGATCTGGGCCATCGGCCTGACGATGACTCTGCTCGTCATCATCGGTCTGGCTATCCTGTTCGGCGTGATGAGCGACCTCGTCCACTTCATCCCGGCGGTGGCCTGTGTCTTCATCATGCTTTTCGGCTCGCTGACCGTCCTCGGCAGCGTCTTCATGCTGACGCGCTTCTGGATGCGCCTGCTCACGGGCGCGACGAGGCCGAACGCCGCGCTTCTCACGCCCGCGCGCCACACGGCGACAGGCGAACTCGGCCCGGCCCGCGTCAGCGCGCTGCCTGACGCGCCCTTCTCCAGCGTCACCGAGCACACCACGCGCACGTTGAAGAAAGGATGAAGGATGAAGGCGAAAGGATGAAAGTCTTTGGCTTGCCTTGAGCGGTTTTTTACTTCCGCCTTCCGCCTTCATCCTTCATCCTTTCCCTTGACCCTCCGCCGCGGGCGCGTCTATCATCCGCCCAAGTTTTCGCTTTCATTCAAGGCTTCGCCGTCTCTCCGGAGCGCCGGACGTGCGCGGGAGAGAGTGGTTCTCTCAAGGGCAGTTCGCCGGGTTCATTTCCGCGCTCCGGTTTCCGCAACCTATGGAGAAACTCGCCGTCCGACGCGTTGGCGTCCTCGTCAAGCCGAATCAGCCGGAGGCGCTGAAGACCATCTGCCTTCTGGCCGAGTGGTGCGGCGCGCGCGGCATCGCGCTGGCGGGCGGCCCCCGCCTGGAGCGCGAGCGCATCGAGGCGCAGACCGGCTGCGCCGTCGAGACTCTGGAGCACGCCGAGCTTGTACGCAGCACAGACCTCATCGTCGTGCTCGGCGGCGACGGGACGATGATCGCCACGGCGCGCATGGTCGGCGACGCCCGGACGCCCGTCCTCGGCGTCAACTTCGGCACCCTCGGCTACCTCGCCGAGTTCACCGTCGAGGACATGCTCCCCGCGCTCGAATCCGTCCTCGACGGGGCCTACACGCTCGACCACCGCCTGATGCTCGCGGCTGAAGTCTATCGCGCGGGCGAGCGTTTGATGCACGAGCGCGTTTTGAACGACGTGGTCATCTC
This sequence comes from Pyrinomonadaceae bacterium, assembly GCA_036263975.1. Classification (GTDB taxonomy): domain Bacteria; phylum Acidobacteriota; class Blastocatellia; order Pyrinomonadales; family Pyrinomonadaceae; genus QHXN01. The sequence goes on from DATARW010000075.1 coordinate 92,074, forward strand.
GAAGTCGGCGCTGGCGCGCATCATCGAGATCGAGACGTGGGTGGACAAAAAGTTCGTCAACTGCTTCCGCGCCGACGGCCTCATCATCTCGACGCCCACCGGGTCGACCGCCTACAACCTCTCGGCGGGCGGCCCCGTCATCTACCCTTCGATGAACGCCGTCGTGATTACGCCCATCTGCCCGCACACGCTCTCGAACCGCCCGCTCGTCGTCCCCGACGACGTGGGGTTCGAGCTTGTGCTGAAGACGCCGCGCGAGGAGGTCGCGCTCACGCTCGACGGGCAGGTCGGCGTGCCGCTCGAATACGGCGACCGCGTCGTCGTCAGCAAGAGTCGCACCACCTTCAATCTCATCCAGGCGCACACGCGCAACTACTTCGACGTTCTGCGGAACAAGCTCAAATGGGGAAGGTGATGAAAGGATGAAGGATGAAGGCCGCAAGGATGAAGTGATGAACTGAGGGCGACCTGCCTTTCCTTCATCCTTCATCCTTGCGGCCTTCATCCTTTCTATTATGGCTGGCGAAAATAAAACGGCGGTCGGGGAGGCGGGGCGCAGGCCGTGGTGGCGTCTGTCGTTGACGGGGTGGATTCTGGTCGGGCTGGTGGCGGGCGGCGCGCTCGGATACGTCCGGCCCGACTGGGGCAACGCCGTCTTCTTCCTGCGCGACATCTTCCTGAACCTCATCAAGTCGGTCATTGCGCCGCTCGTCTTCTCGACGCTCGTGGTCGGCATCGCGGGCGGGGGAGATTTGAAGAAGGTCGGGCGGATGGGCGTCAAGGCGCTCGTCTATTTCGAGGTCGTCACCACGGTCGCGCTCTTCATCGGACTGGGCGTCGTGAACCTGACGAGGCCGGGCGTCGGCGTCGCGCTCACGGAGACGGGCGGCGCGGCTGTCCAGCAGATTCAGCAGACGCAGCCGCAGACGCTCGTCCAGACGCTCGTCCACATCTTCCCCGCTTCAATCGTGGACGCGATGGTGCGCGGCGACGTTTTGCAGATCGTCGCCTTCTCCGTCCTCTTCGCGATGGCCGTCTCGGCGATGGGCGAGCGTGGGCGGCCAATCCTTCGCGCCTGCGAGAGCCTTTCGCAGATCATGTTCCGGTTCACGGGCTACGTGATGCTGTTCGCGCCGGTGGGCGTCGGCGCGGCGATGGCGCACACCGTCGCCACGCAGGGGCTGGCGATCCTCTGGCACTTCGCCAAGCTCATCGGCTCGCTCTACCTCGCGCTCGCCGTCTTCGTCGTCTTCGTGCTCGGCGCGGTCGTGCTCCTCGCGCGCGTGCCCGTCCGCAAGTTCATCAAGGCCGTGAGAGAGCCTGCGACCATCGCGTTCGTGACGACGAGCAGCGAGTCGGCGCTCCCGAAGGCGATGGAAGCGATGGAGCGTCTCGGCGTGCCGCGGCGCATCGTCGCCTTCGTCATCCCGACGGGCTACAGCTTCAACCTCGACGGCACGACGCTCTATCTGGCGATGGCCTCAGTCTTCGTCGCGCAGGCCGCCGAAGGGTCGGGCGTGCCGCACATGGGTTTCGGGCAGCAGGTCGTGATGATGCTGACGCTGATGCTCACGTCCAAAGGCGTGGCCGGCGTGCCGCGCGCGGCGCTCGTCATCCTTCTGGCGACGCTCGGAACGTTCCTGCCGAACAACATCGGCCCCCTGGGCGTCGCCGTCATCTTCGGCGTGGACGAGTTGATGGACATGGGGCGCACGTGCGTCAACGTCATCGGCAACTGCCTCGCCACCGTCGTCGTCGCCCGCTGGGAGGGCGAGTTCGACGACCGGCGCGCACGCGCCTTCGGCACGCCCGAAGAGGTCGCGCTCGACCTGAGAGAGGGCGAGCCGGCCTTTGCCGAGGCCGCACGGCTGGGCGACTGAAGCCGCCCCCGCCGCCCGCCATGAAAACAAGTCTTGATACTCCCGTAAAACTTCCGGCAGAAGATTGTGGGAAACTACCCATTTCCACGAAGGCGTCGGTGCGGTCGTATACACTCCGAGCGCCGGCTTTCCCGAACTGAGGGTACCCGCGCCGCAAGTGGCGGCAGAGTTGAAAAGTTTTCTCAAGGCGGTGCATGCCTCGCGTTCGGCTGAAGAATGCGCCGCCCTCTTTCAAACGGGTTCAAACAAGGAGGAATACATAATGGCAAGCAACGACGAAGTGATCTCGACTCTGAACGGCCTGATCGAGACCTGCCGCGACGGGCAGAACGGTTTCAAGACCGCCGCCGAGGGCGTGGAGAACTCGGAGCTGAAGACGCTCTTTTACAGCTACTCGCAGCAGCGCGCGAAGTTCGTCGGCGAGTTGCAGGACGAGGTGCGTCGGCTCGGCGGCGACCCGGAGAAATCGGGCAGCGTGGCCGCCTCGCTCCACCGCGGCTGGATGGACATCAAGTCGGCGGTGACGGGCAAGGACGACAACGCGGTCATCTCGGAGTGCGAGCGCGGCGAAGACTCCGCGGTCAAGACTTACCGCGACGCGCTCGACAAAGACCTGCCCGCGGGCGTGCGCTCAATCGTCGAGCGGCAGTTCGGCTCGGTCAAGGAGGCGCACGACCGCATCCGCGGCCTCGAAAAGGCGAGCGGCGCGGGCGCGTAAAAACGCGGGAGGCCGCCTCATGGCCTCCTGTTCAATTCCACATCAAGAGACGAGGAGGGAAAGGCGATGAAGAAGATCACACCCGGTGCGGCCCTCATGCTCCTGGCCGCCTGCGCGCTTCTGGCCGTCGCAGCCACGGCGGGCACGGGTCTCATCCAGAACACGAACTCCGGCAAGTCCGAAGGCGGCACGAGCGCCAACGCGAACGCCAGGGCGAACGCCAACCGCGGCTCGGCGAAGACTACTTCCGACACGAAGTTTGCGATGGAGGCGGCGATGGGCGGCATGGCGGAGGTCGAGTTGGGCCGTGTGGCCGCGCAGAAGGGCGCGAGCGACGAGGTTCGGCAGTTCGGCCAGCGCATGGTTGACGACCACTCGAAGGCCAATCAGGACTTGATGCAGGTCGCCTCCGCGAAGGGCCTGACGCTGCCGACCGCACTCGACGCCAAGCATCAGGCCGACGTACAGAAGCTCTCGGCGCTCTCCGGCGACAAGTTCGACAAGGAGTACGTCGGGATGATGGTCAAAGATCACAAGGAGGACGTGGCCGATTTCCAGAAGGAGTCCACGGGCGGCGCGGACGCCGACCTCAAGTCGTTCGCCTCGCGCACGCTGCCCGTCATACAGGATCACCTCCAGATGATCCAGCGCATCCACGACAAAATGGCGCTCAGGAAGAGCGGCAACCTGAAGACGATGGCGAACGACAACGCCGGGATGAGTTCAAACATGAACTCCAACGCGGGTGGCAACATGAACTCGAACCGGGGCAAGAGCAACAAGAACAAGAACTCGAACACCGGCTCGAACTCTAACTCGAACATGTAACAGACCGGCGCGGTCTAACGTCGGCGCAAAAGGAAAAGGCGGTCGCTCCCCGCGGAGCGCCGCCTTTGCTTTTCGCACGGGAGGCCGGGCGTCACCGAAGAGTTTGGCCTTTCGACGCGGCGCTCACTTCTTCTCCACGATGTCGCCCTTCAGGCTGCCGACGAAGTCGAGCAACTCTTTCTTCTCGCGCTCGCCGACCTTGAACTTGTCGAGCGTGGCGACGAGGTCTTGGGCCGCCGCGTTCCACTCGTCCTCGTTGATGCCTAATCCGGCGTGCGAGTCCGTCATCGTGCGCCCGGTGTAGATGCAGGGGCCGCCCGCCGCCGCGCAGAACTGGTCAACGATGTGCTGGCGGATGCGCTTCTTCGAGTCGGTGCTGTGGCCGACGAAGAAGCGCTCGAACTTCTTGTCCGTGACGAGCCGCCCGATGAAGTCGTCCGCCACCGCCGCGATGGCGTTGTAGCCGCCGAGCCGCTCGTACAAAGATTTCTCCGTCTGGCCGCCCTGCGCCTTCGCCGGCAAAGCGGCGCTCCACGCGAGCGTGAGCGCGAGGACGGGGGGCATGATTCTCAAGGCCGTTCGTCGCACGTTCATTCTCTCCTCCTGCAAAGTCAGTCTGGGGTTGCCGGGGACGCATGGCGGTCGCCCGCGAAGCCATGTCGAGATATACGCGGCGGGGCGTCGAAATGGATTCGGGATGGTTGATGCCGCGCGCGCGGGTCGGTTAAGATTCGGCGAAGAGTTCAAGGAGTAAAGCTAAAGATGCAGACGACCGAGACAGCGCTTCCGCCTGTTAATCAGCAGGGCCTCGACATCCGCTCGACGCCGCGCGAGGAGATGAGTCTCTACCCGCTCGACACCTTCCCTTATGAATACGCCGGACGCGAGATACGCATCCGCTTCGAGCTGCCGGAGTTCACCTGCGTCTGCCCGTTCTCCGACTTCCCCGACTTCGCGACCTTCCGCATCGAGTACGTCCCCGCCGGACGCTGCATCGAACTCAAGAGTCTGAAGCTCTACATCAACTCGTTCCGCGAGGTGAAGATTTTCCACGAGCACGTCATCAACGTCATCCTCGAAGACTTCATCGCGGCGTGCGACCCCGCAGAGGTCAGCATCGAAGGCGACTTCAACATCCGCGGCAACGTCAAGACGGTCGTGCGCGCGCAGTACAAGAAGGCGGAAGGCAAAAGGCAATAGACAAAAGGCAGTCGGCCACGCGCCTTCGCGGCTGTGACTCCGACGCGGAAACCGAGACGGCTTTGACTGTCTGCTGCTTTCAGTCTTCCGCCTACCAAAAGTTATGGAAATAATCTCTATCGCGCTCCTCGCCTTCGTCGGCTTCTTCCTCTTCTTCTTCGTCTTCAAGCGGCTGCTGCGGATGGCGCTCCGTCTGGCCGTCGTGGGCGCGATTCTTCTGGCGCTGCTGGCGGGCGCGGTCGCGTGGTGGTGGTACTCGCCGCTGGAGCGCGAGACGAATCGTAACCGTAACGCTGCTCCGGCGCGGCAGACGCGCCCGGCGCGCTAGAGGTCTGGAGTTGGACACAGGGGAGACGGAGACGACAGCCGGGCCGGTCGAACCGCACGCGGAGTTGAAGGGCGTCGCGGCGTTGCGGCGGAGGCTCTCGCGCCTGCCGCGCAACGTGCTCGCCATCGGCTTGGTGAGCCTCCTGAACGACGCTTCGAGCGAGTTCATCTACCCCTTGCTGCCGCTCTTCCTCACGCTCACGCTCGGCGCGTCGCCCTTCGCCGTCGGCGTCATCGAGGGCGGCGCGGAGTCGCTCTCCGGCTTCCTCAAACTCTTCTCCGGCTACTTCAGCGACCGGCGCGGGCGGCGCAAAGGTCTGGTCGTCTTCGGCTACGGGTTGGCGAGCGTGGTGCGACCGCTCATCGGACTAGCGGCCTCCTGGCCGCAGGTCTTCGCCATCCGCCTGACCGACCGCTTCGGCAAGGGCGTCCGCAGCGCCCCGCGCGACGCGATGATCGCCGACGCCGCCGCGCCCGAAGAGCGCGGCCTCGCCTTCGGCTTCCACCGCGCGATGGATAACGCGGGCGCGGTCGTCGGGCCGCTCCTCAGTTACTACGCCCTGACCTTCATCGCCTCGGACAACAACTCTCCGACGGCGGGCGAGTACCGTCTGCTCTTCCTGCTCGCCTCCGTTCCGGCGCTGGCGGCGGTCGTCGTCGCCGTCCTCTTCGTGCGCGACCGGACGCGCGCGCCGCGTGCCGAGGTGAAGACCGCGCCCGTCGTGCAACTCTCCCTGCGCGGCTACGATGCGAACTTCAAACGCTTCCTCTTCATCCTCGCGCTCTTCACGCTGTCTAACTCCTCGGACGCCTTCCTGCTCCTGCGCGCGCAGCAGGCGGGCGTGGGCGCGGCCTTGATCCCCTTGCTGTGGGCCGCGCTGCACGTCTCGAAGGTCGGCAGTTCCATTCTGGGCGGCGACCTCTCGGACAGATTGGGGCGCAAGACGCTGATCGTTTCGGGCTGGCTGCTCTACGCCGCCGTCTATCTCGCCTTCGCCTTCGTCTCGACGGCGACCGAGGCTTGGATTCTCTTCCTCATCTACGGCCTCTACTTCGGGCTGACCGAGGGGACGGAAAAGGCTCTCGTCGCCGACCTCGTTCAAACGGAGCGGCGCGGCACGGCCTTCGGACTCTACAACCTCGCCTTCAGCATCACCGTGCTCCCGGCCTCTCTGCTGATGGGCGCGCTCTGGGACTGGCGCGGGCCGGTGACGGCCTTCACCGCGAGCGCGGCGGTCGGCTCGACCGCCGCGCTGCTGCTCGCGCTGATTGTTCGCCCGCACAAGGCTGTGGGCGCAAGCCGTCTTTCCTGACTCATTAGCAGGCGGATGTGTCGGTGCTCGCGCCAGAGCCGTAAGAGTTGCGCTGGAGGGGCGCGCTCCGGGCCGAGGCTCGTAATCCCTTCAGACCACTTCACGTCGCGTCTGTGAAGTGCGCTTGTTCGTCACGGCGCGGCTCCGAGACCTGGGCGTGACCAGGCCACCGAAGGTAGCCGGCGAGCGCGGTCGAAGCGCGAAGCCTGCGCGTCTCGATGCCGTCGCCGTGGCAGTCGGTCGTCTGCGCGCAGGTGATCGGGTCGGCCAACTCCTTGCCGTGCGCCAAGACTAGGGCGATGTCCTGGCGCAAGATCGGCTGATTCTCCTTGACCGGCAGCCGGTAGTGGCCGCCGCGCGCGATGATCGCCTGCGTCACCTCGGCGTGCGTGTCCAGCGCGTCCGCCGTGACCACGCGCCCGCCGGGGCGACGGGCGCGAGCAGCGGGTCTAAGTGGCCGAGTTCGTGGCTCTCATCCGCCACGCCGAGTTGCGCCATGACTAAGCCGAGGCGGTGCGATCAGGCACTCGCCAGATGGCTCTCAACCGCCCCTTGCCGGGCGCTGCCACGCAAGCTCTTGCCGTCGAGGGCGAGGCCGTCGAGCGCGGGCGCGGCGCAGGCGCGCCACACCTGCTCGGCCCAACGGGTCACGCACTATTGGAGGCGCGCGCAGTCAAGCCCTTTGAAGATGCGGTGTAGCGTCGGCTGCGAAGGCCCGCGCCGCAGGCCGAGTCGGGTGAGCCAGCGCGCACCGTAGTTCTCTCTCCACACGGCGATGGCCGACTGGGAGCGTGCGCCGCACATGAGGGCGGCGCAGCACCGGAGCAGGATAGGGAGTAAGTCGTAGCGGCGGCCCTGTGCTTGTCGGAAGTCGTGGACATCTGCTAAAGCCTACTTGAGGGACGGCAGGCGCATGGAGAACATGCCCGGAGGTGCGGGAAGCTTACCCGCGCGCAGGTGGATTGTGCGTTCCGGCGCGTGCGCGCCCTGGTCGGGGTGGAGGACTTCAGGTTTCACGACCTGCGCCACGAGTACGAATCGCGGCTCGGCGACGCCGATGTGAACCTGAAGAAGATCGCGCGGCTGATGGGACACTCCGACACGAAAATGACGGAGCACTACGTCCACCCGGACGAGGACAGTCGCTCGCGGCGACGACGGTCGCGGAGCAGCGGAGGTCCAGAATCGTTCCGCAGAAGCTGAGGGAGGTGGGCGGTTCGGCCTGCTAAACCTTGTAACCGTGCCTGTTAGGGCTACGGGAGGGCGCGGGAAATTCAGATTTCATACTTCTGCATCCGTCTATAGAGCGCGCTTCGGCTGAGGCCCAGGGCTTCAGCCGCCTGGCTGACGTTGCCGCCGAAGCGCTTGAGCGCCTTCTGGATGAGGAGGCGCTCGACCTCTTCGAGGCTCATCTCTTCGAGCCGCCGCTCGCCCATTTCTCGCACGGGCTGGAGGCCGAGGTCAACCCCCTTCACCTCGTCGGCGCGCGCCAGCAGCACCGCGCGCTGCACGACGTGATCCAGCTCGCGCACGTTGCCCGGCCAGGCGTAGCGCCGCAACGCTTCTCTCGCCGCCGCCTCGAAGCCGCGCAGCTCTTTGCGGTAGCGGTGCGCGTAGAGGCGCAGGAAGTGCTCGGCCAGCGCCTCGATGTCTTCGGGTCGCTCGCGCAGGGGCGGCAGATGAATCTCGACCGTGTTCAGGCGGAAGAAGAGGTCTTGGCGGAAGCGGCCCGCGGCGACCTCTTCTTTCAGGTCGGCGTTCGTCGCCGAGACGACGCGCACGTCCGCGCGCCGCGTCTGCGACGAGCCGACGCGCTCGAACTCGCCCGTCTCGATGACTCTCAGGAGCTTCGGCTGGAGGTTCAAAGGGACGTTGGCGATCTCGTCGAGGAAGAGCGTGCCACCGTCGGCCAGCTCGAAGCGACCGACGCGGTCGGTCTTCGCATCCGTGAAAGCGCCTTTGACGTGCCCGAACACCTCGCTCTCGAACGTCCCTTCGGAGAGCGCGCCCGCGTTGACCGTGACCATCGGCTTCGAGGCGCGTGTGGAGAGCGCGTGAAGCGTGCGCGCGATGACCTCCTTGCCCGTGCCGTTCTCGCCCGTGATGAGAACGCCCGCGTCCGAGGGGCCGACGTGGCGGACGAGTTCGAGGGCGGGGCGCATCGCCTCGGAGGCGGCGATGAGGAGCGGGCGCGGGCCTTCGCCGTCGGCCCGGAGCATCTGGTTCTCGGCTTCGAGCCGCGCGCCTTTGCGTATCGCGCGGGCCAGCTCCACCTGCGTGCGCAGGATGGCGAGCAGGCGCTCGTTGTCCCACGGCTTCTGCACGAAGTCGCGCGCGCCGCGCTGCATCGCCTCGACCGCCAGCCCGACGCTGCCCCATGCCGTCATCACGACGACGGGCAGCGTCGCGTCAATTTCGCGCACGCGCGCGAGCAGGTCTAAGCCCTCCTGCCCGGAGGTCGTGTCGCGCGTGTAGTTCAAATCAATCAGCGCCGCATCGAACGCCTGCCGCGAGAGCGCCTCGACCACGTCTGACGGCGAGGCCACGGCCTTGATCTCGAAGCCCTCGCCCTTCAACAGAAGGCGCATGGCCTCGATCACGGCTGGCTGGTCGTCGGCAATCAGAACGCGCGGCATAGAATTATGTAGTCAGTGTCAGTAGTCAGCAGTCAGTAGTCAGCAGTCAGTAGTCAGTAGTCAGTAGTCAGTAGCCGTCAGCTCGTAGTCGGCGGACAGCGGCAAACTATCTCACCCGTTTAGTCGCGACGCAAGGTTTACATCCCGCCGAGCGGTACGCCGACAACTGACCACCGGCCATTGTCCACTGTTTACTTCCCTTCACTCGTACCTTAGAGCGACCATCGGGTCAACCTTCGTCGCGCGCCGCGCCGGCACGAGGCAGGCCGCGAGCGCGACCGCCACGAGCAGCAGCGAGACGAAGGCATAGACGAACGGGTCGGCGGCGCTCACTCCGAAGAGCAGGCCCGTCATCAGCCGCGTCAGCACGAGCGCGCCGCCGACGCCGAGGCCGACTCCGGCCAGCGCGAGCAGCACCCCGTCGAGGAGCACGAGCCGGAGCACGTCGCGGCCTTGCGCGCCGAGCGCGACGCGGATGGCGATCTCGCGCGTGCGCTGCGTGACGGCGTAGGAGATGACGCCGTAGATGCCGACCACCGCGAGCAAGAGCGCCACGCAGGCGAAGACGCCGATCAGGTAGGCCGGGTAGCGGCGCATGAAGGTTGCTTGCGAGTCGTTGATGACCTGCTCCATCGTCATCACGTCGAAGACCGGGACTTCGGCGTCGAGCGCGCGCACCTCGCCGCGCACGGCGCTCGCCAGAGCCGAAGGGTCGGCGTTCGTGCGCGTCACAAGGCTCATGAACGAGTTCGAGTCTTGCGCCACGGGGAAGTAGATGACCGGCCCCGTCTGCACGTCGAGGCTGATGACCTTCTCGTCGCCGACGACGCCGACGATCTCGAACGGCGGCTGATCCGCCGTGAACTTGAACGTGACGCGCTGACCCAAGGGGTCGCCACCGCCGAAGACGCGCTCGACGAAGGTCTGGTTGACGAGGATCACGGGAGGCGCACCAGCCTTATCGCGCTCGTCGAAGTCGCGTCCCTTCAAGACGGGCACGCCCATCACGTCGAAGTAGTTTGGGCTAACCGTTCTCAGGTGCGACTCGGCCCCTTCGGTGGCCGACTCCGGCAGGCCGACGACGCTCGGCGTGCCGGAGCCGCCGCCGAAGCCGCTCAAGGGCAGGCTGCTCACCTCCGCCGCGCCGCGCACGCCCGGCAGCGCCGAGACGCGCCGCAGCAACTCGTCGTAGAACGCTGTGGCCTTCGCCGCCTCCGCGTAGCGCGCGGGCGGCAGCGTCAGGTTCAACGTCAGAAGGTTCTCCGTCCGGAAGCCGGGGTTCACCGAGAGCATTCGGACGAGGCTCTTCATCAGAAGTCCCGCGCCGACCAGAAGCACGAGCGAGAGCGCGACCTCCGAGACGACCAAAAGGTCGCGCACGCCGCGTGTGCGCCGCGCGCCGGAGCTTCGCCCGCCGTCCTTCAACGTCTCCTGCAAGTCGGCGCGCGAGGCCGAGAGCGCGGGCGCGAGTCCGAAGACCACGCCCGTCACGAGCGAGAGCATGAAGGTGAAGAGGAGAATGTTCGTGTCAATGGAGAGGTGCCGCAGGTACGGCATGTAGTCGAGCTGCGCCTGCGGAATGGCCGCGACGAGCAGGTCAACGCCCCACAACGCGATGACCAGCGCCGCCGCGCCGCCCGCCAGAGAGAGCAGCACGCTCTCCGTCAGGAGTTGCCGCACGATGCGTGCGCGGCTCGCGCCGAGCGCCGTGCGGATGGCGATCTCTTTTCGCCTTGCGGTCGAGCGCGCGAGCAGGAGGTTGGCGACGTTGGCGCACGCGATCAAAAGCACGAGGCCGACCGCGCCGAGCAGCGCGAAGAGGACGGGCTTGAGATGTCCGACGAACTCCTCTTGCAGCGGAACGACGCCGATGCTCGTGCCCGCGTGCGCCTTCGGGTCGTCCGCCGCGATGCGCGCCCCGATTGTCTGCATCTGCGCCCGCGCCGCCTCCAACGTGACTCCCGGCTTGAGGCGCGCGATCACCTGCACCCAATGCCAGTAGCGCGCAGACGCTTGCCGCTCGCTCGGCCTGAGCGTCGCCCACATCTCGGCGTCGCCGACCCTGGCGAAGCTGAAGCCTGCGGGCAGCACGCCGACGACCGTGCAACTGCCCCCGCTCGTCGCAACCGGCTGGCCGAGGATGCGCCCGTCCCCGCCGTAGCTTCGCTGCCAGAGACTGTGGCTCAGCACGACGACGCAAGGCCCGCCCGGCTTGTCCTCGCCTTCGAGGAACGTGCGCCCGCGCTCAGCGCGCACGCCGAGCGTGTCGAAGAAGTTCGACGTGACGACTGCGCCCTGCACGCGCTCCGGCCCGCCCTCGCCCTTGAGCGTGAAGAAGGCCATCGAGTAGCCCGCCACCGACTCGAAGCCCGCGGCCTGCCGCCAGTCGAGGAAGTCAGGGTACGAAGCCTCGCTCCGGTTGAACTCGTGCTGCGGCTTCGTCTCCCAGAGGTGCATGAGCCGCTCCGGGTCTTTGAAGGGCAGCGAGCGCAGGAGCGCCGCGTCAACGACCGAGAATATGGCCGTGTTCGCGCCGATGCCGAGCGCCAGCGTGACGACCGCGACCAGAGCGAAGCCCGGCTGCTTCAGCAACACGCGCACCGCGTACCGCACGTCACTCAGCAGAGTCCTCATCCATTCACTCCTTCCAGAAGCGATGAGTGAAGAGAAAAGCTGATGGCCGTTAGCTCTTAGCTCTTAGCTCAAGACTAAAAGCTAAGAGCCAACAGCTAAGAGCTGACAGCCCTTGTCTCGCTCATCGCTCATCACTCGTCACTCGTAACGAAGCGCCACCATCGGGTCAACCTTCGTCGCGCGGCGGGCGGGGATGTAAGAGGCGAGGAGCGCCACCGCGGCGAGCAGGAGCGCGATGCCCGCGTAGGTCAGCGGGTCTGTGGCCGAGACGCCGTAGAGCAGGCTCGACATGACGCGCGTCAGCGCGAGCGCGCCCACCAGCCCGGCGGCGAGGCCGACGCCGACGAGCACCAACCCCTGGCCGACGACCATGCGGAGTATGTCCCGGCGCTGCGCGCCGAGCGCCATCCGCAGGCCGAACTCGTGCGTGCGCTGCGCCACGGCGTAGCTCATCACGCCGTAGAGTCCGACCACGGCGAGCGCGAGGGCGAGCGCCGCGAAGACGCCGAAGAGCGTCATCGAGAAGCGCCGCTGCGCCAGAGAGTCGGCGACCATCTGCTCCATCGTCGTCACGCGGTAGACCGGCAGGTCTGCGTCCACGCCCGCGATTGCGCCGCGCACCGCAGGCGCGAGCGAGGCCGGGTCGCCCTCGGCACGCACGGCGAGGAAGAGGTTGGGCGCGTTGGCGTTCTGCGCGTAAGGCACGTAGTACTGCGCGCGCGACTCGCCTTCGAGACCTTCGTCCTTGACGTGGCCGACGATGCCGACCACTTCGCGCCAGCGCGGCTGCTGCGGCGTGCCCTCGAAGGCGATGCGCTTGCCGACGGGGTCTTCGCCCGGCCAATACTTGCGCGCCAACGCCTCGTCAATGATCGCCACGCCGGACGCTTCCGCCGCATCGTGCGCGTCGAAGTAGCGGCCCCGGACGAGCGGGATGCCCATCGTCTGGAAGTAGTCGTCCGAGACCATCCAACGGCTGCCGTGCGGCGAGTCCTGACCGCGCGGCGTGGGCTTGCCTTCGATCCCGAAGCTGCCGCTCTGGTTGAAGCCGCTCAACGGGAGAGTCGTGGTGGTGGCGGCGCTCTTCACGCCCGCGAGCGCCCGCACCTGCTCCAACATCTGCCGCATGAAGGCGGCGCGTTGCGTGGGGTCGGCGTATTTGTTGGCGGGCAGCGACACCATCATCGCCAGCGCGCCGCGCGGCTCGAAGCCCGGACTCACCTGCTGCAACTGCATGAAGCTGCGGACGAGGAGGCCCGCGCCGACCAAAAGCACGACGGCGAAAGCCATCTCGGCGACGGCGAGCGCGTTTCGCACGCCGCGGCGGACGCCGCCCTTGCCGCTCCTGCCGCCCTCCTTGAGCGTGTCGTGCAGGTTGATGCCGGAGGTCTGGAAGGCGGGCGCGAGGCCGAAGACCACGCCCGTCAAAAGCGAGACGCCGAGCGTGAAGAGCATCACGCGCGAGTCGAGGCCGATCTCGGTGGCGCGCGGCAGACGGTTGTCGTTGAGTCTGAGCAAGAGGTCAACGCCCCACATCGCCAGCAGCAGGCCCACCGCGCCGCCCGCCAGAGAGAGCAGCACGCTCTCCGTCAGGAGTTGCTGCACGACGCGCCAGCGCGACGCGCCGAGCGCCGTCCGGACGGCGATCTCCTTCTGCCGCACCGCCGCGCGGGCGAGCATCAGGTTGGCGACGTTGGCGCAGGCGATCAGGAGCACGAACGAGACCGCGCCGAGCAGAATCCAGAGCGCCGTGCGGATTTTGCCGACGACGAACTCGTCGAGCGGCGTGAGCAGCAATCCCCAGTTGCTCTCGTCCATGCCGGGCATGTACTGCCGCCGCAGGTCGTCGGCGATTGAATTCAACTCGGCCTGCGCCTGCCCCGCGCTGACGCCGGGCTTCATGCGCGCGACGACGCCGAGGTACTCGCTCGTCAGGTTGTTGTTCGGGTCGAGTTGCTGCGGCGTGAAGGTGATCGGCGACCAGAGGTCTGGGCCGGGCGGCGCGAACTCGCGCCCGAACTGGAAGCCCGGCGGCATCACGCCGACCACCGTGTAAGGCTCGCCGTTGAGCGTGATGTTCTTGCCGAGGACGGGGAGGCCGCCGAAGCGCCTGCGCCAGAAGGCATCGCTTAAGACGACGACCTTGTTGCTGCCCACCCGGTTCTCTTCCGCAGAGAAGGTGCGCCCCTGCGCCGCCTGCGCGCCGAGCGTCCGGAAGAGGTTGGCCGTGACCGACATGCCCTGAAGCCGCTCCGGCTCGCCCTCGCCCGTGAGGTTGATGTTCATGGGGCCGAAGGCGGCAACGTCGGAAAACGACTTCGCGTTGTCGTGGTAGTAGGCGTAGCCGGGCGCGGAGACCGAAGCCCGCAGATCAATCTTCTTGTAGTTGTGGTTGATGAGCACCAACTGGCCGGGGTCTTGGTAGACCAGCGGCTTGAGCAGCACGGCGTTGACCACCGAGAAGATCGCCGTGTTCGCGCCGACGCCGAGCGCGACGGCGATGACGGCGACCGCCGTGAAGCCCGGACTCTTCCACAACACGCGCGCGGCGTAGCGAATGTCTTTCCAGAGGGTATTCATCAAGACACCTCACGAGAAGGTGATGAGTGAGACAGGGCTGCCGGCTATTAGCTGTTGGCTATTGGCTATTGGCTTTTAGCTTTAAGTCTTGAGCTAACAGCTAACGGCTAACAGCCATCCGCTTTTCTCATCGCTCATCACTCATCGCTTCTGCTTCAGAGCTTGAAGCCGCTCTCTTCCAGTTCCTCTTCGGCCTTCGGCTCGTGCGTCTCTTCGACCACCTGCCCGTCGAAGAGGTGGAAGGTGCGGTCGGCGTAGGCCGCGTAGCGCGGGTCGTGCGTCACCATGCAGAGCGTCGCCCCGCCCGCGTGCAGTTCTCGAAGGAGGTTCATCACGGCCTCGCCGTTCGTCGAGTCGAGGTTGCCCGTCGGCTCGTCGGCCAGAAGGATCGAAGGGCTGCCGGCGACGGCGCGCGCCACCGCCACGCGCTGCTGCTGACCGCCCGAAAGCTGCGAAGGGTAGTGCTTCATCCGGTGCGACATGCCGACCTTCAAGAGCGCCTCCTCGACCCGTGCCCGCCTGTCCGCCGAGGACAGGTCGCGGTAGGTCAAAGGCAGCTCGACGTTCTCGTAGACGCTGAGGTCGCCGATGAGATTGAAGGCTTGGAAGATGAAGCCGATCTCACGGTTGCGGATGCGGGCGCGCTCCGAGGCCGAGAGGTCGGCCACGGGCGTGCCGTTGAGTGTGTATTCGCCGCCGGTCGGCGAGTCCAGCAGGCCGAGGATGGAAAGCAGCGTTGACTTGCCGCAGCCTGACGGCCCGGCAATCGAGATGTACTCGCCCTTCTTGATGTCGAGGTGGATGCCGGAGAGCGCGTGCGTCTCGACCTCGTCGGTGTAGAAGACCTTTCGCACGCCGTCCAGCTTCACCAGCGGTTCGCTTGATGCGCTCATCGTTTTTCCTTTCGTAAACCGTTAACCGTGACAAGTTAGAAAGCCGTAGGCGTGAACCGGAAACGGTGAATTGTGACCGGAGGATGTGACCGCTCAACGTTCGCCGCGGTCTTTCTCGTCACGGTTTACGGTTCACGGCCCTTTCAATCAATGCGGAGGCGGTCAACGCCGTCCCACTGCGAGGTGTCGGAGAGGATGACCGTGTCGCCTTCGCGCAGACCTTCGAGGACTTCGACCGTACTGACGGAGGCGCGACCGAGTTTGACGGGGACGCGGACAGCCGCGTGCCCGTCCGGTTCGACACGGAAGAGCGTGATGTTGGCCTGCGCGCCGCCGCCCGACGCCGGGCGACCGACGTAGAGCACGTTGTCGAGGCGTGCGAGTTCGATGGTTCCGTCCACGCTCAGGTCGGGGCGCGCGCCCTGCGGCAGAGCGCCTTCGAGCTGCACGTCAACGGTGACGGTGCCGTTGCGCGCCGCCGGGTCTATGCGCTGCACGCGTCCCTGCACGACGCTGCTGCCGCCGCCGCCGCCGCGCGTGTCAATCGCCGCCGGCTGGCCGAGCACGATGTCCTTGATCTGCGTTTCGGGAATCTGGAGCGCGGCCTTGAGACTCGAAGGGTCGGCCACGCGCGCGATGTTCGTGCCCGGCGTGATCTGCTGCCCGACCACGACCGTCACCTCCTGAAGCACGCCGTTCGTCCCGGCGCGCACTTGCAAAGAGGCGACGTTCTCCTCGTTGAGGCGGAGCTGCGCGCGGAGCTGTTCGATGTGCGTCTGCTGCGCGGCGATCTGCGCGTCCGCCGATTGCTTGGTCGCCCCGACGCGCTTCTTCTCGATCTCCAGACGGTTCGCAAGCTGCTGCACGCGCACGCGCGAGATGCGGAGCGTCAGCAAAGGGACGAGACCTTCCTTCCCCAGTTCCTCGTCCGTGTCGAGCTGAATCTTGGCCTGATTGTAGTCGGACTCGACCTGCGCGGTCGCGGCCTGCTGCGACATGCGGTCGCTGTCGAGCCGGGCGCGCAGGTTGTTGAGGTCGGCCTCCGCCGACTTGACCTGATACTCAACGTCAACGGCCTGCTGCCTGATCGTCGGGTTGCCGAGTTCGACGAGCACCGTGCCCGCAGAGACCTCCGTGCCCGCCTTGACGAAGATCTGCTCGACGCGGCCCTCGACGGGCGCGGCGATCTGCCTGACCTCTTCGGGGACGAGCGTGCCGATGCCGTGCACCTGTAGGAGCATCTGCCCGCGCTTGACCGTATCCGTCACGATGACCCCACGCTCGACGCTCGGCGCGGCGGGCTTCAGGCGCGACAGCCCGTAGGTGATGAGCGCCACCGCCAGCACGCATAGCGTGGCGTAGGCGGCGAGCTTCATGCGTCGGCGGTTCTTGCGCTCGGGGCGTTTGACATCCATAAAGACACTTCGACTTCGCAAGTCCCACTTAACAAGCCCCGTACCAGGAGCGCCGTCCCCTCGAAACCACGGTCTTTTCCCTAAATTCAGAACCGAGACGCGGACGCAGCCGCCCACCTTGTCCGTTTCCGAAAAGCGGAAATCCCAAAATCGGAAAACGACGGAGGGAGACTGCCGAGGCGGCGACGACGGTATCCAGCCCCGCGCGGGCGCAGTCCGGCGCGGTCTGATGGCATGTTTCAACGCTCGTCGCTTGACAGATCAGTGCTCAAGGCCGCCGAGGCGACGGAAGGCTCGCCGCTTTCGTCAACGCAGACGCCCCTTTAGTGCGGCTGATTATTTATTGCGCCGCCCTCTCTCCGGGTATACACTCGGCGTCAGCGGAGGACAACTCACATGAAGAAGAGGTTCATGCTCGTCGTCGCGGCTGTGCTCGTCGCGGCTGCGTCGGCTCACGCCCAGACGGACACCGATTCGTTGGGGCGGCCCCAACCCAACACAGTACGTGCCGCACAACGCGAACCCGACCCGGTTCGACGGTCAGATGAACTGACCTCTGCTGCCGGAGCGGGGTTCAGTAAAATGGAAAAGGAGGCCCGCTCCTCGCACGGCGGCGGGGATGGGTGGATGGTCAGGGCCGGGGTTGTGGTCACCAACCACACCTCCAAGGTGATTAAGTCCGTATCGTGGGCGGCCTCTTTTACCGACCCCGGCACGGGCCGTTTGATTCGCCGATATGAAGTCTCGACCGGGGCGCGCATCCAGCCGGGTAAGACAAAGACGCTGACGAAGAGTCTGCCCATCCCCACCGTCAAGGTGGTGAGCGCCGCCGCGCCAGCCGATCAGAAGGCACGAGCCACCTTTGCCACCCTCACGTCCGGCGTCATCGGCGTCACGTATGCGGACGGCTCAACGTCGAGTGCGCCCTGAGCCGCCGCGAAGTTTCTCACGCACGCCGGACGCGTTTGCGCCGTTGACGCCAAACGTTTCGCGGGTCGCTTGTGCGCCGTCGGGCGAAGAGGCGCAAATCCTGTACGGGCGTGGTCGGCGAAGGCGCAGGTGGAGTTTAGTATGAAAGCTCTGAACCTAATGTTTCTGGTGCTCCTGCTGGCGGGCGTCGCTTCGGCGCAAGCTTCTTCGGGCGGGTCGAATTCGCCGGGCGTCGAGGTGGTCGAGAAGGGCTGGCGTCGGGTAGTCCACAACCCCGATCTCGAAGACGACCCGTTTCGCGCCAACGACGAGCAGGCCGAGTTCAACCGCGAGCAGCAATTAAACGCTCCGAGCAACAAGGCCAAGATTCAGCAGGGAAGCTCACCCTCAGCCGTCGTGCGGCCCCAGAGGGACAACCAAGCGCCGGCCTCCGGCCCTTTGTCCGGATACGTCTACAATGTCAAGGTCAGGAACACGGGGGCGCAGACAATCCTCGCGGTGGAATGGGAGTACGTGTTCTTCGATGCCGACACGAAGGCAGAGGTCGGGCGTCATCAGTACGTGAACAAGGTGAAGATTCGTCCCGGCAAAACCGGCGACCTGTCGTGGTTCTCCACCATCCCCCCGGCGAGTGTCATCGCCGTGAAGAAGATCGGCGGCGCGCCGCGCGAACAGTATTCCGAGCAGGTGATCGTCCGACGCATCGTGTACGCCGACGGCTCCGTCTGGCAGCCCCCGGCGAAATAACCCGCCCCTCCGAATTCGTCGAAATCCCATGCCCAGGACTTAGACGCGCGCAAGCCTTCGAGTCTCCACAAGTCGGACTAAAGCGAGCGCCGCCCGTTGCGGCCCGAACGCGCTGCCGCGCCACGCGCCCCTGCCCGCCCGCCGCCGTGCCTTCTGATAAACCTTGTGCGCCTCGCCGAAAGGTGATTCAATGCGCCGCCGACGGCTCGGCGCGCGCGCCGTTGAGCCGCGCCCTTCATTACTTTCCTTTGACGAAGGGGGACGAAGATGAAGTTCAGCACAGGGAGAAAGGCCGCCGTGCTTCTGGCCGCACTGGCTTTGACGTGTCTCGCGCCCGGCAGGGTTTTGACCGCTCCGCCGCTAGCCTTTCCGAACCCCGTGCTCGTTTTCACGGGGCAGGAATCTTACCAGACCGACGGCAAGAGCTGGGTGCGTTACAAGTACGCCGTTGACAACTCGGCGGCTTACCCGAACGAGATGTTCGCGGCCTCGCCAAACCTGCCGCCCTGCGGCAAGAACGACAAGGCTGCAAGAACCTGGGTGGACATCTACGATTCGCACGGGAAGCGGCTCAACGGCTTCTGCGCCCTCGAAAAGTCAGCCGACCTCAACAAACTCTGGTTCGCGCTTGAGAGCAGCGCCGTCCCGCCGAGTTGGGTTTACATCGAGATGACGGACAGGGGCGCGGACACCAAGTACAAATCCAACCTGGCCGAGACCGTGGAGTGAAGGCGTTTGACGGCCCGGAAGATGCGCGCACACAACTCGCCGGGCCGTCTCCGTCAACCGACGACTTCCCTGATGACCCTCACAAGCTCGCGCACGTCCTCCTCGGTCGTGTCGAACGAGCACATCAGGCGCACCTCGGAAGTCTCCTCGTTCCAGACGTAGAAGAAGAACTGCTGCTGCACGGCGGCGACCGAGCCGCGCGGGAGGAGGGCGAAGACTGCGTTTGACTCGACCGGCTGCGTGACGCGCACCTGCGGAACCTGCTCAAGCTCGGCGGCCAGCAGATGCGCCATCCGGTTGGCGTGCGCGGCGTTCTGAAGCCAGAGGTCTTCGGTGAAGAGCGCGTTGAACTGCGCGGCGATGAAGCGCATTTTAGAAGGGAGCTGCGCCCCCTGCTTGCGGACGAACTTGAAGTCGCGCGCCAACGACGCATCGAAGAAGACGACCGCCTCGCCGTACATCATCCCGTTCTTCGTGCCGCCGAAACTCAGAACGTCCACGCCCGCCCCCGCCGTCAGCTCGCGCAAAGAGACGCCGAGGTGCGCCGCTGCGTTCACCAGCCGTGCGCCGTCAACGTGCAGGAGCAGCCCGCGCGCGTGCGCGAACTCCGCCAGCCGCTTCAACTCTTCCGCCGTGTAAACCGTGCCCAGCTCCGTCGCCTGCGAGACGGAGACGACGCGCGGCTGCACGTGATGCTGGTCGCCCGCGCGCACGAGCAGCGGCTCGACCTGCTCGGCCTTGAGCTTCCCGTCGGGCGTGGGCAGCGTCAGGAGTTTGCAGCCTGCGAACTTCTCCGGCGCGCCGCATTCGTCCACGTTGACGTGCGCCGTCGCGGCGCAGACAACCGCCTGATGCGGGCGCGTGACGGCGGCCAATCCACAGACGTTCGCGCCCGTCCCGCCGAAGACGAAGAAGACCTCTGCGGACGCGCCGAACTGCTCGCGGAATTTTTCGACCGCCTCCTCCGTGAACGGGTCGTCACCGTAAGCTACGGCGTGGCCGCGGCTGGCCGAGCGCACGGCATCCATCACGCGCGGGTGGACGCCCGCGTTGTTATCGCTCGCGAATCCTCTCTTCATCTATCTCGCCTTCGTGTGCGCGGCTGTTTCATCTTCAAACGCTCCCGGCGACAAGTGTATCTCATTAAGATATGCCGCCCGCGTGCTCAAAGAGTCGTTCGTCAGCGCGAACGACTCCGCAATGTTCGTCTCGTCGGCGCTGAGGTCAATGCGACTGTGCGGCGCGGCGTGTCGCGACCAGCGCGCGTGCGGCGTGTTCTTCGTCGAGCGACCACTGCGCGTGGATAATAACTCATCACGCCGCGGTAGATTGAACCCGGCCATCAACTAAACCAGCCGCCGAAGGGGTCGGTTCCTCCGCTCTTTAATCTTTCCGGCCTCCCCGCGTGGAAACTTTCCGGCAAGGACAGGCGGGCCGGAAGCGGCTGGCCTGTCTTTTGCAATAAGCCTGTGACAGCTAATTTTTCGGGCACGAAAATCATACTGTCTAAGGCTTGAAATCCTAAATCGCAGCCGGACTACGGTCTGTCTCAGTCAGGGTTTTTGGCGTGACTTTAACCTAATTAACATACAGGGGAGGACTTCAAATGGCGGAAACAACGGGTTCAGCAACGGGACGTTCACCGATGGTCACCGGACTGTTTAGAGACAGGGAGAGCGCGGAGCGTGCGTACAGCTCTGTCACCAGCCGCGGGTATAGCAACGATGATGTTAACTTGCTGATGTCGGACGAGACGCGCAAGAAGCACTTCGCGGTTGACAACCGGGAGACCGAGTTGGGCAACAAGGCTCTGGAAGGCGCGGGCACGGGCGCGGCCATCGGCGGCACCGTCGGCGCGACGCTCGCCGCGATTGCCGCCATCGGCACCACGCTGGCCCTGCCGGGTCTCGGCCTGCTCGTCGCCGGCCCGATTGCGGCGGGCCTTGCGGGTGCGGGTGCGGGCGGCGCGACGGGCGGCATCATCGGCGCTCTGATCGGCGCGGGCATCCCCGAAGAGCGCGTCAAGCACTACGAGAAGGGACTGAAAGATGGCGGCATCGTCATGGGCGTGACGCCCCGCACGGACGCGGACGCAGAGTATTTCGAGAGCGAGTGGAAGAAGAACCGCGGTGAAGAGGTTTACCGCTAAGTTGCGCCGACGGGCGCGGCCTTGAACAGTTGGGGAGGGAAGATGCGACGGACACTGTCACTACTCTGCTTACTCGCGGTCGCCGCCTGGGGCGCGGCCTGCGGCGGGGGCGACAACGCCAACGATAACAGCGGGCGCTCGGCCAACAACAGCAACGCCACACGCAACGGCGTGGTCGAGACGAACGCCAACGTACCCAAGAACATGAACGCCAACAGCGCCCCGTCGAACGTGGGCGTGTTGATGAACGACAACGGCAACAAGAACACCGACGGCGTGGCTTCGGCGAACAACTCGAACCACAACGCCAACAGCAACAAGAACCACAACGCCAACTCGAACCACAACGCGAATCATAACGCGAACCACTAGGGCGGGGCGATTCAAATCAAGCGGCGAAGGGCGCGGGATGTTGTCCGAAACATTCCGCGCCCTCCTCTTTCATTATGGTGCGCGGAACGCTTCGCCCGGCGGGGCGTGCCGGCGCGAACGATTCCGAAGTCTCGCCGCGCCCATGCATTCCGGCGGCGCGGCGGGTATAATTGTCGTTTCGTGCCGCGGCACTCATCCCTAGCCTATGGAGTTCGCATCGCCGGAATGATTAACTTCGAGACTTCGCCGGAGCAGTACAAGCATTGGAAGCTACAGGTTGACGGCCCCGTCGCCACGCTCTCGATGGACGTGCAGGAGGATGAGACGCTGGCGGAGGGCTACAAGCTCAAGCTCAACTCCTATGACCTCGGCGTGGACATCGAGCTGGCGGACGCCGTCGAGCGCCTGCGTTTCGAGCACCCGGAGGTGCGCTGTGTCGTCGTCACCAGCCTCAAGCCGCGCATCTTCTGCGCGGGCGCGAACATCTACATGCTCGGCACCTCGCAGCACGGCTTCAAGGTCAACTTCTGCAAGTTCACCAACGAGACGCGCTGCTCCATCGAGGACGCCTCGCGCCTGTCAGGTCAGCGTTACGTCGCCGCTCTGAACGGCACGGCTTCGGGCGGCGGTTACGAACTGGCGATTGCGTGCGAAGAGATTTACCTCGTGGACGACGGCAACTCCGCCGTCTCTCTGCCGGAAGTGCCCCTGCTCGGCGTGCTGCCGGGCACGGGCGGACTCACACGCCTCGTTGACAAGCGCAAGGTGCGGCGCGACCGCGCAGACGTTTTCTCCACGCTCGCCGAGGGTTTGAAGGCGAAGCGCGCGAAGGACTGGGGCTTGATTGACGGCCACTTCCCGACGAGCAAGTTTCAAGAGGGCGTCGGCGAGCGCGTGCGGGAAATTCTCGACGAGGCCGGGGAGCCGGGCGCGGCCAACGGCATCAAGCTCAACCGGCTCGACGTTGAAGTCACGCCGGACGGGCGCGAGTACAGGCACGTCACGCTGAAGTACAACCGCGAGGCTCGCTACGCAGACCTGACCGTGCGCGGCCCCGAAGCCGACTTGCCGACGAGCGCGGACGAGTTGGTCAGGCTGGGCGATTCGTACTGGCCGCTGCGCACCTACCGCGAGTTGGACGACGCGCTGCTCCACCTGAGACTGAACGAGCCTTTGATCGGCCTCGTCCTGCTGCGAACCGTCGGCGAGATTGAAGACGTGCTCGCCGTAGACCGCGCGCTCGTCGAGAACCGCGACCACTGGCTCGTCCGCGAGACGTTGCTGCACATGGCGCGCGTCTTGCGCCGACTCGACCTGACGGCCAAGAGTTTCTTCGCGCTCGTCGAGCCGGGCAGTTGCTTCGCCGGAAACCTCCTCGAACTCCTGCTCGCCTCCGACCGCGGCTACATGCTGAACGACCCCGAACGAAAAGTTGAGCTGGCCGTGAGCGGGCTGAACGCGGGCGCGCTCCCGATGCCGAACGGACTGACGCGCCTTCAGTCGCGCTTCCTCGCCGAGCCGGAGAGGGCTGACGAAATTTTAGAGCACGCAGGCCGCTTCGACGCTGACGAGGCCGAAGAAGTCGGACTCGTCACGTTCGCGCCCGATGATCTCGATTGGGAAGACGAGGTGCGCGTCGCCGTCGAGGAGCGCACGTCGCTCTCGCCCGATGCCTTGACGGGGATGGAGGCCAGTTTGCGCTTCGCCGGGCCGGAGACGACCGAGACGAAAATCTACGGTCGCCTGACCGCGTGGCAGAACTGGATTTTCCAGCGCCCGAACGCCGTCGGCCCGCAGGGCGCGCTGACGAACTACGGCAAGCCGACGCAGCCGCAGTTCGATTACAAGAGGACGTAAAATCGTCGCGCGCCGCCATCGCCTGATGACAGTCCGGCAATAAATCCGTCGCCGGGCGCATCTAAACTGTGCTTTCATCCGAAGAGGTGAGAATGGAACTTTACGAGCGGATTCCTAACAACGTGAACCTGTCCGAAGACAAGCGGCTCCAGCGCGCGCTTGAGAGGTGGCTGCCGAATTATCTGGACTGGTGGCGCGAGATGGGGCCGGAAGGGTTTCAGGAGAAGGACGTTTGGCTGCGCACCGCCGTCAGCGTCGAGCCGGAAGGCTGGGCGCATTTCGACTACGTGCGGATGCCCGATTACCGCTGGGGCATCTTCCTCAAGCCCGCCGAAACGGAGGCCCGCGTGGCCTTCGGCGACAACCACGGTGCGCCCGCCTACCAGGAAGTGCCCGGCGAGTTTCGCAACGCGCTGCGCCGCATCGTGGTCACGCAGGCCGACACCGAACCCGCCTCGGTCGAGCAGCAGCGACTTCTCGGCCAGACCTGCCCCTCGCTCTACGACCTTCGGAATCTCTTCCAGGTGAACGTCGAGGAGGGCCGCCACCTCTGGGCGATGGTCTACCTGCTGCACGGCTACTTCGGGCGCGACGGGCGCGACGAGGCCGACGCCCTTTTGGAGCGTCGTTCCGGCAACCCCGACAAGCCGCGCATCCTCGAAGCCTTCAACCAGCCCTGCGACGACTGGCTCAACTTTTTCTGCTTCACGATGTTCACCGACCGCGACGGCAAGTATCAACTTTCGGCCCTCGCCGAGTCGGGGTTCGAGCCGCTGGCGCGCACCTGCCAGTTCATGCTCACGGAGGAAGCGCACCACCTCTTCGTCGGAGAGACCGGCGTCGGGAGAGTCGTCCGCCGCACCGCGCAGTTGATGAAGCAGAACCCGAACGAGGATGTGCGCGCCGTCGGGGGAATCCCCTTCGACATCATCCAGCGCTACATCAACTACTGGTTCAGCTACTCGCTCGACCTCTTCGGCGGCGAGATCAGCTCGAACGCCGCCGACTTCTTCGCCGCGGGACTCAAAGGTCGCTATCAGGAGCGGAAGAAGTATGACGAGCACGGGATCAAAGAGGACGTGTTCACGCTGCCCGTGGTCGAAGACGGGCGGCTGGTCGAGCGCGTGGTGCCGATGCGGAATGCCTTGAACGAGGTGCTGCGCGGCGAGTACGTGCGCGACTGCGAGCGGGCGCTTGAGCGATGGAACAAGTACATCGCCGGAGAGGGCGTTGAGCACCAGCTCAGACTGCCGAGCACTCGCTTCCACCGGCACGTCGGCGAGTACGCCGGCTACTGCTTCGACCGCGAAGGCGACCTCATCGCCGAAGCAGAGTTCGAGCGCCGCCGCGACGAATGGCTGCCCACCGCGGAAGACCGCACATACGTCCGGAGCCTCATGCACCCCGTCACCGAGCCGGGCAAGATCGCCAACTGGATTGCCCCGCCCGCCACAGGCATCAAGGGCAAGCCGTTCGAGTTCGAGTACGTGCGGCTGTAAAAGCAAGGATGAAGGCGGAAGGATGAAGCGGAGGCAAGCTGCCTTTCACTTCCGCCTTCATCCTTCCGCCTTCATCCTTTCGTTTCACGCCTCGAAGCGCAAAACCGTCTTCGAGCCGTCGTCCGACTCGAATTCAAGGCCGCCGCCCGGCTCGTGACTGAGACGATTGACGCAGCAGACCGTGTGCGTCAGGTTGCGCGCTCCGGCGCTCTCGCCGCCGAGCATGATCTGGACGCTCGGCGCATCTTCGCCATCCGGGTCGAAGTCCAGCCCCGTGAGCGGCAGGCCGTCCTCGATCCAGAAGTCCTCCTCGACGCCGTCCTCCATCCTGACGACGCCGAGCCGCGTCCGGCGCGCGCGGTTCCGCTCGCCGAAATCTTTGAAGAACGAACCCCAGCTCGCCTGCTCGACCTCTCGCGCCATACTCCCCTCCGTCGCGACCCCTCTGTCTTGATGAAAGCTTTCCGCCTTTATCCGACTCTTCGCCCAGCCTGTCAACCCGAAACGGGGCCGCACGGCGGACGGTGCGGGCGGCTCGGCGCAATCGTTTTGTCTCGCGGCTTTCATCTTTCGCCCCTGGTCGTGTATTCTCTCCGGCAACCCCTGATTTTGATTTTATTCTTGTGGATGGGCGGCACGGGGCGGCGGTTTCTTCGCGCCCGCGCCGCACCGGGCCTGCTTTGAAGACGACACCACAACCGACCGTGATGAAGTTCGGCGGCACGTCCGTCGAGGACGCGCTCGCCTTCGGGCGCGTCGCCGACCTCGTCAGCCGCCACGTCCCCGAACGCCCCGTGATCGTCGTCTCCGCGATGAGCCGCGTCACCGACGCGCTGCTCGAAGCCTTCGAGACCGCGACGCGCGGGGAGCACAAGGTCGCGCTCCGCTCACTCGAAGCACACTTCGAGCGTCACTTCGCCGTCGCCCGCGGACTGCTCACGCCGGAGTCCGCCGACGAGTTCGAGGCGACGGTCGAGGCCGCGCGACGTGAACTCGACGGCGCGTTGCGCGAGGCGTCGGAGCAAGCACGCCCGCTGCCCCTCCTTCGAGATTCGGTCGTCTCCTACGGCGAGCAGCTTTCGTCGCAACTCCTCGCCGCGGTCTTGCGCGCGCGCGGCCTCAAGGCACGCCAGGCGGACGCGCGCCGCTGCATCATCACGGACGACGAGCACTGTCGCGCCACGCCTCTGCGGGAGGAAACCGAGCGGCACACGCGCGAGGTGCTGGGGCCTTTAATCGAAGCCGGCGAGGTTCCCGTCATGGGCGGCTTCATCGCCTCGTCCGCCGCGACGGGCGAGACGACGACGCTGGGGCGCGGCGGCTCGGACTTCACGGCGGGACTCGTGGGCGCGGCCTTGCACGCGCGCGAGATTCAAATCTGGACGGACGTGTCCGGCGTGCTCACCGCAGACCCGCGCGTCGTCCCCGAAGCGCGCACCATCCCGCGCCTCTCCTACGCGGAGGCGGCGGAGCTGGCCTACTTCGGCGCGAAGGTTCTCCACCCGAAGACCATCCTGCCCGCGGTCGTCCGCAACATTCCCGTCCGCATCTGCAACTCGCGCGCGCCCGCCGCGCCCGACACCGTGGTCTATTTCGACGCCGAGATGACGCCGCGCACCGTCAAGGCCATCGCGCACAAGACGGGCGTCTCCATCGTCCACGTCACCTCGGCGCGCATGCTCGGCGAGTACGGCTTCCTGCGCGCCATCTTCGGGGTCTTCGAGCACCACCGCACGGCAGTTGACATCGTGACGACCTCGGAGGTCAGCGTCTCGCTCTCGCTCGAAGACACGAGCGCGCTCGATGCGATTGTTGAAGACCTGAAGCCCATCGCCGCCGTCAGGGTCGAATCCGAGCGCGCCATCGTCTGCATCGTCGGTGAGGGACTGAGCAATACGCCCGGCATCGCCGGACGCGTCTTCTCGACGATCAGGGACATCAACGTGCTCCTCATCTCGCAGGGCGCGTCCTCCGTCAACCTGACCTTCGTCATCGAGCAGCGCCACATCGCCGAGGCCGTGCGACGCCTCCACGAAGCCTTCTTCGAGTGCGCCACCGCGGAACTGCTCGCACACATCGGCGGACACTGAAAAGTAGTGATGAGTGATAAGACAGAGCCGCCGGCCTTCGTCTTATCACTCATCACCTGACGGAGATGAACCTTTTCGAGCTGACAAGGCGGCTGATTGACATCCCCTCCGTCTCCGGCGAGGAGCAAGAGGTCGGGCGCTTCCTCGCGTCGCATCTGGAAGACTTGGGCTACCGCGTCGAGGCGCAGGAGGTCGAGGCGGGTCGCGCGAACGTCATTGCGACGACCGGCGCAAGGCCGCGCGTCGTGCTCTCGACGCACATGGACACCGTGCCGCCCTTCATCCCGTCCGCGGACGACGAGATGCACATCCGCGGGCGCGGCTCGTGCGACGCGAAGGGCATCATCGCCGCGCAGGTCTTCGCCGCCGAGCGCCTGCGCGCCGAAGGCTTCGACGAGATCGGCCTGCTTTTCACGGTTGACGAAGAGCTGGGCAGTCTCGGCGCGCGTGCGGCCAACGAGCATGCGCTCGCGCGCGAGTGCGTGTACCTCGTTAACGGCGAGCCGACCGGCAACCGCCTCGCCGCCGGCTCGAAAGGCTCGCTCCGTCTGCGCCTCTCGACCGAGGGGCGCGCGGCGCACTCCGCCTACCCGGAACGCGGCGACTCGGCGATTGAGAAGATGCTCGACGTGCTCGCGGACGTGCGCGCCGCCGCGTGGCCGCACGACGAGTTCTTCGGCGAGACGACCTGCAACGTCGGCAGCCTCAACGGCGGCACGCGACCGAACGTCATCCCCGCCGAAGCGCAGGCCGAGCTGCAAATTCGCCTCGTCACTCCGTCCGCCGCCATCAAAAAAATTTTGGAAGCGGCGGTGGCGAAGCGCGCGCGTATAGAATATCTTTCCGTCGCGGAGCCGGTGCGGATACACTCGGTCGAGGGCTTCGAGCGCGAGGTCGTCCGCTTCACGACCGACATCCCGTACCTGTCGAACTGGGGCGTGCCGCTGCTCATCGGCCCCGGCTCCATCCTCGACGCGCACACAGACGGCGAGCGCGTCTCGAAGCGCGAGCTTGAAGAGGCCGTCGCCCTCTACGCGCGACTCGCGCGGACGCTGCTCGCCGGGCGACAGACTGAAAGGACAGGCGCATGAAGCTGGCTTTGATCGGTCACGGCGCGATGGGGCGGCTCGTCGAACAGCTCGCGCGCGATGGCGGGCACGATGTCGCGACCGTGCTGACCCGGCGCGAGTCGGAGTTCCACGTCGAAGAACTGGCCGAAATCTTAGGCGGCCACGACGCCGCGATTGACTTCACCGTGGCCGAGGCCGTCCCGCGCCACGCCGAAGCTTGCGCGCTCGCGCGCGTCCCGCTCGTCGAAGGCACGACGGGCTGGCTCGCGCAACTCGAAGAGGTGCGGCGCAACGTCGAGCGCGCGAATGGCGCGCTCATCTACGGTGCGAACTTCTCGGTCGGCGTCAACCTCTTTTACAGGGTCGTCGCCCGCGCGGCGGAACTCTTCCGCGGCGGCGATTACGCGCCGTTCGTCGAGGAGGCGCACCACTCGCGCAAGCGCGACGCGCCTTCAGGAACGGCCCTCCGGCTGCGCGACATCCTCGCCGCGCACTACGATGGCGACCTCTCAGTCGCCTCGACGCGCGCCGGCCACATCCCCGGCACACACCGCGTCGGCTTCGACTCCGCCGCCGATACCATCACGCTCACGCACGCGGCCCGCTCGCGCGAGGGCTTCGCCGCGGGCGCGCTCGTCGCCGCGCGCTGGATTCAAGGGCGGCAGGGCGTGTACGAGTTTTCCGAGACGCTTGACGAGATTCTAAAAGCCGTGAAGCGTGAACCGTAAACCGTGATAAGAAGAAGCCGGTTTTTCTCTTGTCGCGGTCTACGGTTCACGCTTCACGCACCGGAGGTGCAAGATGAACGTTGAATGGATGCGTGGCTGCGCGACGGCGCTGGTGACGCCGTTCGGGTCGGACGGAGGCGTGGACATCGGGCGCATGCGTGCGCTGGTCGAGCGGCAGATCGAGGGCGGCGTGCGCCTGCTCGTGCCGTGCGGGACGACGGGCGAGAGCGTGACGATGTCGGACGAAGAAAACCGGCAGGTCATCGGCGCGACCGTCGAGGTGGCGCGCACGCGCGGCGCGCGCGTCATCGCGGGCACTGGCAGCAACTCGACCGCACACGCCGTCAGCCATTCGCGTGCGGCGCGCGACGCGGGCGCGGACGCCGTGCTCGTCGTCGCGCCCTACTACAACAAGCCGACGCAAGCAGGACTCTACCAGCACTTCCGCGCGGTCGCCGAGGCCATGCCTGACACGCCCGTCGTGCTCTACAACGTGCCGGGCCGCACCTCTTCAAACATCGCCGCCGGGACGACGCTCCGGCTCGCGCGCGACTTCGAGAACATCGTCGCTGTCAAGGAGGCTTCCGGCAATCTCGCGCAGATTATGGAAATCCTGCGCGTGCGTCCCGAAGGCTTCCGCGTCCTCTCCGGCGACGACGCGTTGACGTTCGCCATGATCGCGCTCGGCGCGGACGGCCTCATCTCGGTCGCGTCGAACGAAGCGCCGGACTTGATGTCGCGGATGGTTGACGCGGCGCTCGAAGGGCTTTGGGACGAGGCGCGCGCGCTCCACTTTCGCCTGCTGCCTTTGATGGATGTGAACTTCGTCGAGTCAAGCCCCGGCCCGGTGAAGGCGGCGCTTGCCTTGATGGGCCTCGTCGAAGAGAACTTCCGTCTGCCGCTCGTGCCCGTGCAGGCGGGGACGCGCGAGCGCGTGCGCGCCGTGCTCACGGAGCTTGGGCTTTTGAAGGAGACGACGCATGTCGCTGCGTGAGCTAAAGGAGATTGCGCATGTCGCTGCGTGAGCAGGTCGAGGAGCTTTACGCGAAGGGCGGCGAGTTCAACTCCACCGACCGCGAGGTCTTCGACGCCTTCAAGGCTGCGCTCAACCGCGGCGAGGTGCGCGCCGCCGAGCGAGACGACGAGGGCGTGTGGCGCGTCAACTCCTGGGTCAAGCGCGGCATCCTCGCAGGCTTCCGCATGGGCGCGCTCACGGAGATGTCTGCCCACGCCTCCCTACGCTTCTTCGACAAGGACACTTACCCCGTGCGCGCGACGACGATCATGGAGGGCGTCCGCATCGTGCCCGGCGGCTCAAGCGTGCGCGACGGCGCATACCTCGCGCCCGGTGTGGTCTGCATGCCGCCGATGTACGTCAACGCGGGCGCACACGTCGGCGAGGGGACGATGATTGACAGCCACGCGCTCGTCGGCTCGTGCGCGCAAGTGGGCAAGCGCGTGCATCTGTCGGCGGCGGCGCAAGTGGGCGGCGTGCTCGAACCCGTCGGGGCCGTGCCGGTTATCATTGAAGACGACGTGCTGGTCGGCGGCAACTGCGGAGTTTACGAAGGCACGGTCGTGCGCGCGGGCGCGGTGCTCGCGCCGGGGACGATCCTGACCGGCGCGACGCCCGTCTATGATTTGGTGCGCGGCGAGGTCTACCGGAAGACGGAAAGTGCGCCGCTGGAGATTCCGGCGGGCGCGGTCGTCGTGCCCGGCTCGCGCGCGGTGACGACGGAACGTGGCCGCGAGTGGGGTCTGTCGCTCTACGCGCCCGTCATCGTCAAGTATCGCGATGAGAAGACGGAGCGTGCCGTGAAGCTGGAGGACTACCTGCGTTGAGCGAGTTCGAGCCGGCCCGACGCCTGCGCGGCATACAGAAGAGCATCATCCGGCAGGTCTTCGACCGCGCGCTTCCGGGCAGCATCAACCTCGGATTAGGCGAGCCTGACCTGCCGACGCCCGATGTCATTCGGCGCGAGGCCGCGCGCGTCGTCATGGAAGAGCAGAACGGCTACACGACGCACGCGGGCCTGCCCGCCTTGCGCGAGCACGTCGCCGCGGACTATCCGCACCTCCGGCTCTCGCCCGACGGGGTCGTCATCACGGCAGGGTCGCAGGAGGCTCTCTACCTCGCCTTGATGACGCTCGTTGATGAGGGCGACGAGGTTCTGATTCCAAATCCCGGCTTCGTCGCCTACCCCTCAATCGTCCGCATGGCGGGCGGCGTGCCGAAGTTTTACCGCATGCCCGCCGCGCGCGGGTTCGCGTTCGATGCCGGAGAGTTTCGCCGTGCGCTCACGCCGCGCACGAAGGTCGTGGTCTGCATCAGCCCCTCGAACCCGACGGGTCGCGTGCTCACGCGCGACGAACTCGCGGGCATGGCCCGTGCGCTCGAAGGCACGGGCATCTATGTCTTGAGCGACGAGATTTACCGCGAACTCTATTTCACGGACGAGCGCCCGGCGTCCGTCTCCGAGTCCCGCGCGGAGCGCACGCTGGTCATCGGCGGCCTGTCGAAATCCATGAGCATGACGGGCTGGCGTCTGGGCTGGCTCGGCGGCGACGCGGATGCCGTCCGCGCCGCGCTTGTCCTTCACGGCTACACGACGACCTGCGCCTCGACCGTCTCGCAGAAGGCCGCGCTCGCCGCGTGGACGGAAGAGGCCGCGCAGGCGCGCGAGCGTCACCGGCGGATTTTCCGCGAGCGCCGCGAACACCTGCTCAACCTTATCTCAAGCGAACTCTCTTTGCGCGCCGTCCGGCCCGACGGCGCTTTCTACACGATGGTTGACGTGAGCGCCTACGGCGACTCTTTGACGGTCGCCGAACGTCTGCTTGAGCACGGCGTCGTCACCATCCCCGGCGCGGCCTTCGGCTCGGAAGGCGAAGGCTTCCTCCGCGTCTCCTTCTGCGCCGACCTGCCTGTGATTAGCGAAGGCGTGCGGCGGATGAGAGAAGCGTTAATAGCCGTAAATCGTGAATCGTAAATCGTGAGCGGTTAAAGCCCGCCGCTTACGATTTACGATTCACGATTTACGATTTACGATAAAGGCATGAGCGGAAAATACAGGGTCGGGATTCTGGGCGCGACGGGAACGGTCGGGCAGCGTTTCATTCAGTTGCTTGAGAACCACCCGCAGTTCGAGGTGACGGCGCTGGCGGCGTCGGACAGGTCGCAGGGCAAGGCTTACGGAGAGGCTTGCGTGTGGCGTCTGCCGGGCGGGATGCCGGAGTCGGTCAAACGTCTGCCCGTCGAGCGGCCCGCGCCGCCTTTGGATTGCGAGATAGTTTTTTCGAGCCTGCCGGGAGAGATCGCGCGCGCGACCGAAGAAGCGTTCGCGCGCGCAGGCTACGCCGTCATCAGCAACTCTTCGGCGCTCAGGATGGACGCGGACGTGCCGCTCCTCATCCCGGAAGTCAATCACGAACACCTCGCCCTGCTCGACTCTCAGAAGCCTTCGCGCGGCTTCGGGCGCGGCCATATCGTGACGAACCCGAACTGCTCGACCATCATGCTGGCGCTCGCGCTTGCGCCTTTGCACGCGCGCTTTCAGGTCGAGGCGGTCGTGGCGACGACCTTGCAGGCGCTCTCCGGCGCGGGCTATCCGGGCGTCGCCTCGCTCGACATCACGGACAACGTGCTGCCCTTCATCGGCGGCGAGGAGGAGAAGATCGAGAGCGAGACTTTGAAGATTCTCGGTCGCTTCGACGCGGGGCGCGTCGAGCCTGCGCCCTTCAAGGTGAGCGCGCAAGTGCACCGCGTCAACGTCAGCGACGGCCACATGGCCGCCGTGCGCGTCAAGCTCGCCCGCGCCGCCGAGCCGGAGGAAGTCCGCGAGGCGTTCGCCTCCTTCACCTCTCTGCCGCAGGAACTGAAGCTGCACACCGCCCCGCCTAGCCCCATCGTCGTGCGCGACGAGCAAGACCGCCCGCAGCCCCGTCTCGACCGCGACGCGGGCAATGGTATGAGCGTCACGGTCGGGCGCATACGCCGCGACAACGTGCTCGACTATCGCTTCATCGCGCTCAGCCACAACACTGTGCGCGGTGCGGCGGGCGCGGCCATCCTCAACGCCGAACTCCTCGCCGCGACCGGCAGACTCTCTTAAACTCGAAAGCCCGCAGCCCGCGGGCGCGGCGATGCCCGCAACGGACGCGGCGATGAGCTGAAGGCAGAGGCTTTCAACTCGTCGCCCGTCTCTCTGCGTCGGCGTGCGCTGAGTCGTGTTGGCGGGCCGCGCGGTGTGCTAGTCTCGGCGCGTGGACTTGTGGAAGGAGATAGTCGTCGCCGCGGCGGCGTTCGCGGCGGGACTCATCAACTCGATTGCGGGCGGGGGCACGCTGGTCTCTTTCCCCGCGCTCCTCTGGACGGGGCGCGATCCTGTGCTCGCCAACGCGACGAGCACCGTTGCGCTCTGGCCCGCGTCGCTCGCGGGCGCATACGGCTTCCGCCGCGAGCAGAAGGGCGGCGCGCGCCTGTTCCTGCTCTTCGGCGTGCCTTCGCTTGTGGGCGGGGCGCTCGGCGCAGTCCTCCTGCTGCGAACGCCCTCCGTAACGTTCGCGCGCCTCGTACCCTTCCTCATCCTCTTCGCCACGCTGCTCCTCGCCGCGCAGGAGCCTCTGTCTCGCAAGCTCCGGTCGGCGCTCGATGCGGGCGCTGACGAAACAGCGGGCGCTGACGAAACAAGCGATGCGAGTGTTGACGAAACAAGCGGCGCGGGTTTGGACGAGCGACGCCGCGGGGTCGGCGGCGAAACGAACCCGCGCGCATGGTGGGCGGGCGCGATTGTCTTTCAGTTCTTCGTGGGCGTTTACGGCGGCTACTTCGGCGCAGGCATCGGCATCCTGATGCTGGCCGCGCTCGGTCTGCTCGGCTTCGCCGACATCCATCGCATGAACGCGCTCAAGAACCTGCTCGCCCTCTGCATCAACGGCGTTGCCGCCCTTTACTTCATCGCGTCGGGCGCGGTTTACTGGTCGGACGTGCTCTTGATGACGTTCGCGGCCATCGCGGGCGGCTACTCCGGCGCGCGGCTCGCCTACAAACTGGGCAGACGCTTCGTCCGCCTCGCCGTCATCGCCATCGGCTTGGCGATGAGCATCTCGCTCTTCTTCAAATGATGAATGACGAACGACGAACGGCGTTGCGATGAGCGTGAAATGAGCCGACGCTTTCCGCTTCGTCACTCGTCATTTCTTCAGAACTCGTCATGTCTTTTCAAAGGCCCTGCGCGTTGAAGGTGTCGCAACGCCGCATGTCGCCGCTGTCGAAGCCCTGCCGGAACCAGCGCGTGCGTTGCGCCGAAGTGCCGTGGGTGAACGAGTCGGGGACGACGTAGCCCTGCGACTGCATCTGTAGGCGGTCGTCGCCGATGGCCGAGGCCGCGCGCAGCGCCTCCTCCGCGTCGCCGGCTTCCAACTGGCCGCGACGCTGCGCGTAGAAGCCCCAGACGCCCGCGTAGCAATCGGCCTGAAGCTCCAGACGGACGGAGAGCTGGTTGGCCTGAGCCTCGCCCGCACGCTGTTCGAGCGCCGTCACTTTGTCGGACGTGCCGACGAGTTTCTGCACGTGATGGCCGATCTCGTGCGCGATAACATACGCCTGCGCGAAATCTCCCGGCGCGTGGAAGCGGCGCTGAAGCTCGTCGTAGAAGGAAAGGTCTATGTAGACGCGCTCGTCGCCGGGGCAGTAGAAAGGCCCGACCGCGGCGCTCCCCGCCCCGCAGGCGGTGCGCGTCTGGTCGCTGAAGAGCACGAGCGTCGGCGGGCGATAGGAGCGTCCCGACTGTTTGAATAGGTCGCCCCAGACATCCTCCGTGCTGGCGAGCACGCGCCTGACGAAGCGCGTCATGTCGTCTTCCTGCTGCTGTCCGGGCGCGCGCCCGGCCTGCGTCGCCGGGGGCGGGTTGTCGGGACTCCCGCCGCCGTTCAACAACTGCTGCGGGTTGATCCCGAAGATGAATGCGATGACGGCAATCAGCAACGTCACAGCGCCTCCGCCGATGGCGATGCCGCCGCCCCCTATGCCCCGGCGGTCTTCTACGTTTTCGCTTTCCCGCTCTTCGTCGAGATTCATCCTTCCTCCTTCAGCTCCCGAATCATCTTAACCTGACTTTCACGGCACGCGTTGCCGTACTCGAAGGGGGAGAACTTTTCTTCGCGAGGCATTCTCGATAAAAAATTTCTTCCGACATACCGATGGCGGAGACTTCCGGCATCCCGGCGGCAAAGAGACGCGCCGGACACGCAGGCTTTCGGTCACTCTTCGGCTTCCGCGACCGAGGGCCGACAAAACTGTTGCGGGGAACGGGGAAGGTCAACATAATAGCGCGAAATCGCGCGGGAGGATGAAGACTTTGAACGCAAAGCAGCGGGCAGGTTTCAAGGCGGTCGAATACATAGAGGACGGGATGTGTGTTGGCCTGGGCACCGGCTCGACCGCCTTCTGGATGGTCGAGCGCCTGGGCGAGCGTGTGCGTGAGGGCTTGCAAGTGCGCGGCGTGCCGACCTCGCGCCGCACCGAGGAGCAGGCGCGCCAACTTGGAATCCCGCTCGTCACCTTCGCCGAAGTCCAACGGCTCGACCTCGCCATTGACGGTGCGGACGAGATCGGCCCCGGCCTCGCCCTCATCAAGGGAGGCGGCGGCGCGCTCCTGCGCGAAAAGCTGGTGGCGGCTGCCGCGCGCCGCTTCATCGTCGTCGCCGACGCGGGCAA
The DNA here is from genome assembly GCA_036263975.1 of Pyrinomonadaceae bacterium. Lineage (GTDB taxonomy): Bacteria > Acidobacteriota > Blastocatellia > Pyrinomonadales > Pyrinomonadaceae > QHXN01. Next base: position 127,387 of record DATARW010000075.1, read on the forward strand.
GAAGGTCGAAGTGCTCGGACATTTTCCCCTCCCGGTTGAGGTCGTGCCGTTCGCCTGGGAGGTGACGGCGGGGCGCGTCGCCTCGGTGACTGAGGTGGAGCCGGTTTTGCGCCGCGCCGAGGGCGACGACGTTTACGTCACGGACAACGGCAACTACATACTCGACTGCCGCTGCGTCGAGATTCGTGACCCCGAAAGGACGGAGCGCGAGTTGAAAACGCTGACGGGCGTCGTCGAGTGCGGCCTGTTCGTCGGGATGGCCGACCTCGCCGTCGTCGCGACGGACGAAGACGTGGAGGTCATCGAAAGGCAAAAGTAAAAAGGCAAATGGTAAAAGTGAAAGACAGTTCCGCGCGCGAGCGCGCATCCTCACTTTTGCCTTTTGCCTTTTGCCTTTTTACTTTTGCTGTTGCTTTGCATCGCCAGCCTGTCGCCGCGCGCGACGCCTGCCGCACCCGTCGCCCTCCGCTTCTTCGACGCGCGCACGCGCCGCCCCGACGTGCTCACGGTCTCGACGAGTCCATGCTCTTCGAGGCGGCGGAAGGCGTTGCGCACGATGTTGCGGCTGACGCCGAGTTGTTCGGCGAGCGCACGCTCCGACGTGAGCAAGTCGCCGTGGCCGAACTTCCCTGCGAGGATGGCGCTCGCGATCTGGTTGAAGATTTGCTGGGTCTTCGTCACGTCCGAGCCAGCCTGGATGCGTATGTTTAAGTCCGGCATGTTCCCCCTTGTATGAGTGTCGAGAGATGAGCTAAGCCCTCTGCTTTCAACTCATCTCTCAACGCTCTTTTTCTTCAACGAACACCGCGTCGGCTTAGCCTCTGCCCGCGGCCTTCGACGCCCTGCCGGGCACGTCCACATCAGGCGTGTCGGGCGTGTCGAGAATGTCGGACGTGAGGGTCGTGTCGGTCGCGCCGGTCGCGCCGGTCGAAGGCGCGGCCAGCCTCGCGGACTGCGCCTCCGCCTCGTAGCCCCGCACGCGCAGGTTGTTCTGCACGTTAGCGACACCGGAGACCGAATCGGCGATGTCCTCGGCGAGCCGCTTGGCGTAGCGGCTATCAACCGTGCCCGACAGAATGACCTCGCCGCTCTGGACGCTCACGTCAACGTCCGAGGCGTCGAGCCAGTTGTTCTCGGTCATCTGGTCGTTGATCTCCTCGCGTATGCGCTCGTCGGAGCGGCGATAGTTCTTCGGGCCGCGCCCGCGGAACTTACCCACGCCGTAACCGCGCCCCTCGCGCAGGTCGTCAATGCGTCGGCGGCGCTCGGCGTCGGCGTCGCCGAACCACGAGAGCACTTCATCCGCGGCTCGATCCCACCAGCCGCGCTCCCCTCGGCCTCGCGCCATCCCGCGCTCGCCCGGTCGGCCCAAGTATTCGCCCCTGCCGTAGTCGCCGCGCTCGCCGCCCCACGTTGGGCGGTCGTAGTCGTCGCGCCCGTATTCGTAACCGCTGCGACCGTAGAAGCGGCTCGTCGTGCGCCCGTAGTCGGTATCGAACCCGCGGACGCGTTCGTGCCCTTGATCGCGCGCAGACTCACGACCGTAATCGCGCGCAGGCTCACGACCGTATTCGCGGCTCGGCTCGCGCCCGTAATCGCGACCGTGTTCGCGGGCGGACTCGCGTGAGTATTCGCGCGGCGGCTCGCGTGAGTATTCGCGCCCGTAATCCTCGTAGTCGGAGCGTCGCGACAGGGGAGCGCCCGCGTAGCCGCTGAGGATTCCCCCGCGACTGTCGCGCTCGCCGTAGTCGCGCGTGCCGGAGTCGCGCTCGTAGCCATAGTCGCGGCTGTAGTCGTAGTCGCGTCCCGCGGGTCGCGCCGACGGGCCGTAGTCGGAGCGCTGGCGGCTGCGCTCGTAGTCAGAGGCGCGGCCCGACTGGCGTTCGTAGTCGCGCCCGCCGTAGCGTTCCTCTTCGGCGTCTTCGTAGCGGTCTGGGCCGCGGTCGCCGTAACGTGTTGACATCTTCATCCTCCTTATTCTCGTTCACAAACGTCCGAGCCTCGCGCGCCTTCAAACGTGAAAGCGATGCGGCCCGGACGGCTCCTGAAGTCTCCGTCCGGGCCACGCCTTCAGGTTCGGGCGGAAGCCTCAGCGGCTACCGCCCTTCTCGCCTCCCTTGCGCATCGGCTCGTGGTTCTCCGACTTGCCGTAGCCGCCGCCGCCCGGCTTCTCGCCGCCGTGGTGGACGGCGTTGACGGTCGCCCACGCGCGCTTTTCGGCCTCTTTCTTCGACGTGCCACGCGACTCGTAGCCTTCCTCGATGTGCTCGGCCTGCCGCTTCTCTTTGTCCGTATACTTGTCCTTGTCACCTCTCGGCATGATTTCACCTCCTTGCTTGATCGGTTACTTCTTCTGGTCGCCGCGGTCGCCCTGCCCGGACTTGACCACCGTCCTGGCGTGCTTCTTCACGTCCTGCGAGAGCGAGCGGCCCACGTCGTCGCTCTCGTCGAAGCGCCCCTTATCGTCGCGCCGCACGTAGCGTTTGTCCGTGCCCGTGTCAATCAACTCGCGGTCGTGTTTGTGCTTCTCCGCCATGAATCCCCTCCTTGTCTTCGTTCAGATGATTTCTCTGACTGCTCCCGGTCAAAACCCTTCGTGACGAAACCTTCATGCGCGTGCGCCGCGCGCCCTGCTGTCGTCTTCGAGCAGTTCCCGCGCCTTCTCGAAAGCCCCGCCGAGCGTCTGCTTCTTCCTGAGCACGGGCCTGAACAGGTCGCCCGCGCGCTCGACGCGGCGGAGCATGTTCCTGATGTGGAAGTCGGAGATCGTAATCTTTTTGCGCTCGACCTCCGACCATTCGAGCGGCGCGGAGACGGTCGCGCCCGGCTTCGGCCTGACCGAGTAGGGCGCGACGACCGACTTGCCACGCGCGTTCTGCATGTGATCCACGTAGATCATCCCGCGCCCGCGCTTGCGCTTCGACCGCTCCACGGTCGCAACGTCTGGGTGCGCGCGCGCGACGACGGTCGCCACACGCTCGGCCAGCTCCGCGATCTGCTCGTAGCTGTAAAGCGCCTTCACGGGCACGTAGACGTGAAGCCCGCGCGAGCCGGAAGTCTTGGCGTAGGATTCGAGGTCGAGACGCGTGAGCACCTCGCGCGTTGCCAGAGCGACTTCGCAGATGGTCTTGAACTCGACGCCCTCGCCCGGATCGAGGTCGAAGACGAACCAGTCGGGATGTTCCAGATTCTCGACGCGCGAGTGCCAGGGGTGTCGCTCGATGGCTCCGAGGTTCGCCATGTAAAGGAGCGTCGCCCTGTCGCCGCCGACGATGTAATTAACCTCGTGGCCGCCGCCGTCCTCGACTTCGAGCGCGACGGTGCGAACGAAGTCGGGCGCTTCGTCCACGTCGTGCTGGTGGAACGACTGCCCGCCTATGCCTGCGGGATAGCGCTTCATAATCAGCGGGCGGCCTTCGAGGTAAGGCAGGATGAATTTCGAGATTTCGCCGTAATAACGGATGAGATCGCCCTTCGCGTAGCCTTCCTCCGGCCAGTACACGCGGTCGAGGTTCGTCAGCGGCACGACCGCGCCGCCGACTCTTACGTTCACGTCGCCCTTCAACTCGCCCGACTTCAGCGCGCGCGCGAAGGGCACGACGCGCTCGCCCTTCGTCTCCTCCTCCGTGTCGAACTTCCTCACACCGCCAACGCCCGCGCCGCGCGAACCGCGCGCTCCCTTCGCGCCCCCTGCTTCCTGCGCGCCGCGAGCACGCTTCGCGCCCCCCGCCCTCTCGTTTCCCTCTTTTGCCTTTTGCCTCTTGCCTTTTGCCTTCCCCTTTGCCTTTTCGTCAAACGTGTCTTTGCCGTCCACGGGTTTTCGCAGGCGCAGCTCCCAGCCTGCTTCGGCGAACTCATCCTGCTTCTTGATGAGCAGCCACTCGCCCACGCGCCCCTTCATACGGACGAGCGTGAACGCGCCGCGCAAGCGTTCGCCGTCGAGTTCAAATTCCAGCTTCCCGCCTTCGAGTTGTTCGAGCGCGTCGCCGTCGCCGACGAGGCGGTACGTGCCGCCGTCCCAACGCATGTGCTCGCCCGCGCCGTACTCGCCTTCGGGTATCTGTCCCTCGAACTTCAGGTACTCGACCGGGTGATCCTCGGTCTCGACGGCCAGGCGCTTCTGCGCCGGGTCGAGCGAAGGCCCGCGCGGCACAGACCAGGACTTCAGGACGCCGCCCATCTCCAGACGAAAATCGAAATGCAGCTTCGAGGCATGGTGCTCCTGCACGACGAAGCGGCGGCGGTTCACCTTCGACACACGCCCCCGCGGCTCCGGCGTCCGCCGGAAGTCGCGCATCTTCTGATAGGTCTCAAGCCCCATGACCGCGCTCGAACCCTCAAAGCCTCTTCAACTCGCGCTTCAGCAGCGCGAAGTCTTCCCTGACCTTCTCGCCCAAGTCTTCCCTGTAGAACCTCACCGCCGGGTGATAGCCGACGATGAAGCGCCGCCCCTCGTGCTCGACGACGCGCCCGCGCGCTTCGCCCACGCTCTTCACACCGAGCACCGTCTTCGCCGCCACTCCGCCGAGCAACATGATTAGCTCCGGGTCAATCAGTTCCATCTGCTCGAACAGGTAATTTGACTCGCACGTCTTCGTCTCGTTCGACTTCGGCGTGCGGTTCTTCGGCGGTCGGCACTTCACGGTGTTCGTGATGAAGAAGTCTCCGCGGTCGAGTCCCGTGCCTTCGAGCACGTGGTCGAGGTAGCGCCCGGCGGAGCCGACAAACGGCTTGCCCGTCTCGTCTTCATCCTTGCCCGGTGCCTCGCCGATAATCATCACGCGCGCCGTATACTTGCCGTCTCCCGGTACAGCCTGTGTACGCGACTCATGCAAAGGGCAGCGCGTGCAGACACGTATCTGCGCAGCCAACTCGTCTAACCTCCGTGCTTTTTTAGACTTTGCCATCGCCCTTGCGCGCGTGCGTTTCCGCTGAACAACTCGGCTTGCAACTTGCATGCTATAGCCCGCTCTCTGCAACTCAAGGTAGGGCGGCACACCACTGTGAAATTCTCTGAACTGGTACGAACCTACGAGCGCATCAGCGAGGCGAAGAACGACCCGGCGCGCGTGCGTCTGCTCGCCGACGTGTTCCGCAAGGCAGACCGGCCCACGCTCGAAGCCGCGGCCCATTTCACTCTGAGCGAGGTCGTTGCCCCGCAGCTCTCCGACCGGCTCGGCGTGGGGCCGGGCACGATTCGCGCGGTGCTCGCGCGCATGTTCAGCCTTGAAGCGGGCGAGATAGACGAAGAGGTGAAGCGCACGGGCGACATGAGCGCGGTCGTCGCCGCGCACGTCCGCGGCACGGACACGCTCACGGTCGACAAGCTCTGGCGGCTCATGAACCGCGCCGTCGAGCGCGACGACGACAGGGAGAATTTAGTCGAGCACGTCTTCAAAAACACGAAGGCCATCGGCGCGAAGTATTTCACGCGCATGCTGCTCAACCAGATGAGAATCGGCGCGGGACTGAGGACAACGGCGCGCGCGCTGGCCGCCGCCTTCGACGTTGACGCCGCCGCCGTCGAGCACCTCTACGCCATGACGAACGACATCGGCCACGTCGCCGTGCAGGCGAAGAAGGGCGCGAAGGCGCTTGAGCGCACGGGCCTCACCCTCTTCCGGCCTTATCAATTTATGAACGCGCAGAAGGTTGACCGTCCCGAAGAGATTTTCGACCGGCTCCGGGGCAAGCAGATCATCTTCGAGGTGAAGTACGACGGCGCGCGTTTGCAGATTCACTTCAAGCGCGGGCGCACGCCGGAGATACGCTTCTACTCGCGCCGCCTGAACGACGACTCGCGCGCCATGCCCGACCTGACCGCCGCCCTCGCCAAAGCGTGGCGGGGTGGTGACGCGGTACTCGAAGGCGAGGCCGTCGCTTTTGATCCGAAGCTGGAAGAGAAGCAGTCCTTTCAGTCCGTTCTCATGCGCCTGGGCCGCGTCCACGAGATTGAAGAGAAGGCGCGCGCGATTCCCCTCGTCCTCTACCTCTTCGAGCTGGTCTATGACGACGGCGAGGACTTGATGGCTGTGCCGCAACGAGAGCGCCGCGCGCGCCTCGTGAAACTCTTCCGCCCAACCGACCGCGTGAAAATGACCGAATCAATCGTCACGGACTCAATCGAGGAGCAGGCGAAATTCTTCCGCCGCGCCATCGAAGAAGGGCACGAGGGACTCGTCGCCAAAGACCCCGACGCGCCATACGTGCCGGGCCGCCGCACGGAGAACTGGATGAAGATCAAGCCCGCCTTCGAGACTCTCGACGTGGTCGTCACCGGCGGCATCTGGGGTTCGGGCCGCAGGCGCGGGCTGCTCTCAAGTCTCATCGTCGCCGTCCGCGACCGCGAGGAGTTCAAGACCGTGGGCAAGGTCGGCACGGGCTTTTCAGAGGAGACGCTGCGCGAGCTGACGGCGCGGCTCGAATCCAAAATCATCACCGCGCGCGGGCGCGACGTGGAGATCGAGCCGGAGACGGTCATCGAGGTTGACTTTCAGGACATACAGAAGACCGCGCGCTACCGCGCGGGCTACGCCCTCCGCATCCCGCGCTTCAAGCGCATCCGCACGGACAAGAGCACGCGCGAGGCCGACACGCTCGAACGCCTCAAGCGCCTCTACAAGCAGATGCACTGAACGCGCGCCGCACGCGGTTACGGTTCCCGCCAATCCGACCGCGCGCCCGCCGACGTAGAAGAGATGTACGATCCGTCGCCGCGGTACGGCATGACAGACGCCGCCCGCGTCGGTTGACTTTCAGACTTTCCCGAACCTTTGAAACGTCATGGCAGACTACAGCTTCATAACCCTTTGGCGGCTGCGCGCGCCGCTCGCGCCCGTCTGGGATTTGATTTACAACTCGGAGCGTTGGCCGGAGTGGTGGCGCGGCGTCGAGCGCGTCGAGCAGACTGAGCCGGGCGACGCCGAGGGAATCGGCAGCGTCCACCGCTACACCTGGAAGAGCAAGTTGCCCTACCGCCTCGCCTTCGAGATGAGGCTCACGCGCGTCGAGCCGATGTCGCTCATCGAGGGCGAGGCCATCGGCGAGCTGACCGGCACGGGGCGCTGGCACCTGACCGAGAGCGAAGGCTTGACGACGGCACGCTACGATTGGAACGTTTCGACGACGAAGGCGTGGATGAACCTGCTCGCGCCCGTCGCGCGGCCCCTCTTCAAATGGAACCACGACGTGGTGATGAACTGGGGCGCGGAAGGGTTGGCGAACAAGCTAGGCGTCGAGCGGCTGAGCGTCGAAGAGGTGTAGCCGTCATCTTCGGTGCGGCGCACGCTGGAACACTTGCGCGGCTCTCGTCGGTGGGCAGCCGACCGGCGAGAGCCGCGAC
>DATARW010000032.1:0-12382 GCA_036263975.1 Pyrinomonadaceae bacterium
GGCCGGGCACTCAGATGAACTTGCTCACCCCGGCCTTCCGCTTCTCTCTTACCGGCGACCCGCAAGGGCGCATGGGCGCAGCAGCTTCAAATCCTTTGTGGCGTCAGGATTTCAGGTTGCGGCGGCGGCGCACCTTCGCCGCGACGCCGGCCAGCCCTGTGCCGAGCAGGAGCATCGTCGTCGGTTCGGGCACCGCCGCGGGCGCTGTACCGATGAAGAAGCTTTCGGGGCCGCCCTGCGCGCTGGAGATGTTCGCGCTCAGCCCAAGCAGAAGGTCGGGGTGCGCGTTGATGGCCGCCTGAAGCCGGGCCGCAGCCGCCGAGTCCAGCGTGAAGACGTAGTCGGAATGGCCCTGCCCGTTGCCGAGCTGCTGGAGCGCCAGCGGCCCGCCGAGGAGCGAGGCGCTGAAGATGTTGTTGCCAGCCGCATCGAACGCGTTCAGCACCAGCGAGTTGAGGGATACGTTGTTGACGCCCCTCCCGTTCGGCTCGTTGATGTCGAAGTAGATTTGGATATTGCTGGCGTGGGTCGTGCCGATCTGCGAGAGCGAGAGGGTCTGCGTGTTGCTGCCCCTCTGCCAGTCGCCGGTGCGCACGTCACCCGTCGAAGAGGTCGAGCGCCCGACCGAGCCGATCTCCGTCGAGTGGTTTTGCAGCGTCAGTACGTGCGGAGCGCGGTCGGGGCCGCAGCCGCGCCCGACGCCCGCCGGGAAGCAAGGGTCGGGGCCGGCGAAGACGATGCCGTCGGCGTAGACGCTGCCGGCGCTCAGGCCGATGAACAGCAAGGCGGCCAAAGATAAGATGGATTTAGTCACGACTCGGCGCATCTTGGTCACTCCCGTTTTCTATGTTTGGTTAGAATAAAGGAAGAAAGCCTGCTATCTTCCAGCGCCCGCGCGAAAGATTACTCTTTTTGTTCAACCCGGACGCCACTCAAATGCCTGCTGACTCTCGATGAGAGGAGATAAGAAATGCCGAGTTTTTTCCTGAAACTTGGGCGCGAGAGATTAAACGGTAAATTGGTCAGACGCTCAACGACAAAATCTCAAGTCCCCTGCCGGAGAACAGTTTAAGGCTTGCCCAGCCGCAGCATCCGCAAGACCCGCCCGACGACTGCGCGCGACTCCGGCAGCCCGAACGCCGAGGTGAGCGCGAAGAAGAGCAGGCCGTAGGGCGTGAGCACGAGGGCGGCCAGAGGGATCGGATGGATGGGGCCGAGCGCGAGCTTGAGGCCCCAGGCTACGGCGGCGCTCAGCGCGGCTGCCAGCCAGAGTTTCGAGACGTAAGGCAGCGGCAGCCCCGTCCACCCGATGCGGCGGTTGAGGCTGCGGCGGAGCAGGACGAATTCGACCCACCCGGCCAAGCCCGCGGAGGCGGTGAGTCCGACCGCGCCCCAGTGCTGTGGAATGCCGAGCGCGCGCGGCAGCGGCAGCGAGAAGAGGTAGCCGAGCACGGTCGTCAGGGAGACGCGGACGATTGCGAAGCGCAGCGGCGTGCGCGTGTCGTGGAGCGCGTAGTAGGTCGAGGCGTAGAGCCTGCCCAGAGTCGAGGCCAGAAGGCCCACCGCCGAGCCGGCGAGGATGGCCCAGACGTAGACGGTGTCGCTGCGCCCGAACTTTCCGTTCTGATAAAGCGCGCCGGCCATCACGTCGCCCAGAGCGAAGAGGCCCATCGAGGAGGGCACGATGAAGAGCGCGATCTGTCGCAGACCGGCGTCGAGTCGCGCGCGTAGTTTCTCGGCGACCACCGACTGCTCGCCGACGGCGCTCGACATTTCGGGAAGCTCCGCCGCCGAGACCGAGATGCCGAAGAGGCTGACGGGCAGCGTGTAGAGGCTCTGCGCGTAGCCGAGTGCGGAGACCGCCCCCGTGCCGAGCCAACTCGCCAGCCAAGCGTCAACGAACGCGCTGATCTGCACGACGCCGCGACTGAAGAAGACCGGCAGGAAGTTACGAAGCACCGTCCGCACGTTCACGTTCCTCGCGCCGAGCGCCGGACGCACGCGGCGGAGCAGCATCAACACCGTCGGCAACTGCACTCCGAACTGCAAGGCGCTCCCGACGACTGATCCCCACGCGGCGAACGCAGCCACATGTCCCCACACGCCGAGGTCTGTGAGCGCGACGTGGCGGACGGGCCATCCGGCCCATGCGAGCGCGGCGATGAGCGTGAGGTTCCAGATGACCGGCGCGGTGTAGGAAAGAAAGAACCTCCGGTGGCTGTTGAGCACGCCGAGGCACCACGCCGAGAGCACCAGTAGCCCCGCGCCGGGGAAGAAAATGCGGACGAGTTGCGTCGTGAGGGCGCGCTTCTCGCCCTCGAAGCCTTGGGCGATGAAGGGGATGAGGATCGGCGTCGCCAAGACTCCTATCAGGACGATCACCGAAACGACGAGGGCCAAGATCGAGAAGACCGACCACGCGACGCGGTCTGCTTCTTCCTCATCATCTACCAGCAGCTTGGCGTAGACGGGGATGAAAGAGGCCGAGAGAGCGCCCTCGCCGAAGACGTTCTGCAAAAAGTTCGGGATGCGGAAAGCCGCCTGAAAGGCATCCATCGCGCCGGAGTTGCCGAGGAAGTAGGCGAAGACTCTCTGGCGGACGACGCCGACGATACGGCTCAGCAGAATCCCCGCGCCGACCAGAAAAGCGCCCTTGCCGGTGCTTTGCGCCTTGCGTCGCTGCGCCTGCTTCTCGAATGGGAACTCGCCCGTCACAGTGCCGACGGGCACATCCCTTTGCCCGGCGATCAGGTCGGCATCGCCGCGCTCGCCCTCTGTTTCTCTTTTCATCCGGCGTCCAAACTGTAGAGCAGCCCGCGAAGGAATATCAGTCCAACACCCTGCGCCGCTTCAAAGGTTGTATTCCTTAACTTTGTTCAGAAGCGTCTTGTAGCTGACGCCGAGTTCTTCGGCGGCGCGCGTCTTGTTGCCGCCGTGTGTGCGGAGGGCGTCGGCTATCTTGCGTCGCTCGACGGCGCGCACCGCGCGCTCCGCGGCTTCCGAGAGCGTACCGGAAGTGTCGAAGTCTGCGCGACCCTCTTCGACTCTCTGGCCGAAGCCTTCGCGCGCGAGGCCGAGGTCGGCGGGCGTGAGCGCGGTTGAGTCGGCGAGGATGCAGGCGCGCTCGATGGCGTTCTCAAGCTCGCGCACGTTGCCCGGCCAGCGGTGCGCGCGCAGCGCCGCCGTCGCTTCGTCGCTCAAGGTGGCTTCGCGCTTCCGCATCTCGCGGCCCAGTTGCGCGGCGAAGTGACGCGCGAGCAGCGTCACGTCGTCGCCGCGCTCGCGAAGGGGCGGAATCTCGATGGGGAAGACGGCGAGGCGGAAGTAGAGGTCGCGCCGGAACTCGCCCGCCTCTGCCGCCGCTTGCAGCTCGCGGTTCGTCGCAGCGACGACGCGCACGTCAACGGGGACGGGCGCACGACCGCCGACGCGGTCAACCGTCTTCTCCTCGATGGCGCGCAGGAGTTTGCCCTGCGCGCTGAGCGGCAGGTCGCCGATCTCGTCGAGGAAGATCGTGCCGCCCGCAGCCAGCTCGAACTTACCGGGCCGCCGCTCGTTCGCGCCGGTGAACGCGCCGCGCTCGTGGCCGAACAGCTCCGACTCGATGAGCGTTTCGGGGATGGCCGCGCAGTTGATGGCGACGAAGGGCTTCTCGCGGCGGGGCGAGAGGTGATGGATGGCGCGCGCGAACAACTCCTTGCCCGTGCCCGACTCGCCCAGCAGCAGCACGGTCGTGTCGGTCGTGGCGACGCGCTGCGTCTCGGAGACGGCGCGCTTGATCGAGTCCGACTCGCCGATGATGCGCGGGAAGCCGTAGCGACGCGACCACTCTTCGCGCAGAAGTATGTTCTCCGTGCGCAGATGCACCTGTTCAAAGGCGCGCTCGATCAAAAGCAGCAGGTGGTTCGAGTCAACGGGCTTTTGCAGGAAGTCGTGCGCGCCGTCCTTCATCGCCTGCACGGCCTCGTCCACAGAGCCGTAGGCGGTCATCAGGACGACGGGCGCGTCGGGGTTCGTCTCCTTCGAGGCGCGCAGCACGTCGAGGCCAGAGCCGTGCGGCATCCGGAGGTCTGTGAGCACGAGGCGGAAAGGCTCGCGCGCCAGGAGTTGCGCGGCGGCGCGCGCGTCCTCGGCTTCGGCGACCGTGTAGCCCGCGCTCTCCAGCGTCAGGCGCAGCACGCGCCGCAAACTCTCTTTGTCTTCGACCAGCAGGATGTCAGGCATCAAAGTTTAATGATGAATGCGGAATGCTGAGTGTTGAATGAAGAGAGGCCCGCCGCCTTTCATTCAACATTCAGCATTCCGCATTCATCGCTGCCGATTGTGGCGACGCGCGCTCCGGCGTGTCAAGCCGAGGCTCATGCAAAAGGAGCGGGCGGCTGTTCACTCGCGAACAGCCGCCCTCCGGGGCCGGACACTCGCCCCGCAAGCTCTTAAAACTCTCTCACGCCGAGGAGTCGGCTGCCGAGCGCGTTCATCGCCCGGTTGACCTCCGTGGAGTCGTACTGCACGGTCGAAGCGCCGCCGCCGCTGGTGTCGAAGGTCGGCGCGAGGAAGGGGTGCGGCTGCCCGTTCTCGGAGGCGGGCCAGGTGCGCGCGAATTTGGCGACGACGATTGCGCCCAGGATGTCGCCGTTGCCGCCGCCGTTGCGCGTCATCGTGCCCCCGTCGCCGAGGACGAGGATGATGCCGCTGAAGCTGGCGTTGCCGCCCATCGTGAGCGTGCCCGTGACGACGAGCAGGCCGGCCCCGTCGCTCAGGCTGGCGTCGCCGTCAATGAAGGTGAACTTCGGACTGGCCGAGGTGCCCAGGTCGGCGGGCGCGCTCGTGTAGTAGCGTCCCATGCTTTGCGCCTTCGCCTGAAGGTCGGTCAGGAGCGCGCGCGCGCTGTCGGCGGACTGAAGCCACGGCGAGAGGTCGCTGTTGGTAATCTGTGCGACCTTGCCCTGCGGGTTGGCGGTGACGGTGTTCGGCTTGCTGCTGTTGACCGTGCTCGTCGCCTGCGTGTCGTTACCCGCGCAGGTCGTGCCGAAGACGGGCAGCGGTGACTGGGCGGGAACGCCCGCGTCGTTGCCGCTGTAAGTCTTGGCGTTGCTCTGGCCGATGCTGAAGCCCGCCATCGGCGAGCAATCGTCGGCCCCGCGCATCAGCAGCGTCGAGCGCGGCGTGAAGTCGAAGTAGGTGCGGTCAACGAGCAGTTGCATCCGCTTGACCGCGCCCTTCGGCCCGTAGCCGATTGAGGTGATGAGGAGGTTCTGCGGCGTGTAGTTGACGTTGGTATCAATCTGCGTGTGATCCGAGTCGGCGGGGTCGTCAATGCGGACGCTGTAGGAGAGGCCGTTGTTCGGGTTGGCCGGGTCGAGCGGGACGCGCGAGCTGATGCCGCTGCCGACAGAGTAGTTGAGCCAGCCCGACAGACGCGAATAGCCGTCGCGCGTGGTCACGTTGCCGTCGGGATTGTCGGCGGGGTCGGTGGGCAGGTTCGCCGTCGAGAGCAGGTTGGCTGTGCGGAAGTTGTTCCCGATGAGCGTCCCCACGGGCAGGCCCAGCCCCGAACGTGGGGCGACGTTGCCGCGCAGCACGCTCAGAGCCGAGTGGATGCCCGCCTCCGCGCAGTAGTAGGCTTGCGCCTCGGCGGTCGCGTCCACGGCGTTCGTGGCCGTCATGCCGGTCGTCAGGAGCAGCGCCCCGCCCGCCGCCAGCATGAGCATCGAGACGAGCAGCGCCGTGATGAGCGCCGCGCCCCGCTCGCCCCCGCGCACGTCCGAGAGGTTTTCAGCTTTGGTCATCGTCATCTCTTCACCTTATAAATCAATCGAGAGCTTATAAATCAATCGAGAGCTTCGGTCGCCGGGCACAGTCGCTGCCTTCGTCACTGCGTCAGCATACTGTTGCGCAGCGTGGCTTGAGAGCTGAGCTGCATTCGCGTGGGCGGCTGGTAGCCGGTCGCGCCCGCCGTGCCGACCGCGGGCAGCGCGACCCAGACCGTGATCTTCACCTTGACCGCCGTGGCGGGCGAGGTGGCAGCCGTGTCGTCGGCGTTCAGAAAATCGAAATGGAGGCCGTCAATGCGGTTGGCGAGTTGCGAAATCTGCCCGGTGTTCACGTCCTGGCGTGTGACCAGGCGTTGCGGCGGGGTGACGGTCGCGTCGTTGATGAGCGAGTAGACCACGTCCTCGTCCGCGTCGGTCGTGTCGGGCGTCGTCTCGGTGAAGGCGTTGAGGTTCGAGCGGATGCGAAGCTCGCCGTACACGTCCTCGTCAGGGTTGTCGCAGGTGATGCCGTTGGTGCTCAGGCCGAGGCCCGCGTTAGTGATGTCGCGGGTCATCGCCTGAAGGGCGCGCTGCGCGTCGGCGATGGCCTCCGTGCGCTGGTTCTCGCGCGTGCGGACGTTCATGGTCATCGCCAGCATCCGGCCCGCAACCACCATGATGACCAGCGTGACGCCGAGCGCCACCATCAACTCCAGGAGCGAAAAGCCCGCCGCCCCCTTCGACTCGTTTCTCCGCTTTTGCATAATCTTTGAACTCCGTCAGCGCGCGAGGCCGCCTTTAGTTAGCTCCCGTGACGTTCTCGGAGCGGTAGCAGCGCAGCGTCACGCCGCCGCCCGTCCAGCGCCCCGCGCTCGCGGGCGTCGCGGTGATGGTGATGATCTTCTGGTGGGAGTTCTGGACGTTGGCGTCGTCGGCGACCGTGGTGGTGACGTTGAAGGTGCGCTGGTCGTTGTCGGGCGTGTTGGGGCTGCCGACGTTCTCCGAGGTGGGCATAGCGGCGGCCACAGTGGAGAGGTTGGAGTACGGCGTGCCGCGCAGAACCTCCATCCGCTGCTGTGCCAGAGCGAGGCCGCGCGCGCGGTCGCTCGCCCCGGAGTTGTAGCTCATCGAGAAGACGAAGAGGGAGATCGCGCCGAACCCAGCGACCATCATGATGAGCAGCGCGACGACCGTCTCAAGGATGGTGAACCCTTCCTGGCGCGGAACACCGCCGCGCGCGAGCCTGTTGTTGTGTGTCCTCGAATCTTTCATAACTTCTCCCACTTACTTGGCGACGCTGACGGTGATGTCCTGTGTCGCGCCGCAATTCGCCGGCGTCACACGCACCGTGAAAGTGCCGCGGTGGTTGCCGCCGCTCTGCGACGTGATGGTGATGATGTGGCCTGCTGTTACGATTGTCAGGTCTGAGCCGCCGACTTGTGCCGCCGAGAAGGTTGCGCCCGCGCCGTTCGCAAAGCTGACCGTCACCGTGCCGCTGACGGGCGTGTTGCTGCCGAAGTTGTGCAGCGACAGCGAGGTCGTGCTGAGCGTCATCGAGCACTGCGTCTGACCACCACCGCCACCGGGCGTCGGCGAAGGAGACGGCGAGGGGGTCGGTGTTGGCGTCGGTGTGGGTGTTGGAGTCGGTGTTGGAGTCGGCGTTGGAGTCGGCGTTGGTGTCGGTGTCGGTGTGGGTGTTGGCGTCGGTGTTGGTGTGGGCGTCGGCGTCGGCGTCGGTGTGGGCGTCGGCGTTGGTGTCGGGTCGGGAGTCGGGGTCGGCACAGGGTCGCCATTGATGTCGAGCGGAACCGTGTCGTCCGACGGGGCCGCGTAGGTTCCTGCCAGCAGGGCGACGGCGTTGCGGTCGAGCGAGACCTCGCCGGAGTTCGAGATGCCGACGATGCTCGTGTTCTGGCGCGTGTTGGTGAAAGTGATGCGGTCGGCGGTCGCGCTGCGCCCGTGCCAGTCGAAGGAGATGGAGAGGGGAAGCGCGCTGCTGTTGACGACCGTGCCGTCGGCCTGCGTCACCTGTGCGCTGGAGAACTGCACGCCGTTGGGCAGCGTGAAGGTGCGCCACTCCGGCGTGCCGTCGTAGTTGTAGTCCATGAAGACCTGATAGGTCGTTGCGGAGTTGATGATGACGGTGGAGTCTCCGCCCCCGACGCTCCCGTGACGCCGTATCGAGTCCAGACGCGCTTTCTCGGTGGTGACTGCGAACTGACGCGCCGCGTTGACCAGACTCATCTGGTCGCGCGCCATGTCTATGCGTACCGCCGCGAAACCAATCACGATGACCATCACGGCCAGCGTGACCACGATCTGCATCATCGTGTAGCCCGCCTCGCTGCGCCTGGCAGCGACGCTCGCCCTTGTTGCTCTCACTCGCACGGCCATTCTCAGCCTCCTCAAACTTCTCTGCCGCAGACGCCGCGAAACGCGTTTCGCGCCCGGACTCGACGACTACATGGGCAAGGGCAATGCCACAATGGGTTTCCGCGTGAAAGCGGGCTGTTGCGGGGCGGGAGTTGAAAAGCGCGGGATGGAAGCGTCACCTTACGTGACAGAGTGAGAAGAGCTTTTACCTAGACAGCCCCTCTGTGTCCTGAGCTTTTGGGCAGGCTGTGGAGTTTTGGTGAGAGCCTTTGATCGGCAGTTGATGGGACGAGAGATGAAGGATGAAGTGAAGACAAACCGTCTTCACTTCATCCTTCACCTTTGCTCATTCAGGGTGCAGGCTCGTACTCGTCGAGGTTGGAGGCGCGGGCGCTGTCGAACTCCGTGACGGAGAGTCGTATGGCGAGCGCCTGCGGCGTGTAGGCGAAGGGCGCAGGGCCGCCGCGCTCGCTCTGGATTTCGGCGACGAGCGCGTCCTGCCAGTGACGGAAGCGCGAGACGTTGCCGCGCTGGTCGAGGATGACGAAGAGAAGGGGTTCGCCCTGCCGCGTGAGCATCTGGCCGACCAGCGCGCTCGCGCCGCCGTCGGTGCGCGGCAGCGTGCCGGTCTTGGCGATGATGCTGCCGCGCCCGGGGCTGGCGGCGTAGCGTTTCTGCAAGGTGCCGGGGTCAATGCCCGCGACGGGCAGAATGTTCGCGGCAGTCATCTTCTCTTCGTGCAGCACGTCGAGCAGCGCGCGGTAGATTTTCATCATGTGGCGCGGCGTGAGGCGGTTCGTGCCGAGGCCGTTCGTCGTGGAGAGGCGGAACTCTTCGGGCTTGAAGCCGAGCTGTTCCGAAAGGAAGCGCGACACGCCCGGCGCTCCGCCCACCATGTCGCCCAGCCGCTCGGCCATGAAGTTGTTCGAGTAGCAGAGCAGAGCCTTGAGCACATCCGCCAGCTCCGGCGAGTAGTAAGTCGAGATGGCGCGCGCCTCCTTCGGCACGGCGTCCACGTAAACCGCGCCCATGACGGCGACGCTCGGCGTCGTGCGCAGCGCGTCCGCGTCGTGGAGCGCCATCCGCGATTCGTACCACGCGCGCGTGGCCGCGGCGGGCCGGCGGGCCGCGTCGAGCGTGTCGTAGAGTCGCTCGCCGGAGTGCTGCGTCGAAGGGCTGAAGTCCATCGTGAAGCGCGGGGCGACGACGAGGTCGCCCGTGACGGTCTTGATGCCGAGCTGGTTCAACTCGCGCGCGACCGAGACGGCATGCTCGTCGTGGAAGGAGGGGTCGCGGCCCGAAACGATGAGGTTGCCGTTGACCGTGCCCGTCGCCTTGTCGAACGCGCCCGTGATCCAGATGGTGGTGGCAAAACGGTGCTTGGCCCCGAACGTTCGCAACGCCACGAGCGCCGTCGCCAGCTTGACGGCGGACGCCGGGTTGAACGCCCGGTCGGCCCCCATCTCGCGGACGACTCTCCCGTCGAGCGTCTCAACCAGCACGCCCTGGTGATTTAATAAAGCGGCCTGCTCTTCCGCCTTCGGAAGCGCGTCCTCGCGCGCCGCCGCGCCCAAATCTCCCGGTGCGTTGCTCGCAGGCGTTTGCGGCCCGCCCGTCGTCGGCGCAGGTGGCGAAGGTCTGCGCTGCTGTCCGACCTGCGCGCGCGCGGGCGCGAGCGGCGCGAGGAGAATGACGAGGGCGAGAAAGAAACGATAACTCTTCAACTGGACTCACTCCTTCCGAATCATCACGCATGAACGACGCGACATCATAACACGACGCGGCGCGCGCGAATTGTTTGAGGGGAGAAGTTAGAGGGGGCAAACGCTCTGATGCGAACACGCATCGTAGCCGATGCATGCACAGCCGTCGCGTCGTAAACGCGCAATGCAACCTCCATTCCTGAAGAGCAGTTTTGAGTTTTCGTCTTTCACCTTTAAGCCTGAGCCGGTTCTCTGTTCGTCAATATCCGCGACTGCCTTTGATGCCCGGCGCGCGCCGGTCGGGTAAGCGGTCGCAGACGGTAAGCCGAAAGCTCAAACTGAGAGCCTGCTTTTGACAAGGCCGAAACCGCGCTCCTAAAATTTCGACCCGTTGCGTTGACCTCGCGTTTGAAATGGAGTCCGAAGCCGTGCGGCGAAACCGAGAACCCGTCACCATCGAAAAAATTCGTGCCGTGCACCGCGCCCGGCGGCGCGAGATAGAGTCGCGCCTCGCGGAGTTTGAAGCGGTGGGCCGAAGCGCCGCGGACGAACGCTTTTGGGAGGAGCTGGTCTTCTGCATCTTCACGGCGGGCGCGTCGGCGCGCATGGGCCTCGGCTCAATCGAGGCCGTCCGTCAACTGCTCGGGCGCGGCACGCAGGATGAACTGGCAGCGGCGCTCCAGAGGAAACATCGCTATCCGAACTCGCGCTCCGGCTACGTCGTAGTGACCCGTGAATTCCTGGAAGGCGATTGCGGGATGCGTCTGTGCGAGCGGCTCGAAGGATTTCCAGACCCTCTGGAGCGGCGCGACTGGCTGGCACGCGAGCGGCGGATCAAGGGTCTGGGCTACAAAGAGTCGAGCCACTTCCTCCGCAACGTCGGCTTTCGCGGCTACGCCATACTCGACAAGCACATCCTGCGCTGCCTCGCCGAAGTCGGCGTCATCGCTTCGCCGCAGCCGCCCACGACGCGCGCGCGCTACCTCGCGACCGAAGAGATCCTGCGCGGCTTCGCCCGCGAAGTGGACATTGATTTCGACGAACTCGACCTCGTGCTCTGGTCTATGAAAACCGGTGAAATTCTGAAATGATGAGCGTGGGGCGTTGGATGAAGGCAGGTTCCGGGTTCCGGGTTCCGGGTTTTGGACGCTGGGTGATGATGTGAACAGTCCGGCACCCAAAACCTGAAACCCAAAACCCAGAACCTAGAACCCAAAACCGGCACCCGTTCATCGCTCGCCTTGTGGAGTTGACTACATGAAAAAAAGGTCATGCCTGTCGGTCGTCTTTGCGTCCGCACTTCTCGCCGCGGTTTGCGTCGCGGGCCTGCATCCGGCTTCGGCTTCGGGGGGGAAGGAGCGAGACCGCGCCGAGCGCGCGCTCAAGGAGGGGGAGTTCGAGCAGGCCGAGAAGCTTTACCGCGAGCTGGTCGTGAAGGACGCGCGCGACGAGCAGGCGCGACTCGGGCTGGGACTGGCGCTCCTCAAGCAGCGTAAGAATCAGGATGCCTTCGATCAGGCGGCGCGCGTCATCGCCTCCGACCCGACCTCTGCGCGCGCGCACGCCCTGCTCGGCTCGGCGCTCCTGAACTCAGGCGACTTCCGCCTCTCGGTCGAGGAGTTCCGCACGGCCCTGAGCTTCCGTGAAGACGACGCGATGGCCGTCGCCGGACTCGCGATGGTTGACTTCTACGAGAACCGTCTGGCGGCGAGCCTCGCCGGACTGCGGCGCGCAGCCTACCTTGACCCGAACGAGCCGGACTACGTCTTCAACCTCGGACAGGTGGCCGCGCGCTACGAACGCTACGCCGAGGCCGCCAACGCTTACGAGCAGTTCCTGCGCGTCGCGCCCCGCACCGACGAAGACCGGCGCGCGCGCATCCGCGGCCTGATAGACTTCCTGCGCTACCTCGGCACGCAGAGCAACCTCCTCAGCGTCGGCGGCCCCGACCGGGTCGAGGTTCCGTTCGAGCTGGCGAACAATCGCCCCGTCATCCGCGTGCGCGTCAACGGCTCGAAGGAGGAGTTGCGCTTCGTTATAGACACAGGCGCGGGGATGTGCGTCATCTCGACGAAGTCTGCGGAGAAGCTGGGGCTGAAGTCTGTGGCGCGCGGCGGGCAGGCGCGCGCGGTGGGCGGCGCGGGCCGCTTCGAGATCGTCTACGGCTTCCTCCAATCGCTCCACATCGGCGAGGCGAGGATAGACCGCGTGCCCGTCTACATCCGCGAGTTCTTCAACGTGCAGGAGCCGGTTGACGGCTACATCGGACTCGCGGTGCTCGGCAAGTTCCTCGCCACAGTTGACTACGGCGCGACGACGTTGACGCTTTTGCGCGAGGGCGCGCGCGAAAGGGACGCGGCGAGCGCCGCCGCTGCCGCCGCGCCGAACGTCATCGAGTTGCCTATCCGCACCACTTCGAGCGGCTTCTGGAGCGGCGAGGTCAATTTCGACGGCATTGACAAACCGGCCAACTTCATCATAGACACGGGCGCGAGCATCTCGGTCGTCTCGGCGGCGCTGGCCTCGCGTGCCGGTCTCGAACGCTTCAAGCAA
>DATARW010000074.1:0-28356 GCA_036263975.1 Pyrinomonadaceae bacterium
CGCTTCTCCGAGGGCATACAGCATCCAGACCTTTCAAAGTTCCTGATTATCGGCGCGCTTCTGTTCGTCATCGGCGTGGCGGGCGTGCTGACGCGGCGCAACATCATCGTCATCTTCATGTCAATCGAGTTGATTCTGAACGCCGCGAACCTGAACTTCATAGCCTTCTCGCGCTACCTGCAAGACGCTGGCAACGTGAACGCCGTCGCGGGCCAGGTCTTCACGGTCTTCATCATCGTCGTCGCCGCCGCCGAGGCGGCCATTGGCCTCGGCCTCGTCATCGCGCTCTACCGCAACCGCGGGACGATCTTCGTTGACAAGATTGATCTGTTGAAGTGGTAGCGGTCAGCATTCAGCAATCAGCGGTCAGCCGGAACAAAACACCGGCGACGCTGATGAAGCTGAAAGCTGACGGCTGAAAGCTGACGGCTTCTATGCACCGATACATCTGGCTCGTCCCACTCCTGCCCCTCGTCGGCGCGGCGATCAACGGGCTGCTGGGCCGCAAGTTCCGCTTTTCGGAGCGGCTCGTCGGCTCAATCGCGGTCGGGTCGGTGGCGCTCGCCTTCCTTATCAGCGTCGCGGCGGTCGTCAGTTACGGCGCGAACGTCTGGCCGAAGCCGTATGTGACGAGCGACGACGGCGCGTTCAGCTACACGTGGATTCCGGGGGGCGCAGTCGAGATCACCGAAGGGTTAAAGGAGCGAGCCGGGGTCGGATCGCCGGGCGCGGCGTTGAAGAAGGGGCAAGGCTCTGTGCTCGACGTTGAGTGGAGCTATCAGCTCGACGCGCTCTCGTCCATCTTCATGCTCGTCGTCACGGGCGTCGGGCTGTGCATCTTCGTCTTCGCCACGGGCTACATGCACGGCGACCGCGGGTTCTACCGCTTCTTCTCGTACCTCGGCCTGTTCATGTTCTCGATGCTCATTCTGGTGATGGGGTCGAACTTCATGATGATGTTCGTCGGGTGGGAGGGCGTCGGACTCTGCTCGTACCTGCTCATCGGCTACTACTTCGACCGGCGGGAGGCGGGCGACGCCTCGCGCAAGGCTTTCATCACGAACCGCATCGGCGACTTCGGCTTCGCGCTCGCCGTCTTCGGCATCATCGCCACCTTCGGTACGACGCAGTACACCTCCGTCATGGGACAGGCGCGCACGTTCCCCATCGAAATCATAGGGCAGTGGGGCATCATGTCCTGGCTCGCGCTCGGCCTCTTCGTCGGCGCGTGTGGCAAGTCGGCGCAGATTCCTCTCTACGTCTGGCTGCCCGACGCGATGGCCGGGCCGACGCCCGTCTCCGCGCTGATTCACGCGGCGACGATGGTCACAGCGGGCCTCTACATGTTGACGCGCACGAACGTCATCTTCCAGCACTCGCAGGCGATGATGCTGGTTGTCGCCGTCGTCGGCGCGTTGACCGCTCTGTTTGCCGCGACCATCGGCATCACGCAGAACGACATCAAGAAGGTCTTGGCCTACTCGACCATCTCGCAGCTCGGCTTCATGTTCCTCGCCTGCGGCGTCGGCGCGTTCGTCATCGGCATCTTCCACGTGATGACGCACGCCTTCTTCAAGGCTTTGATGTTCCTCGGCGCAGGCTCCGTCATTCACGGCATGCACCACGAGCAGGACATGCGCCGGATGGGTGGCCTTCGCAGGTACATGCCGAAGACTCACTGGACTTTCGTCGCGGGCTGGCTCGCCATCTGCGGCATCATCCCGTTCAGCGGTTTCTGGTCGAAGGACGAGATACTCTGGAACGCGGCCTCGACACAGTATTTCCGCAGCGGTTGGCTGCTCTGGCTCATCGCCACCATCGCCGCCACCTGCACGGCCTTTTACATGACGCGTCTGATGGCGTTGACCTTCTGGGGACGCGAGCGTTTCCTCGAAGTCCGCGCCGGGGGACAGGCGGACGAGGCGCACGCCGCCGCCTACGACGAGGGCAAGGCCGTCCACATCGCGATTGACCCTTCGGTCGCAGACCGACCGCACCACGGCCCGGAAGATCGCGTCGGCGTCGCACACGTGCTTGAGGCAGAGGCGGTCGGCGAGGCCGAGGCCATTGACACGCGCGGACAAGACGTGCACGACCACCACGACCCGCACGAACCCGCTGGCCACGGCGCGCACCCGCACGGCTCCATCGTCCCGCACGAGTCGCCGCCTTCGATGTGGGTTCCGCTCGCCGTGCTTGCCGTGCTCGCCACCATCGGCGGCTTCGTCGGCATCAGCCCTGCGTTCGCGGGCGGCCAGCACGTCGGGGGCCGACTCAACATCGTCAACTGGCTCGACCCCGTGATCTGGAATCCGGCGACGAAGCAGTTCGGCAAGGAGACGGCGGCGGAAGTCAACGCGCTCGAAGAACGCAACCGGAGCGTCGCGGGCCGGGAGGCCGTGCGGCAGGAAGGAAGCCGCGAGGCTCCGCTCCCGACCGAGAGCGAAGAAGGACGCGCCGAGCCGCCGCTGCCCTACGGCGACACGGGCTTCAACCTCGCGCACGCAGTTCAAGGCATGCTCGGCGGAAGCCACGCCGCCGCCGAGTGGTTCTTCATCGTCGTCTCGCTCCTCGCCGCGGGCCTCGGCATGGGGCTGGGCTATCTCTTCTACGTCAGGAAGCCGGAGTTGCCCGACCTCTGGGCCGCGCGGCTCTCTTCGTTCTATCGCGCGAGCTTCAACAAGTATTGGATTGACGAACTCTACGGCGCACTCTTCACGCGCCGGACGATGGACGCGGCGCGCGCCGTCAACACGGTGGACTCGAAGGGGATTGACGGCGCGGTCAACGGCGTGGCGTGGACGACGCGGCAACTGAGCCGCTTCACAGGCAACGCCGACCGCCTCGTCGTGGACGGCGCGGTCAACGGGATAGCGGGCTTCATCAAGCTCTTGATGTCGCCGCTGCTGCGCGCCGCGCAGACCGGCGTGACGGCCAACTACGCGCTCGTCATGATCGTCGGCCTCGTCGTCGGCGTCGGCCTCTACTTCGGCAAAGACATCCTCGCCGCCATCACGGGGACGCGCTAAGAGTGAAGAGATTCAGACACGGATGAACGAGACGGAAGCAGGACGAAAGACAAGACAGGCGGATTCGATATTTCAACTTTGAAATCCTGAGTTTTTCATCCTGTCCATCCCGTCCATCCAGGTTAATTTGATTTTGGTTCTTATCGCCGTTTGGGAGGAATTGTGAAAATTCCCTATCTGCTCTCGATCATCACGTGGCTGCCCGCGCTCGGCGCGCTCGTCGTCCTCTTCCTCTTCAACAAGAGCCAGACCGGCGCGATCAAGCGTTTCGCCACCGCGTGGTTTGCGCTCGACTTCCTCGCCTCGCTCGCGCTCCTCGGATACGACCGCGGCACGGGCGGCTTCCAGTTCCTCGAAGACGCCCAGTGGATTCCGGTCATCGGCGCGCGCTACCAGATGGGCGTGGACGGCGTGGCCGTGCTGCTCATCCTTCTGACGACGCTGCTGGGCTGGATCGCTTCGCTCTCTTCGTGGGAGTACATCGAGAAGCGGCAGAAGGAGTATTACGCCCTGCTGCTGCTGTTGCAGACCTCTGTGCTCGGCGTCTTCTGCTCGGCAGACCTGTTCCTCTTCTTCCTCTTCTTCGAGGTCTCGCTGGTTCCGATGTACTTCCTCATCGGCATCTGGGGCGGCGAGCGCCGTCTCTACGCCGCCATCAAGTTCTTCCTCTACACGCTGGTCGGCTCGGTCGGACTCCTGCTCGGCATCATCAAGATTTACTTCCTGACGCAGGACGCGTCGCTCGTCGGGGCAATCACGCCCGCGACGAAGTCGCTGATTGCCGGGAACGGCCCGGCGCTGGCGCTGCTCAACAACAGCTTCGCCGCGGCGCAGGCGGCGGGCACGGGCACTTTCAACATCATGTTCCTTCAGTCGCTCGGAAGCGTGATTCCGATGGGCACTTTGCAGGTCTTGCTGTTCTTCGCCTTCGCCCTGGGCTTCGCCATCAAAGTCCCGATGTGGCCGTTCCACACCTGGCTGCCGGACGCGCACGTCGAAGCGCCGACCGCCGGATCGGTCATCCTCGCCGGGATTCTCCTGAAGCTCGGAACCTACGGCTTCTATCGCTTCAACCTGCCGCTCTTCCCGAAAGCCTCGATTGACCAGAGCTACTTCGGCGGTTTCGGCGTCCGCAACGTGATGGTCGTCCTCGCCCTCATCAGCATCATCTACGGCGCGCTCGCGGCGATGTACTTCGTCGTCAAGCGCGACGGCGACGTGAAGAAACTCGTCGCCTACTCGTCAGTCTCCTCGATGGGCGTCGTGATGCTCGGCCTGTTCTCCGTGAACCCGAACGGGCTGGACGGAGCCGTGCTCCACATGATTAACCACGGCATCTACTCCGGCGCGCTCTTCCTCCTCGTCGGCATCATCTACGAGCGACGCCACACGCGCGCCGTCAACGAGTTCGGCGGCCTCTCGCACGTGATGCCCGGCTACGCGGCGGTCTTTCTGGGAATGGCGATGACGGCGATTGGGTTGCCGCTCCTGTGCGTCTTCATCTCGGAGTTCCTCGCCATGCGGGGCGCGTTCGAGGCGAACCCGTGGTGGTCGAGCTGGGCCGCTCTGGGCATCATCCTGAACGCGGGCTACATGCTCTGGCTCTATCAACGTATGTTTTTCGGCAACATCGAGAACCCGAAGAACGAGACGCTGCGTGACCTGAAGGGACGCGAGTGGGCCTACATGATTCCGCTCCTCGTCATGTCGCTCTGGATCGGCGTCTACCCGAAGCCCTTCCTCGACTTCATACAAAAACCGGTCGCGGCCATCGTCAAGCACGTCCGCCCCGACTACCCTTTCCCCGCGCCGCGCACAGCGCAGACGGCGGAAAGGTAATTTGCGATTCTAGATTTTTGATTTGCGATTTGAAGCAGTTAGCAGCCAACGGCTGGCGACTTCAAATCGCAAATCAAAAATCGCAAATCGAGAATCTGAAACTATGTTTCTCCTTCAAGCCTCCACCGCCGCGCTGTTTGACGCGGGCGACCTGCGTCTGATCGCGCCGGAGTTGATTCTGACTTTGTGCGCGTGCGTGGCGCTCGTGATGGAAGTCATGCTGCCGCAGCGCCTGAGCCGCTGGACGGGCTATTTCGCGCTCGTCGGTCTGGCGCTCACCACCGCTTCTGTGTGCGTGCTCGGCTGGCCGTTTCTGTCGGGCGCGGGCGCGGCGACGCCGCTCGTCGGCTTCTACGGCACTCTGAAGGTTGACGGCTTCGCGGTCGTCTTTGAACTGATCTTACTGGTGGCGGCGTTGCTGACAGTCGCCATCTCGTTTCGCTATCTCGACGAGGAAGGCGAGCAGCGGGGCGAGTATTACTCGCTCGTGATGTTCGCCACCGTGGGCATGATGTTCCTCGCTTCCGGCTACGATCTGATCGTGCTCTACATCAGCCTTGAGTTGATGGCGCTCACGTTCTACGTGCTGGTCGGCTACACGAAACGCGAGCGGCAGTCGAACGAGGCGGGGATGAAATACTTCCTGCTCGGCGCGTTCTCTTCGGGGATACTCCTCTACGGCATCTCGCTCCTGTTCGGCGTCACCGGCTCGACGAACCTCGGTGAGATCGCGCCGCGCGTGGCGCAGATCGTCGCGCAAGCGCCCGACATGGGCGGCTTCTCTCTGAGGCCGATGCTGCTGCTCGCGATGATCGCGCTCGCCGCCGGACTCTTCTTCAAGATCGCAGCCGTGCCGTTCCACATGTGGGCACCGGACGCCTATCAGGGCGCGCCGACTTCGGTGACGGCCTTTCTCTCCACGGGGTCGAAGGCGGCGAGCTTCGCACTCTACGCGCGCATCTTCGTCGAAGCCCTCGGCGGGATGAGGCTCGACTGGGCACCGCTCCTGGGGCTGGTCGCGGCTGTAACGATCATGGTCGGCAACTGGGCCGCCGTGACGCAGAGCAACTCGAAGCGGCTGCTGGCTTACTCGTCCGTCTCGAACGCCGGGTATCTGCTGCTCGGAATCATCGCGGCGAACAGTTACGGCTACACGGGACTCGTCATCTACCTCATCGTTTACACCTTCATGAACATCGGCGCGTTCGGCGTCATCATCTCTCTCAGACGCCGCGGCATCATCGGCGACGAGGTGGACGACCTCACCGGCCTCGGTCAGAAGGCTCCGGGCACGGCGCTGATGATGGCGATTTTCATGCTCTCTCTGGGCGGCCTGCCGGTGACGGGCGGCTTCATCGGAAAACTCTATCTCTTCTGGGGCCTTTTAAAACGCGGCGACGTGGAAGGGAAGAATTGGTACTACTGGCTGCTCGGCTGGGCCGCCTTCAACACCGTCGTCTCCTTCTACTACTACGTGCGCTTCATACGCGCGATGTACATCGGCGACCGCGTGGCCGACGAGCGCCCGCTCTCGCTCTCGCCCGCGCTCCAGACGGCGCTCGTCGTCTGCGCCGTCTTCGTCATCTTCATCGGCGTCTACCCGCTCCCGTTCATCAAGGCCGCCGAAACGGTCGTCGCCGCACTCAAGTAAGGCAAAAGTAAAAAGGCGAAAGGCAAAAGAAGAAGGCGAACGACGCGGCTCTCATCCTCGGAAGATAGATGAGGGCCGCGCTGAACTGGCGACCATCTGCCGGCTCGACCGACGGCATGGCTGGCTTGAGAGGAAAAGCCATTCATCGCTTCATTCCTCAAGACAATCTCTGCACTTTCAGTGCAGAGTGGTTTGGTGACGTTACCGGAACAAAAGACTCTAGCCTGAAGCACTGATGAAATCATTAAAAGGCATCCTCGTCTTGCTTCTGCTCTTTCAGTTCGTGCTCGGCCCTTTCGCGCCGCTTGCTCTCAGGACTTACGCCACAAGCATGAAAGACGACGCCGAAAAAACCGCCGACGCCGACGCAGGCGACGCGCCCGTCGAGACGACGCCGAAGGGTCTGCGGTTCCACCTGAGCGAGGGTGCGGAGCAGTCGGGGAAAACTGCGCCGCGGCCCGTCGTCGTCGCCACAAAACTTTCGGAGAGCGAGACGGCGCGCGTGTTGCAGCGTCTGCCGCCTTTGAAGGAGGAGGCGAGCGACGAGCAGGAGTTCGCTCTGCGCGAGAAGTCACTGCCGCCGCCGCGCGCGGGCGCGACCGTGCTGAACGCGTTCCCAGCGGCGGGCGAGCGCAAGACGCCGGACGAGGCGCGCGGCGGCGAGCTGCAAATCCTGCGCTACTCGCCGCAGGGCAACGTGCCCTTAGCGCCGCAGGTGAGCCTGACGTTCTCGCAGCCGATGGTCGCCGTCACATCGCAGGAGGAGGCCGCACAGACCGCGCCCGTGGCGCTCTCGCCGAAGCCCGCGGGCCGCTGGCGCTGGCTCGGCACGAAGACGCTCATCTTCGACCCCGACGGACAGCGCCTGCCGATGGCGACGGAATTCACTGTGACAGTCCCTTCGGGCACGCGCTCCGCCGTCGGCGGAGTGACGAAGACCCCGGTCGTTTGGAAGTTCTCGACGCCGCCGCCGAAACTCGTGCAGAAGTACCCGGAGAACGTCCCCGCCCGGCGCGACTCGATCATCTTCATGGAGTTCGACCAGCGCGTCGAACTCGACGCCGTGCTGCGCGCGTTGCGCGTGCGCTCCGGCGCGGGGCTGTTGAAGGTGCGGCTCGCCAGCGTTGACGAGATCAACGCCGACGAGAAGGTGAAGGCGCTCGTCAAAGATGCCGTCAAGGGTCGCTGGCTCGCGCTGCGAGCCGTTGACGAAAGCGGCGGCGTCAGAGACGCGCTGCCTTCGGACTCCGCCGTCTCGGTCACGGTCAACCCCGGCACGCCTTCGGCGGAAGGGCCGCGCACGACCACCGTTCCGCAGGAGTTTTCGTTTAGAACCTACGGCGCTCTGCGCGTGGCGGATCATCAGTGCGGGTGGAACAAGTCCTGCACGCCGTTCGACCAGTGGCGCATCGAGTTCAGCAACCCGCTCGACGCAGAGGCGTTCGATCAGGCGCAGGTGAAGATCGAACCCGAAGTGCCGGATGCGAAGGTGGTGATCTACGGACAGACGGTGTACGTCGGCGGCGCGAAGCGCGGGCGCACCACTTACAAGGTCACGCTCGACCGCTCTCTGCGCGACACGTTCGGGCAGACGCTCGCGGCCCCTGTGAGCATCACCTTCAACGTCGGCCCCGCGCCGCCGAGCCTCACGTCGGCGGGCGGCAACTTCATCGTCCTCGAACCGGCGGGCGAGCCGCGCCTCTCCGTCTACAGCGTCAACCAGCCGAGCCTGAAGGTGAGTCTCTACGCGGTCGGCGCGGAAGACTTCGACCGCTACGTCGCTTACATGAAGGGCATCTACGGCTACTACGACGCGCGGCAGAAGCAGAAGCAGACTGCGCCGCCGGGCACGCTCATCTCCACGAAGACAGTGCAGCCCGCTGCCCGCCCCGACGAGATGACGGAGACGCGCATTGATCTCGCGCCCGCGCTCAAAGATGGTCGGGGCAACGTCTTCGTCGTGGTCGAACCGGCGACGCACCGGCAAGACCGCGAAATCTTACGGACGTGGGTGCAGGTGACGAGCATCGGGCTTGATGCCTTCGTTGACCGCGACGAGCTGGTCGGCTGGGCGACTTCGCTTGCGGACGGGCAGCCGCTCGAAGGCGTCGAGATGACTTTGAAGGATTCGAGAGCGCGCGGCGTGAGCGGCGCGGACGGACTCGCGCGGCTTCAGCTTCCGCCGAAGTCCGACGCCACGACCGGACTGCTCATCGCAAGGAAGGGCGGAGACACGGCGTTCCTGCCGGAGCGCGCCGACTGGTGGAGCAATCAGACGGGGTGGGTCAGGCGCGACGCGCAGGACGAACTGCGCTGGTACGTCTTCGACGACCGGAAGATGTACCGGCCCGGCGAGGAAGTGAGCGTCAAGGGTTGGATTCGGCGCGTGGGCGCGGGGCGTGGCGGCGACGTGGGCGCGCTCGCGGGCGCTGCCGACACGGTCTCTTACACCGTGCGCGATTCGCGCGGCAACGAGGTGACGAAGGGCACGGCGCGGCTGAACGCCACGGGCGGCTTCGACACGAAGTTCAAGCTGCCCGCGACGATGAACCTCGGCTACTCGTCCCTGCAGCTTCAAGCCGAGGGCGGGAGCGGCATCACGACAAGCCGACAGTTTCAGCACCAGTTTCAGGTTCAGGAGTTTCGACGCCCGGAGTTTGAAGTCAACGCGCAGTCGAGCGAAGGGCCGCACTTCGTCGGCGGCCACGCGCAGGCGACCGTGCAGGCGAGCTACTATGCTGGCGGCGGCCTCGTGAACTCGGAAGTGAACTGGCGCGTGACGGCGACGCCCGGACAGTTCACGCCGCCGAACCGCGGCGACTACACCTTCGGCAAGTGGACGCCGTGGTGGGAATCTTACAACTCATCCTCGAATAGCTCGAACGACAACACGCAGACCTTCAAGGGCACGACGGACGCCGCGGGCAAGCACATTCTGAAAATAGATTTCGACTCGGTGAACCCGCCGCAGCCTTCGACCGTGACGGCGGAGGCGAGCGTCACGGACGTGAACCGGCAGGTGTGGACTTCGACCACGACGATGCTCGTGCACCCTTCGGAACTCTACGTCGGCCTCAAGAGCGAACGCCTCTTCGTGCAGCAGGGCGAGCCGCTCGTCGTCGCCGCAATCGTCACAGACATAGACGGACGCGCCGTCGCCGGGCGCGAAGTGCAGATGCGCGCGGCCTTGCTCGACTGGAAGCAGGTGAAGGGCGAGTGGAAGCAGGTTGAGTCGAAGCCGGAAGAGTGCGCGTTGAAGTCTGCGAACGATGAGGTGAAGTGCACGTTTCACCCGAAGGCGGGCGGCGTGTACCGCGTGACGGCGCGCGTCCTCGACGACCGCGAGCGCGCCAACGAGAGCGAGCTGACGCTGTGGGTCGCGGGCGGCAAACAGCCGCCGCAGCGCGGCGTCGAGCAGCAGAAGGCGGAACTCATCCCCGACCGCAAAGAGTATCGCGCGGGCGACACGGCGGAGATACTCGTGCAGTCGCCGTTCATCCCGGCAGAAGGTGTTCTGACGCTCCGGCGTTCCGGCCTCGTCCGCACGGAACGCTTCCGCATGTCTGAGCCTTCGTACACTTTGAAGATTCCGATTGAGGAAGCCTTCACGCCGAACGTGTACGCGCAGGTTGATCTGGTCGGCGCGATGGCGCGCACGAACGAGCGAGGAGAGACGGACGAGAAACTGCCGAAGCGGCCCGCGTTCGCCACCGGCTCGCTCAATCTCTCGGTGCCGCCGCTCGCGCGCAGACTTCAGGTGACGGCGACGCCGCGCGACAAAGCTCTGGAGCCGGGAGGCGAGACGACCGTCGCCGTCGAGGTACGAGACGCGGCGGGGCATCCCGTCGAGGGGAGCGAACTGGCGGTCGTCGTCGTTGACGAGTCGGTGCTCGCGCTCACCGGCTACAAGCTCGAAGACCCGGTTGCCGTTTTCTACGCGCAGCGCGGCGCGGACGTGAGCGACTATCATCTCCGCAATCACGTGCAGCTTGCCGGCCCCGGCGATATAACAATAGCTGAAGGTCGCGGCGCTGGAGGAGGTAGGGTAGCGTTTAGCGCGGGTGTGTCCAACGCAGACGCGGCATTGATGCCGTCGGCTATGGCCGTGCCCGCACCGGTGGAGCGGAGGGCGATTCCAAGCCTGGACAAGCTCGGCACATTGAACCAGCCAGCCGAACAGCAGGCGATTCGCCTGCGCGAGAACTTCAACGCGCTCGCCGTCTTCGCGCCTTCGCTTCCGACCGACGCGCAGGGGCGGGCGGAGGTGAAAGTGAAAGTGCCCGACAACCTGACGCGCTATCGGGTGATGGCCGTCTCGGTCGTGGGCGGGCGACAGTTCGGCTCCGGCGAGTCGTCCATCACTGCGCGCCAGCCTTTGATGGTCAGGCCGAGCGCGCCACGCTTCCTCAACTTCGGCGACCGCTTCGAGCTGCCCGTCGTCGTGCAGAACCAGACCGACAAGCCCATCGAAGCGGAGGTCGCCGTGCGCGCGTCGAACGTAGAGTTCACCGACGGGCAGGGCCGACGCGTCAACGTCCCCGCCAACGACCGCGTCGAGGTGCGCTTTCCCACGTCTGCGTCGAAAGCGGGCACGGCACGCTTTCAGGTCGGCGCGGTGTCGGGCCGCTTCAATGACGCCGCGCAGGTAGAACTGCCCGTCTGGACGCCCGCGACGACCGAAGCCTTCGCCACCTACGGCGAGTTGGACGCGAGCGGCGCGCTCGTCCAGCCCGTCAAAGCCCCGCCCGATGTCTTCAAGCAGTTCGGCGGTCTCGAAGTCCAGACCTCTTCGACGCAGCTACAGGCTTTGACGGATGCCGTACTTTACCTCGTCGCTTACCCTTTCGAGTGCTCCGAGCAATTGTCCTCGCGCGTCCTCGCCGTCGCCGCCTTGCGCGACGTGCTCACGGCCTTCAAGGCCAAAGACATGCCGAAGCCCGAAGAGATGAAGGTGGCGGTGGCGCGCGACATCAAGCGGCTTCAGGGCATGCAGAACGAAGACGGCGGCTTCGCCTTCTGGCGGCGCGGCGACGAGTCCTGGCCCTACGTCAGCATCCACGCCGCGCACGCGCTCGCGCGCGCCAGAGAGAAAGGCTACGACGTGCCGCAGGGGATGCTCGACAAATCCAGGTCTTACCTGAAAGAGATCGAGAGCCACATCCCGCACTACTACAGCCGCGACGCGCGGGGGGCGCTCATCGCCTATGCGCTCTACGTCCGCAATCATTTGGGCGACCGCGACGCGGCGCGCGCGCGCCGGCTCGTCACGAACGAGGGGCTGGATAAACTTTCGCTCGAAGCCGTCGGCTGGCTGTTGCCCGTGCTTTCGGGCGATCCCGCTTCGACCGCCGAAGTCGCGTTGATTCGTCGCCTGCTCAATAACCGCGCCGAGGAGACCGCGGGCACGGCGCACTTCACGACCGGCTACGGCGACGGCGACTACCTCCTTCTTCATTCAGACCGACGCGCCGACGCCGTCATCCTCGAAGCCCTCATCACTGACCAGCCCGCAAGCGACCTCATCCCGAAGATCGTGCGCGGCCTGCTCGCACACCGCACGCGCGGGCGCTGGGAGAACACGCAGGAGAACGCCTTCGTCCTGCTCGCGCTCGACCGATACTTCCAGACTTACGAGAAGGCGACGCCCGACTTCGTGGCGCGCGCGTGGCTCGGCGACGCATACGCGGGCGAGCAGCAGTTCCGCGGGCGCTCGACCGACCGGCAGCAGTTCGACGTGCCGATGCGCTATCTCGCAGACCACGGCGGCGGCTCTCAGAACCTGACGCTCCAGAAGGAGGGCGCGGGCCGTCTCTACTACCGCATCGGCATGCAGTACGCGCCCAACAGCCTGAAGCTCGCGCCCGCCGACTACGGCTTCACGGTCGAGCGCGTCTACGAAGCGATTGATGATGCGAAGGACGTGCGGCGCGACTCGGAAGGGACGTGGCACATCAGGGCGGGCGCGAAGGTGCGCGTGCGTTTGACGTTGGTTGCGCCGACGCGCCGCTACCACGTCGCGCTCACAGACCCTCTGCCCGCGGGACTCGAAGCGTTGAACCCGGCGCTCGCCGTCACGGGCAGCATCCCCGAAGACCAGAAGGCACAGCCCTCGAACTTCGGCTGGTGGTGGGTGCGCCCCTGGTTCGAGCACCAGAACCTGCGCGACGAACGCGTCGAGGCTTTCACGTCGCTTTTGTGGGAAGGCGTCTACTCCTACTCCTACGTCGCGCGCGCGACGACGCCGGGCGCGTTCGTCGTCCCGCCGCCGAAGGCCGAAGAGATGTACCACCCGGAAACCTTCGGACGCGGCGCGACCGACCGCGTGGCCGTCGAGTAGGTGCAATGAAGGGGCGCGGTCGTCGAGTAGATGAACACGAAGAGGACGCGGGGCCGACACGCTTCGCGCCCTCTTCATGCGCCGCGGCGCGACGACGCAATCCTTCGATTAACTCCCCGCAAATGTTTCGGGACACGCGACCGTGATAATCTCGGCGAAGCGTTCACATCTTCTCGCAAGGATTCATCGCGCCGTTGCGTACCACGAAATCCGGCCCCGCCGAAAACAGCGACAGACCGCCCGCGCGCCCTTCATCTTTCGAGGCTCTGCGACACAGAGACTTCCGTCTGATGTGGATGGGCCAGTTCGTCTCGATCACCGGCTCGCAGATGCAGCTCGTGACGATCAACTGGCACGTCTATCTTCTGACGCACTCGGCGGCGGCGCTTGGCCTTGTCGGGCTGGTGCGCGTCGTGCCCATCGTCGCCTGCTCGCTCGTGGGCGGCGTCGTGGCCGACGCCGTTGACCGCAAGCGCCTGCTCGTCATGACGCAGACGACGATGCTCCTCTCCGCCGCGACGCTTGCCGCCTTCACTGCGTTCGGACTCGAACGCGTGTGGCCCATCTACGCGCTGACGGCGCTCTCGTCCGCCGCCACGGCCTTCGACAACCCTGCGCGGCAGGCGCTCCTGCCGTCACTCGTGCCCGAAGCGGTCTTCCCGAACGCGGTCAGCCTCGGCTTCGTCGCCTTTCAGGTGGCGATGGTCACAGGGCCGGTGATCGGCGGCTTCGTGCTCGCGCGCTTCGGCCCGGCGACCGTCTACGCCGCGAACGCCGTCTCGTTTCTCGCCGTCATCGCCGCCGTCCTACTCATCCGCGCGAGCGGGAAGGGGAAGGACGAGGAGGCGAGCCGCGTCAGCCTCGAAGCTTTGAAGGAGGGACTGAAGTTCGTCTGGCGCACGCCCATCATGGTGCAGACGATGACGCTCGACTTCGTGGCGACCTTCTTCGCCTCGGCGACGGCGCTGCTGCCCATCTTCGCCCGCGACATCCTGAAGGTCGGCGAGTACGGCTATGGTTTCCTCGCGGGCGCGTCGGCCTTTGGCGCAGTCATCACGGGCCTTTTGCTTGCGCGCCGACCCGGCTGGGGCAGGCCCGGCCTGACGATACTCATCTCGGTGGCCGTCTACGGCGCGGCGACGGTCGTCTTCGGCCTCTCACACAACTACTGGCTCTCGCTCCTCATGCTCGCGCTTTCCGGCGCGGCAGACACCGTGAGCACGGTCATCCGCCAGACCATCCGGCAGCTCATCACGCCCGACCGCCTGCGCGGGCGCATGACTTCCGTCAACATGATTTTTTTCATGGGTGGCCCGCAACTCGGCGAACTCGAAGCCGGACTCGTCGCGGCGGCGGCGGGTGCGCCCTTCTCGGTCGTCCTCGGCGGCGCGGGCTGCCTCGTCGCAGTCGCCTTCACCTGGGCGCGCGCGAAAGAACTCCTGCGCTACAACTTCTCAAGCCGCGGCGACCCGACGGCGCAAGCCTGAGCGGAGCTTGCACGAATTACGAGACGGGCGGCCAACCGAACAAGCAGCCAACCGGCGACCGGGACAACGCATGTTCATAACAAGGAGCCAACCAATGTTCGTCCAGCACGATTCTCTCCGGACACTTTCTTACCACGGTGCGGCGGGCACGACCTGCACCGAAAACGGCAACGACGAAAGCGGTGGTGACTCGCTCGAAGACGCCGCGCTCGACGAGCGCGAGCACGCTCGCCAGCGCCTGCGCGAAGAGTTAGGGCGCGAGCCGACCGAAGGCGAGATCAACGAGTGGCTGAGGCAGCAGACGGAAGGATACTGAAGCAAGGCAAAGTAAAAAGAGGGTGTTGGGTGATAGGTGCCGGCGAATTGAATCTCACCAGCACCCAGCACCCAACACCCAACGCCCTTTGCTGCCTTTTGCCTTTTTACTTTTGCCTTATCTTATGGCGTGGGGCTGACGGTGATTTTATTGTCAACGCCGAGGACGCCTTTGATCTGGTAGGCCAGACGTTCGGCGCGCTGCTTGATGGCGTCGGAGCCGACCGTGCCGAGGAGCTTCACCCTGCCGTTGACGATAGTCGCGTCTATGTTGGCTGCGGAGATTTCGGGGTCGTCGGAGTACGCCTTGTCGAGCTTCTGTTGCAGCGACGCGTCGTCGTGCCCGTTCGCCGCGGGCCTCGTCGTCGTCGAGGGAGGCGGCGCGGTCGTCGCACCCGCTGCGGGCGGCTGCGTGACGATGACGGGGGCGGGTGCCGTGGTGGTCGCGGGCGGCGGCTGGATGATGACGGTCTGCGGCGGAGCCGTGGGCATCGTCGTCGGCTGCTGGACGATTACGGGCGTCTGCGCGAAGGGCGTCGGCTGCGTGGACGCCGCGGTGCGGATGTTGACGTTGGTCTGCGAGGAGTCGTCGCGCGAGTTCGTCAGGAAGAGGAAGACGATGGCCGTGACGGCTATTGCCACGAGCGCGACCGCGACCACCATCCCCGTCGAGAAGCTGCGGCGCTCCTGCGGGTAGCGCACCGTCTGCTGCCGAACTACTTCGCGCCGCGCCGTCGGCGTCTCGACGACAACGCGGCTGCGCTTCTGTTGCTCTTCGTCGTATGACATGAAAGCTCCGCTCCTTTTATTGTTTTGACCGAGAGAAATTGAGCGAGGCAAATTGCTTGCGAAAGCCGTGCGCAACGGGGCGCGCGTCGAAGAGCGGGGAGCGACGCTTTCAGGCTCGCGCCCCCACTCTTTCGACAATCTTACACGGCCCGCCGAGTTACCGGCGACGGCGGAGGCTGTGCTTGTGACGACGATAGAGATAGCCGCCCGTGCCGCCCACGATAGCGCCCGCAGCCGCGCCGCGCCCGTGGCCGACCGCACCGCCCACGCCCGCGCCGAGCGCGGCTCCGCTCGCGGTCGCGCCGACCGTCCGCGTGCGACTACTGAAATGCCTTCGCGCCGCCCTGCGGTTGAAGGCGTAAGTGCCGGCCCCACCGGCCCCGATGGCCGCGCCCTTCCTGCCTGCGACCAGCCCGCCGACGGCTGCGCCGCCGCCAATCATGGCCGCCGTGCGCGCCTTGCGTCCGAAACGCGAGTGGTGGCGGCGACGGTCTTGCGCCGACACGCCCGGCGCGAGCGTCGTCAACAGGACGAAGAGGCAGACCAAGCAAGCGAAAATCTTTTTCATGTCAAGACTCCTTATTCACAGACGTATCAAACAGGATACAAAGGGAGAGACACATCACACAGCGTCGTTTCTACATTTGCAAATGCTATTCCGCGCGGGGTCGGCTTCCGCAATACGAAGAATTGTTAAAGTTTTTCGCCGCGCCGTAGTCATGTTCCCCATGCGGGACTGACAACCAGACGCTCCGCGGCGTATGGATTTCGTGCTCGCGTCTCGGCAGAACCGAAAACATTTGTAGGCAGTCGTCGGCCAGAGGTCTTTCAAGACTTGAACAAAGGCGGGCGGAGAGAAGTTGTTTGACCTCGCCAAAGTGCTCTCGCATAATCGGCGCATGACGACCGCAATCATTCATCATCCCGTCTTCGAGCAACACGACACGGGCGCGGGACACCCCGAAAGCCCCGAACGCTACGCGGTCGTGATGCGTGCGCTTCGCGGTGACGAGAAGCTCTGGCCGCGCTTGAAGGAGATGGAGGCCGCGCCCGCGCCGCGCGGCGACGTGCAAGCCTGTCACACGCCGCAGCACTTCAAGCACATCGAGCGCGCGGTGAGCGAGGGCTTGGGCTACCTCGACGCAGACACAATCGTCTCCCTGCGCTCGCTCGACGCGGCGCTGCGCGCGGCGGGCGGCGCGTGTCAGGCCGTTGACATGGTCTTGAGCGGCGAAGCGCAGAACGCCTTCCTGCCCGTGCGCCCGCCCGGTCATCACGCGACCTCGGATCGGGCGATGGGCTTCTGCCTCTTCAACACGGTGGCGGTGGCCGCGCGCTACGCGCAAAGACATCACGCGGAGGTCGAGCGCGTCGCCGTCCTCGACTGGGACGTGCACCACGGCAACGGCACGCAGGGCTTCTTCTACGACGACCCGTCGGTGTTCTTCTTCTCCGCGCACCAGTATCCCTGGTATCCGGGCACGGGCACGCGCGGCGAGACAGGCGTGGGCCGCGGTCGCGGCTACACCTTGAACGTGCCCTTGCGCGCGCGCACGCCCGCCGCCGAACACCGGCGTGCCTTCGAGTCCGCGCTCGAAGAGATCGGCTCGAAGTTCCGGCCCGACCTCATCATCATCTCCGCCGGTTTCGACTCGCACGCGGGCGACCCGCTCGGACAACTCCTCCTGGAAGATGAGGACTTCGTTGCGATGACGCGCGCGGCCAAGACCTGGGCGCGCGAAGCTTGCGGCGGCCGCCTCGTCTCCTGCCTCGAAGGCGGCTACGACCTCTCGACTCTGGGCGCGAGCGTCCGCGCGCACGTCCGCGCGCTCGCCGAAGGCTGAGCGAGGCTGAAACACCTCACGCGGGCCGGGCGTAAAAGGGAAGACGACTTATGCGCCGTTTACTTTGAAGTAGAGCCGGAAGGAAAGGGATGATGAGCGGCAGATTGCACGATGCGTTCGACCGTTCGGCGGAGGCGCTGGCGAGAGTGCGGGAGTGGCTGAGGCGCGTGATGCCGCGCGTGGCGGTCGCGGCGGTCATGCTCTACGTGCTGCGGCTGCTCATCGGCGACACACGGCTTTACGAGAACACGCCGGTCGGACTCGTCGGGCCGCTGACGTTCCTCGCCGTCTGCGCGACGGTCGTTTACTACGGCCTGAAGATTCTCGTCCGCCTCAAGCGCCTTCTGTTGTGGCGTGTGCGGCGTCGTTTGATTATCACGTACCTGTTCGTCGGCCTGACGCCGGTCGTGCTGCTGCTACTGCTGGGCGCGCTGGCCGCGACGGGCGGCTCTTCGCAGGCGATGGTGCGTATCGTCTCGGTCGAGGTCGGCGCGACCGAGCGCCAGACGCTCGAAGGCGCGCGCACGCTCGCCGACGCCGTGCTCCAACTCCCGACGAACGCGAACGAACGCACGGCGCAAGGGTGGCTCGACGAGCGCGCGGCGCTGCTCCGGGCCGGACTGCCGGGGGCGCGAGTCTTCGTGTGGCGAAGCGGCGATGAAGGGCAGGCGCAAAGGCTCGGCGAGGACGCGCCGCCGCCGCTTGCGAGCGCGAGCGCGGACGAGGCGACGCGCGGCGTCGGCTTCGACAACCCTGATGCGCGCGAGCCTCTGCCCGCATGGCTCGAAGGCAAGCAGGAGTGGAGCGGTTTCGCTTACCTGCCCCCCCCCGCCGACTCGCGGAGCGCCTTCGGCACGCCGTCCGTGCGTGCGCTCGCGCGCCGGGTCGCACAGGGTCGCGCCGTCGCAGTCCTCGTCACAGTTCCCGTCAGCCGCGTCCTCGTCGAGCGCCTGCGCGAGACGACGGGCCTCGTCGTCCGCCCCTACTTCGTCGGCGTGAACAGCGTGGATGCGGAGCGGGAAGGCGGGAACGTCGAATACAATTTCGGCGAAGGCGGCTCGCCTGCGCGCGACCGCGGCGGCGAGCCGAACACGGCCTCGGTTGAAAGGAAGGGGCGGGATAGGCTCATTGATTTCGGGCACGACCAGTTCGGCGAAGCGATGCCGGAGGTGTCGCTCCTGAACTTTCCCTACCCGGTCATCGTCCCGGCGACGAACTGGGAGACGGGGGGAGAAGCGGGGCGACCCTCCTTCTTCGTGGACTGGTCTTGGGCGACGGGCGTCAAACAGTTCTGGGGCGACGCTGCGCTCGGCCAGCAATGGTCTTGGGGTCTCTACTATCTCGCCGTCGTCTTCCTCGTCCTCGAACTGCTCGCGCTCTTCTCAGCTGCGTGGATGACGCGCGCCGTCACCGGCACCGTGCACAAGCTTTACCGCGCGACCGAGTCCGTCAAGCGCGGCGACTTCTCGCACCGCATACGCACGCGCTCGCGCGACCAGTTGGGCGAACTCGCGCTCGCCTTCAACGACATGTCGTCGGACATCGAGACGCTTTTGACCGAGCGCGTCGAGCGCGAGCGGCTGGAGCGCGAGATCGAGATCGCCGCCGAGGTGCAGACGCAGCTCTTCCCGCGCAGCACGCCCGCGCTCCGGACGGTCGAGGTGACGGGCGAGTGCCGCGCCGCGCGCGGGGTGGCGGGCGACTACTACGACTACATAGAGGTCGCGCCCGGCCTCGTTGCCGTCACGCTCGGCGACGTGGCGGGCAAGGGCATCTCCGCGGCGCTCGTGATGTCGAACCTACAGGCCGCGCTGCGGGCGCAGGTGGCGATCATCTCCGAGCGGTTGCGGCTCGCCGGGCACGGCGCGGCGTCGCTCGCGGGCGGGCAGGCGGCGGCGCTGGCGGCGACCGCAGACGCCGGTCTGGCGATGGACATGCCCTGTGGCGTGACGGGCGTTGACACATACTGCGCCGTCGTCCAAATGGTCGAGAGCATCAACGAGCAGTTGTGCCACTCGACGGATACGAACCGCTTCGCCACGCTCTTCCTCGCGCTCTACGACGACCGCGCGCGCGAGCTTCGCTACACGAACGCAGGCCACAACGCGCCCGTGCTCGTGCGCCGGGACGGCACCGTCGAGCGTTTGACGAACGGCGGCACGGTGGTCGGCGCGTTCAGCTTCGTGAAGTTCGAGGAGGATCGGACGACGCTCGGCGAAGGCGACCTCATCATCATCTTCTCCGACGGCATCACGGAAGCTTGCAACCCGTCGGGCGAGGAGTTCGGCGAGCAGCGCCTCGTCGAGTTCGCCGCCGCGCGCCGCGACGAGATCACGGGCAACATCCGGCAGGCCATCTTCGACGAGGTTGACCGCTGGTCGGGCGCAATCGAGCGCGGCGACGACCAGACGCTTGTGATTTTAAAAGCCGTAAACCGTGAACCGTAAACAGTGACGAGAGAAAAGCTGTATTCTTCTCGTCACTGTTTACGGTTCACGGTTTACGGCTTTTATGCCGTGACGATGACGGCGCGCGCGCCCGTGAGTTCGGTGAAGTCTTTGGTGTAGACGGTGCCGGCGCGGCGCAGTGTGCGGATGGTCTCGACGATTTCCTCGGTCGGAAGGAATCCGTTGTCTGCGTTGACGACGGCCCAGGCGGGGATGTGCGCGGCGGCGGCGAGCAGCTCTTCGAGGTGGCGCAGGTACTGCCGTCGCGTCTCGGAGCGCGCGCCGAGACGCCCCTCGCGCGTGCGCTCGAAGTCGTCCCAGAAGTCGCCCGTGCCGCGCACCCACTCCTCGCGCCAGGCCCATGCGGAATCGCTCGCGGGGCGGCGCGAGGGTCGCGGCAGTCGCAGGAAAAGCAGCTCGACCTGCTCGCGCGAGATGAAGTCGCGCGCGTCCTTGTTCGTGGCCGTGTTGCCGTGGCGGTTGCTGATCGGCGCGGGCGCGGCGTCCCAGAGTCTCTGAAAGACGCGCGAGAGCGGCTGGCGCAGCTCGCGCGTCTCTTCGTTGAAGGAAAGCGCGTAATCGCCGACGGTCATGCCGAGGTCGAGCGCGAGCGAGCGCCTCGCGGGCGAGCCGAGGTTCTTGATGTTCGCGCGGACGTTATCGAACCACCATGCGTCGGTCTCGCCGAACCAGCGGCGCAGCGAAGGGTTGTAGAGACGGTGGCGCGGCACGTATGCGTCTTCGAGAATCGTCTGCACGTCCCCTTCGTCGAGCCGCTCGGTGTTGTTCTCGACGCGCGCCTGCGCTCGCTGCCAGGCCCACTGCGCCGGGTCGTTGGCGGCGACGCGCACGCCCCAGCGCTTGAGGTACGCACAGGTGTCGGCCTCGCCTGCGAAGGGGTCGGCGACCGAGCGGAATTGCAGGCGGCGCAGGATGCTTAGCTCGAAAGCGAGCCAGCCTTCGGGGAGAGAATCGGAAAAGTTGCTCAACGTCATCGGCCTCGGAACACGGGTGTCGGGGTCTGGGTGCTGGGCTGTTCCTTACCAGAACCCAAAACCTATTCATCATTCCGCGCGCATCATTATGTTTTCTGAAGGCTGCCCGCCGACTTCGACGATCTCCTCGCGCGGCGGCGGGGTCGGCTCTTCCTTCGGCGGCCCGGCTGAAGCCCGCGGTGCCGTGCACGCGAACGAGCGCAGCTCGGCGAATCCTTCGAGCGAGAGGAAGGCGCGGACGACCTGCGGGTCGAACTCCAGGCCCGCCCAGAGCGTGAGGTGCTTGCACGCCTCGACTTCGGTGCCAGCGGGGCGAAAAGGGCGCGCGTCGGTGAGCGCGGCATAGGCGTCTGCGACGCGGAGTATGCGCGCGCCCAGAGGTATCTGCTCGCCGCGCAAAGCGTCCGGATAGCCCATGCCGCTCCAACACTCCTGATGCCAGCGCACGAGCAGTTGGACGGCCCGGTCAGCGCCCGCGCGCGCGGCCTCCTGCTCGCCAATGACGGGATGGCGCTGGAGGTCTAAGCGCTCGGCCTCGTTGAGCGGCCCTGCGCGTCTGATGTAGTCGCGCTTCATCGCCGCCTCGCCGATGTCGTGCAGGAGCGCCGCGAAGACGATTGACGAGCGGTCGGCGCGCGACAGGCGGAAGCGCGCAGCCAGCGCGTCGGCCAGCGCGGCGACGCGCGCCGCGTGCGGGTGCTCGTAAGACTCGAACTCGTCGGTCGTCGTCGCCAGGCGCTGGAAGGTCTCGCCCGCCGCGCGTTCGTTGTCCGCAAATTCCAGGCTCATAAAGTTCTGAGTTTAAGGTTCAAAGCTGAAACTTACAAACTCAGATGGTTCGATTTGAAGGCGACGGTTTGAAAACCCTGCGCGCAAGCCCACGCCGCTTGCGCCGAACCGCTTCAGGAAACAGGCTCCGGCCTCGCCGCAGCTCAACCCGCGCGACGCAGTTCTTCGACGAGGCGGCGCGCGGCGGCGTGCGCGGGGTCGAGCGCGAGCGCGCGTTCCAGTTCGGCTTCGGCCTTGCGGCGCAGCCCGACCTCCGCGTAAAGCTCCGCGAGCATGACG
The DNA here is from genome assembly GCA_036263975.1 of Pyrinomonadaceae bacterium. GTDB lineage: Bacteria > Acidobacteriota > Blastocatellia > Pyrinomonadales > Pyrinomonadaceae > QHXN01. The sequence continues at coordinate 21,802 of DATARW010000074.1, forward strand.
TGGTAGGAGGCGTTGCCGGCGTCGAGGGCGATGGCGGACTGTAGCTCCGACTCGGCCTGTCGCCGCGTGGCCCTGTCGTGCGCCAGCGCCTGGCCGAAGTACGCACGGTAGCGCGCCTGTTGCGGCACGAGACGCGCGGCTTCGCCGAGGAACGCGCGCGCGCGCGCCACGTCGTCGCGCCGGAGCGCGGCCATGCCCTGCTGGAATTTCTGCTCGGCGTCGAGGGGCGACGCCGGAGGACTCTGCGCCGCATCGCGCGTTGCCGCGTCGTCGCGCTTCGCCGCGTTCGAGCCAGTGACGCGAACGGTTTCTTGTACGGCATCGCCCTCGCGCACGCGCGGCGCTGCTTCGGGCTGCTTCGAGAGCTTGAGGTCGTATGCGGCGCGACGACCGGAGTCTTTGAGCACCTCGTAGGCTTGTGCGATACGGGCGAAGGCGGCGTCCGTCTGCTGGCGCAGGGGTTCGTCGGCGTCACGTCGGAAGCGATCCGGGTGCAGGCGGCGCGCGAGCGAATAGTAAGCGCGCTTGATCTCGTCCGAAGGGGCCGAGCGTGCGACGCCCAAAACCACGTAGTGCGTCGCGCCGCGCGCTCTCTCCAGCAGTTCTTCGAGGGCGGCGTGTGAGTCGGACTCAGCCAACGCCGCCTCGGCGGGAGACGCCTGCGCCTCCTGTGGCGCGTCGTCGGCTTGCGGCAACTGCTCCTTCGCGGGGGCATCGGGGCGCGGCGACGCCTTTCGTATAATGCTTTCAGAGAGAGAGCGCGGCCAGCGACCGCGTTCGAGCAGGCCGCCGAGCGCGAGCACGTAGACAGCGCGGCGCGTCTCATCTTCGGGCAGGCCGCTGATGGCGAACAACTCGCCCAGGGACATCGGCGCGACGACGCGCGAGAGGACGAACGCCTCCGCCGGGAGCAGTTGGACGCCGCCCTCGGCCTTCTCCTCCGCGACCCCGGCGGGCGCGATTGTCTCGCCCTCGTCGCCCATCCTCCGCGCGACCGTCTCATCGGGAAGGGCGCGCGCGGCCTCGACGAGAAGCTGCGGCGTGTTCAGCGATGCACGTTGGCCGCCGCCGAGTCGCACGCGCGGGTCGAAGCGCCACTCGACTTCAGACCAGCGCAGCAGCTCGCACAGAACCTCCGACGAACGCCGTCGCTGGAACTTCTTCAACTCGGCCCCGGCGAGCAGGCCGGAGCGGACGAGCGCCGCTTCGGCCTGCTCTTCGGACATCTCTTCGCGGATGACCCCGGCCAGACGCTCGGCCTCGACCGCGCCACTCCGGCGCAGAACCTCTGCGAGACGCATGGCGCGCAGGTTCATCAGCGCGGCGACCGTCTGCCCCGCCTCGAAATAGACGACGGCCCTGACGCGCTCGCGCGTGAGGCGCAACGCCCCCGACAAACGCGCGTCCGAGATTTCGTGTATGAGTTCGGCTAGAGGATAGTCTCTGAGTTGGCCGTCCATGCAGGCAAGCGGGGCCGCCCCTTCGACAGCCCGCGTTCATCATAGCTCACGGAGAACGGAGAGGCTAGTAGAGATTTGAAGCCGGAGGCAGGCAGGATCTCTCGGCGGCGTTGCATCAATGCTCGCGTCTCAAATGCGGCGACCTGACCGGCCTCCGGTTTCTAATTTTCGGTCTCTAACCCTATAATTTTCGAGATAAAAAACGGAAACATTTCTGCAAGGATGCGGCAAACTTCGCAGCCGCTTGAGTTGTAGAAAACCGCCCCGGATAGTGATGGTTCAAAAGCTGAAAAGAGCGTCGGGCGTTTCGGCCACGACAGACACGGGCGAACGTGAGGTGCATGCCGCGGGCGTCTCGTCGCCGCCCGCATGCGGCGCGGCGGCGGACGAGCTTCAGGCGCTCAGCGCCGAGATCGTCGGCTTGCTCAACGAGCAGGCTCTCTCCGCGGGCGAGCCGCGCACGGAGAGTGAGGTCTGCGAGTCCTTCTCCGAGATCGTCCAACGCCACTGGGGACTATGCTGCGTCGCGGTCTTCCTGCGCGGCGACGAGGGTCGCTTGCACCTCTGCGCGAACTTTCATCACGAACACGTTGAAGAGACGCGCGCGCGCCGCGCCGCGGAAGCTCTGGCCGCCGGTGTCGAGCGCGCGGGCGAAGAGTTTCGCGTGGGCGCGGGTGAGACGGCGACACAGGCGGAGCTGCGGGGCCTGTTCGACGACGCGAGCCGGGCGGAGGCCGCCGCCGTGCCCATCCGCGCGGGCGGCGAGTTGGTCGGGGTGTTGACCGTGGCGGCACGCGAAGGCGGGCGCGTGAGCGCGGCGGTCGGCGGCATACGCTGCGTCGGGCAGGCCGTCGTCATCGCGCTCGGCAACGCGCGCCGCAGCGCGGCGATGAGCGAGCAGCATCGCCGCATCGAGTCGCTCGTCGAAGAGTTGCGCCGACGCACGGCAGAACTCGAAGACGCCAACCTCGAACTCCAACGCGTCGGTCGCTATCGCTCACTCTTCCTCGCGCGCATGTCGCACGAGCTGCGGACGCCGCTCACCTCGATTCTCGGCTTCGCCGAAATCCTAATTGACCAGGAGCGCCTCACAGACACGCAGCGGCGCTTCTGTGAAAAGATTCAATCGTCCGGCTTCCAGCTTCAGGCAAGTCTCAACCAACTCGTTGACCTCTCGCGCCTCGAAGCGGGACAGACCGAGTTGTTCCTCCACGAGTTCTCGATCCGCGAGACGCTGCGCGAGTCGTGCGCGGCGGTGGCGCGACTGGCGCAGAAGCAGGGCGTGAGTCTCGACTGTACGCCCGTGCACGAACTCGGCGGCCTCGTCTCTGACGAGGGCAAGCTCCGGCAGGTGCTCTACAACTTCTTAGCCTTCGCCATCGGTCGCAGCCCCGCGGGCGGCGTCGTCCGCATCGGCGCGGTGCCGCGCGAGGGCGACCGCCTGCGCATCGAGATCGCCGACGAGGGCGAGCCGCTCGAAGACCACGCGCGCCTGTTCGAGCCGGTGGACGTGGATGCCCCGAACGAGCGAGGCACAAACATGAATGAACTCGGCCTCGTCATCGCGCACCGCCTGCTCGCGGTGCTCGGCGGCACGGTCTCTCTGCGCGACCTCTCGCCGAAGGGACTCTCCGTACACATCAATCTCCCCGCGCGGCCCGCGGGGAATTAGCTTCACAGTCGGCTCTCACTTTTACCTTGCGTACAATTACCTTGCGTACAATTGCCGGTTTCCAACAGTTACTTTTGTCTCAACTCCGACGCTCGCCTCAAAATAGTTGCTTCCGTCAGAGCTGCGCTTAATGAATTGTTTGCATGGCGAGAGGGCTGTCTTTCAGTCCGGCTCCGACTTACTCAACGCGTCGAGCTGTGCGGCGTAGAGGGCGCGGTGCTCGTCCGACATCGAGGTGATGCGAAGGCCGACGAGGTAGCTCGCCTCGCCTGCTGCGCCGCTGTCGAGGCGGACGTAGTGCGCGCTCGTCGCTTCCATCTCGACATCGCCCGCGGGGAGTTCGAGTTTGACGTGCAGGGCACGCCCTTCGTCAACGATGCAGGTGTAGCCGAGGTAAATCGTGTGCGCGACGAGGCCGACGCCGGACTCGCTGAGGTCGCGCGTGCGGCAGTCGAGTTTCTCGTTGGGAAAGAGGAGGTCGCGCTCGCCCTCCGCCAGCGCGACGCTGCACGGCAGGCTCGCGCCGAACCTCGGCTTGAGGCGTCGCTCCTTGCCTGAAGGCTCTGTCATGAAACCCGCTTTCAAGCCGCGCGGGCGGCGTCTGTTGGAATCAAAGGCAGGTGAGATGAAGGGGCTTTGGCCGCTTTAGCTCGCACCTGAGAGTTTGACGCAAACGCCCCGCGCCCGTCAATCATTCGGCCTCGTAGAAGCTCAGCGCCGAGTCGCCCTGCTTGAGCACGCGCCAGCGGCGCAAACTGCCCGGCGCATCGGGGAGAGCGTTCTTGTGGTGGTGCTCGACGACGAGCAGGCCGCCCGCGCGCAGCAGCGCCGACGCGTGCGCGCCGAACTCGCGCAGCACCGCGATGTAGTCCGAAGAATAAGGCGGGTCGAAGTAGGCTATGTCCCAGGGCTTTTCGCCCGCGCGCCAGTCCGCGCCTGCGCCCCGCGCAGTCCGCTTCAAGTACTCGGCGGCATCGCTCTTGACGACTTCGGTCAACTCTTCGGGGACGCCGAGCAGGTCGAGGTTCTCCTCGACGAGCGCGCACATCTTGTGCACGCGTTCGACGAAGGTGACGAACGACGCGCCGCGCGACAGCGCCTCGATGCCGATTGCGCCTGTCCCGGCGCAGAGGTCGAGGAAGCGCGCGCCCTCGACGCGCGGCGCGAGCACGTTGAAGAGCGTCTCGCGCAGGCGGTCGGAAGTCGGTCGCGCCTGCAAAGACGGCGGACTCTTCAGCACACGCCCGCGATACTGTCCGGCGATCACTCTCACGCCACGAATATAAAACAGGAGGGGAGGCGTTGGACAGGAAGAAGAAAACTCGGAACTCGAAAGATGACGGGCGACGCGGAAGACAGGCATTTCAAGCCGGCAACAGAGAGGACGAACGGGCCGGAAACTAAAGAGGCCGACCGCGTCTTGGGCGGGCGTGTGCGCGGCCTCGTCTCATTTCTCGCAACACTCGACGGTGCTCATCAACCCGCCATAAATATCGAGCCACTTGCCTCTCACACGGCTCCAACTAAACCCTCTCGACTCTCGCAAAGCGTTTCGCGCGATGCCGAGAGCAAGCTCGTCATCTTCGAGCAACTCCATCGCCGCCCTCGCCATCGCGAGATGATCGCCTTTTTCAACCAACAGGCCGGTCTCCTTATCCTTAATCAGATAAGGCACACCACCGGCTCGTGTGGCTATAACCGGCATGCCTGACGCGAACGCTTCGATGATCGAGAGCGGTTGATTGTCAATCTCAGAGCTATTTAAAAGAATGTCGGCGAGGCCATACAGCCTTCTCATCTCCTCATGATTTTGTTGGCCGATGAATTCTACGTTGTGCAAATTAAGGGTACGGGCGAGGAGTGCAAGTTCCTCGTGTTGGCTCCCCTGACCGGCGATGATTAATCGCGCCTCGGGAATGCGGGCCTGGATGACGCTGAAAGCGCGAAGGATACAGGCGACATTATAGTGCGGCTCAAGGTGGCGGGTCGAAAGGAAGACCGGGCGTAAAGGGCGGCGCTCGCAAAACTGGAAGCACTCGCTTTCAATGAAGTTTGGGACGGCGCGCGCACGGAGGCCGAAGTCCGCGAATATCTCCACCAGATACTGTGAAGGGACGACGAGCAGATCGGCGAAGCTGATCGTCCGCCTGCTCGCCAGCGGCGAACGCTCAAGGTGGTCTTTCGCCCTGCCGCCATGATAGTTAAGGATGATTTTTTTACCATACAGCTTTCCCGCTACGATGGCGGGCCACGACACAAGCAGGAAAGAAGAATGTGAGGCTGTGAAAACGTGTATCACGTCGCAGGAGCGTGCGCGGGCAATCATTGTCATGAAGTAGAGGGCGGTGGTCGCCAGCGTGCGCAGGTATTTGATGCTCTGTAGCCGCCGCCACGCCCCCGGCAGGCGAGGGTTGACGGGTAAGAAGGCGACCTCGATTGAAGGTTCCTGTTTCAGGCGTGCAAGCAGACGCGAGGCTTGAACCGCCATCCCGCCGGGGATGTCGAACGAGAAGGCAGCTAGAAGGATGCGGCGTATCGGTTCGTCAGAATAAAGAGGGTGGTTGCTGTTCATGCTGGTAAGAGCACTGAGCACCCGACGCTGGAGATGACCGGCGAGCAATTACCACATTTGATGAGAAGTTCGCTGTTTGCGAGTCCGTTTGAAGAGTTGTTTGCCGTGTCTCTATTTTCGCACCATCTGCTGGCCGCGAAACGAAATGGTTTCGCCGGGTTTCATTTCATAAAAAGGTATTCTCAGTTTCTTTAGCTCGGCGGCAAATTCGTCGGCATTGACAGCTATCCCCGGAAAGGTCGCGTAATGCTGAGGAACCGCCAGTTTCGCGCGAACAGATTGTGCAGCCTTTGCCGCCATGCGCGGCTCCATTCCGAAATGACCGCCGATATTGAGCAAAGCCAAATCAATCTGATATTGCTCACCGATAGTTTCCATGTCTTTGAAATAGGCCGTATCGCCGGAATGATAAATGGTCGGGCCGTCCTTGATTATCAGGACGAACCCGGCAGGATTCCCGCCGTAGGCTCTTTCCGCTTCGGTCGCAGTGGCTTTCGGATTGAAGACACTGCTTGAATGAACAGCCGGTGTCATCGCAACCGTCACCTCGCCATCAGCGATTTGAATTTCGCCGCCGATTCCCATGATCGCGTCCGTTTCGGCTTGTTTGCCTGGGAAATCAGCCAGCTTGACTAGATTGCCGGCTAATTCCGGGTTGCAGATGAGTATCGCCCCGGTCTTTTTGGCTATCTCGACAGCATCGCCGACATGATCGCGATGCCCGTGCGTGAGCAGAATGTAATCAACTTTTGAAAGAGAGGCTAAAGGGTCTTTACCGTTTTTCACATCAGGATTCGATGGGTTGTTGAGCCAGGGGTCAATCAACAACACTTTGCCTTTAGGTGTAGTAA
>DATARW010000009.1:0-22470 GCA_036263975.1 Pyrinomonadaceae bacterium
GGATGAACCACGGCGCGGCGTGGCCCACGGCCTGCTCGGCAATGCCGCCGACGTAATAGGCTGAGGAGCCGAGGTCGTTTAAGACGATGGCCGCCGCGCGCCAGAAGGAGATGAACGACAGCATCACGGACGTGGCGACGATGACCTTCGCCTGCCGCCCGCCCTGCCCGTTCGTCAATGATTCGGCCGCACTCATTCCAGGAAACCTTCCTCGCCGTGCGCGAGCATGAATAAGGGCGCGGAAGCAACACAAGTGCTTCCGCGCCCTTCAAGCCAATGAGCCGCGGCGGTGTGTCCTTCCCTTGAAGCCTGCGAGGTTAGCTGTCGGGCTGGAACATGGAAGTGTTCTACGCGCGCGCGCCCCGCGTGGAGTCCGCCCGGACTCTCTCCGCAGTCGTTGCGCGATTCGCCCCGTGCCGGGCCGCTCGTGCGGCGTCGGCGTCGGTTCCCCCGCGCTGCCCCTCCCGCGCCTGAACGACGCCGTGGGCAGCTTCGGCAGACATGTTGTCAACGCGCGCGATGGTACGCCCGCCCCCGCGCGGAAAGCAAACGCGCTTGGGCCGCCGCGTTTGCTATCGTCTGAGGTGGTAGGGCACGCTGGTGACGATGATCTTCGGGTCGAAGAGGAGCTTTGCTTTCAGGAGCAGCGCCGTCTGGTTGTGCAGGAGGTGCTGCCACAGGCCGCGCGGGACGAACTCCGGCAGCACGACGGTCGTCATCGAGTCTTCGTGGCGTCGCGCCTCTTCGTGGATGTAGTTGAGGAGCGGGGTGGTGATCGAGCGGTAGGGCGACTCGATGACCTTCAGCGGCACGCCCATGCCCCACTTCTCCCACTGCCGCCTCAGCTCCTCGGTGGCCTGCGGGTTGACCTCGACGTAGACGGCGTTGACGCAGCCGTGGTCGCGCTCGCCGCACAGGCTCCGTGCGTAGCGCAGCGCGGGCAGCACGCCGCGGTGGATGCCGGAGACGGGGATGATGACGTTGTGGCCCACGTCCTTCGGCGGTTTGGCCTTCCCCAACGAGAGCTGCGCCGAGACGAAACGATAGTGGCGGTTGATCGAGCGGAACATCAGGACGATGAGCGCGATGACGACGACCACGGCCCAGGCCCCATGCGTGAACTTCGTGACGACGATCACCGCGCCGACGACGAAGGTGACGATTGCGCCCGCGCCGTTGATGACGGTCGGCAAAAGCCAGTGGCCGCCGCGGTCAGACTCCAAAGCGGCCAGACGCTCCAGCTCGTGCGAGGCCAGCCCCGGATCAATCGTGCGGTGGAGGTCTTCGGCTCGCTCCTGCGCGCGTATCTGCTCGGCGACCTCCTCGGCCTTTCGCTCGCGCATCCAGTGGACGACCATGCCGGCCTGCGAGAGCGTGAACGAGCAGAAGACGCCGAGCGCGTAGAGCGGCAGCATCGCCTGCTCCGACCCTTTGAAGATGACGACCAGCACGGCGGCCAGCAGCGCCAGAACGACGATGCCGTTCGAGAAGACGAGGCGGTCGCCGCGGTTGGCGAGCTGGCGCGGCAGAAACCTGTCAGCCGCGAGCAAGCTGGAGAGGCGCGGGAAGTCCGCGAAGGAAGTGTTGGCGGCCAGCACGAGGATGGCCGCCGTCGTCGCCTGCACGTAGTAATAGACCGCGCCCGCGCCGAACGTGTGGCGCGTCATCGCCGAGACGAGCGTCTCCTCCTCGCCGACGGGAATCGCGCCGATCTTGTAAGCCAGCAGCCCCGTGCCGAGGATGAGCACCGTCATCACGACCGCCATCCAGGTGAGCGTCACCGAGGCGTTGTGCGACTCCGGCGGCTGGAACGCGGGCACGCCGTTCGAGATGGCCTCGACGCCTGTGAGCGCCGTGCACCCGGCGGCGAACGCCCGCAGGATGAGCCACGTCAGAGCGCCGCCTGCAATCGCGCTGTGCGCGAACGTCGCGGTCTGCTCCTCGTAGTGCATGTGCTCCGGCGGCGGCATCATCTGGCCGGTCGCGTAGTAGCGCACGAAGCCGCCGACGATCAGGACGAGCATGCCGAGGATGAAGAGGTAGGTCGGCCCGGCGAAGATCGCGCCCGACTCGCGCACGCCCCGCAGGTTCACCACGGCGATAAAGGCGATCATCAGCAGACACAGGACGACGCGGTGCTGTTGCAGGAACTCGAAGCGCGTGCCGTTGGTCGCCGAGGTGATCGCCGCCACGCCCGCCGAGATCGAGACGGCCACCGTCAGGATGTAGTCAACCAGAAGCGACGCTCCGGCGACGAGTCCGGGCAGCGTGCCGAGGTTGTCTTTGGCGACGATGTACGCGCCGCCGCCCGAAGGATAAGCCTTGATCGTTTGCCTGTAAGAGAGCGTGAGGATGGCGAGCAGGACGACGATGCCGAAGACAATCGGCACGAGGTAGCCGTGCGCGCCCCCGCCGGCCTCGGCCACCAGCACGACGAGTATCGCCTCGGTCGAGTAGGCCACGGACGAGAGCGCGTCGGACGAGAAGACGGCCAACGCGGTCTTCTTGTTGATGCGCTCGTGGTGCGCCATCGCGGTCGAGATCGGGTCGCCGACCAGGAAGCGCTTGATGGGTTTGTACATGCCCACACTCCTTCCAGCTTGAAGGGTGAAACCGGCGGCCCTTCTCGTCTGCCCTCACACACGCAACGCTCAGGGGATGTTCTTTGAAGTGATTTGTATCAAACCTGTCCGTGCATGACAACTCAAAACCTGTTGTGTCAAAACCCGTACCCCGCAGAGGCTAAGGAGACAGGAGGCAGGAGCAGGAGGCAGTTGAAATCCACTCCCTGTCGAACCTGAAGGATGACAGCGCCAACGCATGCCTCAGATAATCCCTGCGCTCCTAACCATCCGTTTACTATTTTCCCCGCCGGTGTGTTAAAGTCTGGAACTGACAAACCTTTGGCAGTGTCCTGAAGGGTGCAAGTTCCAGGAAGCGAAGCACTCTTCTTCCAGCCGCCGAAACAGCAACAGCCGAAAGACGCCGACACGTCTCTTAAGCGAGCAGCAGGACTGGCCGCATGAATTCTCGCTTGCAAAAAGGTGACGCACAGCCGGGCGAACGCCCGACCAAGTCCGGGCCGTCGTCCGTCGTCCACATCGGGGACGCGCGGCGCAGCGCGGGCGTCCGCGCCATCTCCACCTCGCTCGACCAGCAGCTCGAAGAGACGCGCGAGCTTTTAGACCGCGGCCTGCCGACCGAGGCCGAAAAGCGCCTGCGCCAGATCATCGCGGCGGCGCGGCGCGACCCCGCGGTGCTGGCGCGCGCGCGCTGCCTGCTCTCGGTGACGCTCGAAATCAAGGGGCGCTACGGCGACTCGCTCGAAGCCGTGCAGATGTACGAGGCGGCGGATTCGCAGGGCGCGCTCGACGCCGAAGTTTACGCCGGCCTGCGCGTGCAGCTCGGCCTCGCCTACAACTACGCGGGCGACCACCCGAAAGCCATCGCCATCCTCAACGCCGAGCTGCGCGCGGCCACCGAGCGCGGCGTCACGGACGCGCGGCTCGGCGAAACCTACGCGGCCCTGGCGCGCGTCTATCGCTCCATCAACGAATACTCCATCGCCCGCGACCACTCCAACAAAGCCCTCGAACACTACCGGCACACGGGAGACTGGCGCGGCCTCGCCGAAGGCTACTTCGGCCTCGCGATGGCCGACTCGCACGAAGGGCTTTACGAGCGCGCGGTCGAGAACTTCGAGCAGGCCGTCCAGCTCATCGGCGAGCGCACGGCCCCCTACCTGCTCGGCAAGATTTACAACAACATCGCCGGCTCCCTCTGGTTCCTCAAGCGACCGCACGACGGCATCCGTGCGCTGGAGAAGGCCGTCACCTACTACGAGACGACCGAGCACAAGGACAACGCCGCCACGGGCTTCAACAACCTCGGCATCAACCTCATGCTCATCGGCGAGTGGGAGCGCGCGCACACGGCCCTCAAGCGCGCCCTCGAACTCGCGATGGAGATTGACGAGCACGCGGCGACGACCTCGATGATCTTCGACTCGCTCGGCGAGCTGAGGATGTACCGCGGCGAGTTGGAAGGCGCGCGCTCCTATCTGGAGCGCGCGGTCGAGACCGCGACGCGCCACGGCAAGAACTGGTACGCCGCACAGGCCATGCGCACCTCGACGCGCTGCTACCTCGCGCTGGGGCTGACCGACAAGGCTTTGGCGATGGGCGCAAGCTCGCTCGCGCTCGCCGAGAAGATCGGCGACCGGCAGGCGGTCTGCGAGTCGAAGCTGCTGCTCGCGGAGGCGCGTTTGCAGAGCGGCGAGCCTGAGACTTGCGCGGCGCTCCTCGAAACGGTCTCGGAAGAAATCGCCGACTCGCCCCCCGACATCGCCGTCGCGGGCGAGGCGCAGCGCGTCTACGGCCTGCTCGCGCTGGAACAGAAGGACGGCGCGCGCGCCATCTATCATTTCGGGCGCTGCCTCTCGATCTCGGAGTTGATCGGCGACCGCTACCGAACGGCCCGCGCTCACTATCTTTTGGGACGCGCACACGCCGCCGCCGCGCAGGGCGAACGCGCCGCCGAGCACTTGGGGCTGGCCGTCCACACTTTCCGCGAGTTGGGCGCGAAGCTCGACCTGGAGCGCGCCGAAGAGTTCCTCGAAGAGTTCGAGAGCGTCGCCGCCCGCGAGCACGCAGAGCCGCCCGCCCCCGCCCAACTCCTGACGCTCAGGCTGGCCGAGGCCGTGGCCTCGCGCGAGCTTCTGCTGCGCGAGTTGGCCGCGGTCATCCATCAGGAGACGCGCGCGGCGCGCGTCCTCGTCGCCGAGTCGGGCGAGGACGGCCACACGAAGGTCGTCATCTCCCACGGCTGCGCCGCCGCCGAGGCCGCTCAAGTCTCAGCCGCGCTCGAAGGCGCGCGGACGGACGAAGAACGCGACCGCCTCTCGTCCGCAGAGGATGCGTGCCTCTTCCCGCTGCGTCCTTCTTCAGCGCCGCCCGCGACGCTCTTCGTCTCGCCGCGCGCCGCGTGCGTGCTGCCCGCGGGCCAACCCCTGGAGCCTCTGCTGCGCGTCGTCGAACTGGGGATGGACGTGTGCGCCCTGCGCGCACGCGCACGCACCGGCCAGGGCACGCAGGCGCAGGACTCGCTCGCCGGTGCTTCGCTCATGCCCGGCTTCATCCACTCCAGTCCGGCCATGACGCGGCTCGTCGAAGAGGTTCACAAGATTCGCTCGTCGGACGTGACGGTGCTCATCACGGGCGAGTCGGGCACGGGTAAGGAACTCGTCGCGCGCGCCATCCACGCGCTCTCCTCGCGGCGCAACAAGGTCTTCGTCCCCTTCAACTGCACCGCCGTGCCCAAAGAGTTGTCCGAAGGCTACCTCTTCGGCTACCGCCGCGGCTCGTTCACGGGGGCCGTCCACGATTCGCCCGGCGTCATTCGCACCGCCGCCGCAGGCACGCTCTTCCTCGACGAGATCGGCGACCTGCCCCTCGACGTGCAGCCCAAAATCTTGCGGTTCTTGCAGGAGGGCGAGATTCAACCGCTCGGCGAGCAGCGACCGCAGAAGGTTGACGTGCGGATCATCACGGCCACCAACACAGACCTCGAAGGGATGGTTGCGCAGGGGCGCTTCCGCGAAGACCTCTACTACCGCCTGAACGTCATACGCCTGCGCGTGCCGCCTTTGCGCGAGCGGCGCTCAGAGATTCCGACCATCGTCACCTACTACATCAACCACTACTCGGCCAAGTTCGGTCGGCGCGACATCACCGTCACGCCGCAGACGCTCGACCTCCTGATGGTCGGCGACTGGCCCGGCAACGTCCGCCAGCTCACCAACGAGATTCAGCGCATCGTCGCGCGCGGCGAAGACGGCACCGTCATCACGCCCGACCACCTCTCGCCGGAGCTGCGCCGCATCTCGTCTTCAGGGCCGAGCGCCGCCGCACACGCCGTGCCGGGCAACGCCTCAAGCCTCGCCTCGGCAGCCGCCGCCCAAGCCATCTCGCAGGGACTCACGCTCGCCGACGCGATGGCCGAGCTTGAGCGCCGCATGATCGCCGACGCCCTCCGCAAGCACAACGGCAACATCTCGCGCGCCGCGCGCGAACTCGGCCTGACCCGCCGCGGCCTCTACCTCAAACTCGGTCGCTACGACCTCAGCGCCAGCGCCTGAACGCCCACGTTCGGTCAGAGCCGGTGATGAATCCGTCTCCTGTTTATCCTGCGTATCTTGTCCATGCTGATTTCCTTTAGCTCCCCGCTGAAGAGGGCGACAATGACGACCGCCACAGCCGTTGACGAACCCGCGCGACCGCGAAGGCTGAGGCGCGTGCTCACAGTCACCGCCGCCGCCGTCCTCCTCCTGCTCGCGTGGGTCGCCTACGATCTGTACGCGCCGCGCCACACGTCGCTTCGAGACTTCGACCCCGAAGAGGTCGCGCGCCTTGAGACGGCGATGTGGCGCTCTTACTACAGCCGCGAGCGCCTGCGTCTCTTCGGGCAGATGTCCGAGCTTCTGCGGACGCAGTACCATCTGCCGCTCTGGCGCTCGAACGCCGTCGCCTACCAGGCCGCGCGCGCCGCCTTCGTCTTCAAGGACGGCCACGCGCGCGCCGACTACGAGCGGGCGCTGCCGAACCTCGTCGGCTTCTACAAATCAATCCGCGAAATCTCCGACACGGACTTCGACCCCGAACGCGCCGCGCGTCTCGAACTCGAATGGTGGATCGTCCACCGCGAGCGAGCGCAGCACCCGCCCGGCGACCTCGACGCCGCGCTCGCCGCGCTCGCCTCGGAAATCTACCGCGTCCCCTCGGGGAGGCTTTTGGAGCACGCGCGCCTGCGCGCCGAGGCGATGGAGATACGCGACCGGCAGGCCGGGCAGGGCGGCGTCACCGAAGAAGACTGGCGGCGCATTGACGAACTGCTCCATCAGTCCTGGCGCTCCCTCCACCAGGCGGTCAACCCCTGAAGTGCAATCAGTAGTCCTCGTTGTTTGTGAAGAAGACCTGCAAGTCCTTCTCGCCGGTGATGAGCCAGCGACCGCCGAAGTTCGTAAGCGTGAGCTGCTGGCGGACGGAGCCGGTGGCGCGGCGGGAGCCGGAGTCGAAGTCCCAAGCCTTGTTGAAGGTGGCGACGGCGCGCGTCCCCGTCGGGTCGGGCGTGATCTGTATGTCGCTGAGGGTTACGTCCATCGTGTCGTAGTGCTCGAAGGCGCGCGAGCGGTCGGCGCGCACCTGCGAGGCCGGGGCGTTCTGCTTTGCATAGTAGGTGTCGAGCGTGTCGGCGTAGTAGCTCATGTGCGCGCCGATGTCGCGTTCGCGCAGGGAGTCGGCCCAGCCTTCGAGCACGGAGGCGACTTCCCTGCGCGCGGTCGCCGGGTCGGAAGCGACTGGCGCTGACGCCGTCGCGCCGCCGTCCTCGAACGACTTGAGAAGGTCGGCGTTGGCGCGGTCGTTGGCCGTGAGCATCTTCTCGCTGAAGTCTGTGCGCGGATGATACCAGGGGCGGCCCTGAAAGTATGTTTGCAGATCGGGCGACTGGAAAACGCGACCGTAGCGTGCGAAGACGGCGTTACGGAGGATGCGTAGCTGCGCGGCGGAGAGTCCCGCAAGGTCGCCACTCTCCAGCAGATTGCCCGCGACGATCTTCTGCTCGGCGCGCTGCATCGCGTCGGTCGTAGCGAGCGACGGCGTGGCGCTCGCGTTCACCTCGCCCGCATTCACGTTGGCCGCTCCGGCGTTCGAGTTGGCTGCGTTCCGGTTGACGTTGATCTGCGCGGGCGTCGGCCTCGCGTTGACGTTGGCGACCGTGCCGTGGTCGCTTTGGCTTCCCAGATAAATCAGACCGGCCAGGCCGAGGACTCCCAGCCCGGCGAGCAGAAGGACGAGCAGGCCGACGACGAGCGGCACGCGGGACTTACGGCGCGGCGCGTTGAAATTTTGCTGCGGGCCTTGCGCGTAAGGCTGCGGCGGCGAGGGCCGCGGGTGCACCGGCGCGGCGCGATTCGCGGCGTTTGTGTGGGCTGCGTCCCCGGCACCGGCGGGCGAGGGCTGCGCGGACGACGCGTTCGTGTTCGGCGTCGGCGTCAAGGGCGGCATCGTCAAAGATGTCGGCACCACGGGCGCGGGCTGCGTCGTCGCGGGAAATATCTGAAGGGTCGGCTGCTGTTCGAGCTTCGCCGTTGCGGGCGAGAGTGCGGCCTGTAGGTCGCGCGCCAACTCGGCGGCGTCGCGCTGGCGGCCTTCGGGGTCTTTCGAGAGAGAGCGCGCGATTGACTCTTGCAGCGCCGCGGGGACGCGCAGGTCTTGCGGCACGGGCGGCGGCGGCTCGTTGACGTGCTTGAGGATCACGCCGGAAATGTTCCCGGCGGTGAAGGGCGGCGAGCCTGCGAGCATCTCGTAGAGCAGCGCGCCCAGAGAGTACACGTCGGCGCGCGCGTCCAACGGCTCGCCCTTGCATTGCTCCGGCGACATGTAGTGCGGCGTGCCGACGACCGCGCCGACGTGCGTCAGCGCCCCCTCGGCGGCCATGTCGCGCAGCTTGGCGATGCCGAAGTCCACGACCTTGACGCGCTCGGTCGGGTCGTCCTCGTCCGGCGGGACGACGATGATGTTGTCCGGCTTGATGTCGCGGTGGACGATGCCGCGGCGGTGGGCCGCGCCCACGCCCGCGCAGACGCCGCGCATCAACGCGACGGCGCGGCCCACCTGCAACTTGCCCTCGCGCCGCAGGAGGTCGCGCAGCGACTCGCCGCGGACGAGTTCCATGACGATGTAGGCGAACCCTTCGGGGCCGCGCGCCTCGCCGTAGTCGTGGATGGTCACGACGTTCGGGTGGTTGAGTTGTGCGGCGGCGCGCGCCTCCCTGCGGAAGCGCTCGACGAGCGTCTGGTCGTTGACGAACTTCGCGTGCAGAACCTTGACCGCCACCTCGTCGCCGATGAGCACGCGGCGCGCGAGATAGACTGCGCCCATGCCGCCCACGCCGAGCTGCGCGACGATCTCGTACTTGCCGTCGAGCACGCGACCGGCGAGCGGGTCGGCGGCGGCAGCCGGCGAAGTCGTGTTGGCCTCCGCGCCGCGCTCGACGGTCGCGACGGACTCGTCCAGAGCGTCGGCGCGCTCGTGCAGGGAGCGCGAACCGCAGCGCGCGCAGAACTGCGCGCCGTCGCGCAGGGGCTGTTGGCATTGAGGGCAGTTCATAAACTGAAGGATGAAGGCGCAAGGATGAAGGCGGAAGTGAAGGCAAACTGCTTTACCTTCATCCTTCCGCCTTCATCCTTCATCCTTGCTTTTCTTGTCCCGTCACGCGGGACTCAAAGTAGCCTTATCAACCCTCGACGGCGTCCATGACGCTCGTAGCCTTCTTCTCATAGGCGGCGATGGCGGCGGCGTTCTGGCGTTCGACCTCCGTGAGCGCGGCGTCCGTGTAGTTCGGGTTGGGCTTGTACCAGTCGAAGCTCTGGAAGTATTTCTGGAGCCACTTGTCTTTGAAGACGCGACCGTGGCGCGCGTAGATTTCGTTGCGGAGCTTGCGCGCGTCTTCGAGGAACATGCCTTCGAGCAGGCCCTTCGGAATCGGCTGCTGGCTCAAGCTGTCCTTGAGCTTGCGCTCGAAGCCGACGATGGTATCAACGTTCTTCTTCTCGGTGGCCGAAAGCTCCGGCTCGCCCTTGTCGTCGCGCGGGTCGTACCACGGCTGGCTGTAGAAATACTGCGAGAGCCACTCGGTCTTGAACTGGCGACCGCGGCGCGCGTAGATTTCATTTCGCAGCAGGCGCAGCTCGTAGAGGCTGAGGCCGCGGAGCATGTCCTCGGTGACGAGGCGGTTCTCGAACAGCTCCATGTCGCCGGGCGAGATGGCGGCGTGGCGCTGCTTGCGCTGGGCGGCCTCGATGGCTGTGAGGTTGTGTCGCTCGGTCGCGCTCAGGTGGTGCGGGTCGTAAGCGGCGTCGGGCCGGTACCAGTAGCGGTCTTCAAAATACTGTTGAAGCCACGGCTCGCCGTCGAAGCTCTTGCCGTGGATGGCTTCGACCTCGGCGCGCATGACGTGCCACTCGGCGGCAGAGTGCGTGCCGAGTTTCTCCTCGGTCATCTCGCGCGCCTGCCACCATCGCAGGTCGCCCGGCTCGATCTGATCGTGCTTGTCTGCTTCAAGCTCGCGTATCAGGTCGAGGTTCGCGCGCTCGGTTTCGTTCAGGGCGGAGTTGCTGAAGTTCGGGTCGGGCTTGTACCAGGGTTGCTCCTTGAGATACGCCTGGATGTCCCGTTCTTTGAAGACGCGACCGTGGCGACCGAAGACGACGCCGCGCAGGAGCGACAAGTCCGACAGCTCCAAGTCCTTCAGCTCTTCGCGCGAGACTTTCTGCTTCGAGAAGTCAACAGCCTCGGCTTTCTTGAAGGCGTCCGAGTCCTGCGCGGCGCAGGAGGCGGCGGCCAGCAGCGCGAGCGCAAGCGCGGCCAGCACGCGTCTGAGTTTTATCGTTTTCGACATGGGGAAACGTTCCTTTCGGCGAGCAAGGGTTCCGGCAGAGGGCCGCCGGAGAACTCAATTCTTTTTTCCCGGCGGGTTCGTGCGCGCCGGGCCGACGAAGCGCCCGACCCCGTCGGCGATGGCCTCGGCCATGCGCTGCTGCCCGGCGTCGGCCTTGATGAACTGCGCGTCCTGAGGGCTGCTGAGGACGACCATCTCGATGGTCACGACCGGCACGTCCGAGAAGATCGAGCCGGTCAGCGCGCCGCCCTGCTCGCGCCCGACCTTCGTCTGCATGTCGGTGCGGACGCCGTTGTCGTTGAGCGCATCGTTGAGGTCGTCGGCCAACGCGGCGTGGACGGCTTCAGCCGCGCGCCGGCTTTCGTCAATCACGTCCTGCGAAGGGCCGGTGGTTCCGTCTTTGGCGCGGCCCTGCCGGTCTGGGTAATAGACCGCGTAGCCGCGCTCCTGGCTCGCGTCGCAGTGGAGGCGAATCATCAGCGCGGCGCGGGCGCGGTTGGCGACGGCGGCGCGGTCTTTGTTCCGCACCAACTCGTCCTCCGACTCCTTCGTCAGCACGACTTCGTACCCTCTGGCTTCGAGCAGGTCGCGCAGCTTCGCCGCGACGGCCCAGTCAACGTGCGTCTCGCTCGTCCCGTTCTGGACGTTCTGGCCGCTGGCGACTTCCGAGGGGTGGCCGGGGTCTATGCAGACGACCGTGCGCGCGCTCGCGTCCGTCGCCTTCGACGCGGGCGTCGGCGTCGCGCTTTTCGAGATGGCCTTCTTGACCTGAGCCGCGGGCGCACAGAGTTGTAAGGCGAGCAGGAGGACGACGGGTGTCAGCAACTTCATCTTCAGTCTGTGCCGCGCGGCCCTGTTCACGAAAGAGTTTTGATGGTACAAACGCGCCTGTCGAGTCTGAACGCCGCTGACCGTAGGGCGAGGGCGCGTTGAATTATTCGTCGCCGCCGCACTCAATGTCAAACTTCAAGTCTGAACTTCCATCCGTGCGCCGGGCGTCGGAGAAGAACCAAGCATGTCGAACCGTTTCATAGATCGCCTCTCCATCCGCCGCAGGCCCGCGGGCCTGCCGCTCATAAGACAGTGGTGGGGCAAGCTCCTGTTCATGCACTGGCCCGTCGCGCCTGCCTCTCTGCGCCCGCTCCTTCCGCAGCACCTCTCGATTGACACCTACGAAGGACAGGCATGGGTCGGCGTCGTGCCGTTCACGATGTGGGGCGTGCGCCCGTACTTCGGGCCGCCCCTGCCGGGCCTCAGCTCTTTCCACGAACTGAACGTGCGGACATACGTGCACTACGACGGCGTGCCCGGCGTCCTGTTCCTCTCGATGGACATCAACAGCCCGGTCGCCCGCTGGGGCGGACGCCAGTTCTTCTTCCTCCCCTACTACGACGCCGAGATGAGTCTCAGGCAGCAGGGGCGGAAAATAATTTACAGCTCGCGCCGCACCTCGACGCAGAGCCGCGCGGCCAACTTCGACGCTGCGTGGACGTTCGGCGAGCCGCTGCCCGCCACCGAGCCGGACTCGCTCGACTTCTTCCTCACGGAGCGCTACTGCCTCTACTCGGCCTACAAGGAACAGCTCTACCGCTGCCGCATCTTTCACCAGCCGTGGCCTCTGCGCCGCGCCGAAGTCTCGGCCCACGACTCGACGCTCCTCGAAGCTCTCGGCCTCCCAGAGCCGGCGGTCGCGCCCCTGCTTCACTACGCGGAGGAAATCAAGGTGGACATCTGGCCGTTGCGGCGCGTGGCGAAGGGCGCGCGCGCCAACGCGCTCGAAGCGGCCAACGCCTCGGAATCGCTCGGCTGAATCGGAATCCCCGGGCTGAATCGGCCTCGTTGGCCGCTGAAATCGTCGCCGCGATGTAATCACAGACGGGCGCGCTCGCGTTGCAGAGTTGGAGCCTTGAGGCGACTGCTTTGTCAGGCAGGTTCAAGCGTCAACTCTCAAAGGGCGGACGCCGGGAGGAGCGTGAGTCAGTCGCTTCCGCCGCGGGCGCGTGGCCTCAAGCCGCGGGCGCGCGTGGCCTCAACTTTGCTCGCACAAGCCGCCGGAAAAAAGTGCTTGACTCGTTCGTGCGACTGACCTATTTTCTTACCGCTTTCGCACACACTGACAATTCAAGAGACGGGACAGGCTTCTTCCTCGTTAAATCTTTGAAACTCCCGGCGACGCGCATCGAGCATTTCCTGATGCCGCCTCGCGCGCGGTTCGAGTCGGCCCCTCCGGCGGTGCGCGGGGGCGAGGTCATTTCAAGCAACACTTCCTCATGCGGGTTCGACCGCGGGCCATCTGCCTTTCGCCCGCGGCCCTCGCAGCTTTTCCGAATGCCGTCATCATTCGACGGCCTTTGACAACCAACAGGGACGGTTAGCAATGACACGCTTGCAATTTCTCTCCACGGGTCGCCGACGGCCTTGGGCCGCGCTCTTCGTCGCGCTCTTCCTTCTGCTCCAGACTTCGGCGCTCCCGGCGTTGGCCGCCTCCGAAGGCGAAGGCGACGCGCCGCCCTCGAAGGCCGAGGATAACGAGGCGCTCGTCGAGTCGCTCCTGAACTTCTTCTTCGGGCAGGCGAAGCCCGCGGCCACTCCGCAGGCGACGCCGCAGCCTTCGCCCGCTCCCGCGCCGAAGCCCGCGAGCCAGACGCCGCCCGCCGCCACTGACCACGCCGGTAAAGCGGGCGAGTCGAAGAAGGTCGAGTCGAAGCCTCTGCAATATCCTCTGCCCGACTGGACGCCGCTCGGCCACGCAGGGAAGAAGACCGTGGAATCGAAGGACGAGTCGAGCGAGGAGTTCATCCCGATGCCCGACCGCTGGCGCTTCCCCTTCCCGCGCCACAACCGCTACAAGCCGACGATGCAGACGCCGTGGGTCGCGGGCAGCACGTTCGATCCTTACAACCAGAACGTTTTGAAGGCAGACTATCCGGTCTTCGGCAACCACACGTTCCTCAACGTGAACTTGCAGAGCGCGAGCGCAATCAACCCGCGCGTCGTCGGCGCGGGCGGGCGGAAAGAGCAGTTCTTCACCAACCAGAACTTCGTCATGGGCTTGGAGCTTTTCAAGGGCGACACAGTGTTCCAGCCCAAGACCTGGGCCGTGCGCGTGACGACGGTCGCCAACGTCAACTTCCTCGCCAACAACACGCTCAACCCGTTCGACTCCAAGCGCGGCACCGCGCGCCTCGCCGTCGAGGAGGCTTTCGTCGAGCGACGCCTCGCCGTCGTCAGCCCGAACTTCGACTTCCTCTCGTTGCGCGTCGGGATGCAGAACTTCAACTCGGACTTCCGCGGCTTCCTCTTTCAGGACAACCAGCTCGGCGTGCGCCTGTTCGGCACACTGAACTCGAACCGCGACGAGTACAACATCGCCTACTTCTCGATGCGCCAGCGCGACATCACCTCGCAGCTCCACAGCTTCGACAACCGCCACCAGAACGTCTTCCTCGTCAACTGGTTCCGGCAGGACTTCGGCAAGAAGGGCTACACGGCGCTCTTCAACTTCGTCTTCAACAACGACAAGGGCCGCTTCACGGGCGACCGTCACACTTTGAACGTCGCCTATTTGGGCTTTCACGGCGACGGCAAGTGGGGCAAATTGAACGTTGACCACGCCTTCTACTGGGCGCTCGGCCACGACGACTTCAACCGCCTCGCCGCGCGCCCGCAGACCGTCAACGCGCAGATGGGCGCGTTCGAGGCGGCGATTGACCGCGACTGGGTGCGCTGGCGCGCGTCGTTCTTCTACGCCTCCGGCGACGGCAATCTCAACGACGACAAGGCGACCGGCTTCGACATGATTCAGGACAACCCGAACTTCGCGGGCGGCCCCTTCCAGTTCTGGACGCAGCAGCAGACGGTCGTCGCCGGCCCCGTCGGTTTTTTGAAGAACAAGTTCTCCTTGCTCCCGAACCTTCGGGACAAGTTCGACAACCGCGCGAACTTCGTCAACCCCGGCCTGCTGCTCTGGAACATCGGCGCTGACCTGAAGGTGACGCCGAAGCTCAAGATGGTGACGAACCTCTCTTATCTCAGGTTCGCGCGCGCGGGGATTCTCCGGCAGATCGCGGGCGACCCGGCGATCAACAGCGGCATCGGCACAGACCTCAGCGTCGGCGCGAAGTTCCGCCCGTTCGAGAACGAGAACCTCTTTTTCGTGACGGGCGCGGCGGTGCTCTTCCCGCAGGGCGGCTACGGGCGTTTGATTCAGAGCACGCGCCCGCTCGTCTCGCCGACCTTCGCCTTCCAGGTGGTGTTCTAAAGACATGCTTCGGACAAACAACATGAAGACCGTCAGCAATCATTCGCGCACGAAGCGGCAGCAGTTGCTAAGTCTCTTCGCGGTGCTCGTCGTCTGCGGCGTCGCCGCCTTCGCCTTCTTCCCCGTCCACTCGGCGGGCGTCGCCACGAAAACGGCGCAGCCAGCGGAGCAGCCCGCCGCGCACGAGTCGGCGGACGAAGGCGACAGCCCCGCCCCGGCGGAAATTGACGTGCAACAGGAAGGCGACAAGCCGCCCGCGCCTTCCGATAGCTGCGTGAAGTGCCACAGCGGCGTCGGCGACCCGCACCAGACGAAGCTGAGGGGCGGCCCTTCGTGCGTTGACTGTCACGGCGGCAACGGCGTGGCGACGACCAAAGCGGAAGCGCACACGGCCAAGCCGAAGCACCCGTCGAAGTGGCCGAGTTCCGCCAACCCTACGGAAACCTACACGCTGCTCAACAACGAGAACTGGGACTGGATTCGCTTCGTCAACCCTTCAGACCTGCGCGTCGCAATGGTCACCTGCGGCAAGTGCCACGAATCGTACATCAAGAGCCTCCAGAAGAGCGCGATGACCAACAGCCCGCAGGTCTATTCGACCGCGCTCTACAACAACGGCAGCCTGCCGACCAAGAACGCCATCCTCGGCGAGAACTACAGCCCTTCGGGCGAGCCGCAGATCGCGCGCACCATCCCTCCGCCCACCGAAAAGGAGACGAAAGAGAAAGGCATCCTGCCCTTCCTCTTTCCCTTCCCCCGGTTTGAAATCGGCCAGCCCCTCTCGGTCGCCTTCTGGCGTCCGTTCGAGCGCGGCGGCGGCCCCAAGTCGGAACTCGGCAACCCAAACGGTCAGGACGTGCCGGGCCAGCCCGACGTATCTCTCTCGAATCGCGGCTACGGCACGCAGGCCAGAGTTGACCCCGTCATCCTCGGCGCGCACAAAGTCCGCCTGAACGACCCCGTGATGTCCTTCATGGGCACGAACAACGCGCCCGGCGACTATCGCAATTCGGGCTGCGCCGCCTGCCACGTCGTCTACGCCAACGACCGCTCGTACTACAACTCCGGCCCCTACGCGAAGTATGGCAACCGCGGCTACACCGCGCCCGACAACCCCGACCCGAACATCCCGAAGGGCGAGTCGGGCCACCCTCTGGAACACAAGTTCACCAAGTCAATCCCTTCGAGCCAGTGCATCACCTGCCACGTCCACAACGGCAACGGTTTCATCAACACCTACCTCGGCTACATGTGGTGGGACGAACAGACCGACGGCGAGTTCCTCTACCCGAAGAAGCAGCACAACCCGACGCCGGAAGAGTTAGACCGCGCCGGGCGCTTCAACCCCGAAGAGGCCGCCGCGCGCGGCAACTGGGGCAACCCCGATTTCCTCTTCGAGGTCAGCAAGCTCAACTCGCAGATGCGCCACATGCAGGTCTCGGACTACCACGGCCACGGCTGGATGTTCCGCCGCGCCTACAAGATTGACCGGAAGGGCCAGTACCTCGACAAGGACGGCAACCTCATCTCTTTCGACGACGCCGATCTCTTCGAGCACGACGGCAAGCCCGGCAAGGCCGTCCACCTCAAAGACATTCACCTCGAAAAGGGGATGCACTGTGTTGACTGCCACTACTCGCAGGACAACCACGGCACAGGCAAAATCTACGGCGACCGCCGCGCCGTCATCGAGATAGCTTGCGAGGACTGCCACGGCTCGGTCAATAAGCGCGTCACCGCCACGACGATTCGCACCTCCGGCTTCGGTGCGCCCGACGGCGGCAACCCGATGAACCATCCGGCGCGCGGCAACCCCTTCAACCGCGCCCGCTTCGTCGAGCGCGACGGCAAGCTCTTCCAGCGCTCGATGGTCGAGCAGAACGACCCGGCGACGGGCAAGCCTCTGGAGTGGGAAGTCACGCAAGTCTTGGACACCATCACGCCCGGCAACCCGCATTACAACCCGAAGTCTGCGCGCGCCAAGACCATGCTCCGCGACAACGAGACGTGGGGTGCCGTGCCCTCGGACACGAAGCAGCTCGCGCACGACGGCTCGCACGTCTCCTGCGTCGCCTGCCACTCTTCCTGGACGACGAACTGCTGGGGCTGCCACCTCTCGGCGGCGGTCAACACGAAGAAGCCGATGCTTCACGAAGAGGGCGACGAGTCGCAGGTCTATCCGTCTTACAACCCGCAGGTCTTGCGTACCGACGGCTACATGCTCGGCATTGACGGCTCGGTGCAGGGCCACAAGGTTATGCCCGTTCGCTCTTCGAGCGCCGTGACGGTGAGCGTCACCGACGGCACGCGCGGCGTCGCCGTCAACCACGCGCCGACCATCTCCTCGGCAGGCTACAACGGCAACGCCTTCAACACGCACCCGCCGCACACCGTCCGCGCCACGGAGACCAAGACCTGCTCCGACTGTCACGTCTCGAAGAACAACGACAACAACGCCTGGGTCGCCTCCGTGCTCATGCTCGGCTCGAATCAGGTCAACTTCATGGGCCGCTACATCTACGTCGCCGAAGGCCACGACGGACTCTCCGCGACGATGGTCGCCGAGCAGACCGAGCCGCAGGCCGTCTTCGGCAGTCACCTCCATCAGATCGCTTACCCCGACTGGTACGCCAAGCACGAGGCGCGCGGCGGCAAGCTTGAGGAGAACTACGGGCACCGCGGCTCGGAGATCAATCAGGTGCAGCAGTACGGCGAGTTTCTGCTCGCCGCCGCAGGCAAGAATGGCTTCGTCGTCTACGACATCGCCAACGTCGCCGACAAGGACTTCAGCCAGCGCATCGTTGACTCGCCCTTCTCGCGCATCGGCCAGAAGCTCTACGTGCGGACGAAGGACGCCACCGGCGTCGCCGTCGGCTCGCCCGCGCCGCTCGACCCGCGCCGCAATCCCGGCGAGACCGAAGACCAACGGAAGTGGCTTGCGGTAAATGAAGAGCAACCCGTCGCGCCGCTCTACGGCTACGCCTTCATCTCCGACCGACAGGAGGGACTCGTCACCGTCAACATCAACACGCTCACCGACGGCGTCAACACCAACAACCACCTGAAGCGCGGCGCAACCTACAACCCCGAAGGGCGTCTGACGAACGCGCGCAACTTGAGCGTCGTCGGCAACTACGTCTACCTCCTGACCGACCACGCCCTCGAAGTGGTCAACGTCTCAGACCCCTTGAACCCGCGCTGGGTGAGCGAGGTC
Source organism: Pyrinomonadaceae bacterium (assembly GCA_036263975.1). GTDB lineage: Bacteria > Acidobacteriota > Blastocatellia > Pyrinomonadales > Pyrinomonadaceae > QHXN01. The sequence goes on from DATARW010000009.1 coordinate 17,934, forward strand.
ACATCCGGCCTGCACGACCCGCGCTCGCTCGCCGTGCAGTTCCGCTACTGCTTCCTGACGGACGCCGACGGCCTGAAGGTGTTCGACGTGACCGACCTCGAACACCCGCAGCCGGTGGCGGGCGCGACCGTGCCACTGCGTAACGCGCAGGGCATCTATCTGGCGCGCGAGTACGCCTACATCGGCGACGGCGCGGACGGCCTCGCCATCGTGGACATCGAGCGCGCCGAGCAGCCCAAGCTCGACCAGCTCTTCAACGACGGCGGCAAGATGAACGACACGCGCGACGCCAAGCTCGGCATGGCCTACGCGAGCCTCATCGCCTACGTCGCCGACGGCAAGAACGGCCTGAAGGTGGTCGAGCTGACCAACCCGAACAGTGTGCCCGGCAACATGGGCTACAGCCCTCGGCCCGCGCCGCGCGTCGTCGCCTACTACCCGACGAAGGGGCCGGCCACGCAGGTCTCCGAAGGCTACCGGCGCGACCGCGCCGTGGACGAGAGCGGCAACCAGATCGCCATCTTCGGACGGCGCGGTGCGCGCCCCTTCAACCTCGAAGAGCAGCGACGCATGTACCTCCACAACGGCAAGCTCTACACCGTCACGGACGAGCCGGGCCAGCCCACCGCCGGCAAGACCGCGCAAACCGGCACGTGGTTCCAGTCGCTCTCCCGACTCTTCGGCTTCCACATCGGCTGGCTCGGCCTCGCCGCCGTCTTCCCCGCCGCCTTCGTCTGGCAGCGGAAGCGGCGCGCGCGGCAGTAGCCAACAGACAGCTCACCTCTCTCAAAGGGAGCGGCGCAGTCATGCTCTTGGCTGCGCCGCTCCCTTTTTATGAGAGAGCGTGTGCCGATGCTCTCAACGGTTCATCCCGGCTGCTAGACTTTCAAACATCAATCTTTTACTCTCACTTGTTCGTGATAACGTCAGCCGGGGTGGCGTAACTGGCAGCCGCGCAAGTCTTAGAAGCTTGTGCCGAAAGGCGTGCGGGTTCGAGTCCCGCCCCCGGCATCATTCAAGAAACTGGCGGACGCGGAACGATGAATGATGAGATGCCTTTTAATTCATCGTTCCGCGTTCATCATTCATCGTTCATCGAGAGGCGGGATTCGTGTTTATGAAGACTGAGGTGGTTGACACGTCCGAGACGCGCAAGGAGATCAAGATCGAGTTGGGGGCCGAAGAGGTGCGCGCCGAGTTCGACCGCGTGGCCGGGGAGTACGCGCGCATGGCTAACGTGCCCGGCTTCCGCAAGGGGCACGCGCCCGTCGCGGTCGTGCGGACGCGCTTTAAGAAGGACATACAGGGCGACGTGCTCAAGCGGCTCGTCCCCGAAGCGGTCGAGCGGGCCATCACGGAGAGCGGCCTCGAAGTGATCGGCCAGCCCGATGTGCACCTCGACAACGAGGGGCTTGAGAAGTTCGGGCAGGAGGCCATCTCTCTGCACGCGCACGTCGAGGTGATGCCGGAGGTGCGTCTCGGCACATACAAAGGCATCGAGGCCGCACGCCGCACGCGCCCCGTGGACGAAGAGGCCGTCGAGCAGGTGATCGAGAACCTGCGTGAAGCCTCGGCGTCGCTCCAGCCCGTCGAAGACCGCCCATCTCAAGAGGGCGACACGGTGACATCCGACATACAGGGCCGCTACGTCGAGCCGCCTTCGGACGAGGACATCAACGTCGAGGACGTGGATGTGGTGCTCGGCGGCGAGGGCGTTCTGCCCGCCTTCAACGAGAACCTGACGGGCGTGCGCGCCGACGAGGTGAAGACCTTCACCATCGAGTACCCTTCGGACTTCAACGCCGAAGGGTTGGCGGGCAAGACCATCGAATACACGGCGACCGTCTCGGCTGTGCGCCGCAAGGAAGTGCCGGAGCTTGACGACGAGTGGGTGAAGAGTTTGGGCGAGGAGGACGTTGACACGGTCGAGCGTCTGCGCGAGCGCGTGCGCGAGAACCTCTCCAGGTCAGCCGAGCACGAGTCGGAGCACCGCCTGCGCGACGAGATTCTGGGCCGGCTCGTCGAGCAGCACCGCTTTGAAGTGCCGGAGACAATCGTCTCTTACCAGGCGAACCAGATTCTCCAGTCCATGTTCCGAGACATGATCGCGCGGGGGCTTGACCCACGCCGCGAGGAGGTCAACTGGGAGGCGATGCGCGACGTGGTGCGCGAGCGCGCGGGCGACGACGTGCGCGGTTCTCTGCTGTTAGAGCGCGTGGCCGAGGCCGAGAATATCGAGGTCTCGGACGAGGAAGTCGAGGCCGAGATTCAGTCAATGGCCGAAGGCTCGCGGCAGTCGGTTGAGCAGGTGCGAGCCGCCTTGACAAAGCAGGGGGGCGAACGTAGCATCGCCGACAGATTGCGCAACCGCAAGGCGCTCGACTTCCTCGTCCAAAACGCGAACGTGCGCGAGGAAGAATGGCGCGAAGAGGCCGACGACGAAGAGGCCGCTTCGACCGGCGCGGGCGCGGCAGTTGAAAGCGAGGAAGCAAGCGCAGCCGCAGCCGCGAGCGAACCGACACCGGACGCGGGCGGCGAGACGCGCGGCGACGAGGAGAAGCTTTAAGCTCCCTTCCCGCCCAAGCGCCGACGCTTTCGCGGAATTGAAATTCAAAGCCTGGAGATTTGAAATTTCAAATGAGAGTTTGGAGTTTCAGGTCTCCAATTTTGATTTGAGGTCGAGGTGGCCGCTCCCGGCGACCGGCAAGACTGACGAGAGTTCGGAGAGGTTAGAAAGATGACTCGCATTCCAAGCCTTAACGAAGAGTTTCAGAACAGCCCGCGGCAGTACATCCCCAACCCGACGGTCTTCGAGCAGACGCCGCGCGGCGAGCGTTACTCGGACGTTTACTCGCGGCTGCTGCGCGACAACATCGTCTTCCTCGGCACGCCGATTGACGACACGGTCGCCAACCTCATCATCGCGCAACTCCTCTTCCTCGAAGCCGAAGACCCGGAGAAAGACATCAACCTCTACATCAACTCTCCGGGCGGTTCGATCACCGCCGGGATGGCGATCTACGACACGATGCAGTTCATCCGCCCCGACGTGGTGACGATCTGTCTGGGCCAGTGCGCCTCGATGGGCGCGCTCTTGCTCGCCGCGGGCAACAAGGGCAAGCGGTTTGCGCTGCCGAACTCGCGCATCCTCATCCACCAGCCCTCGGTCTCCGGCATCGGCGGCCAGGCCACAGACATCCGCATCCAGGCCGAAGAGATACTGCGCATGCGCGAGGTCACGTCGCAGATTCTCTCCAAGCACACGGGCCAGCCCTACGAGTCCATCGAGAAGGACGTGGAGCGCGACCGCATCATGTCGGCGATGCAGGCCAAAGAGTACGGCCTCATTGACGAGGTCATCACACACCGGCAGTAGCCGCCCCCGGCCTCGCCGGGATGAGGGCCGCCGCCTCACGTTTGCGCCGCGGCGCTCGTTCTGTGATACATTGAAAAGGAGTCGGGCGCGGAAAGAGCGCGCCGGGCGTTGACATCCCTCGCCATTCGTCGTAGAAGACTTGCTGCGGCACGCTCGCGCGCGCGTGCTCTCGAACCCCTCTGGTTTCACCCGTTAGTCGGACGCAAAAGTTTCGCCCTCGTAAAAACCTATGGTACGTCGAACTGATGACACCTTGCGCTGCTCGTTCTGCGGCAAGTCGCAGAACGAAGTCAAGAAGCTGATCGCCGGCCCCACCGTCTACATCTGCAACGAGTGCATTGACATCTGCAACGAGATTATCACCGACGACCAGCAGGCCGAGGCCGTCGCCTCGCGCCCGCCGCTTCCCAAACCCGCCGAGATCAAGTCGTTCCTCGACGAATACGTCATCGGGCAGGAAGAGACCAAGAAGCGGCTCGCCGTCGCCGTCTACCAGCACTACAAGCGCATCGAACTGACGCGCCGTCGCTCCGACGTTGAGATTCAGAAGTCCAACATCCTGCTCATCGGCCCGACGGGCACGGGCAAGACTCTTCTGGCGCAGACGCTCGCGCGCATGCTCTCCGTCCCCTTCACCATCGTTGATGCGACGACGCTCACGGAGGCCGGCTACGTCGGCGAGGATGTTGAGAACATCATCCTCAAGCTCCTCCAGTCGGCCAACGGCGACGTGGAGCGCGCGCAGCAAGGCATCATCTACATTGACGAGGTTGACAAAATCTGCCGCAAGGACGAGAACCCTTCCATCACGCGCGACGTCAGCGGTGAAGGCGTGCAACAGGCGCTGCTCAAAATTCTTGAAGGCACCATCGCCAACGTTCCTCCGCAGGGCGGACGCAAGCACCCGCACCAGGAATTCACCCCCGTCGACACCACCAACATCCTGTTTATTTGCGGTGGCGCATTCGTGGGGCTGGAAAAAATCGTCGGGAGGCGCGTGGGCAAGAAATCGCTCGGCTTCCGCGGCGGCGAAGAGGCGGAAAAAGACGAAGCGGCGGTTTCGCGCAAGCGCAGCTATGAACTGCTCAGCGAGATTCAGCCCGAAGACTTGATCAAGTTCGGCCTGATCCCCGAATTCGTCGGACGCCTGCCGGTCGTTGG
>DATARW010000010.1:0-118488 GCA_036263975.1 Pyrinomonadaceae bacterium
TGAATATTTTCATCATCTACCGCGGCATGAACCTTCTGCGCGCGGTCGAGAACTGGGCCGCGCCCTTCGTGCTCGTAATGACGGCGCTTCTCGTAGCTTGGGCCATCCGGCGCGCGGGGGGCTTGGGCTACCTGCTGACGCAGCCCGCGCACTTCAAGACCTTCTCGGAGTTCTGGCCCATCTTCGTCCCATCCTTGACGGCGATGATCGGATTCTGGGCGACGCTGAGCCTGAACATGCCCGACTTCACGCGCTTCGGTCGAAGCCAGCGCGAGCAGGCCACGGGGCAGATGGTTGCGCTGCCCTCCACCATGACGTTGTTTGCCGCGATGGGCGTCATCATCACTTCCGCCGCGTTGGTCATCTACCCCGACATGGCCGCGGGCGACGTTTGGGATCCCGTCAAACTCGTCGGGCGCTTCGAGCAGCCCTTCGTCATCGCCGTCTCGATGTTCACGGTCGTCGTCGCCACGCTCTCCGTCAACATCGCGGCCAACGTCGTCTCGCCCGCCAACGACTTCGCCAACGCCTTCCCGCGCTGGATTTCGTTCCGCACCGGCGGCTTCATCACGGGAGCTATCGGCATCCTCATGCAGCCCTGGCGACTTCTGGCAGACCCTTCGGGCTACATCTTCGGCTGGCTCGGCGGCTACTCCGGCGGACTCGGCGCAATCGCGGGCGTCCTTATCGCTGATTACTGGCTCGTGCGACGCAAGAGCCTCGCGCTCGGAGACCTCTATCGCACGCGCGGCGCGTACACTTACGCGGGCGGCTGGAACTGGCGCGCGGTCGTAGCGACGCTCGCGGGCTGCGCGCTCGCGTGGGTCGGTCTTGTAGTTCCCGCGCTCAGACCGTTGTATGATTACGCATGGTTCATCGGCTTCGGTGTGGCGTTCGTCGCACACCTCGCGCTGACAAAGATTTCTCCGCCCGCGCTCGCGGAATCGGCGACGGTTGCGGGCGCGCAGCAGCAGGCTACTTGAAGGCGAAAGATTCGACCACAACATAAGGACGGAAAGCTCATGGCAAGAACTGTGAAATGCGGACTCATACAGGCGACCAACGCCGCGCCGACCGACGCGTCGATTGACGAGATCAAGCGTCAAAACGTCGAGAAGCACCTGAAGTTGATCGAGGACGCCGCCGCGCAGGGCGTGCAGATTCTCTGCATGCAGGAGGTCTTCACGACGCCCTACTTCTGCGCCGAACAGCAGACGCGCTGGTACGAGGCAGTCGAGCGCATACCCGACGGCCCGACGGTGAAGTTAATGCAGGAGGTCGCGCAGCGTCACCGGATGGTCATCGTCGTGCCCATCTACGAGGAGGAGATTGCGGGCCTCTACTACAACACCGCCGCCGTCATTGACGCCGACGGCAAATACCTCGGCAAGTACCGCAAGAACCACATCCCGCACGTCAACCCCGGCTTCTGGGAAAAGTTCTACTTCCGACCGGGCAACCTCGGTTATCCTTGCTTCGACACGGCCTACGCGCGCATCGGCGTCTACATCTGCTACGACCGACACTTCCCCGAAGGCGCTCGCGCGCTCGGCCTGAACGGGGCCGAAATCGTCTTCAACCCGTCGGCCACGGTCGCGGGTTTGTCGGAATACCTCTGGAAGCTGGAGCAGCCCGCACACGCCGTCGCCAACGGCTACTTCGTCGGCGCGATTAATCGCGTCGGCCACGAGCAGCCCTGGGACATCGGCGAGTTCTATGGCCAGAGCTACTTCTGCGACCCGCGCGGCCAGATCATCGCCGAAGCGCCACGCGACCAGGACGCGCTCGTCGTCGCAGACCTCGACCTCGACAAGATTCGCGAAGTCCGCAACACCTGGCAGTTCTTCCGCGACCGAAGGCCCGACACCTACGGCCAGCTCGTCGCGGATTAACCCGAAGGTGGAAGTCTCGTTCCTCTTCGTGAGAGGCGCATTGGTTATGGCCGATGTTCAAATCCTCCAGTGCCCCGGCTGTAAAGAATACATTGCCAGTGATGCCGAGCGGTGCCGCTTCTGCTCGCGGCCTCTCGACGCGCAGACGATCCGCATCGCCGTCGCAGCGCAGCAGAAGGAGAATAAGAGCTATCGCCGCAGGCACTACTTGAAATACATGCTGACGGGCTTGGGCATCTTCGTCGTGGGCCTGGTAATTACGGTCGGCACTTTAGCAATGGCCGCCTCTTCGCCGGGCGGCGGGCACTTCTTCATCACCTGGGGACTGATGCTCGCGGGGGCCGGAAATTTTTTGTACGGCTTGGTCGGTGTGATCGGGGAGATGTTCTCAAAATAGCCCCGTTTCGCTCCTCGCTTCACATGGAGTTTGGTTATGATCTTCACAGCGAACGTGGGATTCTACGACCGGGGCGTCGTTGACCACTACAACACCTTCTTGCAGATGTGCGAGCACGGCGAAATCTTCGAGACGAAGGGTGCCAAGTATCTGCGCTGGGCGGTGGGCGAGAACCTTGAGCTTTGGACGAAGGTCAAAGACGACGGGCCGGAGATGCTCTTTCGTTCCTACTACGCGGGCGACGCGCGCATGACCGTCGCGCTTCTGGAGAAGACGCCGCGCCGCAAGGAGACGCTCTCGGACGGAGCATTCCTCTGTCGCAGCAGCGCCAGCGCCGGGGCTGGATGGATTGCGGGGCGGGTTCCTTTCGTCTTCGACACGCCGGACTTTCACCGCTACGACGACCTGCCGCTCCCGCGCCTCGCCGCCGTCCAGCTCACGGCCTTCGCGTTCAACGTGCAGGGCTTCGCGGACGAGGATGAGTATGATGAAGCCTACCCGGCGGATGAGGACGGCTACTGCTGGGACTATAAGCACTTCGTCCCGGCCTACATGCTCAACCCCCGCGGCGAAGATAATGAGTTGCAGCCCGCGAGCACACAGGTCTCCGGCTTCGTCCTCGACGCCGGGATCATCACGAACCCGGTGACGGGCCTCGACTTCTGCTGGGCGAAGGTCGAGACCATCGGCGGCGAGGTGGACGTGGTCTGCTCGCCCGACAGGCTGAGCGGATACCTCGTCAAAGGCGGGGTCGCGACACTAAACTGTTACCTGTACGGGCGGTTGATAGAGGACAGGAGCAATTGAAGACCGGAAGGAAGCACGTGAGAGGTCAGGGCAGATTTCCGGTTGCGGATTCAAGAGCGATGTGGGCCGCGCTGTTCCTTATTCGCAGTTCGCCACCCGACAAACGCCACCCGAATGGAGTCTAATATTATGGCGCTCTCAATCGAAGTCAACGGCATCAGGTTCCCCAACCCTTTCCTGCTCGGCTCAGGCCCGCCGGGGACGAACGCGCGCGTCATCAGTAAGTCGTTCGACGCCGGCTGGGGCGGCGTGGTGGCGAAGACCGTCAGTTTGGAGAGCGCAAAGGTCGTCAACGTCGCCCCGCGCTACGGGCGTTTGCGCTCACGCGAGACGGGCGAGGTAATCGGCTTCGAGAACATCGAGTTGATCTCCGACCGCCCGATTGACGTGTGGCTCGAAGAGTTCCGCCAGATTAAAAAAGAGTATCCGCACCACGTCCTCATCGCCTCGATCATGGAGGAGTACGAGAAGGCGCGCTGGCAGGAGTTGACGCGCCGTGTGCAGGAGACGGGCGTGGACGCCTTCGAGCTGAACTTCTCCTGCCCGCACGGGATGACCGAGCGCCGCATGGGTTCCGAGATGGGCGAACACCCAGACCTGACCGAAGAGGTCACGAGTTGGGTGACTGAAGTCGCACGGATTCCCGTCTGGGCGAAGATGACGCCGAACATCACTAACATCAAGGAGCCTTCGCTCGCGGCGGTGCGCGGCGGCGCGGTCGGAGTCTCCGCCATCAACACCATCCTTTCGATCATCGGCGTTGACCTCGACACCCTGCGCCCGCTGCCGTGCGTCGAAGGCTACAGCGTGCCCGGCGGCTACTCTTGCCAGGCCGTGCGGCCCATCGCGCTGCGGATGGTGAGCCAGCTCGCGCAGGCCCTGCCCGGAGGCGTCTCCATCAGCGGCATCGGCGGCATCGAGCGCGCGCACGACGCCATCGAGTTCATGCTCCTCGGCGCGTCAACCGTGCAGCTCTGCACGGGCGTGATGCTGCACGGCGTCAAGATCATTGACGAGCTGAAAGATGGACTGGCGCGGTTCATGTCCGACAAGGGTTTCGAGACCGTCGAGGAGATCGTCGGCAAGAGCATCCCCTACTTCTCGACGCACATGGACTTGGTGCAGAAGATGAAGACGGCCAAGCGCATCCGGGCCGGCGAGTCGAGCCGCGACAACGACTGGGCCGAGAAGAGCATCACCGAGAAGACGGAGGAGCTGACCTCCGAGCGCACCGCCGAGCAGGCGTGAGCGGCTGACTTTCAGGATGCTTCAGTTGGTGAAAGGGGAAAGTCAAAGGCGAGGTCTGGACTAAATCCCTACCCCGATTAAACCGCGCAGAGAAGTTGCTCAAGGCGCTGCTCGCGTATCTGGTAGAACTCTTTGAGGGCACGGTACTCGCTGAGCGCCTCTTCCGTATCAACCCTCCCTTCCAGCTTGACCGCCGCGATCAAAGTGTTCTTGTGCGTGTGCTCGGTCGAGATGAACTCGAAGACCTTGACCTTGTAGCCTGCCCCTTCAAGCAGCAGCGCGCGCAAAGAATCCGTCACCGACTCGGCCTCGCGTTCGAGCAGGATGCCGTGACGCAGGACTCCGCGCAGCGGCGCGGGCGGCTTCATCTGCGGCCTCAGCTCCTTGTGGCAGCAGGGCGCGGTGATGATGATTGCGGCGTCGGCTTTCAAGGCTTTGAAGAGCGCGTCGTCGGTCGCGGTGTCGCAGGCGTGAAGTGCGATCAGGATGTCGGTGGCGGGCAGCTCGTAGTCTTGAATCAAGCCCGCCTGAAAGTTCAGACGGTCGAAGCCCGCGCGGCGTGCCGTCGCGTTGCAGAGTTCGACCAGTTCGGGCCGCGACTCGACGCCTCTGACGACGGCGCGGAGGCCGCGCGCGTGGTTGAAGTAGTCGTAGACGGCGAAGGTGAGGTAGCCTTTGCCCGACCCCATGTCAACGATGGAAATCTCTTCGCGCCCGGCGAGCGGCGACGAGTCGAAGAGGCCGCCGACCGTCTCGACGAATCGGTTTATCTGCCGCAGCTTATCGCCCATCGCTGGACGCACCGCGCCTCGTCTGTCCGTCACGCCGAGGGCTTGTAGATAGACGTTCCCGGCTGTTTGAATGTCGCGGCGCTTGCGCCGGTCGTGCTCGTTTGTCGTCGGTTCGTTGAAGGTCGGCGTTCGCCGGACGAGGCGCGATTCGCCCTTACGGTTGAATTCGATTTGCAGGTCTCGAACTGTCGTGAACAGGTGGCCGCTCAGGAACTCCGCGCCGAGGAGTTTGCGTATGAGCCTGACGGCCTCTGCGACAGTGTGATTCTTGACTTCGTCCCTCGTCTTGTAACGGTAGCTGAACGAGAGCCGCGCGCCCTTCTTGAGCGCGACGGGGCGGACGTACAGGTTCTTCAAGTCCGAGTCCCCGCCTCTGCGCTTCGAGAGCGTGAGCTTGACGAAGCCGCCCGCTTCAATGCTCTCTTCGAGCGCCGCGATGAACTGTTCCTGGTTCGGTTCGGCCATGCGCTCATTTTAAATCATCCGACGCCCTGACGTGGCTCGCCCGCCCGCCTTTCGCTTCACTTCGACGCGTCTTCAGAGAGTTCCCTTTTTCACCTGATGGGCGATAAGTTCGAGGCCGGAGATGGACATCAACAGGCGCTCGTACTCGCGCTTGTTCGGGTCAACGCGCGCGAAGGCCGACTCGGTGAGCAGGATTTCGCCGCGCTGCGCGAGGTCTTCGCCGAGCTTCGAGGCGAGGTTCACTTCGGAGCCGTAGATGTCCTCGTTCTCGATGATGAGGATTTCGCCGTATCCGATGCCGAACTCGCCGTGCATGTCATACTCGTCGGGCAGCATCGTGTTCGCCAGCTCAAGGCTGCGGTCGAGTTCGATGGCGGCGTCAACGGCCTGCTCCGCGTCGGGGAAAACGGCGAAGACGTTGTCGGCCTCGTACTTGACGACCTCGCCGCCGTGCGTCTCGACGACGGGCGTGGCGATGGAGTGCATGCGGTGAATCTGCGCGAGGAAGTGGACGATGCCGTGGCGTATGGTCTGGCGCGAGAAGCCGGACATGTCCATGACGAAGACGGCCAGCGTCTCGCCGAAGGTAGCCTTGATTCGGGCGTCTATCTCGGCGGCGCGCTCCGGGTGCTCGTTCCTCTCCTGGAGGAGCTTCGCCATCTTCTCTTTCGTGCGTTTGTTTATCACGCGCGCCCCTCGGCGGGCCACTTCCCCGCCCTGATTTCAATGTGCCTTTTCGGCAATCTCGTTGTTGCGTTGCGCCGCCCAGTCGCTCAACGTCGTCAGAATCGAGGGCGCGAGCGCCGACTCGCTCTCCCTGCCTTTAGCCTTCTTGCGACCGATGCCGCCGGGGCCGGGGAGCAGCCGGTTGACAAGCGCGAGGAGGTCTGCGGTCGCTTCGGGAAAGAGCGCGCGGAACTTGACGGCCATGACGGCCTGCGTCGTGATGACCAGCTCCGCCTGCCCGCGCTTGCAGGCCGCGACGATCTGGCGCGCGGCACGTTCGGCCTGAATCGAAGTCACAGGCAGCGCATCGCTGATGGCGAACCAGGCGTACTCGGCGCGGTGCTGCCCCTTGAAGCTCGCGTTGCGCGGGCTGCCCGTCCGCATCAGTCCGGGGCAGACGGTCGTCACCGCAATGTTGTCCTTCGCCAGTTCCGCCCGAAGCCCTTCGGAGAGGCCCGCGAGCGCGAACTTGCTGGCGCAGTATGGGACGAGGTGCGGGACGCCGACTTTGCCGCCGATGGAAGAGATGTTGACGATGCGCCCATCGCGCCGCTCGCGTATCTGCGGCAGCACGCACAGGGTCGTGTAGAGCGGCCCCCAGAAGTGCACGGCCATCGCCTGCTCGAAGTCTTCGAGGGTCAACACCTCGACGGGGCCGACCTGAATCACACCCGCGTTGTTGACGAGCACGTCCACGCTGCCGAAGTGCTTTGTGACGACCTCGACCAGTTCTTTGACCTGCGCGCGCTCGGTCACGTCGCACGGAAAGGCGAAGACTCGCGCCCCGCGCGCCGCCAAATCTCCGCGCGCGCGCTCAAGCTCCGCCGCATCGCGCGCGCAGATGGCGACGTTCGCGCCCTCTGCGGCGAACTCGCGCGCGAGCACCAGCCCGAGGCCGCGCGAGCCGCCGGTGACGAGCACGGTCTTGCCGCGCAAGTCATAATCACGCCACCGCCTGTAGAGTGCGCGCGCCGCGAGCAGCGCGCCCGCGCCCGCCGCCGCCAGCGCGAGCGTCTCTTTACTCGTCCCGTTCATCTCTGACTCCCTCCCGCCCGCTCACAACAGAACCGACATCAGCGCCGCCACGCCGACGGCAAGCACGAGCGCCTCCGCGAGCCGCCGCGGGCGCACGCGCAGCTTCGGGAAGAAAAAATAGGCCGCAAGGATCGCCGTCAGAAACGACAGCCCGCCCGCCGTCGGCGCGTCCACGCGCAGGCTGAGCAGGTCGAAAAGAACGACGATCAACGACGGCAGAAACAGCGTGCCGAATTTCTTCCAGATCATCTTACTCTCGCTGTACACCTTGAAACCCTCCCACAGTGTTCGACGGCACAACCCGACTCAAACCTTCGTGAACTCGGCGGCGACCGGCGTGTGATCCGAAGGTCGCTCCCAGCCGCGCGGCTCCCGGTCAATCCACGCTCGCAGGCACCGGCGCGCGAGCGGCTCGGAGACCCAGACGTGGTCAATTCGCAGGCCCGCGTTGCGCCGGAAAGCGCCCTGCCGGTAATCCCACCAAGAATAATTTCCACCGTCCGCGTGGTGCAGGCGGAAGGCATCCTCGAAGCCCCACCCTCTCACCTCTTCAATCGCCTCGCGCTCCTGTCTGCTGAAGAGGATGTGACCGCGCCAAGCTTCAGGGTCGTGCACGTCCCGGTCTTCGGGCGCGACGTTGAAGTCGCCGCAGAGCAGAACCTCGTCGTCTGCCCAGAACTCTTCGTCGAGGAAAGCGCGCAGGCGCTTCAGCCATTCGAGCTTGAAATGGAACTTGTCCGTACCGACCGCCTGCCCGTTCGGCACGTAGACGTTGACGACCGCGATGCCCTTCACCCTCGCCGCGACGAGACGCGCCTGCGCGCCCTCCTCGTCAGACGGCATCCCGCGCCGCACGTCTTCCGCGTCGTGACGCGAGAGGATTGCGACGCCGTTGTAGGTCGGCTGACCGTTGACCGTCGAATGGTAGCCGAGTTCTGCGAACTGCGCCGCAGGGAAACGCTCCTCCGTGCACTTCACTTCCTGAAGACAGAGAACGTCGGGGTGTGCCTCTCCGAGCCAGCGCAGGACTACGTCCAGGCGGGCCAGCACAGAGTTCACGTTCCAGGTCGCGACGATCACCGTTGCCTTCATCATAGCTCCGGTCGGCAGGAATTTGTAGAGGTTCACGCCCGGCGTGTTATAAATTTGACATCCGCGGAAACAAATCGAAGAGAATCGGGCGAGAGGCATGAAGAGAGGCGAGGACAGTGGCACGCGCGTGCTCGTCGTCGAGGACGACGAGACTCGCTGTGCATGGTTCCGCGAGCGGCTCGGTGGCCGCCGTCTTGACGTGACCTGCGACGTGCCGACGGCCATCCGCTGGCTCGCCGACAGAGATTACGTGGCCGTGCTCCTCGATCACGATCTGGCCGAGGAGCACTATTTCAACGACAGCCCCGACGACGACCGCACGGGCTACGCCGTCGCGCGCTGGCTCGCCGACAACCCGACCTCGCAACGCGACGCGCTCATCATCATCCATTCGCTCAACTACGTGGGCGCGCGCCGCATGCTCGAAGTCCTCCATGCCGCGGGGCGCGACGCCGAGCACATTCCTTTTCACTATCTTCAGTCAGGTTTGCGTTTGTGAGAGGCGGACGAGCGAGGGGCGCGTGCTTCCCGTTTTGACTTCCGGCCCGCGCTTCTCCCACACGCGCCCGCAGACGCGGCAGCGGTAGACTGTATTTCCGTCGGGGCTTGTGCGGCCCGCGTCTTCGAGGAACGCGGCGGCGTAAGCGTTGGCGCTCGCGCCCTCAAGTCGCTCGAACTTTTCGCATGAACACGCGGGGACGCCCATCCAGTCCTCCGAAAAATTTCAACCCAACTTTTTCAGAAGCTGCCGCGCGCCGTCGGCGGCCTGTTGATACTCAGGCATGTAGTCGGGGTCAGGCTTCATCTTGAGTATGGCCTGTGCCTGCGCGCGCGCGTCCGCCGGGCGCTTCGCTTCGTAGTAGGCTTCGGCGAGGCGCAGCCGCAGCAGAGCGTTGTCCTCGCCGAAGCGCAGACCCTTCTCCAACTCCTCGACCGCGCGTTTGCGGTCGCCGCCCATCAGCTCCGGCAGGTCGAGGTCAATCTCGCCCAGCGCGAGGTAGGCGCTCCCGTCCTGATAGCCCTCGTCCAGCTTGATGACGGTCTCCATCTCGCGGCGTATGTCGGGCACGTCCGAGAGCGCGTAGAGCGGCCCCTGCACCTGCGCGCGCCCGCCGCGGTTTGCGCCCAGCCAGAAGTGTCCGTCGGGCTTGTCGGGCGCGAGCTTCACGGCGGCCTCGCCCGCGGCGATGCCCTCGCGGTAGGCGTCCAGCTTCACCTTCTCGTCCGACTCGTGCTCGCCCAGATAGTAGTTGTATGACGAGAGCTTCCAGGCGACCTCGTAGCTGCTGTAGTCGCTCATGCGCGCGCGCCGCATCACGGCGACGGCCTCCCGCGCGTTCTCGATTGAGCTGCGCCCCGCGTAAAACTTGTCGGCCTGCGCGACAAGTTCCTGCACGTTCACCTTATCGGCGGGAGCTTCCTGCTTCACCTGCCCGCGCGAACAGGAGGCCGCCATGCATGCGGACGCGACGAGCAGCAGGAGAACGGCTCCGCGGTAAAAATGGGACAAGAGCTTCATAGTCTCTCTTCAATCCAAAACAAAGGATGTCCGTGGGGATGGCCTGAAGTATAGCACCCGAAAAGCGCCGGAGGGGAGTTGTGAAGAATGCGGCGACGCCATAAGCGACAAGCGACAAGCGGCGAGTGACAAGCAACAGGCGACGAGTGGCGAGCGGCGAATGACAAGTGGCGAGCGGCGAGTGACGAGCGTTAAGCAAGCCGCTTGTCTTCAACTCGTCATCCGTCGTTCGTCAATGTGTTTAATGTTTCGCAGGTGTGCCGACGAACAGCAGGTTGAGGACACCGGCGAGGCGATAGCCCGCGAGCGCCAGACGCTTGCGCGAAAGCTTCTGCGCCGCGTCCGAGTAGGCTGTTGAAGGCGTCGCGCCCTCGGCGATGTTCTTGTAGGCCACGTCGCGCGCGAGCGCATTGCTTTCCATGACCCATGTGTGCGGGTCCAAGTCCTTCCACTCCGGCACGGCGTCCGCGGGATACTCCTTCATCAACTCCTCTGCGAGAGCGCGTATGCGCTCCTGTCCGGCCTTGTCGAGCGGGCGCTTCGGACTCGCCCAGCCAAACGCGCCGCCCGCCGCGTCCCAGAAGGCGTGGAGGTTCGTGATGTGCGCGTCGGGCGGCATCTGAACACGGAAGAGGTTGCCGCCCGCGTCGCCGTCGGGGTGCGCGGCGGTGACGCGCGCGACGGCGTGGAGCGGCTGGTGCACGTCTCCGACAAGGTGGAAGAGGAAGCCCACGAGTTCGGCGTCGGTCTTGTCCTTGCCGGTCGTGCCGCGCCGAAGCGAGCCGATGGCCCAGTTGATGCGCGCCAGCGCGTTCTCCGGCTCAGGCCCGGCGTCGGCGCGTTCGGGCACGCCGTCGAAGAAAGGAATGTCAACGTAGTGCCAGACGGCGTAGGGGTCGTTCAGAGAGTCTCCGCGGAAGTCGTCCATCCAGACGCCGATGGTCACGGGGTCGTAAGTCTTCTCGCAAGTCTCCGGCGTGTAGTAGCCCGCACAGAGGTAGATGAGCGGGCGCTTGCCCGGCGGCGTGACGAGCAGACTGTCAACTTTCGCTTTGGCGGCGGGCGTCAGACGCAGGTAGGCGATTTGCGAGACGAGCATGTGCCCCGTGTCGTGCCACGCGAAGGCGCTCGCCTGCGACGACAGCAGAAGGGCGAAGGCCAGCAGAATCCTTTTGACGGGTAGCATCCGGTTTCTCCTCTTTGACGGGTAGGGTGGTTGACACCGTTCCTTGAGCGTGCCTCTATTCGTCAGCGATAAATCAACGACTGCGCGCGCGCGCGACGGAACTCTTCGAGCCGCGGTTGCCATGCGCGAACGATCTCCTCCGCGTCGTCCGCGCGCTTCACGCGTTCCAGCGTGTCGGCGCTGGCGAGCAGGCGAGCGTAATCGTCAACCTTCCAGTCCTGCGGGTAGAGCCTTCGGAGCGCGACCGCGATCTCCAGCCCCGTGCGGACGGGCCGGAATCGTGCGCGGTCTGTGACGGCGATTTGGACGCCGCCACACTCCTGTTCTTTGAAGACGGAAGCGCGCGGCGTGAAGCGCACGGACACGAAGCGCACGCCCGCAAGGCCGCGAACGTTAAGATACCTGGCAAGCTCCCGCCCGTCGAGCCACGGCGCGCCGACCAGCTCGAAGGGCGTGTCCGTCCCGCGCCCGACGGAGAGGTTCGTCGTCTCAAG
This sequence comes from Pyrinomonadaceae bacterium, assembly GCA_036263975.1. GTDB lineage: Bacteria > Acidobacteriota > Blastocatellia > Pyrinomonadales > Pyrinomonadaceae > QHXN01. The sequence continues at coordinate 11,653 of DATARW010000010.1, forward strand.
CAGGCCGATGCCGGGATACAGCATCGCTTCCGTCAGGCTCCGCATGTTCGGCGAAGGGTTCACCCACGTCTGTTCGGTCGCGTCGAACCACATCGCGCGCCGCCAGTTCTCCATCTTCACGACGCGCAGGTCGCAGCCGATCTTTCGTTGCGCGTTGTAAAGTCGCGCCAGCTCGCCGACCGTCATGCCGTGGCGAACGGGCATCGTGTGGTAGGCGGTGAACGAGAGCTTGTCGGCGTCTGCCACCGGCCCCTCCACGTCCACGCCGTTAATCGGGTTCGGTCGGTCGAGAACGATGAACGGAATTCGCGCTTTCGACGCCTCCTCCATCGCGTAGCCCAGCGTCGAGATGTACGTGTAGAAGCGCGTGCCGACATCCTGTATGTCATAGACGAGCGCGTCGAGGTTCTTCAACTGCTCCGGGCGGGGTCGCCGCGTCTCGCCATAGAGAGAAAAGATAGGAAGGCCCGTCTTCTCGTCCAAAGTGTCCGAGACCTTCTCGTCGGCGAGGCCGCGGATGCCGTGCTCCGGCGAGAAGAGCGCCGCGAGCTTCACGCCCGGCGCTTCTCTGAGCACGTCAATCGTCTGACGCCCGCCGCGGTCACGCCCCGTCTGGTTCGTAATCAAGCCGACGCGCATGCCCTGCAATTCTTTGAAGCCGTCGCGCTCCAGCACGTCCACGCCGTTTAAGACTTCGGCGTCCGCGGGCGCGAGCAAGAAGCCCCCGGCCTCGCCTGCACGCGCCTCGTTCAGAGAGAAGGTGAAGCGCGCGAGGCCCGCGGTCATGTCCTGCACGTACTGGCTCTGTTCGAGCCGCGCGCGCGCGACCGTCGCGTCGTCCGTGACGGCGGCGGCGGCGATGTTGGCGACGCGCGCGCGCAGAGAGCCAACGTCGCCCTTGCCGTCGGGGTGCACGCGGTTCGAGAGAAAGACGACGAAGGTCTCGCTCGCCGGATCAATCCAGATGGAAGTGCCGGTGAAACCCGTGTGGCCGAACGAGCCGACGGGAAAGAGGTCGCCGCGGTTCGATGAGAAGCTCGTGCTGATGTCCCAACCCAGTCCACGCGCGCCGCCGTCTTCCGAGACCTGCCGCGGGCGCGTCATCTCGGCGACGGCGAGCGGAGAGAGTATGCGGACGCCGCCGTACTCGCCGCCGTTCAGAATCATCTGGCAAAAAATCGCGAGGTCGTCGGCAGTCGAGAAAAGCCCTGCGTGGCCCGCCACCCCGCCCATGCGGTTCGCCGTCGGGTCGTGCACCTCGCCGCGCAGCACGCGCTCGCCTCCGGTTCCCTGCTCGCCAGTACCGCCCAGATAACTCCGCATCCCGCGCACGTTCTCCGTCGGCGCGATGCGCGCGAGCGTGGCCGCGTCGTCTTTGCGCGGCGATGTGGAATTGTTTGCGCCGATGCGTCGAAAGCCTGTGTCGCGCATGCCGAGCGGTTCGTAGATGTTCCGGCGCGCGAACTCGTCGAGGGGTTGGCCGGAAACGCGCCGGACGACCTCGCCGAGCGTGATGAAATTGATGTCGCTGTAAACGAAGCGCGCGCCGGGGGCGCTGCGGAGCGGCTCGCGGTAAAGGCGCTTCAGCATCTCTTCGTAGCCAGACCACTGCTCGCTCAGGTCGAAGTCGGGCGCAAAGCCGGAGCGGTGCGTGAGCAGTTGCTCGACTGTGATCTTCTCGCGCCCCTCGCCCTTCAACTCCGGGATGTAGAGCGACGCGGGATCACTCAGACGCACCTTGCCGCGCTCGACGAGAATCAACAGGCTCGTCGTCGTCGCCACGATCTTCGTCAGGCTGGCGAGGTCGAAGATGGTGTCCGCGGTCATCGCCTCGCGCTGCGGGACAACGGCGCGCGCGCCGTATGCCTTGCGCCACACCACGCCGCCGCGCCGCGCGACCAGCACGACCGCGCCCGGCGTCTCCTTTTTTTCGATGGCTTCGTTGACGGCGGAGTCAATGAACGCGAGCCGCCCCGCAGACATCGAGACTTTCGCTGGCGGCACGGCGGGCAGCGTCGCGGCGATCTGGGGAAGGCAAAAGGCAAAAGGCAAAAGACTAAAGAGAAAAATCAGAGCCGTGCGGAACAGCAGCGCCAGGTTTGCCGCCTGCCTTTTAATTTTTGCCCGTCGCCCGTTGCCTTTTGCCTTCATCTGCTCGTCACCGTTCCCGCGGGAGTTGGAGAGGCTTTCAACTGTATGCCCGTGCCGCGCGGGTAGAGGCCGGGGAGCGAGATGGGCAGGCGGCCAGTGATGTCCGTCTGTCCGAGCAACGCGCGCGCGGCGGCGCGTTGCAGGCTCGGCATGTCGCCGTAGGCGACGACGTATGTTTGCAGCGCGGGGAAGTTTTCCAGAAGGTATGGGTTGCCGAAGCTGATGCCGACGACCGGCTTCCGGCTCTGGAGCAGCGCACTCAACACGCGCGCGCCCTGCGCGGGGATGCCGACGCTGTTGGCCGCGCCCGAACGCACGCGCCCGTACATCGAGACGATGACCACGTCCGCCTTCCGCGCTCGCTCGATGGCGTTGTTCACCTCCTCGTCCGATGAACGCGAGTCGAGGACGAGCGTGTCCGCACGCCGACCCGAACGCACAAGCTGCGAGACGAAAGGGTTGGCGACGGTGAAGCGGTCTTCGCCGTTGGTGACGGCGAGATTGAAGAGGCGCGCGCCGGGGCGCAGGCCCGTGCCGTCCGCTCGCTGCAAGAGCTTCGCGTCGTCGCGGACGAGCGTAATGGCGCGCTCGGCCACTTCGTCGGCGAGCTTCAGGGCTTCGGGACTTGAGACGACGCGGTCAATGGACTCCAAAGGCGTGACGCGCTCTTTGACGAGTCCGAGGTCGTACTTGGCGGCGAGAATCTTGCGCGCCGACTCCTCGATGCGCGCCTCGGTCAGTCGCCCACTCTTCACAGCATCGCGCAGGCCGCGCGCGACCGCATCGGGGTCGCCCGGCTTGAGCAGCATGTCCGCGCCCGCAAGCACGGCACGCACGCCCGCCTCGTCCTGCTTGAAGTAGATGGTCAGGCCGCTCATGTCGAGCGCGTCGGTGACGACGATGCCGTCGAAGCCGAGGTCGCGGCGGAGCAGGCTGCCCGTGATGACGGGCGAGAGCGTGCCCGGCAACACGGCGTTTTCCGAGAAGACCTCCTGCTCGGCGTAAGCGGGCCGCACGATGGCGTCGCGCGGCAGAGGGCTGACCTGCGTCGGGTCTATCTGCGGCAGTCCGATGTGCGCCGACATGACTGCGCCGACGCCCGCTTTGATAGCCGCGCGGAACGGGACGAGTTCGACCGCATCCAGCCGCGCGCGCCCGACGTTGATGACGGGCAGTCCGCGGTGCGAGTCGGTCGCCGTGTCGCCGTGGCCGGGGAAATGTTTGGCCGTGGCGATGACGCCATTGCTCTGCGCGCCTTCGATGAACGCGGCGACGAAGCGTGCGACCTCCGCAGGGTCTTCTCCGAAGCTGCGGACGTTGATGACGGGGTTCGCAGCGTTGTTGTTAACGTCTGCGTCGGGGGCGAGTATCTGCTCGACGCCGAGGGCGCGGGCCTCGCGCGCCGTCAGCTCGCCCTCGCGTCGCGCGTAGACGGGGTTGCCAGTCGCGCCGACGGCCATGTTCCACGGAAAGTCCGTGGCGTCGTCGAAGCGCATGCCGCTCCCGGCTTCGAGGTCTGCGGAGATGAGCAGAGGCTCGCGCGCGAACTGCTGCATGCGGTTGACGAGGTGGACGGACTCGTAGATGGGGCCGCGGAAGAGAATGATGCCGCCGATGTGGTTCCGCTCGACCTGCCGTCGCAGTTCCTTGAACTCGTCGCTCCCCTCGTTCAAAAACCTCGCGTTGATGCCGATGGAGATGAGCTGCCCCGCCTTCTCGTCGAGCGTCATGCGCTTCAGTTCGGCGTCGGCCCAACTGAGCGCCTCCTTCGACGCCTCGCGCCTGTACGCGTGCGTGGCCGACGCGTCGAGCGTGCCGACCGTCTTGCAGAGGGCACGAAACTTCGGGCCGCACGCCACGCTCACGGCCTGCCCCCGCGGCACGGAAGCCGGGCCGAACGTCAGCGCAATGAGCGTTAAAAGCGTGAGCGTACCGCGCGCGAGTCGAAGCACTTTTGTCCCCATTTAATCAACTTCCCTTGATGATGCCAGACTCTAGCCACCGGCTGTAACCGTCTCTGCGGCGCGGCCACCGGCGAACAGGCTGACCGCGTAGCCCACCGCGACGCAGACGAACGTGCCCATCAGCACGTACCAAGTCCAGGCGATGCCGGTGTAGAACTTCACCCACAGCATGAAGCCGAGTGAGGCAGCCATGCCAACCATCACGCCGATTTGATTGGCGCGGCGCGTCAGGACGCCGAGCAGGAACGCGCCGAGCATCGGGCCGTAGACGAGCGACGCGATGGTCAGCCCCGCCGTGAAGACCGACCCCCAACCGCGCGCCACCACCGCAATGAAGATGAGCACGACACCCCACGCCGCCGTGAACCAGCGCGAAAGTTTCAGGTAATGCTCGTCCGTGTCGTTCGGGTTGACGAGCGGCCTGTAGAGGTCGAGCACCGTGCTCGAAGAGAGCGAGTTGAGCGAGCCGCTCAGGTTCGACATCGCCGCGGCGAAGATGGCCGCGATCACGAGTCCGGCGATGCCGTGCGGCAGTCGCTGTACGATGAAGGTCGGGAAAATCTCGTCGTTGCTCGTCAACTTCGACGTTAGAGGGAAGGCGCGGTAGTAGGCCGAGAGCAGCACGCCGATAAACAGGAAGAGCACGAACTGCGCCAGCACGGCGAAGCCGCTGAAGACGAGCGCCTTCTGGCTGTCGCGCTTCGTGCGGCACGTCAGGAGGCGCTGCACGAGCAGTTGGTCTGTCCCGTGCGAGGCCATCGTCAGGAAAGTCCCGCCGAGGAAGCCCGCCCAGAAGGTGAAAGGCACGGTGAAGTCCCACGAGAAGGAGAAGACCTGAAACTTGTTCGACGCGGCGGCGTTCGACGCGACCGCGGGCCAGCCGCCGGGGACGAGATGCAAAAGCTCGTAGGCCGCGAGCAGAGAGCCGCCGATGTAGATGACGAGCTGGATGAGGTCTGTCCAGATGACTGCGGCGATGCCGCCCTCGAAGGTGTAGACGAGCGTCAGCACGCCGACGATGACGATTGACCAGAGCCAGAGGCTCGGCCAGCCGGGCAGGCTCGTTCCCAGCACCGCGCTCAGCACCAGCGAGGCGGCGAACACACGCACGCCCTCGGCGAGCGCGCGCATGACGAGGAAGAGCGAGGCCGCGAAGTTTTTGGTCTTCGCGCCGAAGCGTTTTTTCAGAAGCTCGTAGGCCGTCAGCAGGTCGCCCTGAAAGTACGCGGGGATGAAAAGCAGGCTGATGATGATGCGCGCGACGATGTAGCCGAAGACGACCTGGAGGTAAGTGAAGTTTCCGCCCTGCTCAGGTCGTGCGAAAGTGCTGTAGGCGATGGCCGGGACTCCGATGAGCGTGAGCGTGCTCGTCTCGGTGGCGACGATGGAGAGGCTGATGACGAGCCAGTGCGTGTTCTTCGCGCCGATGAAATAGTCCTTCACGGTGCGCTGCGTGCGGCGAAACATCATGCCGAAGACCGTGATGCCCACAAGGTAGAGCAGGAGCACCACGTAATCAACAGCGGAGAATCCCATCGGGCTGACCTTTCGCGGAGAGTCTAAACTTGCGAGAAGCTGCTTACAAAAAGCGCAGGGCGCATAGCTTACCAAGCTGCGCCGCGCCGACTCAAATCCTCCGTGCTCTGCGGACGAGGCACGCGACGCGCTCGTTTTGCACGGACTGCGTCTTCAAGTCGCGGCGGTCGTAACGTTCGCGTCGCCGAGCAACTCGCCGAGCGTGCGTATGCGCGGGCAGACGCTTTCCGGGTGCAGGCCGAGCGGGTCGAGCAGGACGGCGCGCATGCCGACGGCGCGAGCCGCCAGCGCATCGTGCGCGTAAGAGTCGCCGACGAAGGCGACCTCTTCGGCCCGAACGCCGAGTCGTTCGAGCGCGAGTTGGAAGATGGCCGCGTCGGGCTTGCGGCAGCCGACGAGGTGCGAATCGAGCAGGAGGTCGAAGCTCGAAGCGATACCCGCATCTTCAAGCGCGTCGCCGAGTCGCCCGTCCTCTGTGTTCGAGACGACTGCGGTGAGCAGCCCCGCGCGCTTCAACCCTTCGACTACGCGCGGGACATCCGCGTCCAGTCCGCACCAGAGGTGCCGCTCGTCGTGCGCCGCGTCGAGGCGTTCGACGGCCCGCGCGCACGCCTCCTCATTCATGCCGAGCGAGAGGTACACGCGCCTGAAGACCCAGTGGCGCGTGTGCTCGTCCGCCGAAGGCGCTCCGGTCTTTCGCACTTCGGAGCCGACGGCCTTCAAGACTTCACTCATCGCGCGACGCATCTCGTCCGCGCCGAACGTGCGCCCCGCCAGATCGGCAGAGAGTCCCGCGAGCCGGGGCCAGTCCGGGTGGATGAGCGTCCCGCCCGCGTCGAACACGCAGGCGCGCGCGCCTCTGAGCGAAGGATGCAGCATGTTTCCAGACGATACCGGCGCGGCCTCTTGAACGCTTGCGCCGGACTCAACCGGCGTCCCGCGAAAGCAACTCCGAAGCCTTCGCGACGACCCACGCCGCGGCGTCGAGCGCCCGCTCAGCCTCCTCGCGCGTGCTCCCGGTTTTCGACATGACGAGCGCGACACGGAGGTCGCCTCCCGCGCGCTCAAGCGCCTCGCGCGCCGCCGCGTCGTCGAGTCCGGTTTCCGCGACGAGGATGTGTAGAGAGCGTGCGCGCAGCTTCAGGTTGCGCGGCTGTAGGTTCGTCATCCGATTTCCCTTGACGTAGCCGAGGCGGATCATCGTCGCCGTCGAGATCATGTTCAAGACCATCTTCTGCGCCGTCCCCGCCTTCAAACGCGTCGAGCCGGCGATGACCTCCGGCCCCACCTCCGCCACGATGGCGACCTCAGCCGCGCGCGTGATCGGCGAGCCGGGCGCGCACGTCAAGGCAGCCGTGAACGCTCCGACGCCGCGCGCATATTCAACCGCGCCGATGGTGTAAGGCGTCCGGCCCGAAGCGGCTATGCCGACGAGCGCGTCGCGCGCGCCGACCCCACGCGCCTCTGCGTCGTGCGCGCCCGCCTCGCGGTCGTCCTCCGAGGCTTCCGTCGCGCGGTAGAGTGCTTCGTAACCGCCCGCGATGATTCCCTGCACCAGCTCCGGCGGCACGCCGAAGGTCGGCGGGCACTCCGAAGCGTCGAGCACGCCGAGGCGACCCGACGTGCCTGTGCCTGCGTAAAAGAGCCTGCCTCCGGCGCGCAGGCGCTCGACGATGGCGTCAACCGCGCGCGCGACCTCCGGCAGAACTAGTCCGACGGCCACGGCCACGCGCGCGTCCTCCTCGTTCATCAGGCGCACGATCTCCGCGGTCGGCAGGCCGCCGATATAGCGCGTCCGCGGATTCTCCTGCTCCGTGACGGGGACATCCGAAGGGTTCTCGTCGGCCATGACAATCGAACAATCCGCGGGCGATGAATTGGAATTCTCGCCGAACCTGATGAAGTGGGATTACGGATTCGTGATTGTAAATCTTTCAGCGTCAGCCTGCGAGCGCGAGCTGTAGCTGCTCGCTCGCCATGCGCGCGGCCGCTTCGGCTGGAGCCAGCACGGGCGGCGCAATGAAGGAGCGCGGCGCGACACGGGCCACGTCTTCGCGCAGCGATTCAAGTATCAGCTCGCCCGCGGCGAAGACCCCGCCGACGTAAGCCACCTGAAAGCGCTCGCGCTCCATCTTCAGCTTATGTATGACGGCGACGGCTGCACAGGCCAGTTCGCGTCCGGCCTCGGCGACGATCTCGCGCGCGACCACATCGCGCCGCCGTGCGGCCTCGACGACGTGGCGACCGAAATCCGCGATCCGTTTGTTGGTCACATTCGGCGCATAGACCGCCGTCGAGAGGTCTTCCGCCTTCGAGACGTTGAAGAAGGCGCATGCCGCCTCGACCAGCGAAGACTTGTGCCCACGCCCGTCCGAAGCCCTCGCCACGGCTTGCAACGCGCGCCGCGCAATCCAGGAGCCGCTCCCCTCGTCGCCCGCCACAGGCCCCCACCCGCCCGCACACGCGCGCCGCCCGCGCCCGTTTATCCCGCAGCAGATCGAGCCTGTGCCCGCGATGATGACGAGGCCGGGCTTGCCTTCGGTCGCGCCGTAGAGCGCGATGTCGGCGTCCGTGACCACCTCGATTGACTTGATGCCGAGTTCGGAGAGCGCCGCGCGCATCCGCTCGCGTATGTCCGCGCGCTTGACGCCGGCCAAACCCACTTCGGCGGCGACGATCTCCAACCGGCGCACCCCCGCCTCCGAGCACGCGCGCTCCGCCGCCTCGCGGATGGCGTTCGCGGCCTCGCTGACGCCGACGCGCAGAGGGTTCGACGGCCCTGCCTCGCCCTCGCCCAGCACTCGCCCGCGCGCGCCGACGACGACCGCACGCGTCTTCGTCCCGCCCCCGTCCACGCCCAGCACGAGCGCCCGCGCCCCCAGTGTCGCGGGTCGTTTCGACTGTAGCTTGACGAGTTGGCGCTTGGCCTTCATCGGGGAACCATGTGAACGCGGCGGCGGGTCTTCGGTCTCAAGCCCGCGGCGGAAAATTTTCGTGAATTGTAGAGCGAATTTGCGTATAATAAAAACTAAAAGATTTTATTTCTACGATAACCGTCCCTGATACCGGAGCTGCGATGGAAATTCGACAACTGAAAGCGTTTCTGGCAATCGCCGAGGCGCGCACGTTCACCGCCGCCGCCCAGCGCATACACTACACGCAGGCCGCTCTGAGCATGCAGATCAAGCAGCTCGAAAAGGAAGTTGGCCTCCCGCTCTTCCTACGCATGCCGCGCCGCGTCGTCCTGACGGAAGCGGGCGAGCGGCTGATTGAGCGCGCGCATCTCATCCTGCGCGAGCACGACGCCGCGCTGGCGGAACTGGCGGAGTTGGCCGGGGCCGAGCACGGTCGCCTGCGTGTGGGGAGCGCTTCGGGGATGGTCAGCGCCGACGCGCTGCCCGCGATCCTGAAGATGCTTCGCAAGGGGCATGCTCATGCCGAGGTCTCCGTCAGATCGGGGACGAGCGAGGAGCTGGTCAAGAAGATTTTAACGGGCGAGCTGGACTTAGCCTTCGTGTCGCTGCCCGTGCAGGCGCGCAACATCGAGACCGAGCTGCTCAGTCAGGATCAACTGGTCGCCATCGCCAGCCCGCGCCACCCGCTCGCCAGGCAGAGGGTCGTCAGCGCGTTCGCGCTCGCGGGCGAGCGTCTCATCCTCGGCGAGCGCGGCGGCAACACGCGCCGTCTGATTGACGAGTTCTTCGCGGAGGCGGGCTTGAAGCCGACGGTGACGATGGAGCTGAGCCGCCAGGCCGCGATCAAGAACATGGTCGCCGCCGGGATGGGCGTCGGCATCGTGCCGCTCTCGACGGCGCGCGACGACGTGGAGCGCGGTCGGCTCGTGCGCTGGTGGATCGAGGGCGCGCGCATCAACTGGGAGCTGGGCGTCGCGCGACTGAGCGGTGGTTATCTCTCGCCCGTCTGCCAGTCCTTCATCGGCCTGTGCCACGATTATTTTTCAGCGGAGGCACGCAGCGTCGAGGGCAAATCGCCGCGCGCGAGGAAAAGCATGCCGCGCGTGAAGAAGCCGCTCGTGGGAAAGAGTCGTAAAGGCAAACCGAAGAAGTGAGTTGTGAGCTGGAGCCTTCGGCGTTGAGCTGAGCGCCAAAGGCAAACGAATTCGGGCCGGAGATGAATCGGAGAAGAGATTCAACCCAGGTATCTCTTCATCAATTCGTCCCAACGTCCCTGCGCTTTCAGGATCAGCTCACAGACCTCGCGCACCGCGCCGAAGCCTCCGGGAAGTTTGGTGACGTAGTGCGCGGCCTTGCGTGTGTCGTGAGCAGCGTCGGCGACGGCGACGGCGAGGCGGGAGCGGCGCATGAGCGGGATGTCAACCACATCGTCGCCGACGAAGGCGACTTCCGAAGGCTCGACCGCGGCCTCGGCCAGCAACTCCTCGAACACTGCGAGCTTGTCGTGCGCGCCCTGCCGGACGCAGGCGATGCCGAGGTCTGCGGCGCGCATCGAGACCAGCCGCGAGGTGCGCCCGGAGATGATGCCGGAGCGCAGGCCCGCGCGATGAAGCATGACGAGGCCGTGCCCGTCGCGCGTGTGAAAACTCTTCTGCTCGTCGCCGCCCTCGACGAGCGTGATGCGTCCGTCCGTGAGCACGCCGTCGCAGTCCATCAACAGCAGCTTCACTCCTGCCGCGCGGCGCTCAACTTCGACTGACGGGGAGACGGGGAGACGGGGAGACGGGGAGAAAGATTCGACCACTGCGGCGTCGCGCTGCTTAGTCTCCCCATCTCCCCGTCTCCCCGTCTCCCTGTCCTCCCGTCTCTTCATCAGCGCACCTCGAAGATCGGAATCTCGGAGAGCTTCCAGCCCGCGGGCGTGCGCGCGAAGACATAGACGGCCTGGCCTGAGCGTTCCTTGCCGAGCGTGCGCGCCGTGAGCGTCACGTCCGCGGCGAAGCGGTCGGGGCCGAGCTGGTCGGTGCGCAGGACGTTGGTCTGCCACAGGTCGGGCTGCGTGCCGACGATGCCCTTCGAGAAGTTGGGAAGCTCGCCGGGGACGATCAACGCGTCAATCTCCGTCTTGCGCCCGCCGCGGATGGCCGCGTCGAGGGCCGCGACCGCCGACTTGATCTGCTCGTCCGGCGCGGGCGGCGTGCCCGCCGCGGTCTCCGCCTTCAGACGGTCGGCACGCGCGGCGAGCGCCGAAGGGTAGTCTGCTTCAATCTTGACGGCGGCGTCGAAGAGTTTCGCGGCTTCGCCCGCGCGGTTGCGCTTGAGCGCGATCTCGCCGAGACCGATGTTCGACCAGGCGAGCGTCGCGGGCAGAGGGAGCATAGAGTCGAGCGCGGCGCGAAACTCTCGCTCCGCATCGTCGAGCCGGTTCTCTTCGAGCAGGGCGCGTGCGAGCACGACGCGCGCATCCTCGCTCGTGGGCGCGCGTGCGAGGATGGCGCGCGCGAGCGTCTCGGCCTGCGCCGGCTGCTGGCCGAGCTGAATCCTCGCCTGCTCGATTGCCTCCAACGTCCCCGGCCCCTGCGGTGCAACGTCGTTCGCGTAGTTGGTTTGCGGGTAAAGCTTCTCCGGGTCAATCTCGACGCGGACGATGTTCGAGGCCGTCTTGAACTGCGCCTCGCCGAAGTCCTTCGCTTGGATGTGCGCGGTCGTCGTCAGACGCTCGCCGCGGTCGGTCAGCGCCTCGACCATCACGTCAACGTCGAACGATCCCGTATTGCGTAGGTTCGAGACCCATGCGCCCGCACGTTGCTGCGGCAGGCCGACCATCAAGTCCGTGTCGGTCGGCAGGTCGAAGAGCGAAGACATCAGACGGCTCACGCGGTCGCCGCCCGTTTCGGCCAAACGCTCGCGCAGTGACGCGAGCGAGACGGCGTGCGGCGCGACAGCGCCCAACTGTGCGCGCATCACACCCGCGAAGGCTTCGCGGCCCGCGGCGCTGGCGAGCAGACGCCAGACGAGCGCGCCCTTGTTCGTCGCGGAGTTGAAATAGGTGTCGAAGGCGGGCGATGTCCTGGCGAGCGGCGCGTCGCGCTCCGCGACCGGCGCGTAGAGCATCGCCATCCTCGTCAACTCGGCGTCCGCGGCGGCCTTGCCGAACTGCTTCTCGACGAAGAGCAGCGCGAGGTAACGCGACAGACCCTCGCGCACGACGCCTGCGCCTTCGCCCTCGACCGGCGTCGCGCCGCCGACCCAGAGGCGCGCGACCGCATCGGCAATCTGCGTGGCCGTCACCGAATCAATCTTCTGACGGCGGAACGCCGCGTGGTCGAGGAGGAGCGTGCCCGCAGTGTCGAAGCCCGCGCCGCGACGCACGCCGACGAGACGGATGGGGCTGTCTGGCGCGGGGCCGAGCGAGCCAGCGTAGAAGGCGCGGGCCGACGCGGCCAGTGCGATCAGCGCCTCGGCCTCGCGCCTCTCTTCGACGCTCGGACTCTGATGCAGCAACGCGCTCACGCCGCGCGCGTCTCCCGCGCCTTCGACGGTCTCGAAACGGCCAGTGACGAAGAAGGGCTGAGAGTTGAGCGTCTGCACGAAGATGCCGCCCGCGACCTTGCCGGTTGAGACGAGCGTATCGCCGCCCGCGAGTCCGTTGACCGTGAGCTTGAGGGGTGCGTAGTCGGCCCCGCGCGGCGCGACCGGCGTGTTCGGCGTCGGATACCAGTAGGAGAGCGGGAGGAATTGCAAGCCCTCGGGCGAGATGGAAGCGAGGCCCGTGTTCGTCGTCAGGGGAAGGCTGTACTGGAAGGTCGCAGAGATGGTCGAGCCGGGCGGGATGTTTGCGGGGAGTTGTAGCTGCGCGGTCTGAAGCTTCACGCGGGCGTCCTTGCCCGGCGTGAAGCGGGCCGGTTCGCCGCCGACGCTCGCCGACTCGATCTTCGCATTCTCGTTCAGGCGAACCGTCAGCGTGCGCCCCGCGCCCGTGCCGACGTTGCGGACGCTCAGCACGACGCGCGCCGCGAGCGTGCGCGTCGCGCCCGAAGCGTCGCCCGCGCTCACGCTGATGTCGTATTGCAAGACCTGCCACGCGGGCGCGCCCTCGCCGGGCTGCTGCTGCGCGCCCACGCCCGCCGTTGACGCGAGCAGGAAGGTGACGATGAAGAGATTGCGGAAGCGAGAAAAGTTCATAAGCGAATGATGCCGAATGCGGACTCCGTGTTTTCTGAAGGCTTAAACAACGATTGTGCTGAAGGCTTGAACGACGCATGGCCCGCCTTCACGCTTCGACGCGCGCGCCGCGCCCGACAAGCTCGTGCAGGTCGCGCAGCATCGAGAGCAGCGCGGCCATGCGCGAGAGCGGCAGAGCGTTCGGCCCGTCGGAGAGGGCGCGCTCCGGCGCGTCGTGGACTTCCATGAAGACTGCGTCCACGCCGCAGGCGACGCCCGCGCGTGCGAGCGGTTCGATGAACTCCGACTGCCCGCCGGTTGCGTTGCCGAGACCGCCCGGCAGTTGCAGGCTGTGCGTCACGTCGAAGACGACGGGCGCACCGAAAGAACGCATGACGGGGAACGAGCGCATGTCAACGACGAGGTTGTTGTAGCCGAAGGTGAAGCCGCGCTCGGTGAGCAGGAGGCGCTCGCAACCGGCGGCGCGCGCCTTCTCGACGAGGTTGCGCGCGTCGTGGGGTGCGAGGAACTGCCCCTTCTTGATGTTGACGGCGCGGCCCGTCTCGCACGCCGCGACGATCAAATCAGTCTGGCGGCAGAGGAAGGCCGGGATTTGCAGAACGTCCGCCGCGTGCGCGGCCTCCTCGACCTGCGAAACGTCGTGCACGTCCGTCAGCACTGCGAGGCCAGTCTCTTCCCTGACGGCGCGCAGCGCGTCCAGACCTTCGCTCATGCCGGGGCCGCGGTAAGAAGAGTGCGACGAACGATTCGCCTTGTCGTAGGAAGCCTTAAAAACGTAGTCGAGTCCGGCGTCGAGCACGCGACGCCGGCACTCGCGCGCCATCATCAAGACGTGCTCGCGCGACTCGACGACGCACGGCCCGGCGATGACGGTCAGACGCCCGTCGCCGAACGTCGCATCGCCGACCTTGAAAGGCTTGATCTCCGTCTGCTTCAACTCTTCACTCATTGCTGTTCGTGCTTTCGTCCCGCCGCCTGTTGCCTTCGCGCGCGGCGCGGCGGCGCAGGTCGCGCAGGGTATTCTCGACGCGGAAGCGGTTATCGTCGTGTGGGGCCTGCTGCAAGAACGTCTCGAACTCCGTGATGGCCTGATCGAGTTGGTTCGTCTGCTGGTAGAGCAGGCCGAGGTTGTAGTGGGCGTATGCGAAGTCGCCGCCGCGCTGTTCGATGGCCTGTTTGAAGGCCGACTCCGCGCCGTCGTAGTCCTTCTGCTGCGCGAGCGCGACGCCGAGGCGGTAGAAGGCTTCGGGGTCGCGCCCGCCGTTCTGCTCGATGACCTTGCGGAACGAGTCCGCCGCTTCGGGGAAGTGTCCCTGGTCGTAGAGGATCGTGCCGATCTGGTAGAAGGCGTCCGGGTAGTTACCGCCCTTGCTGTTCGCGGCGTCGCGGTAGGCTGCGAGCGCCTTCTCCCTCTCGCCCTGCTGCTGGAGTGCGAAGCCGAGGTTGTATTGCGCGACGGGGAAGGTGCCGCCGCTCTGCTCGATGGCCTTGCGGAACTCATCGGCGGCGGCGGCGGCCTGACCTTTGAGCATCAGCGCGCGGCCCAGACGGTTGTGCGCGCCGGGGAAATCGGGCTGCAACTCGACGGCGCGGCGCAGGTCGCGGATGGCCGCGTCGTAGCTGCGTATGGAGAGAAAGTAGGTGCCGTTCTCGTAAAACTCGGCGGCGGTCGTCGGCTGCTGAATCATCGAGCCGCGCGGCGCAGAGCCGTCGGGCGAGAGCGTGCGACCCATCGCCTCGTCCGGCTCTTCGGCCTGCGCCGCGCCTGTCTTCGTGTGTCGCGCGGGCGAGCGCAAAAGCAGGAACGCGACGAGGACGACGAGCAGCGCGGCACAGATGACGACGAGGGCGCGCGGCTGCGTCAGACGACTTCTCCACGCAGGCACGCGACCACCCAAAGGCACACGCACGCGCACCGGACGCTCCGCACCGCCCGCGTCTTGCGAGGCAGAGTCGGCTTCGTGTGCAGATGAAGAAGACTCACTGGCCGCGCCTGAAGCCGCCGAAATGGGAAACGCTTTTTCTTCGATTTTGTAAAAGGAGGAGTCCGAGAAGTCGAGCGACGCGGCTCGTGCGGCGGCGGGGCGGCCCGAAGTGTTTCTCACGCCTTCCTCGTCGGAGGTCGGCTCGCCGGCCTGTCCCGTCTGCGCTCCCGCGTCGCCGGACTGCGTGGAGGCGCGGTTGCGGCGCAGGCGCTCGATGTCAATGACGAGGCGGCCCGAAGGAGTCTCGGTGCCCGCGTCGCGCAGCGTCTCTATGGTCGGCGCGCTGAAGCCCGCCGAGTGTTCGAGGCCGAGCCGCTCGGCTACAGCGAAAAGCTCGCGCCGGAACTCGCCCGCGTCGCGCGGTCGGTCGCGGGGACTCTTGGCAAGCGCGTGCAGCGCGACCTGTTCGAGCGCGGGCGGGATTGTCCCGACCAGCTCGCGCGGCGGGCGCGGACTCTCCGAAGAATGTTTCAAGGCGAGCGAGAGCGGCGTCGCGCCGTTGAAGGGCGTCTGCCCCGCCAGCATCTCGTAGAGGATGACGCCGAGGCTGTACACGTCCGAAGCGGGCGTGAGCTGCGCGCCGTCGCACTGCTCCGGCGACATGTAGCGCGGCGTGCCGATCATCACGCCCGTGCCCGTCAGCGTGTCGTGCGGGCCGAGGTCGCCGCCTTCGGGCGCGAGCTTTGCGATGCCGAAGTCTAAAACCTTGACGACGTAGGGCGTGTCCGGCCTCTGCACGAGGAAGATGTTTCCGGGCTTGAGGTCTCGATGGATGATGCCCGCCTCGTGCGCCGCCTCGACCGCCGCCGCCACTTGCAGCATGAGCGAGACGGCGCGCGCCGCATCAAGCGGCGACTCGTACGCCAGAACATCGCGCAGGGGCCGCCCTTCCAGAAGCTCCATGACGAGGTAGGCCAGCCCGTCTTCGGTCTCGCCGAAGTCGGTCACGGCCACGGCGTTCGTGTGCTGGAGTCGGCCCGCGGCGCGCGCTTCCCGTCGGAAGCGTTCCTTCGCCGTCTCGTCGGCGACGAGGCGGGGGCTGAGAACTTTGACCGCCACTTGTCTTTCGATGAGGAGATGCGTGGCTCGATAGACCGTGCCCATGCCGCCGACGCCGAGGCGCGCGTCGAGGCGATACTTGCCGTCGAGGACGCGACCGACGAGCGGGTCGAGCGGCGCGTCGTCGGCCACGGTCGAGTCGGCGCTCAGAGACGAGCCGTCTTCCGGGCAGACGCTCACGTCCGAGACGAACTGCCGACCGCATTGCGGGCACTGGAGCATAGGCTTGGCGGCGGAGAGAATGCGTTTCCGGGCGTTCGGATTTTACCGCAAAGCGCGCGAAGAATCCGCTCCGAGGGCGCAATTTTTTTCCCCTGCGCCTCAACACGGATTCTTCGCGCGCCTCGCGTTTAAAAACTTCCCCGACCCTCTCACTCCGTGTTCGGGTTTCGTTCTTCCTTGATCCGTTCGCTCTCAGGATTTTCGACGCCGGGCATGGGCGAGCCTGCGGGCGGCTCGCCGTATATCTTCGTGTTCGGGCTTTTGACTTCCGCCGCTTCGTGCTCGCCCGTCGTCGTCGCCTTTCCCAAGTCTTCGCTCATAAAAGACCTCCTCCGAGTCGGTGTCCTTCAATCATCGCCGACCAGCGCCTGCGCGCGCTCGTGCTGCCGGTTTTCGGTCTCGCCCGCGCTGCCGACCGTCGCCTCATCGCGCATGCGGTTACGGTACGCGGCCCCGACGAAAGATGCAAACAGAGGGTGCGGCGCGAGCGGCTTCGACTTGTATTCGGGGTGGAACTGGCAGCCCAGGAACCACGGGTGTGCGTCGCGCGGCAGCTCCACCATCTCGACGAAGCGACCGTCCACCGAGACGCCGCTGAAGATCAGCCCTGCGCGTTCGAGCTGTTCGCGGAACTCCGGGTTGAACTCGTAACGATGCCGGTGGCGCTCGCTTATCTCTTCGCGGTCGCCGTAAACCTCGCGCGCGAGGGAGGCGGGCGCGAGGCGGCACTGCCACGCGCCGAGGCGCATCGTCCCGCCCAGGTCTTCGACGCCGACGAGGTCGCGCAGCTTGAAGATGACGGGGTACGGCGTGTCGGCGTCGAACTCTGTGGAGTCAGCGCCGGAGAGACCGCAGATCGCGCGCGCGTACTCGATGACGGCGGTCTGCATGCCGAGGCAGATGCCGAAGTAGGGCGTGCGCGTCTTGCGCGCGTAACCGATGGCGCGGATCATCCCGGCCACGCCGCGCTTGCCGAAGCCGCCGGGCACGAGGATGGCGTCGAAGTCGCGCAGACGCTCCTCGTCCGTGTCATCCTGCAAGCCCTCGGACTCGACCCAGCGCACGTCAACTCTCAGGTTGTTCGCCACGCCGCCGTGCGTCAAAGCCTCGCGCAGAGACTTGTAAGAGTCCTCCAACTCGACGTACTTGCCGACGATGCCGATGGTGACGCTTCCTGCCGAAGGGTCGCGGACGGTGGCGACCAGCTCGCGCCAGTCTGTGAGGTCGGCGCTGGGCGCGCGCTCTTGCAGTCCGAGCGCGCTGACGATCTGGTCGTCGAGACCCTGCTCGTGGAAGGCGAGCGGCACCTCGTAGATCGTGTCCACGTCCTCGGCGGCGATGACGGCCTGCTCCTTGACGTTGCAGAAGAGTGCTATCTTCGAGCGCAGCTCGCGCGAGAGCGGGCGGTCTGAGCGGCACAGGAGTATGTCAACGGCGATGCCTATCTCGCGCAGGTCGCGCACAGAGTGCTGCGTCGGCTTCGTCTTCAGCTCGCCCGCGGCGGCGATGTAAGGGACGAGCGTGAGATGCACGAAGACCGCGCCGCTCTGGCCGTTCTGCCGCTCCTCGTTTCCCATTTGGCGGATGGCTTCGAGGAACGGGAGCGATTCGATGTCGCCGACCGTGCCGCCGATCTCGACGATGACCACGTCGGCTCCGTCCTTCTCGGCAGCGGCACGCACCGCGCGCTTGATCTCGTCGGTGATGTGCGGGATGACCTGAATCGTCTTGCCGAGGTAGTCGCCGCGCCGCTCTTTCTCGATGACGGAGAGATAGACTCTCCCGGTCGTCCAGTTGTTCGAGCGCGACAGGCGCGCGTGCGTGAACCGCTCGTAGTGGCCGAGGTCGAGGTCTGTCTCCGCGCCGTCGTCCGTGACGAAGACCTCGCCGTGCTGGAACGGCGACATCGTGCCGGGGTCAACGTTGATGTAGGGGTCGAGCTTGATGCAGGTGACTGACAGGCCGCGCGCCTCCAAAAGGCAGCCGATGGAAGAAGCCGCCAAACCCTTGCCGAGACTCGAAACCACGCCGCCCGTCACGAAAATGTATTTAGGCATCGTCTCCCTCTTCCTCCGTCGGCTTCAGCCCTTCTCTAGTCCGGCCCGGCTCGTCGCCTTCGCCCTTCTTCTCTTCGTCTTTGTAGAAGCCCGCACGCAAATCCTTCTGCACCTCGATGGCCTCCGCCGCCTTCGGGTTGACGAGCTTCTGCAACGCGTTCATGCCCGCCAGCGCGCCCGCGCTCGACGCCCCACGCCCCTCGCGCACGCGCCGCTCGTACTCCTCTCTGCTCAAAGGCTTCGACGGCTTGCCCAGATGTGACAGGCCGTAGAGAGCGCCCAAGCCGACGAGCACGATAACTCCGAGTCCGATCCAGTCGCTCATCATTTCAAGTCCACAGTTCGCGCACGCGCCTCAAGTCCTCTGCCGTGTCCACGCCGACGGACGGCGAGGCCGCTTCGACGACGCGGATTCGGTAGCCGTGTTCGAGTATGCGAAGTTGTTCGAGCGACTCGGCGCGTTCGAGCACAGTCTGAGGCCAGCGCGCGTATTCTAGCAAAAAGGCGCGACTGTAGACATAAAGCCCCGTGTGCTTGCGGAACGCGGCGACGAGCGCCGGCTCGACTTCGAGCGCGGCCACGAGCGAGCCGTAGCGCCGCACCGCCTCACGCGGCAGCGGCACGGGCGAGCGCGAGAAGTAAAGCGCGTGGCCCCGCTCGTCCACAACGACCTTGACGACATCGAGGCTCAGAACGTCCGACGCGCTCCCAATCGGCTCGCACGTGGTCGCCGCCGCGCAGCCGTCGCCTTCCAGAAGCGCCCTGACCGCGCGCTCAATCGTCTCCGGCGAGATGAGCGGCTCGTCGCCCTGCACGTTGACGATCACGTCGGCCTCGATTTGCGCGGCGGCCTCCGCCAGACGGTCGCTGCCCGAAGCGTGCGCCGCGCTCGTCATCAAAGCCTCGTGCCCGGCAGCACTGACGGCCTCGAAAATCCTCTCGTCGTCCGTGGCGACGACGGCCCGCGCGACGGACGGGGCCGACAGCGCGCGCTCGACGACGTGTAAGACCATCGGGCGACCCGCGATTTCCAGAAGCGGTTTTCCGGGCAGACGACTCGAAGAGTAGCGCGCGGGGATGATTGCGACGACCGTGGGATTCTTTGAAGGCGTGCCCGTGTGGTTCACGGGATTACAAAATAACTCAAAGGGGCAGTAGGTGACAAGGGAAAAGCCGTGAACCGTAAACCGTGAGCCGTGACAAGTGGTTTTCGTCTAATCGCGGCTCGCGGCTTTGGGACACGGTTTTTTCTCGTCACGATTTACGGTTTACGGTTCACGGCTTTTCTTGCTTGTCACTCATCACTTCTGTGGGCTACCATGCCGCCATCCGTACAGATTCATGGCTACGCCGTCACACACGAAGATTTCGGGCGGAGGTTCGACGCCCCTCGTCGCCGCCGAGAGTATTCTCGATCTCGTCGGGCGCACGCCGCTGCTTCACCTTTCGAGGTTCGCACGCTCGCCGCACGCCGACGTGTTCGCCAAGCTCGAATACATGAATCCCGGCGGCTCTGTGAAAGACCGCGCGGCGCTCGGCATGATCTTAGACGCGGAGCGGCGCGGCGTGCTCCGGCCCGGCGCGACCGTCATCGAGCCGACCGCCGGGAACACAGGCATCGGACTCGCGCTCGTCGGCGTGGCGCGCGGCTATCGCGTCATCCTGTGCGTGCCCGAAGGCTACTCGCGCGAGAAGATGAAGATCATGGAGGCGTTGGGCGGACGCATCGAGTACGTCCCGGCGGAGGAAGGGATGGAGGGCGCGGTCAGGCGCGCGCGCGAGCTTGCGGCAGAGACGCCGGGCAGCTTCATCCCGCAGCAGTTCGAGAATCCCGCCAACCCACGTTTCCACGAAGAGACGACCGCGCAGGAGATCATCGAGCAGTTGGACGGGCGTATTGATGCAGTCGTTTTGGGGTGCGGCTCCGCCGGCTCGTTCACGGGCATCACGCGCGCGATCAAGAGAATCAACCCCGAAGTTTACTGTGCGCTCGTCGAGCCGCGCGGCTCAATCCTCGGCGGCGGCCCGCCCGGATTCTACCGGCTCGAAGGCATCGGCCAGCGCGAGTTCATCCCGCCCAACCTCGACGGCGATGCAGCGGACGAGATCATCGCCGTCCCCGACGCCGAAGCCTTTGCGACGGTGCGCGAACTCGCGCGCACCGAGGGCGTCCTCGGCGGCGGCTCGACCGGGGCGGCGGCGGCGGCGGCGAGACGAGTCGCCGCACGACTCGGCGCAGGCAAGCGCGTCGTCACGCTCTTTCCCGACGGCGCGGAGCGTTACATGAGTCAGGGAATCTTTGACTAGTGAATGGTAAACGGTGAATGGTGAATGGACGCCCACTCATCTTCACCATTTACCTTTCACCATTTACCATTCACCATTCACCAGCTATGGGATTTGCAACGACAGCAATACACGCGGGCAACGAGCCGGACTCGGCGACGGGCGCGGTGACGGTTCCGATTTATCAAACGTCCACTTACGCGCAGGAGGGTCTGGGCAAGCACAAGGGCTTCGAGTACGCGCGCACGCAGAACCCGACGCGGCTCGCCGTCGAGCAAAACATCGCGGCCCTCGAAGGCGCGCGCTTCGGCTACGCCTTCGCTTCCGGGATGGCGGCGATTGACGCGACGCTCCGGCTCGTCAAGTCGGGCGAACACGTCGTCGTCTCGGACAACACCTACGGCGGCACGTTCCGGCTCTTCAGCCGCGTGCTGACGAACTACGGCATCGAGTTCAGCTACGTGGACACGACCGACGTTTTGAACGTCGAGGCGGCAATGCGTGAGACGACGCGGATGGTCTTCGTCGAGACGCCGACCAACCCTGTGATGATGGTCACGGACTTGAAGGCCGTCTCGAACGTGGCGCACGCGGCGGGCGCGCGGGTGGTGTGTGACAACACCTTTATGTCGCCTTACCTGCAACGCCCGCTTGAGTTCGGCGTGGACATCGTCGTCCACTCGACCACGAAGTACCTGAACGGCCACTCGGACAGCGTCGGCGGCATGGTCGTCCTCAACGACGAGAAGGATGCAGAGTGGTTGCAGTTCATTCAGAACAGCGTAGGCTCGATTCTCTCGCCCTTCGACTCGTGGCTGGTCTTGCGCGGCACGAAGACGCTCGCCGTCAGGATGGAGCAGCACGACGCCTCGGGGCGCAAGGTCGCCGCGTTCCTCGAAGAGCACCCGAAGGTCGAGAAGATTTACTATCCCGGCTCGCTCTCGCACCGCCAGCACGATCTCGCCAGGCGGCAGCAGCGTGGGTTCGGCGGGATGGTCGCCTTCGACACGGGGTCGCTCGAAAACGCGCGCACTGTGCTAGAATCCGTCCGCCTTTGCACTCTGGCGGAGAGCCTCGGCGGCGTCGAGACTTTGATTTCACATCCGGCGACGATGACCCACGCGTCCGTTCTGCCTGAGACGCGCGCACGGCTCGGCATCACACCGGGACTCGTCCGCATCTCGGTCGGCCTCGAAGACGTTGAGGACATCATCGCCGATCTCGACCAGGCGCTCGGAAAGATTTAGTAAATGGTGAATGGTGAATGGTGAATAGTGTCTGAGCATCATACGGGTTGCGCGTTAACGGCTCAACTCGGACAGTGCACAACGACCATTTACCGTTTACCATTTACCATTCACCTCTTATGCACGTAGAGCTATTCGCCAAGACCCACGTCGGTCGCGTCCGCTCCGGCAACGAGGACAATTTCCTCGTGCTCGACCTCTCCACGTCGAAGGCTTGGACAGGCACGCAGGGCGACACCCCGCCCGCCGAGATGCGCCGCTTCGAGGTCGGACAGAAGGGCCTCGTGCTCGTCGTCTCGGACGGCATGGGCGGCGCGCTCGCTGGCGACGTGGCGAGCCGCATGGCCGTCGAGACGGTGCGCGACATGTTGACGGGCGGCGACGATAACGAAGGCGAAGGCGAGGGCGTCTGCGAGCCGGACTCGCCGCTCGTCGAGTGTCTGAAGAACGCGACCGACTACGCCAACTTCGCCATCCACCGCAAGAGCCAGGAAGACCCGCGCTGCTCCGGCATGGGCGCGACCCTGACCGCCGCCGCTGTGACGCGCGACGGCGTCAGCCTCCTGCAAGTCGGCGACAGCCGCGGCTACGTCCTGCGCGGCGAGCGGATCAAGCTCGCCACGAAAGACCAGTCGCTCGTCCAGCAGCTCGTTGACGTGGGGCAGATCAGCGAGGCCGAGGCCGAGACGCACATGTTCCGCAACGTCATCCTCCAGGCCCTCGGCGCGCAGCCCGAACTCGCCCCGGTCACGGGCCTCGTTCGCATCTTCCGCGGCGACCTCCTTTTGCTGTGCAGCGACGGCCTCTCCGGAAAACTCCGCGGCGAAGACATGCTGCACATCGTCGCCAACTCGAACGGCGACCTCGCACGCGCCTGCGAAGCCCTCGTCGAGGAAGCCAACGAGCGCGGCGGCGAAGACAACATCACCGTCGTCCTCGCACGCCTCACCGGCGAAGACCTCCCCGCCCCCGACACCGACCGCATCACCGTCGAACTCCCCTCCCCCGACGGCGACGACACCATCAGCCACGAAGACGACACCACCGAGCGCCTGTCATAGGCTTTAGTTGTTTCAGAGCGGATTAACTCTCTGCCTGCTCTGAAAGTTTAGAAAAGAGATTGTTGCCGCGCTCTCAAGCCTCTGTCTGTGTAGAACGGTTAGATTCGGAGAGGAGAGTTACGTCTTGGTTTACAGTAGCAGGACGATTCTATCGAAGCTCCAAACTCTGGAACAGTCGCCCCCGTTGACGCCGCCGGGTAAGCTCAAATCTCGCAAGGTCTCGCCCTCCGCTGCCCCAACGCAAATGGTCGTCCCGCATATCACGGTACTGATTCGCAGGCCCGGCGCAGACCTCCCGGAACAGTTGCCGCCGGAGCAGATTAAAGAGGGGCTGCGCGAGCCGGGCGCGCTCCTCTGGGTGGATATACGCGACCCCGGCCAGGCGCAACTGGAAATGCTGAACCGGGAATTCGACTTCAGCCCGCTCTCTCTGGAAGACGCTCTGAAGCTACGGCAACGTCCCAAGGTGGACGAGTTCCCGAACTACTATTTTATAGTTATGTACGCGCCGCTGGCCCACGCGGGCCGCGAGTTGCAAATGACCGAGGTTGATTTGTTCGTCGGCGAGCACTACGTCGTCTCTCTGCATCCCGGCGAGGTTCCGGCCCTCGATTTAGCCCGCCAACGTTGGGAACGAGCGCAGCCAAACCTGAGCGACCGCGTCGGTTTTCTGGCGCACATCGTCGTTGACGCCATCATAGACTCCTGCTTCCCCATCGTGGACGACATTGACGACCGGCTGCACCGGCTCGACGAGATCATGTTCCACAGAAACCGCGGCGCTAATCCGGAGGAGTTGCTGGTCTTGAAGCGCAGCGTGTTTGCCCTGCGCATGGCCCTTTACCCTCTGCGCGAAGCCTTCATCGAATTTCCCAAGCGCGAGCACGCCTTGTTCGATCTGGAAACTCATCCGTATTTTCAGGACGTGTATGACCACGTGCTGCGCCTTCTGGACATCGTTGACATACAGCAGGACATGGTCGCCAGCGCCACGGAAGCGCACCTGGCGTTCATGTCCAACCAGCTTAACGAAACCATGAAGACGCTGACGGTGGTCGGCATCTGCGAGGCCGCCGCCGCCGCCGTCTTCGGCGCATGGGGAATGAACGTGACGGGACTGCCCTTAGCCCACGCGCGCATCGGCGGCGTTGACATGGGGTTCTGGCTGGTCTGCGCTCTTACTATGGGATTGATCGGTCTGGCGCTCTTGTGGCTCAAGCGGCGCGGGATGTGGTGATTGAGATGGAGATGGAGGCGGCATGCCGCGTTTATCGCTTGTCATTGCTTTCCGTCAACTCACTCCCTCTCCAATCCGGCAGCGAGTCAACGCGGCGGACGTAGATCGAAGCGCCGGAGAGGCGTTCGACGACGACGCGGTCGCCTGCTTCCAGGGGCGGCTCGCCCTCTGCCGGGTAGGCAGTCCAGGTTGAGCCGAAGACTTTGACCGCGCCCTCGTTCAGAGCGCCGCGGCTCGAAGTGACGACCGTGCCGACCTTGCCGGGCAGAGTGGCCGCGCCGGTCTTGAAGCCTGCGGGTTCGTCGCGGCGCGTGAAGTAGTTGGCGAAGATGGTGCGCGAGAGCGCGGTGAGCGCGGTCGAGAGCAGGATGAAGACGAGGAACTGTCCGGCCAGCCCCGCGCCGAGGAAGCTTGAGAGCGCGGCAGCCAGTGCGCCGACGCCGAACCAGAGCAGAACGAAGCCGGGCGTGAAGACTTCGGCGACGATGAGAACCACGCCGAGGATCGTCCAGAGAATCCAGGTGATGCTGTCCATCCGCTTTATGCCTGCGGCTCGCACACGAGACGGCTCTCGCTTTCGGCCTTAACCCTTAAACAAATTCTTCAAAATGAACCAGACGTTCGCGGGCCGCTCGGCCAGGCGGCGCATGAAGTATGGATACCAGGTCTTCCCGTAGGGGACGTAGACGCGCACGCCGTAGCCCTCGCGCGCGAGTTTCTCCTGAAGGTCGCGCCGCACGCCGTAGAGCATCTGGAACTCGAACTTGTCCTTGCCTATCGCTTGCTCCCGCGCGAAAGTTTTCGTGGCCTCGATCATGCGCTCGTCGTGCGTGGCGATGCCGTGATAGACGCCGCTGGAGAGCAGAAGTTTCATGCAGCGCACGTAGTTTTCGTCAACATCCTTTTTGTCGGGGAAAGCCACTTCCGGCGGCTCGTTGTAAGCGCCCTTGCAGAGACGAATGCGCGCAGGGATTGTCAGGATGTCCTGCACGTCTTTGCGCGTGCGGCGCAGGTAGGATTGCAGGACGATGCCGACGGTATCGAGGTCGAACTCGGCGCGCAGACGCTTGAAGATGTCGAGCGTGACCTGCGTGACGGGCGAATCCTCCATGTCTATGCGGACGAAGTTTCGGCGGCGTGCGGCCTCTTCGACGACGGCGCGAGCGTTGCGGTAGGCGAGTTCAGGGTCAATCGAGAGGCCGAACTGCGTGAGCTTGATCGAGACGTTCGAGCGGATGCCGGTCTCGTCAATGCGCGTGAGTATCCGCTGGTACTCGCGCACTTCGTTCTCGGTCTCGGCGATGCTCGTCACGGACTCGTTGAGGTGGTCGAAGGTCGCCGTGCAGCCGATGGCGTTCAGCTCCCGGATGGCGCGAATGGTCGTCTCGATGTCCTCGCCCGCGACGAAGCGGGTGGTCATCTTCCGGAAGGGCCGAAACTTCGTGGCGAAGTCTTTCAGGCCCTCCTGTCGCGCGAGAAAAAGCAGTGTGCTTCTGGCAACCATCGTTTTGTACGTCAGTCCCCTTCGTCGGATAAGCTCAGTGCGAATTTAAGCCCCGCGCGCCGGCTGTGATATGCTTGGCAGCGTCTTAGCCCACGCCTCGTCGAAATAATTTTTACAGGAGACCGCTCGCCGCTTGCGCTGGAAGCTTCTCACTGTTGCGTCACTGCTCGCCGCGCTCGTCGGCGCGGGCGCGTGCTTCGCCGTCACGCGCTACCTGCCCGGCATGGTCATGGGCAACGCCCAAACCGCGTGGGTGGCCGCTGCGACCATCATCGTCCCCGTCGCTGCGATCACTTACTCAAGCGTCTTCGTCTACAGGCACACGGCGCGTCGGCGTGCGCTTCAGGCGGCGGCCACCGCGCTCCTCGCCGCGCTGCTCACGCTGACCGCGCTCCTCCTCGGCTCGCTCCTCGCGCGAAGGCCAGCCCACGAACTCCTTCCCTCGACCGCGCCCTCCGCCAAATCTCCCTGAACTGATTCAGCCCAGCATATGAAACACACGGACGCGAGCGCAAGGGAGAAACGGGGATGCGTGATGAGTGATAAGTGATGAGAAAATCCTCTTGCCTTTCTTATCACTCATCACTCATCACCTTTCCTAAACCTATCTTCTCCTGTACGGGCTTGAGCGCCTCGATGCAGAAGCGTATGTGCTCTTCGAGTTCGACGCCGAGTTCGGCGACGCCCTGCCTGATGTCTTCGCGGTTGACGGAGCGCGCGAAGGCTTTGTCCTTGAGCTTCTTCTTGACCGAAGAGGTTTCGAGGCCGTCGAGGCTCCGCGTGGGCCGCACCAGCGCGCAGGCGACGAGGAAGCCGCACAGCTCGTCGGTGGCAAAGAGGGCGCGCGCAAGCTGTGTGTCGCGCGCGACACCCGTGTAGGTCGCGTGGCCCATGATGGCGTGTATGATTCGGTCGGGGTAGCCGCGGCCACAGAGTATGTTCGCGCCCTTGTAAGGATGCTCTTCGGGCGTGGGGAACATCTCGTAGTCGAAGTCGTGCAGCATCCCCGTGAGGCCCCACTCTTCAACGTCCTCTTCGGGGCCGCCGTAATGCGGGGCTGCGGCGCGCATCGCCGCCTCGACGGCGAGCGCATGCTGGCGCAAGCTCTTACCCTTCGTGTACTCGCAGAGCAGTTCCCACGCTTCCTCGCGCGTCGGCATGAGTTCCAACGTCCCTTCTCCGAAGCCTGTTTTTAGGTTGCGTCCCGCCTGCTAGTTTCTCACGCCGGGCGCAGGGCTTTCAACACGGCGGCGACCGCCGCGAAGTAAGACTGCTTGCCGCGCACATGGCCTTCAATTACAATGCTCGCGCGCGTACAGTTGCGCCGTTGTTTTCGAGATGAAACCTCTTCTCTACGCGGCCCTAGCGGGTTACGTCATCGCCGCCATCCACGCCGTCCTGTCCTTCGTCAACAAGCGCCGAGCCGCCGAGCGGATAGCCTTCTACTCGGTCGTCTTCGCTTTCGCGGCGCACACCGGGGCGATCATTTTCGACTGGGCGAGCGACGGCCATTACCCGCTCTTCCAACTGCCGGAGACCATCTCTTTCCTCGGTTGGACGCTGGTCGTCGCCTACTGGCTGGTCACGTATCGCTACCCCGTGCGTGCGCTCGGAGCGTTTTTGCTGCCGGTCGTCTCGCTCCTGGTCTTCGCTTCGCAGATCGTTTCGGGCAGCGACCGCCTCGTCGCCAGCCGCGTCACCGACGGCGGCGCGGCGTGGCTCTTCCCCGTCCACACGACGCTTCTGTTTTTCGCCTACGCCTCTTTCTTCGTGGCCTTCTCGGCGAGCGTCATGTACCTGTGGCAGGAGCGCGAGCTGCGGGAGAAGAGGTTCGGCGCGATCTTCCACCGCCTGCCTTCCCTGACGACCGTTGACGACATCGGCGCGACCGCCGCCAGCGTCGGCTTTACGCTCCTCACGGTCGGCATCCTGACGGGCGTTATCTGGTCGCGCGCCCGCAACGGTCGGATGTTCCACAACGACCCCATCGAGTTCTTCGCGCTGCTGACGTGGGTGCTCTACCTGACGCTCTTGCACTACCGCGTGCAGTGGCGCGGTCGAAAGGCCGCATGGCTCGGTGTTGCCGGCTTCACGCTCGTCCTCTGCACCTTCGCCGGTGCCGTGATGCTCGGAGGCTTTCACGTCTTCGGATGAAGACTCGTCATCCGGATGGGATAAATGTTGCTGCTTGTTTTGCGGTCCGGAATTAAGAAATGTCTAACGAAGAAGTCGAGCGGGCGATTGATTTTGTGCTCAAGAGTCAAGCCGACCTGGATGCTCGCATCGAGCAGACAAACCAGCAGATTGCCGAAACAGACAGGCAGCTCGCCGAAACGAACAAGCAGCTCGCCAAGACAAGCAGCCAGGTCGCCGCGACGAGCAGTCAACTCGCTGAGACGAACGGTCAACTCGCCGCGACGAATGGTCAGTTGAATGACTTCGCCGACATGCAGTCGCAGTTCATTCAGGTGTTGACGCGCACCTTCGAGGCGCAGGCTCATATCAACGAATCCCTACGGGCCGGGCTTTACGAACTCACGGCAAAGCAGTCACGAACGGAAGACGCCCTGGCGCAGTTGGCCGAGGCGCACGCGCACGCGGATCGGCGCTTGGACACTCTGATTGACATCGTGCAGGGTGGACGTAACGGTCAGTAGCTTGCAAGTCATGGCAATCGTACTCGTCGGACTCAACCACAAGACGGCCCCCCTGGAGGTGCGCGAGCGGCTCGCCTTCACGGACGAGGCGTGCGCCGACAGTTTGCGCGCGCTCGTTGACGGCGAGGTCGTGCGCGAGGGGTTGATCGTTTCGACGTGCAACCGGGTGGAGATTCTGGCGGCGTCGGCGGGCAATCAAGGGGCCGAGGCCGTCGGGCGTCTGAGCGATTTCATAAGCCGCGCGAGAGAGATCCCCGTCGAGTTGTTCAGCGGACACCTCTACACTCACGCCGACGAGGCCGCCGTGCGCCACGTCTTCCGCGTCGCCTCCTCGCTCGACTCGCTCGTCGTCGGCGAGCCGCAGGTGCTTGGACAGGTGCGCCACGCCTACTCGCTCGCCGTCGAGGCCGGCACCGCGGGTCGCGTTCTGCACAAGCTCGTCCACCACGCGCTGCACGTCGCCAAGCGTGTCCGCCACGAGACGGGCATCGCCGCCTCGGCGGTCTCCGTCAGCTTCACGGCGGTCGAGCTGGGCCGCAAGATTTTCGGCTCGCTCAAAGGCGCGACCGTCCTTCTGGTCGGTGCGGGCGAGATGGCCGAACTCGCCGCGCAGCACCTCGCCGGGGCGGGCGCAACGCGCGTCCTCGTCGCCAATCGCACTTTCGAGGCCGCGCAAAAGCTGGCCGTCAAGTTCGGCGGCGAGGCCATCGAGTTCGACGCGCTCGAACAAAGTCTCGCCGAGGCCGACATCGTCATCTGCTCTACGGGGGCGCAAGCCTACGTCATCACGACCGAGATGGCCGAGCGCGCCCGCGCATCGCGCCGCAACCGCCCGGCCTTCTTCATAGACATCAGCGTGCCGCGCAACGTTGACCCGGACGTGGGCAAGCTCGGCAACCTCTTCGTCTTCGACGTGGACGACCTCGAATCCGTCGTCGCCTCGAACATACGCGAGCGCGAGCGCGAGGCCGAGCGCGCCGAGCTGATCGTCGAGTCCGAGGTGATGCAGTTCCAGCAGGCGCTCCGTAACCTCGACATCGGCCCCGCGGTCGGCGCGCTCAGAGACAGGCTGCGGCGCATCGCGCACGAAGAGTTTGAACGCCAGCGCAGCCGCCTCGGCCCGCTCAGCCCCGAACAGGAACAGGCCATCGAAGCCATGCTCATGTCCGCCGTCAACAAGATTTCGCACCCCGTCATCCACCGCATGCGCCGCTCCTACGACACGGGCGAAGATGGCGACATGCAAGCGTGGCGCGACATTTTCGGTCTCGAAGAATGAGAGGGGGTGTTGGTGCTGCTGGGTGCTGGGTTTTAGGAGTTGAATACCTGCAATGAACGCGACACATCAGCCAACACCTAAAACCCAACACGCAGAACCCGGAACCCTTATGAACCTCGTCATCGGCTCGCGCGGCTCGAAGCTTGCGCTGTGGCAGTCGGAGTGGGTGAAGGCGCGGCTCGAAGCACTCGACCCGCAGGCTTCCGTTCGCATCGAGATAATCAAGACGACGGGTGATGTGAGGCGCGACGTGCCGCTCGCCGTCATCGGCGGTCAGGGCGCGTTCACCAAAGAGATTGAGACGGCCCTGCTCGACCGTCGAGTGGACATCGCCGTCCACTCGCTCAAAGACCTGCCGACCGTCACGCCCGAAGGTCTGACGATTGTTGCCACGCCTGAGCGCGAAGACCCGCGCGACGCTTTAGTCCTTCGCGCGGGCGCGGACGCGACGAACGCCTCTCTGCGAAATTTACCTCAAGGCGCGGTCGTGGGAACGTCCAGCCTGCGCCGCATCGCGCAGCTCAAGCACCTGCGCCCCGACGTTCAAATCAAAGACCTGCGCGGGAACGTGGACACACGCCTGCGTAAGCTCGACGCGCGCGATTTCGACGCCGTGATACTCGCCTCCGCCGGCCTTCGACGCCTCGGCTTCGCCGCGCGCATCAGCGCCGCCATCGAGATCGAAGAGATGCTGCCCGCCGTCAGTCAGGGCGCGCTGGGGCTGGAGACTCGCGCCGACGACGCGCAGACGAACGATTTAGTCTCTCGCCTCGATTACGCCCCGACGCGCGCCGCGGTGCTCGCCGAGCGCGCCCTGCTGCGAAGTCTAGGCGGCGGCTGCCAAGTTCCCATCGCCGCGCACGCGACCGTCGAGGGCGAGCGCCTGCACTTGGACGGCCTCGTTGCCTCGCTCGACGGCGGCGAGGTCATGCGCGATTCATTCGAGGGCGATGCGCGGGATGCCGCAGCGGTCGGCGAGGCGCTGGCCGCGCGCATGCTTGAGCGCGGCGCGGCATCGCTCCTCGCAGCTCTGCCCGCGGAAACCCTTGAGTCTTGAAGGACGAGAGCAGAAGATGTCCGAGAAGCCGGAAGCAGCGACAGCGGACGGGTTGACAGTTGAGAAGCCTTTGAGCGGGCGCACCGTGATGATTACGCGAGCGCGCGCGCAGGCCGCGGAGATGGTCGCGGCGCTTGAATCTTTCGGCGCGCGCGTCGTCGCCTGCCCGACCATCGAGATCGTCGCGCCCGAGACATACGCGCCGCTCGACGAGGCGATTGAAAATCTCTTCGGCTACGACTGGCTCGTCTTCACGAGCGCGAATGCCGTCGAACATTTCCTCCGCCGGCTCGAAGCGCAGGGCAAGGACGTGGGCGAGTTGGACGGCCTGCGAGTCTGCGCCGTCGGCGAGGCAACGTCGGAGCGCCTCGTCGCGGCGCACGTCCACGTTGACGTGGTGCCGCAGAAGTTTCAGGCCGAGGGCGTCTTCGCCGCGCTCGAAACTTACCTCGGCGGGCGCGAGCACTTCGAGAGCCTGAACTTCCTCCTGCCGCGCGCGGCGGTCGCCCGCGACTTCCTGCCGCGCGCGCTCGAAGGCGCGGGCGCACGCGTTGATGTCGTCCCGGCCTATCGAACCGTTCGCTCGGAGACGACCGACCGCGCGCGCGTCGAGGCGCTTCTGGTCGGCGGCGGCGTTGACTGCATCACCTTCACAAGCTCCTCCACGGTTCACAACTTCGCGCAACTCTTCGACACGCGCGACCTGCGCGGCGTGCTCGCCGGAGTCCGCGTCGCCTGCATCGGCGAGGTTACAGCGCAGACGGCTGCCGAGTACGGGCTGCGCGCCGACATCCAGCCGACCGAGTCCACAGCCTGGGCGCTTGCGCGCGCCGTCGCGGATTTTTATTCAGGGTAAAACTGTTGTCAGAAAGGGTCAGGGATACTAAACACATTGGCCCGCATATATTATCCTCTGCCGATTCGTGCATCCCGAACCATCCGAGCAAGTCACAGACTGCTGGGAGGCGAAGTCGCTGCACAGGTCGTCGGGGCCACATCTCACCAAATTATCGGAAAAAATGTATTGCCCGCAACCGCAAGGGATATAATCAGTATATTCATATTCCCAGCAAAATACTGCATATATTCGCGGTAATGAACCGGCCAGTTCGATTCGTCGAACTAACGCTCGGCATGGAGATTGCCCCCTGCCCCTTTAATATTCCATCTTAGCGGATGACTCGGATCAGGGTGTCCCTCGGAACTATTGCGCCATATTATGCCGTCCTCAAAAAGAGCTGTCGTTATGTACACGTTGAGCTTGTCACTCTGATGCTGGTGGTCGCTGAGAGCTTGCTTTAGTGAGTTAGCTCGTTTGCCGATTGTTATCGTAGTGCTTGCCCCCGGAGCAAGAATTTCAGTTTTCCCAACGGCATTAGGTGCACCGGAGACTTGGCCGAAACTCAGGGGGAGAACTAAAGACGGCCCACCCTCGTTTATATGAGCAAAGGATAAGACCAAATCTAAATAGACTACGCTCTTTCCTGAACTATTCTCGACGGTGATGCTCAAATCGTCGAGCCAATCATCTGAAGCCGCAAGTGGCGCTCCTAATTCAACAGCCTTCCCCGACAATGTAATTTGTTTGATGGTGACGGGAGGATTTGCATTCGGTGTAGGGTTAGCTGTAATAATCTTATTTTGCGCTTCAGCGGGTGTCATCGCCAGCAGTAGGCAGAAGGTAGCTATTAAAATGGTTGAATACCTTCTCGCCAGCGTTGTGTGGTTTTCAATCATTTGTCTTCTCTTTGAAAGTAAAGAACGTTGATGCGCGATTTGGGGGGCAACTAACTGGGCTTTAATATAAAAACGTCCGCCCTAGCCGTCAATTGAAAAATCAGGCCCCAGGGAGCTTTCCGCCTTCCGCTCATTTCCTTTTGCCTTTCGCCGTCTCTTGCTAAACTCGAACCATGCCGAAAGGGCGCATCCTCATTGTTGACGACGAACCCGTGATAGCCGAGTCGCTGGACGAGATGCTCCGGGGCTGGGGCTACGAGACGGCCATCGCCGTGGACGGCGCGGAAGGACTCGCCGCGGTCGAAGAGTTCCACCCTTCGGTCGTGATTTCGGACGTTTACATGCCGCGGCTCGACGGCTTCGGCCTGTTGCGCGAGGTGCGCGAGCTGCACCCGGATACCGCCGTCATCCTGCTCACCGGCCAGGGGTCGGTCGAGATGGCGATGCGCGCCATTCAGGAGGAGGGCGCGTTCCACTACTTCGAGAAGCCGATTGACTTCTCGAAGCTGCGGCTCGTCGTCGAGCGCGCGGTCGAGTATGCAGAGGCGCGGCGCGAGAACGTCTCGCTCAGGCGGCAACTGCGCGACCGCGGCGCGTTCGGCGAACTCGTCGGAGTCAGCGAGCCGATGCGCCAGATTTACGCGCTCATCGAGCAGGTCGCGCCCTCTTCGGCCTCCGTGCTCATCACGGGCGAGTCGGGCACGGGCAAGGAACTGGTGGCGCGCACGATTCACAACCTCAGCCCGCGCCGAAACACTTCCTTCGTCGCCATCAACTGCTCGGCCATCCCCGAAACCTTAATGGAGTCGGAGCTGTTTGGCCACGAGCGCGGCGCGTTCACCGGCGCGGCCTCGCGCCGCATGGGCTGCTTCGAGCTGGCGAACGGCGGCACGCTCCTGCTCGACGAAATCTCCGAGATGCCTTTCTCGCTTCAGGCGAAGCTCCTGCGCGTGCTCGAAGACCGAAAGATACGGCGACTCGGCGGCTCGCACGAGCTTCCCGTTGACGTGCGCGTGCTCGCCGCGACGAACCGCGTGCCGGCTGACTCAGTTCGTCAGGGCACGTTCCGCGAAGACCTGCTCTACCGCCTCAACGTCATCACGATTGATCTTCCGCCCCTGCGCCGACGCAAGGACGACATCCCTCTGCTCGCGCAACACCTCGTCGCGCAGCTCGCCGAGCGCCACGCGCGCCCCGCACGCTTCCTCAGCCCGGCGGCCATTGACGCCTTGCAGTCGCACTCCTGGCCGGGCAACGTGAGGGAGCTTCGCAACGTCATCGAGCGCGCCGTCATCATCTGCTCCGGCGAGGGCATCGAGCGCCACCACCTTGCGCCCTACCCTCTGGAGCAGCGCGCACGCTCGCGCGGCGAAGACACGATCACGCTGCCCGTCGGCACGCCCATCGAGGAAGTCGAGCGCCGCATGATCCTGCGCACGCTCCAGAAGACCGACAACAACAAGACGCGCGCCGCCGAGCTGCTTCAGATCAGCCTCAAGACGCTCCACAACAAGCTGCGCCACTACCGCGAGCTGGGATACCTGCCCGCGGGCGACGCGCATCACGCAAGAGCAAGCAGGCCCGACGAAGAATAACCTCGACGCTCGAAGAGTAACTCGACGAACACCTCTCGTCTCGGACGCATCTCCGACCTCGCCGTTCGACCCGGACTCCCCGGCCTCTGTTACCAAACGGCTTAATCGCGTGACGAAACGGATAGAAATTACAGCCGCCCCGGCTCGGCTCTCGAAAGTCAGTGACATTTTCTGCGGCTTACTCTACGATTGCGCTCGTCCGCGTCAACACTTTCATGCAGTCCCGCGATTGGCCGGGGCAGGCGTTTGAAACCGTCGCGCGCGCCGACCGTATTAGACGAGGCGAGGTTGGACGGACGCCGAGCGCGGAGCGTTTCTCACTTCTGAAATTACCCAAGAGGAGAAGACCATGCGTAGAGTTTTGCCGTTACTGGCCGTGCTGTTTGCTTTGAGCGCGCACGCTTCGGCGCAGACCGCCGACGAGATCGTCGCCAGGTTCATCAAGACCGTCGGCGGCATGGAGAAGATTCAGTCCGTCAAGTCACTGCGCCGCACGGGCAGGTACAACGGCGGCGGCGGGTTCGAGGCCGTCATCGTCGAGGAGAACATGCGCCCGAACCTCGTGCGGCAGGAGTTTCAGATTCAGGGCATGACCGGAGTGTCGGCCTACGACGGACACAGCGGCTGGAAGATCGAGCCGTGGAACGGCAAGAAGGACGCCGAGCCTCTGGGCGAGGAGGAGATGAAGGAGATCGTCGAGGACTCAGACCTCGACGGCCCGCTCGTCAACTACCAGCAGAAGGGCGTGCGCGTGGAGTACGCCGGCACGGATCAGTTCGAGGGGACGGAGGTTTACAAGCTCAAGGTAACGCTCAAGGACGGCGACGTGCGCTACTACTACCTCGACACCGACTACTTCGTGCCCATCAAAATTGACACCAAGCGCACGGTGCGCGGAGCGGAGCGCGAATACGAGACCATCCTCGGCGATTACAAGGAGGTCAACGGCTGGTACCTGCCCTTCTCCGTCGAGAGCGGGCCGAAGGGCAGCCAGTTCAAGACGAGCGTCACCTACTTGAAGATCGAGGCCAACGTGCCGTTTGAAGACAGCCGCTTCCGCCAGCCCGGCGCGAAGTCGCAAGCCCCGTCAGCGCCCGACGCCTCGACCACTTCGCCGAAACAGCCGGAGGGCCAGAAGCCGGGCGTGAAGAAGCCGGGCGAGAAATCGCCGAGCGGTCAGAAGCCGCCCGCCAAGCTTGAAACGAACCAGAACTGACTCAGCAACGAGAGAAGGATTCCGCGAGCGATGAACATAAAACTTACGCGCTGGTTATCGTCAACCTCTTTGAGCTTCGCGCTCGCCGCGGGCGTCGCCTCGCAGGCGCAGACGCCGCGGCCCGCAAACCCGCAGGCGTCCGGCCCCGTCAAGGTTGACTCACAAACTTTCTCCGGCCTCGGCGCACGCAACATCGGCTCGGCGCAGATGAGCGGTCGCGTCTCAGCCATTGACGCCGTGCGCGAGGGCCAGCGTCTCACCGTCTACGTCGGCGCGGCGTCGGGCGGAGTGTGGAAGTCGGTCAACGGCGGCACGACCTATAAGCCCGTCTTCGATAAGCAGCCCGTTCAATCAATCGGTGCCATCACCATAGACCCGAAGAACCCAAAGACCGTCTGGGTCGGCACGGGCGAGGCTTGGACGCGCAACAGCGTCTCCGTCGGCGACGGCGTTTATAAGTCCACGGACGGCGGTGACAACTGGACGAACACGGGGCTGAGAGAGTCGGAGCACATCGCGAAGATTCTGGTTGACCCGTCGAACCCGGACACGGTTTACGCCTGCGCTACGGGGAAGCTCTGGAGCGACTCGGATGAGCGCGGCGTCTACAAGACGAACGACGGCGGCAAGACCTGGTCGAAAGTTCTGAA
The DNA here is from genome assembly GCA_036263975.1 of Pyrinomonadaceae bacterium. Taxonomy (GTDB): domain Bacteria; phylum Acidobacteriota; class Blastocatellia; order Pyrinomonadales; family Pyrinomonadaceae; genus QHXN01. Next base: position 47,253 of record DATARW010000010.1, read on the forward strand.
GGGCGCGAACGCTTCGACCGGCTGCTCGATGCTCTCGATGGATAGGCAGAACCCGAAGACTATCTACGCAGGGATGTGGGACTTCCGCCGCAAGGGCTGGACGTTTCGCTCCGACGGCGAGAACGAAACCGCGCCGTCGGGCAGCGGCCTCTTCAAATCAACTGACGGTGGCGCGACCTGGACTGAGCTGAACGAGCAGAGCGCGAAGGGTCTGCCCGCAAAGCCTTGGGGGCGCGTGGCCGTCGCCGTCGCGCCGTCGAAGCCCAGCGTCGTCTACGCGTTCGTTCAGGCCGTCGCGCCGAAGGATGGGCTTTACCGTTCGGACGACGGCGGGCAGATGTGGGCGGCGCTCGACCGCAGCCAGAACATGATCTGGCGTCCTTTCTACTTCGCCAACCTCATCGTTGACCCGAAGGACGAGAATAAAATCTACAAGCCCGACCTCTCTTTGATCGCCAGCAACGACGGCGGACAGAGCTTCAGCAACATCTCCGGCGGCACACACGGCGACTTCCACGACGTTTGGGTTGACCCGGACAACACGGATCACCTCATCACGGGCGACGACGGCGGCCTCTGGTACTCTTACGACGGCGGCAACAAGTGGTGGAAGGCGCAGAACCTCCCCATCTCGCAGTTCTACCACGTCTCGCTCGACATGGACACGCCCTACCACGTCTACGGCGGCCTCCAGGACAACTCGTCGTGGGTCGGCGACTCACAGTATCCGGGCGGCATCACCAACAGCCGCTGGGAGAACATGTACGGCGGCGACGGCTTCTGGATGTTCGCAGACCCCTCCGACCCCGAATACATCTACGCTGAAAGTCAGGGCGGCGAGATCGGTCGCGTCAACCGCAGGACGCACGAATCGCGCGGCATCAAGCCTCTGCCCCAGTACAAGGAGGGTAAGCTGCGCTACAACTGGAACACGCCGATTCACGTCAGCCCGACGCAGAAGGGCACGGTCTACATCGGCGCGCAGTTCCTCTTCCGCTCGCGCGACCACGGCCAGACTTGGGAGCGCATCTCGCCCGACCTGACGACGAACGACCCCGAAAAGCAGAAGCAGGAAGAGTCAGGCGGCGTCACCGTTGACAACTCTGCCGCCGAGATGCACACGACGATTTATTCCATCTGCGAGTCGCCGAAGAACCCGGACTTAGTCTGGGCCGGAACCGACGACGGCAACCTGCAAATCACCCGCGACGGCGGCAAGACTTGGACGAACGTCGTCGGCAACGTCAAAGGTCTGCCTCGTAACGCGTGGGTTTCTTACATAGACGCCGGCCACTACGAGGAGGGCACGGCCTACGTCACCTTCGACCTGCACACCTTCGGCGACATGCAGCCTTATGTCTACAAGACGACCGACTACGGGCAGAGTTGGACTCCGCTCGTCTCGGCAGGCTCGCCCATGCGCGGCTACGCTCATGTGGTTAAAGAAGACATCGTGAACCGCGACCTCCTGTTCGTCGGCACGGAGTTCGGGTTGTGGGTCTCGCTCGACGGCGGACGGCAGTGGGCGCAGTACAAGGGCGGCGACCTGCCTTCGGTGGCCGTGCGCGACCTCGCCATCCACCCGCGCGACCACGACCTCGTCATCGCCACGCACGGGCGTGGCCTCTGGGTCGTTGACGACATCACCCCTTTGCGCGCGCTCAACCCCGAAACGCTCGCGAAGGAAGCCTTCTTCATACAGGCCCGGCCCACCATGCAGAGCATTTCGGGCGGCGGCGGCTGGCCGGGCGGCGACGCCGAGTTCGTCGGCGACAACCCGACCGACGAGGCCGTCATCACCTACTACCAGCGACGACGACACATCTTCGGCGACCTCAAGATCGAAGTCTTCGATTCCGCGGGCAAGCTCCTCGGCACGATACCGAGCAGCAAGCGTCTGGGCCTCAGCCGCACGACCTGGTCAATGCGCCTTCCCGCGCCGCACGTGCCGCCCGCGGCGAGCGCAGCCTTCGGCGCGGCCTACGGCCCGCGCGTGCTGCCCGGCACGTACACCGTGAAGATGACCAAGGACAAGGAGGTTTACACCACCCAGCTTCAGGTCAACCCCGACCCGCGCTCGACGCACACTGCCGCGGATCGCAAGGAACAGTTCGACCTCGCGATGAAGCTCTACGACCAGCTCGGCGAGATGTCGTTTGCCGTGGACAAGATCAACCGGATGCGTCTGGCGCTCGACGAGCGCGCCTCTCGACTCCCTGCGGACGACCCGCTCCGCAAGCGTCTGCGAGACGCCTCCGCGCAGGTTGACGAGCTGCGGAAGAAGATCGTCGCCACCAAAGAGGGCGGCGCGATCACCGGCGAGGAACGCCTGCGCGAATACCTGACAGACCTCTACAGCAACGTCGTTTTCTACGAGGGCCGCCCCTCGCAGACGCAGATCGAGCGCACCGACGCGCTCGCGCGCGAGTTGGCCGACGTGTTGAAGGACTTCGACTCGTGGGCGGCGAAGGAGCTTTCGGGACTAAACTCCGAACTGAAGGGGAAGAAGCTTGAGCCTGTAAAGACGCTCACGCGCGAGGAGTGGGAGAAGGTCGGCCAGCAGCGGACGACTCCTTCGCCTTCGCCCGCGGTCACGAGGGGACGCGACCGCGACGAGTTCTGAAGGCCGCGGACAGACGTATTCACAGACGTAGTGGGGGCGCGAAGATTTCGCGCCCCCACTCTTTTTACCTCGATAAGAACCGGCGCAATAGGCTTGCGCCGTCGAACCGCCATTGCTATTACGTCGCGGTCAATAGTAGAAAGGATACTCCCTTGAGGATTTGCTTTGACCTCAAAACCACAGGGGAATATCGAAAACAAAACCTCTCGTTTTGATTTCCATTATTGATAGCGCCAGTAACCATAAACCTTAACCTCTACGACACCCAGAAAGGCAGTACGAACCATGCTCAAAAACAAGCGCGCGCTTTATCCGCTCGTCGGAGCCGGAAGTGCTGCTCTCCTCGTTTGTCTTTTCATTGCTTTCGGCGAAAGGAGCAGTGCGGGACAAAACAACCTACCCAACAAACAAAGCGCCAAGGTCTTACGGCAAGGCGAACAAGCGGTGAATCAACCAAGCCCACCCTCGGATAAAGAGCTGGACGACGCGGCCACGCCGGTCGTTGATTTGAACAATCCCGACTCGAACGGAGACGAAACGCGCCGACAAAAAAATGCCCGCCACGACAATCAAAGGATTGTTCAAAGCCAGGCGGCTCCCCAGTCGGCGGAAGTCACCGTTGACTCAGAAGTTCCTAACGGCCCCGCCGACCTCCCCGCCGCTCAAAGCGACTTGATCGTCGAAGGAAAGGTGACGGGTTCGCAAGCGTTTCTTTCGGAAGACAAAACCGGGGTGTATTCCGAGTTTTACCTCACCGTTTCGGATGTCATCAAAGCAGCGCCCGGAGTTTCCATCAACAAAGGTGATGCCGTTACTGCGGAACGGTTCGGCGGGAGGGTGAGATACCCTTCAGGCCAGGTCGTTCGGTACAGAGCCTCTGGCGAAGGCTCGCCGATGAAGGGGAAGAAATACCTGTTCTTCCTTAAAAAAGCGTCGGACGGTAATTACCGTGTCCTGACCGCATATGAATTACAAGGCAACCATGTGCTGGCACTCGACGGTTCAAGAACCAACTTCGGCGGGAGAGGAAGATCGGTTTTTGATAAGCACAACGGGAGGGATTTGCAGGAGTTCAGGAAGGATGTAGATAAAGTGGTGAAGGAGGGGAACCGATGAAGTTTATCAACCTCCGGGCCTCACGCATCCTCTTCCTGCTGTTAGCCGTGTCTTGCGTCTGCCTGGGCGCATCCGAACCCACGGCTCAAGGGCAAACATGTACCATGACAAACTCGGCCCCGATTTTTTTCACCGCGATAAATTCCCGCCCCGCGCCCGTCCTTCCTGCCCCTTCGCGCGGCGCGTGCGCCTGAACTCGACTCAAGTCATTTTATCTACGCCCCAAAAGCTCGCGCACCGCCGCATCGAGCTGCGAGTCGTGGCCCGTGTAACTCTCCCCGATTGGACGCGTGACCGTCACGTCAACGGGTCGCGGGTTGTGTTCCATGTCAGCGCCCTCGGCGGTCTGGATGCGTATGAAGGGGAGGCGGAAGACCGTCCCGTCAACGAGCTGGACGCTTGAGGTATAGATGATCCAGCCCGCGGTCGGCTCGCCCACCACCTTGCCGAGATGCAGGCTTCGATACCCTTCCGCGAAGTCTTCGGCGTCGGAGAGCGAATACTGATCCGTGAGGAGCACGGTCGGAAGCTCAAGCGCCCGCTGGCCGAGGGCCGTGCGCGCGGGCGAGGTCGAAAGACCGCGCGGCGTCATCCGCAGGTAGCTCCGGCGCGCAAGCACGTCAATGGCATAGACGTTGACGAAGCCGCCGTCGTTATGTCGGATGTCAACGACGACGCCCTCCTTCGACTGGTTCTCGGCGTCGAGGTCAACGTAGAGCTGCGCGAGCGAGTTGGAAGACATATCGGGCATGTGCACGTAGCCGAGACGGCCCCCGCTCACGCGCTCGACGTAGGCGCGCTTCTCCTCGACCCACTCGCGGTAACGCAAGCCCTTTTCCGTCGCGAGGTTGACCGGCCTGATGTCCAACTCCTTCCTGTCCGCCCCGCCCGCCGACGATGCGACGACGACGGCGACGCGGCGGCCTATCTTGTAGCTCAGAAGCTCGTCGAGGTTCGTGCGCGCGTCCAACTGTTTGCCGTCAACCGAGAGTATGTAGTCGCCGACTTTGACGGGCCGCAACCGTTCGGGCGAGGCCGAGTCGCGCGCGAGCGCGGCGGGACTGAGCGGGATGACGGAAGAGACGCGCAGACGACCGTTGCGCTCGTACTCCTCGCGTTCAAAGTCGAGGCCGAGCCGCCCCGTCGTGACTGGCGTCGAGCCGAACGGGCCGGACACTCCGAGGTGCGACGCGTTCAACTCGCCGACCATCAGGCGCATCAGACGCCGCACCTCTTCGGGCGTGCCCGCGCCCGCGACGTAAGGCAGGAACTCGCCGCGCACGGCCTGCCAGTCCGCGCCGTTGTACTTCGCGTCGAAGAAGTTGTCGCGCATGTACTCCCAGCCCTGCTCGAAGACCTCCAGCTTCTCGCGCGCGAAGTCAACGTCCATCTCCGCCGCGACCGCGAGCGGGTGGGCGGGCTGGCGCGGGTCGAGCGGCGCGACCTGTATGCGACCATTCTCAAGATAGAAGACCTCTTTGCCGTCGGGCGAGAACTGCGCGTCCGTCTTGAAGCCCGGCGTCGAGGTCAGTTGGCGCGTGACCGCAGGCTCACGCGGTAGCTCTTCGAGCGGGAAGACGTAGAGGTTCGTCTGGTTCACCGCGCTGGCGATCATCAAAACGTTCTTCCCGTCCGGGCTGACCGTCTGGTAAATCACATCCACGCCGACGGGCAGAAGACTCAGACGCCTGCGGATTCCGTCGAAGACGATCTCCACGGGCTTCTCTTTGCTCCCGCCACCCTGCGTCGACGCGTTGCCCGCCAAGCCCTGCCGCATGGGAGCAGGCGTCGGCGTCGGCGTCTGACCCGGCGTTTGTGTCGCGGGCGCGTCTGCGGGCGTCGGCGTTGTTGTGGGCGTCGGCGTCGGCACGTTGACAGGCGTTTCGGTCGGCGGCACTGGACTCTGCGGGTTGTTCTCCTGCCGGCGGAGCGTGGGCGAGACGTTCTTTGGCGTCTCCTCTTTGAAGAGGTCGCGGAACTGGTCTTCGCGGAACTTCGGCGTGCGCGGGATGAGGTCAACGCGCGCGAGTTGCCCCTGCTCGGTTCGTTGCCCCGTGTCGAAGAGTATGAACGTCCCGTCGGGACTCCACGAGACCGTGTCGCTGCCGCCGTTGGCGAGGAAGCTGACGGGCTGCGGAGTGCCGCTGCCGTCCGCGCGAACGACGAAGACGTTGCGGAAGAGTTTCTGTCCGACCGGCATGTAAGCAATCCAGCGGCTATCGGGCGACCAGATGAACGGGCGGTCGGCGCTGAGCGGCGGTCGCTCCAAACCGCCCGCCGCGACCACGTGCTCACGCTTCGCCTCCAGGTTGAGCGCGCGAATCTCTCGCCCCGCGCGCTCGAACGCCAGCCACTTACCGTCGGGCGAGAAGCGCGGCGTGTCGTCGCCTTCACTCCCGCTCGTGAGTTGCGTCTCGGCGTTCGTGGCGAAGTCGTAGAGGAAGATTTGCCCCGCGCCGTTGCGCCGGGAGACGTATGCGAGGCGTCGGCTGTCGGGTGCCCAGGTGGGCTGCGACTCCGGCGCGGGGGTCGTCGTCACGCGCGTTGCGTCGCCGCCATCCGTCGCGGAGGCCGCGAAGATTTCGCCGCGCGCGACGAAAGCCACCTTCTTGCCGTCGGGCGAGAGCGCCAAGTCCTGAAACTGCCCCCCTTGACTCACGCGATCCACGGCAGGCCCGACGGGCACGCCGCGCCGTGTGATGCTGACTTCGCTCGTGCGGCCCGTCTCCGCGTCCAGCCTCCAGATTCCGAAGCCGCGCTCAAAGACGATTGTGCGCCCGTCGTAAGAGATGCACGGCCAGAGCACGCGACCGTCCGTAAACTTCGTCACCTGAACCGGCTGCCCTCCGAGCGCGAGCTTCCAGAGGTTCTCCGCGCCGCTCCTGTCCGACATGAAGTAGAGGCTGCGGCCTGCGTCACCCCACATCGGCCAGACCTCTTTCGCGCCGCCCTGCGTCAGTGGCTTGTAGGAGTCGGTCGAATGATTGCGCATTAGAGTTATCACCGACTCGTCTATGTGCGCGTGGCCGTGACGCCACCACTGCGCGAAGCCCCGACCGACGAAAGCCAGGTCTGCGCCGTTCGGCGAAGGCGCGGCGCTCCACTCGTTCGCGTAGCGGTCGGCAGAGACCGGCATCGGCGTGCCGCCGTCGGCGCTCACGCGGTAGATGTCGCTGCTCCCGGCGATGTCGCGCGCGGTCGAGGAGAAGTAAATCCACTTCCCATCGTAAGACCAGGAGTCGAGTTGCTCGAAGCCGTCGTCGAACGTGAGCCGCTTCAGCTCGCCCGAAGCGAAGTCGAGCACGTAGATGTCGCCGTTGCCTGTGCGCGTCGAGATGAAGGCGAGGCGTTGGCCGTCAGGAGAGTAGAGCGGGCGCGACTCGGTCGCCGGGTGCGAGACGAGCAGGCGTGCCTCGCCGCCCTCCGCGGGCACAGTCCAGATGTCGCCGCCGGACACGAAAGCGATCTCCCTGCGGTCGGGCGAGATCGCCGGCTCGTAAAAGTACGGGCGCGGCGCGGCCTGTTTCGACAAGCCCTGCTGTGCCCGCGCCGCCGGGACACACAGGCCGGAGACGAGCAGCATGGCGGCAACCACACACGTACCGAAACTCTTGAACATTCTTCCTCCAAAGTTTGAGACGGAAATACGAAAAGAGAGACGCCTTGAATTCAAGTTGAACAGACAATATAGCAAAGTCTTCGGGTCGCACTGAAATATCGTCGGCCCGGCTTCGGGGTCTCTTCATGCTGGACTGTCAGGCGGAAAGCAGTTAGCCACCGCAGGCACGGAGAAAGAGAGGCGGCACAGCGAAGAACTCTGTGAAATGCTCTGTGCACTTCTGTGTCTCGCGGTGGTGAGCTTCGACCCTCCTTCACTCAAGTATGTGATTGCTCGAAGAATGGATAGACCCTCTGCGCGGCTTGCGTCGCCCGCGTCATGGATGCTACTTATCCTCGCGATGTCCGTGCTTCTCATCTTCGTGGACGGCCTCGGCATCGGCACGCGCGGAGCGCATAACCCGCTCGATCTGCTCGGCGAGGCGGCGTCGCCGCTCGCCGTCTTTCGTGACGAAGAGCCGCGTCTGCCCCGAGGAGGTGTGCTCGTCAGAACCGACGCGACGCTCGGCGTCGAGGGGCGACCGCAGAGCGCTTCGGGGCAGACGACCATCCTCACCGGGGTCAACGCGCCCGCGCGTCTCGGCTACCACAAACAGGGCTTTCCCAACGAGGAGATGCGCGCCCTCATCAACGTGCATTCCATCTTCCTCCAACTCAAGCGCGCCGGAATCGGCCCCAACGTCTTCGCCAACGCGTACACCCGGCGCTTCTTCGACACGCGCCCGCGCTGGGTCTCCGCCACGACGGTCGCCGTCGAGGCCGCCGGACTCGCCTTTCGCACCGTCGAAGACTTGCGCGCGGGCCGCGCCGTCTTCCACGACTTCACCAACCGAATGCTCCCGGAGCGCGGCGAGGAAGCCCCTCCGCGCACGCCCGAAGAGGCCGCCGCTATCCTCGCGCGCGTCGCGGGCGAGCACCGCTTCACGCTCTACGAGCACTTCCTGACAGACCGCATGGGCCACCAGCAGAACACGGAGGGCGCGCTCGAAGTGCTTGGCAACCTCGCGCGCTTCGTCCGCGCGACGCTGGCGCGCTCCGACCTCTCGCGCACGACCGTCATGCTCACGAGCGACCACGGCAACGTCGAAGACCTCTCCACACGCAACCACACGCTCAACTCCGTCCCGACCCTCGCATGGGGGCCGGGCCGCGAGCGCATCGCGCAGCGAGTCCGCACACTCGCCGACATCACGCCCGCCATCGTAGAGATGTTAACGTCCGTGGAAGCCGAAGCATGAGCCTACGGAAGAAGACCGCGCCGCAGGACGAAGCCGCCGACGCCACAGCCGCGCGCGCACACGGCGTCGTCCCCCGCTACTCTTACTACGCGCTGGCCGTGCTCTCGCTCGTCAACTTCCTCAACTACATTGACCGGCAAGTCCTGCCCGCGGTTGCCAACTCCATGCTCAACGACCCGGCGCTCAAACTCACAGACGCGGACATCGGCTACATGGAGGCGTCGCTGCTGCTTTCGTTCACCATCCTCGCGCCGCTCTTCGGAAGGCTGGGCGACCGCCACCCGCGCGCCAAGCTGATGGCCGCCGCCGCCGTCATCTGGAGTTTCGCCACCGCGCTGACGGGACTGGCCGACCATTTCCACTTCATGCCCGCTCTCAACCTGCACCTTCCGATCATCAATGCGACGCTGGCGATTTCGGGCGTGGCGCTGGCGCTCTGTGCTGTGCGCGCGTGCGTCGGCGTGGGCGAGTCGGCCTACTCGACCATCACGCCGGGCCTCATCGCAGACTTCTTCCCGCCGCACCGCCGCGCCACCGCGCTCGGCGTCTTTCAGGCCGCGATTCCGATGGGCTTCGCGCTCGGCTTCGTCATCGGCGGCGTACTGGCGCACTTCTTCGGCTGGAGAGTCGCGTTCATGCTCGTCGGCGTGCCGGGTTTGCTGACCGCCGTGCTCGTGTGGCGTCTGCGCGAGCCTGCGCGCGGCGCGACTGAAGCGCCTCGGCATGAAGCGCGGCGCGAGGAGGAGAGCGTCGAGCGCGTCGGCGAGGCCGCATCTGCGCTCGGCCAGCTCGGACGTGACGAGTCAACCTTGAAGAGTGTCGCGCGCATTCTGGGCACGCGCGACTGGCTCATCTCGACCGCGGGCTACACCGCCCTGACCGCCGCGCTCGGAGCCTTCGCCACGTGGGCCATCGTCGTGCTGGTGCGCGACAAAGGGATGGGCGAGACGAACGCCAACATCACACTCGGCGTGATAACTCTGCTCGCCGGCGCGACGGGGACATTCGGCGGCGGCTGGTTCGCCGACCGCGTCGCCGCGCGCCGTCACAACGCATACTTCCTGGTCTGCGCCGTCAGCACGCTCGTCGGCATCGTCCCGACACTCGGCGTGCTCGTCGCCGACGACCCGCGAATCTATCTCCCCTGCACCTTCCTCGCCGTGACGCTGCTCTTCACGAGCAACGCGCCGTTTCACGCCATCCTGCTCGAAAGCGTTCCCGTGCGCGTGCGCGCGATGGCCGTCGCGCTCAACATCGTCATCATCCACGCCTGCGGCGACGCCCTCTCGCGCGCCGCGGTCGGCGTCCTCTCCGTCTCTCTGAAGCAGGGACACTTCGCTGCGCTGGCATCGCTGGCGCAGGCGCTAGGGATTGACGCGGGTCGCCAACACCTGACGACGGCCCTCCTCATCGCCCCCGCCGCGCTCGCCGTCTCGACCACGCTCTTTTTCGTGGGCGCGCGACTTCAGAAAAATCCGGGCCAAGCGGCTGAAGGCTGACCAATAGCCTGATAAAGGCGAGGCGGTGTTGGTGCTGTAGGGGCAAGGGGCTTGCCCCTGCCCGTAGTTCGGCTAAATCGAAGCGGCGATATTACAAGTGATGCGGGCAGGGACAAGCCCTGCCCCTACAGTCCTGTCTGACGCATTAATCTTCAGGAGGCGGACTTGCGCGCTTTGTGTGGCGCGTCGGCGGCGCGTTCGAGGCAGGAGTGCGAGCAGTAGGTAGCGTTTGTTGCGCGCAGAGTGACGGCGCGGGAGGCGGGCATCCACGTGCCGCAGGCGGCGCAGCGGGCGAGCTTTTCGCCCGGCGCGCTCTTCTTCGGCTCGCGGCTGGGCAGGTCTTGCTGCCGCGCGCTCGCGTTCATGCGATTCACCTCGCGCACGACGCCGAGGAAGCGGCGCACGCCGCGAATGTACGGGCGCATGCGCCAGTAGAGCATGAAGGCCGCGACGGCTAACAGGGCAAGGACGAAAAGATACTTCACTTCTTTTCCTTCGCGGCGTTGCGCTTCTGTTCGAGTTGCGCGCGCAGGTTCGAGAGTTCCTGATTCTGCGAGTTCACCTGCCCAAGCTCGTCCAGACGCTTCTCCGCTTCGTCGAAGTCGCCCGTCTCGATCAGCGCGGAGGCGAGACTCTGAAGGGCCATCTCGTTGCGCGGCTCCGCCTGAAGCACGCGCCGGAACTCGCGCATCGCGCGCGTCGTGTCCGGGGGCTTGTCGTAGAAGTACGTCAGCCCGAAGCTCGTCCGCACGATCATGTCGTTCGGGTTCGTGACGAGCGCCTGCTCGTAGAGCTTTCGCGCCTCGCCGAGCATGTGCGCGTCGCCGCCTCCGCGCGCGACGAGGAAATGCGCGTTACCGGCGAGCACAGTGCTCTGGTAATCCTTCGGGTCGGCGTCGTGGACGCGCTTGAGTATGCGCGCCACGTCGGGCAGGACGGAGGTCTTGCCCGTCTTCATCACGTAATAGAAAAGCCCCTGGCCGGTCTTTCGCTGCAACTCCAGGTCGCCGGGGCTGGCATCGGCTCTTGCGATGCCGCTCCTCAACTGCTCGTCGGTGAGCGTCGGAATCGAGTCGTCGCCGCCGGAAGCATTCTGCGGCTTGCCCTGCGACTTGTCGTCCGCGCCTGCCGGCTTCACTTCAACGCCCGCGCGCGCCTGCGCGACCTGTGCGCGCAGCCTGTCCTGCTCCGTCCGGTTGATGCCGTTCGCCAGCGCGAAGCCGACGACGAAGCCGAGCAGCGTTCCGGTCAAAAACAGGAGGACGAGCTTGGTGTTGAAAGGTGATTTGTCGGTCATCGGTCGAAAGACTTTGTTCGCCGGTGAGTTTAACAGAAAGGATTTTGAAAGGCGATGCTCACAGGTCGGGCGCGTGCGCCTTTGCCCGTCCGTTTCAAAGACAAATATCCTTGAGCCGGCGTCGCGGGACACGCGGCTCAAGGTATTCGGTGTTGAATCGCGCGTGCGGCCCCGGCGTCGCCCGAGGCTTTCGAGCGCCTCACTCCTCTCCGGACTTGCCGGTGTCGCTGAAGGGGAGGTCGTCCCTGCGCCGGCGCGGCAGAGGGTCTGAATCGCGGCGGCGCGGGCGCTGCCCCGGCGCGCGGCGCTCGACGAAGTTCGGCGGCAGCCGCGGGCCTTTGACGGCCTCTTCGAGGATGCGCGTGATCTCCTGCGAGAGCGTGCGGTGTTCGCTCGTGGCGCGCTGCTGGAGCGCACGCTTCAGGTCGGAGGGCACGTAGGCTCCGATGAAGACGCCTTTGCGGTTCGCCATTCTCAGGTTCTCCTGGTGCGGAAGGACGTTGACATCTCGTGAGGCCGGGGAGCTTGCGAGATGATCGAGCTTCGGTTGCCGCGCATTTGAGAGCAGGTCTGTAAGCCGAATTCTGTTCCCCGAAACCCTTGCAGGCTTCGAGGCGGCGATCATTCCTCTAGGCCGTTCGTTGCCGAACGGCTCAAGCGACCTACCCGGAGGCGTGGCGCGCCCGTTAAGGCGTGACATCGGGCGGGCAGCCCTGTCTGACGACCTCCCTATTTGGTCTTGCACCGCGAGGAGTTTACCTGGCCGCGCGTGTCGCCACGCGCGCCGGTGCGCTCTTACTTTAAGCCCGCGAGGGCCGCACCGTTTCACCCATCACCCGCTGCCTCTCTCCCGAAGAAGAGAGGCCCGCTGGCTGGTCTGTTCTCTGTTGCACTTGTCGTCACGCGGCGCGTCGAAGCGTCTGCTCTCGCAGTCTCCGACTCGCCCCGCGCCCAGCCGTTAGCTGGCTCGCTGCCCTACGGTGTTCGGACTTTCCTCCCCCGCACACTCGCGTGCGCGGCGGCGACCGCCCGACCTGCTCTAAATGCGCGACGCGCGGATTATAGCAAAGCATCGTTGAACACGTACAGCCCAATTTAACGTGCCCGCGGAAAACCGCCGACATCCGGACTTATTTTGCGAGAGTGCCGCGACCGCCGAGGCTTACGTTTGATGAAGGCGCAGCCTCCCGATTGCCGCGGTTTCCGAGCACGGCGCGGGCTTTAAATGATGAGAGCGAGCCTCGCGTCGAAGGCTGTCGGGTGGTGGCTTTGTGTGGGTTGACTCTCCAGCGCTCCGGCTTAAGTGCTACTCAGCCGCACGGCCCGCCGGAAGTACCGCTGAGGATGATCGGGCCGCTGCAAGGCGGCGTCGTATTGTTGTTTTCGTCTTTGCCGGTGATGGCGAAGATGATGATTGCCGCGATCCCTCCGGCGAGTGCCAGGAATAGACCCTTCTTCTTACCGCCGCTGAGGTTCTGTCTCGCGCCCGCCTGCGTCTGCGCGTCGCCCGCGCCCGACGACGCTGACTCGCCCGCGCCGACCGGATGGGTCTCGCCCTTCGCACGCAACTCCGCACGCCCCGTCTGCACAAAGATGACGGCCTTGCCGCCGCGCACTTCAACGCCGAACAGGCACGCCTGACCGGGGTCGTTCAAGACCTCGCCCCAGTTCGTGACGACTCTGGCCGAGACACCTGCGGGCACGAAGACGCGCACGCGGCCCGACGTGAGCACGCCGCTTAAGCCCGCTTCCGTGAAGCCGAGATTGAGACTCGACTCTGCCGCAAGCTCGACGCGCCCAAGTTTGCCGAGATTGACGGTCGAGACCGCGCCCTCCGCGGTCTCGACCGTGCTGCCGGAGAAGAACGTCTGGCCGGACTCGGCACGCGCGCCGTCAACCGTGACCGCGCCGACGACGTTCAAGTCGCCGGACGGCGCAATCCGCGGGGCCGCGTCGGTCGCAAGCGCGCGGGCGGGAGCAAGAGCCAGGAGCGAGACGAGAAGGATGAGAGCGAAGAAGCGTTGAGGTGTATTCATAGCGCGCGGACTTTATCACGAAAAGGGACGGGAGGGAAGATTGTTGAGACCTCGGCAGCGGTTCGGTTTAGAGTTCAACCTTCAGGTTGTTGGTTTCAGGAGGGCCACTTGCTAAAGCTTGAACTCTAAACCGAACCGCTGCCGAAACCTCGCGGGCCGCCGCCATGCTTCTCATTAACAGGCCGCCGCCCGCGTTTCTCTACGGTCGCGCTATTGCCCGAAGTATTTGAAGCCGACGCGCAGGTTATGGAGTGCGGAGGGCGGGACGGAGGAGACGAGAACCCACGTCATCAGGCTGTGCGAGATTCCGACGGCGAGGAGGTTCGGCACGCGTTGATAGACGTAAGCCCAGAGCAGGCCGCCCGCGAAGGTCGCGACAGTTAGCCAGAGGTTCGGCAGGTGGAGCGCGGCGAAGATGAGTGCGACCACGAGAACGCTCGCCCACCCGCGGCCCCAGACCACCTGCGCCCGACGGTTGATGAAGCCCTGCAACGCGTACTGTTGCAAAGGCCCCCAGAGCAGGCCGAGCGCGGGCATGCCGAAGATTGACGCTCCGCCCTTCCAGCGCAGGAAGTCTAAGCTCGATGTGTACCAGCCGACGAAGACGAAGACGGCGACGATGACGAGCATCGGCAGGGCGAGCAGACGCGCCGCGCGCCCGAAGTTGTCGAGCCGCCACCCTACGTCGCGCGCCGACTCGCCGCGCGCGCGGTGCGAGAGGAACATGAAGACGAAGACGGTCGCAACCGGAAACAGAAGGCCCAGCGCGCCGTCGCCCGCGAGCGCAAAGACGACCCACTCGCCGATCAACACGGACGCGAAGACCGACACGATCTCCCACGCGGCCAGCGTGCGCTCTTCGAGCGCGTAAATGTGAACTTCAGCTTTCGTCATGGACGGATGCGATGGACGCCACCTCATCTATATGCAATTTCCGGTTGAGTGTAAAGCAGGGGATGTCATACCAGCCCGGAATCGTGAGTGTGAACGCGTCGGATTCAATAGATATGATTTGCGATGTCCACTATTTAAACGCCGCTGTGAAGGATAGAGGACATGTATGCGAATTCATGGAAGTGAGCCGTTGATTTATTTTCAGTTTTTTCCTCTCGCCGTCCGGTATAGAGATTGCTGCTTCCTTTTTGCCTTCTCCTTGAAGAGGCATTGCCTGGATATATCTCACTAAGAAAAGTGATTAGGCAAAGCCTTAATGCCCTATGCGGTGCCGCACAGATGCCAACCCTCTCGGCTGATGTCTTCGCCGAAGAACTCAAAGAGGGTGATGTCAATAAACCTTCGACGTTGTGATTTGATGAGAATATTGCGCGGGCATAACTCATCATCACTCTCCTGCTAACAGAATTTCTCTCGCGATTCTCGTTAGCCTCATGCCTTTCAATCTGTAAGGAGAACACCATGAACCCCAAACTCACAACCATTTTCACGGCTATAGCTCTTGTCGCGGTCGTACTGCTCGCCGAGTCTCTCCCGAAGTCCGTAAATGCTCAAAGCACCCGACCTGCTCCACAAGATTCTCTACAGTCCCCTTCGGCAACACCTATGCAAACAAAAGAAGCGGTAACGGTTGCGCCGTCCAGTCGTCCTTACAGAATCTCACGTGGCCCGGCAGATGCCAAAGCTGCTGATGCTCAACTGGAGGCATACAAGAAAAAGATGCAAGGGGAATTAAAAGGCGGGAAGAATGTGAAGCTCTTGGAAATGAAGCCGGCAGGGCCTCTCGCCACTGTATCAGTTATCAGTCTGGTCGCGAATGGTAGCACCACAGTCAGCCCCGGCTGCGAAGTCGAGTTAACAGCTACAACCCCCCACAACGGCGACTTTTACGACTGGGTGCTTATGAACGGGTCGCAGCACGTCAGTCTGGGCCAGACCGACGGGAACACGACATCAATATCTGTAGTCGTCACTGCGGCTTCCTTAGGTTCAGGAAATTACACCGTTCAGACCACAAGCTGGGTCTATGACTATTGGAAGCAACAGTGGATTTCTTTCGGCCCATTCCCTTCTAACCCGGTGACTGTTCAATTCAGTGGCCCTTCGGGTGGGCAGCTATACAGCATGTCCCTGGACACTTCTAGTGTAAAAGGCGGCAACAACGGTCATGACCCGACGTTAACGATTTACCTTGACGGGCCAGCACCGTCTTGTGGTCAAAAGGTCTACCTGAGTACCTCCGATCCTTATTTGGCCTGGATATTCGGGACTCAAGAGTTCACGATTCCGGGAGGGCAGAACCACGACAGCATAACGTGGTTCGTAGGAACAAGGAAGGTCTTCATAACCAAGAAAGTCAACATTATCGCAAGTGTTAATGGTCAACTGGGCTACGCACAGCTAGAGGTAAGAAAATAAAAATGAGGAGAGTCTGCCTGCCGATTTACGAAACATGGGCGGCGCTCCCTAACTGAAATCCCGCAGTCTTTCAACGGTCGCGCACGCACTCTCGATTCACTTCGAGATGAAATGTAGCCCGCTGCCTATCTGTTGAAGCGTGCGGCGAGCGCCGGCGCGGCTCGCGTGGACGGCGTAGACGCGAGCCTCGTGCTCGCCGCGGGGCGGCGGGTCAAGCATGAAGACAAAGCCGTGATGTTCGTCGGGGGCGAAGCCTTTCGCGGAAACGTCGGGCCGCAACTGGTCTGCGAGCGAGTCTGAGACGAACCTGCCGTCAACGTAGAGCTGCACCTCGACCGCTGCGTCGGGCTGCGCGCGGTCAACGACCCAGCCGCGGACGCTCGTAGTGTCGGCGCGGTCGAGCGCGCCGGTGAAGAATGGATGGAAGGCGACGGCGTGTGTGTAGACGGCGAGCGCGGCGACGAAGAGCAGGTCGAGCATGAGCTTCACGAAGACGAGCGTCGTCAGACGCCTGCGCGCTGCGTGCGAGAGCGTTGGCGCGGGCGCGGAAAAAGGAACACGGAGACCGGCCTCTTGGCTCCCGGTCTCCGTGTCGTTGTGCTCAAGCGCGACGGCGTCCCTCATTGCCCGCGGTAGGCGTTCGCGTTCGCGTCCTGATATGTGAGCGTGTGGCGCGGCGTGATGACGGCGTCCGCGGCAAGGTTCTGGCGCAGGCGCACCGTCACCTGCAAGACCTGCGTGTCGCCCGGCGCGAGTTCGGCCACGCGCCAGACGAAGCCGCGGCCCCCGCCCGGAATATCCGACAGGCTCAGCTCCGGCGAAGATGAGACGAACTCCAGAGAGTCGGGCAGAAACTCCGTGACGTTCAGGCCCTTGGCGAGTCCGCCGCCATCGTTGACGAGAACCAGGCGGTAGAAGAGCGTGTCGCCGGGCTTGACCTCCGAGTTCGGCAGCTCCGCCCGCACACGCACGCGCGGCGTGGCGACGGTGAGCACGGTCGAGTCCTCGCTGGCGATGCGCCCCGTAGCGTTCAGGGCGCGCGTCACGAGGTTGTAGGCGAACTGCGTGCGGTCGGGCGTGTTGCGCGGCACGTCAACCCGTAGAAGTATCGGGAACTGCCCGCCGCGCGGGTCGAGCGCCGGCGTCTGCGTCACGGCAGGCTCGCCATCCTGATGACGACCGTCGCCGTTTACGTCCGCGTAGACGGTCGCCTGCGGTGCGCCGGGCGCGACGATGCGAAGCTCGAAGCTCTCAGGGTAGTTTGAAGGATTGCGAACGATGAAGGGAACGTAGACGGTGTCGCCCGGAGTCGCCGTCAAGCCCTTCGAGACGGCGTCAACGCGCGCGCCGGAGACGTGGCCGACGGAGATCGTCGGCCCGTCGAAGTTTGAAGGGATGAAGATACTCTGCGTGCGCATCGTGCCGCGGCCCACGGGCTTGTTCGTGCCCGCGAGTGCTTCGGGGACGGCGCGCAGGGTCACGGTTATCTCCCGGTTGTCGCGCGACTCAAGATCGCCGAGCGACCAGATGGCCGTGCGCGAGGGGCGGTCGTAGGAGATCGGCGCGGGCGTGGCGCTGACCAGCTCGAAGTCCGGGTTGAAGACGAAGTCGGCGCGTGTCGTCTTCGCGGCGGCGCTCCCCTGATTGCGGACGCTGATGCGCTGCGTGAAGGTGTCGCCGGGCTGCACGTTCTCTTGCAGCGCGTTCGACGAGGCCGAGAGCGCGGCGGCGACAACCGTGAGCGAGGCGTCGGCGACGCGCGTCACGGTCGAGTCGGACTGCGAGGCGGCGCGGACTAAGAAGCGCTGCTGCTGGTTGTCGGGCGTGTTCTCCGGCACGCGCGCGTTCAGGATGACTTCGAGGCTCGCGCCGCGCTGCATCTGCGGCGTGACGAAGATGGGCATGCCCGTGTCGTTGCCGCTCTGGCTGAAGGTCGGCTGGTACTCGGCGGGCAGGTCTGTCTCAAGCCGGAACTGATCTTCCTTGTTGCCCGCGTTCGTGATGAGGAGAGGGAGTTGGATGGCTTGGCCGGGCTGCGCGGCGATGGCCGCGCGTCGCAACGCGAGTTGAAGGTCGGGCACCTGTCGAACCGTGAAGCTGAAGCTGCCCTGCCCCTCTCCCGTGTTGACTGCCGGCGGGTTTGAAGGAATCGAAGTCGGCTCGACGTTGCGGGCAGGCGCGGGCGTCGGCGCGGGCGTGGAAGAAGGCACGATGACCGCACCGCGGTTGGCGGCGACCGTCGTCCCGCCGCGCCCCATTCTCGCGGGCGGCGTGGGCTGCGGCGTCGCAGTCTCAGCGGGCGTCGCGGTCTTCGGGTTCAGGTTGTTCGCGCGTGGGTTGCGTCGTCCGCTCGTCGTGCGCGGGCGCTGTTCGTCGCCGCTGCCGCGGATGGTGAGCGTGGGCGTGTTGGAAGTGTTGCGCGCGATCTGCGTCGGAGTCGGTCGCGGCGTGGGCGCGGGACGCGCGGGCGTGGGCGAAGGGGTCACGCGCGCCGTCTCGACGGGCGTCGCCTGCGCGCGCGGTGTCGCGGCGGAGGACGCGGGGCGCTCGTTCTTCGCCTGCTGAAGCTCGCTCTCGTAGATGTCCACGAAGGGCGTGTCCTTGATCGTGCGCAGGCGCTGGGCGACTTGATCGGCCTCCTGAAACCTGCCCAGCTCGATGTAAGAGCGACCGAGCCACAGAAGCATCAGGTCGGCGATGAAGCTGTTGGGGTGGTCTTTGAGGAAGTCGCGGAAGACCGTGGCCGCCTGATCGTACTGCCCCTTTGAGAAGAGGCCGCGCCCGCGGTTGAAAACCTCCTGCTCGGCCTGAGAAGGCGTGTCGTCCTGCTGCGACGAGCGGGGCGGCGAGGCCGCGCGGACGGCAGCGGTAAAGGGGGCGAAGACGAGCGCGGCGGCGAGCACTGCCGCGCCGATTCGATTCCACGTGCTCAAAATTTTTCCTCCGACGGGCAGGTGCGAGTTTAAACGGATTGTCAGAATCCTTAAAGGTCGCTGAGCCTTCGCGGCCTCATGTGAAACTTTGGTTCAGCCGCGCAAGATAATACAGCTTCGCGGGCGCGCGGGACAAGGCGCACGGAGGGGAGAGTGTGCGTGTGCCTTCTCAAACGCGGACTTCACTTGCGGCCTTTGCGTGGAACTTCGATCCGGTCGCCCGCCTGAAGCAGAGGGTCGGGCACGGCCCCGGCCTCGATCTCGCTCAGGTTGTACTCGGTCGAAGCGAGCCGCCCGTCGGCCCCTGCGCGCGAGACTTTGACCTTCGCGCCCGCCAGGGCCGTCACGCCGCCCGAAGCGAGCAGGGCCTGCGTCAGCGTCATCCCCGTGTGAAAGTCTTTCTGGCCCGGCGAGCCGATTTCGCCGCCGACGTAGAAGAACTCCGGCGGGCGCACGACGAGGTTGACCACGTCGCCCGACTGCACGAGCGTGTTCAGCGCCGCCGCGTCGTTGAGGTCAACGTTCATGATCTTGCCCGTCGCGTGCGAGACGACGACGGCGCGACCGGCTTCGGGCTTCGGCTGCGACTCGGCGACGACGACGTAGAGCGGGATGGCCTCGCGCCGAAGGATTTTCGTGCCGGGGTCGCCGACGAGACCGCTGACTAAAACGGCGTGGCTCGCGTACTCGCGCACGCTGACGCGAACCTGCGGGTGCTGAAAGATTCCGCGGTGGCGGAATTCCGCGATGAGCTGCGCGGCCAACTCGTCGGTCGTCATCCCTGCGACCGTGACGGGGTCGTGCAGCAGCGGGTAGTCGAGCGCGCCGCCCGCGAGCACCGTGTAGAGCGTGGACTGCCGCGGGTCTTTGTCGTTGAGCAGGCGTATGTCGAGCACGTCGCCGGTGCCGATGCGATAGACGGACGTGAGCGGCTCCGAAGGAATCGCGCTGGCCGGGTTTGTGCCGTTACTCGAATTGTTCGTCGGCGCGACTGCCGAGGGGTCTCGATTCGTGCCGGTGCTACCGGAGTCGGCGGGCGACGAATTGACGGGTTGACGGACGGGAACGGGTGCGTTCGTGCCCGGCCTGGAAGGTGCGTCGCTCGTCGCGGTGGGCGTGCCGCCGCCGACCGTGCCGGTGGTCGAGGCCGCGGCGGTCGAGAGCGTCGAAGGGGTTTGAGATTTATCCGAGACGCGCTCGCCCTTCGGCTTGTCTTCCGTTGAGTCGGCGGTCTTATTCGCGGCGTCGTCTTTGCGCACGGCCTTCGCGTCTCCGGAGGGACGCGAAGCTTTGTCGCCCTTCTTCGGCGCGGGCGCGGGGTGGCCCTCCGCGGCCTTCTCCTCCGCCGAGGGGCCGACGCGGACGCTCGCTGCCTGAAGGCTCGACGCGCGCGCGCCGTTCACGCAGAAGGCGAGCGCGACGGCAGCGCCAAAATAAAACTTCTTCATACGAGCACTCTTCCCTTGCTTGTCTCCCGCGAAGCCGACCGCCGGGCATGGCGGCCTGAAGCGGCCTCGTCAGAGACGATTCCCTTTTGTTCATCCGCCGCCCACACGGGCTTTCGTCGGTCGGCGGCGGCGTGTGAGCTTTCGCGTGAAAGAACTTGCGATATTAAACTCACTCAACCTCAGTTTCTACAAAACGGCGAATAACGCACGATTCTCAGAGACCCGCGCCCGAAACTACGACCAGACTGCGGCCACCGATCACGAACGGACGAAGCTCGCGGCGGACGCCGTTTCGATTGTCGAAGCTGTTTGCCGTGAGCGATTGTCGCAATGTCTGAAGCGGGGTTGGAATAGGTCAAAGAAGCCGGCGGTGCCGCTACCGGGCCGGCACTTCGATTCTACTCTCTGCTTTTCGGCGGAGGCAAGGTTTCAGGGGGGAAAAGGTTCGGCCAGCGCCTGCCGAACCGCACGCGCACGACCTCCTCCACGTCGTCGGCGCTCGCGCAGTCGAGGCACTGGCGCGCGACCTCCGCGACCTCTTCGTGCTCCAGCCCGGCGATTGTGCGCCAAACGCGCGGGATTGAGGTCGGGGCCATGCTCAGCTCGCGCGCGCCGAGGCCGACCAGCACCGCGGCATAAGCGGGCGAAGCCGCCATCTCGCCGCAGATGATGGCCGGAATCCCCGCGCCGTGCGCCGCGTCGAGTGCGCGCCGGATGCTCTGCAAGACCGCGGGGTGGAGCGAGCGGAACCACTCGGCCACCTCGTCGTTGCCGCGGTCAACGGCGAGCGTGTACTGCACGAGGTCGTTCGTGCCCAAACTGAAGAAGTCAACCTCGCGCGCGAGTTTCTCGGCGACCAGCACCGCCGAAGGCACTTCGATCATCGCGCCGACGCGGACGACACCGACCTCGCGCCCCTCCTCTGTGAGCCGTGCGCGCTCATCCTCGACGACTCGGCGCGCGCGCCGTACGTCCGTGATGTCGGAGATCATCGGCAGCACGAGATCAACGCGCCCACGTGCGGCGGCGCGCAGGACGGCGCGCGCCTGCGTGCGCAGCACGTCCTCGTTTTGCAGGCAGAAGCGTATCGCGCGCAGGCCGAGAGCGGGGTTTCGCTCCTCGCCCGTGTCGGGCCGCGTGGCCGACGCCTTGTCGCCGCCGAGGTCGAAGAGTCTGACGGCGACTCCGTCCTCGCCCGCGACGCGCGCCAGCTCTTCGTAGGCCGCGCGCTGCGCCTCCTCGTCGGGCAAAGCGCCGCGGTGCGAGAGCAGGAACTCCGAGCGGAACAGGCCGATGCCGTGCGCGCCGTAGCGGTTCACCCACTCGTATTCGACCGGAAGCTCGACGTTGGCGCGCAAGGTCACTTCGACGCCGTCGCGCGTCAACAGGGGCTTGCGGAAATCTTCAGCGGGGGCCGAGCGCGCAGATGTTTCGGCCAGTGACGGACTCTCGGCGACGAAGTGCTCTGCGGTCGCGGGCGCGGGGTGGAGGACTACTTCGCCGGTGCGCGCGTCAATGATCGCGGCGTCGCCGGTGCGCGCGGCGCGGTAGAAATCGCGCAGTCCGACGACCGCCGGGATGCCGAGGCCGCGCGCGATGATGGCCGTGTGCGAAGTCCAGCCGCCAACGTCGGTGGCGATGGCCTTGATGTGCTTGAAGTCCAGTTCGGCGATGGTCGAGGGCGTCAACTCCTCCGCGACGATGAGGGCGTCCTCGGTCAAATGCCTCCCGTGCATGCTCTCGCCTGAGAGGGCGACGAGCAGGCGACGCGTCACGTCCTCGATGTCGGAGCTGCGCTCGCGCAGGTAGTCGTCCTTGATCTCTTCATAGACGGCGAGCAGGCGGTCGGTGACAACCTTGACGGCCCACTCGCTCCCGACGCGCTCCGAGCGGATGACGGCCTCCACGTCCTCGTTGAGCTTTCGATCTTCGAGCATCAAAAGGTGCGCGTCGAAGATGTAGGCATGTTCGTCGCCAAGCGCACGCTCGGCGCGCTTCTTCAGGGCGAGGAGCTGTCGGCGCGACAGGCGCACGGCGGCGTGGTACCGACGGACTTCGCGCTCGACCTCAACAGCTTCGAGCTTGATTCGATAGATGCTCTGGCGCGCCCCGACGTGGACTCTCAGCACGCGACCGGCGGCTAACCCGTCCGAGACCGCGACGCCGTGCCAGCGCTGCTCACGCCTCTCCCTCTTCCGGCTCACTCTTCCCCTTCCCCGAACCCGCCCGAAATCAGACGGCAGAGCGCATCGAGCGCGTCCCGTTCGTCGTCGCCGTCGGCGGTGACGACCAGCTCCGTCCCGCGCGACGCCGCGAGCATCAAGACGCTCAGGATGGACTTCGCGTCGGCAGAGGAGCTGCGGTCGGCGCGCTCAAGTCGCAAAGCGCTGCGGTAGACGTTGGCCGCGCGGACGAGCTTCGCCGCGGCCCGCGCGTGCAGGCCGAGACGATTGACGATACGAACGCGGCACTCGATCAATTAAGCCTTGCGCCCCCCGCCCGCGAGCAGTTCGCCCGCGAGATAGATTCCCTGCCGTCCCTGATCGCGCACCAGTCGCGCGACCTCTTCGAGCGGCTCGCCGCCCTGCTGGCTCGCCAGCTTGATTACCATCGGCAGGTTGACGCCCGTCACCATCTCGACCTCGCCCGCGTTCAGAAACATCGAGGCGATGTTGGTCGGCGTCCCGCCGAACATGTCTGTCAGCAGCAGCACGCCGCCGCCCTCGTTGACGCGTTCGATGGCGCGGCGCACCTCGTGGCTCGCGGCCTCCACGTCGTCGTGCCAGCCGATGGAGACGGCGGCGACGTGCGCGACGTGCCCGATGATGGTCTCCGCCGCCGACAGAAGCTCGTTCGCCACCTGCCCGTGCGTGACGATCACCCCGGCCACGCGCCGCGCTCCCTCGCCCTTTTCTCTCTCAGGCATTCGTTCTCTCCACTCTCCTTCCCCGACTCTCTGCGCGCGCCTGCCGCGCCCGGTAAATCTCCTCCCTCATGCCTTCCGCCTTGCGCCTTCCGCCTTCCGTCTCAAAGTCTTTCGCACGTCGCGGTGGACTGCCGAGGCGTCGTAACCGGCGCGGCGCAGGTGGCGCGCAATCCGGTTGGCGACCATCACGGAGCGGTGGCGTCCGCCCGTGCAGCCGATGCCGATGGTCACGTAGGACTTGCCCTCGCGCTTGTAGAGCGGGAGCAGGTAGTCAATCAACTCCGTGAAGCGCCGGATGGTCTCTCGCACTTCGCCGCTCGCGTTGAGGAACTCGACGACGCGGCGGTCGTGGCCGGAAAGGTCGCGCAGCTCAGGGACGAAGTGCGGGTTCGGCAGGTGGCGCACGTCGAAGAGAAGATCAACGTCGTGCGGGCTGCCGTGCTTGTAGCCGAAGCTGTAAACCTGCACGCGCATCTGCGCGCCGCCGGGGCCGGGGCCGAAGCGCTCGACGAGCATGCGGCGCAGCGTGTGCACCGTCTGCTCTGTGGTGTCCACGACCTGATCGGCGTGCGCGCGCAGCTCCGACATCGCTTCGCGCTCCTTGCGGATTGACTGGAGCAGGCCGTCGCCCGCGTCGAAAGGGTGTGGCCGCCGCGTCTCGCTGAAGCGGCGCACGAGCGCCTCGTCCGACGCCTCGAAGAAGAGGACGTAGGCGCGCAGGCCCGCGGCCCGAAGCTCTCTGAGTCGCGCCGGGAACTCACGCAGGAAGCGGCCCTCGCGGATGTCTATGACGAGCGCGGCGCGCTCGATGTGCGGGCGGTTGTGGTCTTCGGGCCGGACGAGGCGCGCGAAGGTCGGAAGCAGCGTGAGCGGCAGGTTGTCCACGCAGAAGTAGCCGAGGTCTTCAAAGGCGTTCGTGGCCGAACTCATCCCCGAACCACTCAGGCCGGTGATGATGACCACGTCCGGCGCTGCGGCCTCGGCCCCGCTCTTGCCGTCTTCTCTTCGCTCAGTCATCCGCCGCACCGTCGTCTTCCGCATCCGACGCTCCTTCGCGCGGAGCCTTTCGCCCGCCGAGCATCTCTCCGTGCCGGGCGACGAGCTTCTGCGCGGCATTGTAACCGCGCAGGCGCATGAGATGAACACGCACGGCGGTCTCGACGAGCGTGGCGAGGTTCCGGCCCGGACTGACGGGCAGGACGAAGTGCGGCACGGCGACGCCGAGTATGTCAACGGTGCGCGCGTCGAGGCCGAGGCGGTCAACTTCCGTGGCCTCCTCCCAGCGTTGGAGCACGATGCCGAGGTCAATCTGCGTGGGGCCGCTGACGGACGACGCGCCGAACAGCTCGCGCACGTTGACGATGCCGAGGCCGCGAATCTCCATGTGCTCGCGCAGGAGGTCGGGCGTACTGCCCGTCAGTTGGCCGGGCCGCGTGCGCCGCACTTCCACGAGGTCGTCGGCGACGAGCTGGTGGCCGCGCAGTATGAGGTCGAGCGCGCACTCCGACTTCCCCACCCCGCTCTTGCCTTCGATCAAAACGCCGAGGCCGTAGAGGTCGAGCAAAACTCCGTGACGTAGCTCGCGCGGCGCGAGCGCCTCCTCAAGATATTCGGTGACGGCGGTGATGGCGACCGAGCTGACGAGCGGCGTCTGGATGAGGGGGAGCGCGGCGCGCTCCGCCGCCTCGACCAGTTCGGCGGGCGGCGCGAGTCCCTTCGTGACGAGGACGCAGGAGATTTTTTCAAGTTCGAGTCTGGCGAACGCCTCGCGCCGCTCGGCGGGCGAGAGCTGGCCGAGGAACTGTAGCTCGCTGTGGCCCACGATCTGCACGCGCCCCTCGTGGACGTAGTGTGGGAAACCGGCGAGCGCGAGTCCGAGTTTCTGTATTCGCGGCGTGCGGAGCACACGCGACTCCGCGCCGCGCGCGCCCGCGAGGAAACTGAGCGCGAGGCCGGACGGCGCGCCCTTGACGAAAGCGCCGACGGTGATCGTCGGGCTTTCGACCGCGTTGTGGGGAGTCGTTTGCATCGGGGAGCGTGTCCTCGAATGGCCGCCGGGCCGCCGGGCGTCGAAAGAAGAAGACGCGGCGATTATAAATCCACCGCGACAGAGCGGATGAATAGTCGCCGCGCCGGAAGCTGATCGCACTTCTGAACAGTTCAGGGCTGGATCAGGCCGAAGTTGCCGTCCTTGCGCTTGTAGAGCACGCTCAGGCGAGAGGTGTCCGAGTCGCGGAAGACGACGAACTGGTTCGAGTCTTCCGCGAGCGACATGGCGGCCTCCTCCGGCGTCATCGGCTTGACGCGGTAGCGGCGCGCGGCGATGATGCGCGCCGCGGGCGGCGGCCCGTTCTCCGCCTTCGCCGCCGCGCCATCCTCTTCGGGCGTGATGGACGAGAGCGGCGCAGCGCCCTGCTTGCGCTCGATGATCTTCTTCTTGAGCTTGACGGCCTGCTTCTCGATCTTGTCAATGCAGCGCGTCAACGCCTGGTACATATCGGCGTTCGTGTCCTTCGCGGTCAGCGTGTGGTCGCGCCAGTGGAGTAGGATTTCGGCGTTGTGCCGGTTCTTGATGACATCAATGATGACGTGGGCGCGAGCCGTGGTGGAGTTCGGGAAGAGGTGGTCAATTTTGCCGAAGTGCTCCTCGACGTGAGCGCGCAGCGAAGGCGTGACCTCAACGTGACGCCCTGTGTACTCGAAGTCCATAGATGACCTTTCCGCCGGTGTCGCCGGCCAGAGGCGGACGGGGGAAGGCAGTGCTCCCGACCGCACCGGCTGAAGCTGGATTGTTTACGATCAAAACTTTAAGGGGTGTCGGGTGCTCCGGTTTTGGGTGCTGGTCAACTCAACGTTACCAACGCCCAAACCCTGCACCTAACGCCTTCTCACACGACTGCCTTGCGTTCGCGCGAGCCGGGAATCTGCATCTGGTCGCGGTACTTCGCAACCGTGCGGCGCGACAGCTTGATGCCTTCCCGGACGAGAATCTTCACGACCTGATCGTCCGTAATCGGATTGTGCGAGTCTTCCTCTTCGATGAGCTTTTTGATTCGGAGCTTGATGATTCGGGTCGAGACCTCCTCGCCCTCCTCGTTGAGCATGCCCTCGGTGAAGAAGCGCCGCAGCTCGATGACGCCCTGCGGCGTGTGCGCGTATTTGCGGTTGACGACGCGCGAGATGGTCGAAAGATGCATCCCCGTGTCCTCGGCCACGTCCTTGAGCATCATCGGCTTGATGAACTGCACGCCCTTGTCTAAGAATTCTCTCTGGCGACGGACGATGCACTCGACGACGCGGTAGATCGTCTGACGCCGGTGCTCGATGTTTCTGAGCAGGTCAACCGCCGAGCGCATCTTGTCCTTGATGAAGTCGCGCGTCTCCTTCGAGGTCTCCTGCCGCCCAAGCATGTGCGAGTAGTTCTGGCTGATTCGCAGGCGCGGGCCGCCGTCGTCGGCGAAGTAAATCTCGTACTCGTCGTCAACCTTCTCGATGAAGACTTCGGGGGCGATGAGGATCGGCTCGTCCGAGGAGTAGCGACGGCCCGGATAAGGGTCGAGCTTGCGTATGTGTTGGAGTTCTTCGACCAGCTCTTTTACTTCCACGCCGAGCTGCTTGGCGAGGTTCGGCAGCTTGTGCTGTTGAAGCTCGGAGAGCGGATGCTCGCTGATGAGCGGCGCGGCCATGCATCTCTCCGCACCGCGCGGGCAATCGTCGCACCCTTCGACAGAGATTTGCGTGAGCAGGCACTCGCGGGCGTCGCGCGCGCCGCAGCCTACGGGGTCGAGGTGCAGGACGATTTGCCTCGCCTGCTCGACCTGCTCGACCGTCCAGCCCTCCGGCCCCGCGACCTCTTCGTTCGTCGCGTTGAGCCTGCCGTCGCCGTCGAGGTTGCCGATGACGCACTCGCAGATCGGCACCAGCTCCTCGGCGACGTTCGTCATGTGGAGTTGCCAGCTCAGGTGCTCGGCGAGCGAGGGCTGGCGCGTCAGGAACTGCTCGAAGGTCGGCGCGTCCTCCTTGTACTCGAACTCCTGCGTCTTGTAGCCGGGGTCGAGGTAGTCCTGAAACTCTCGACCGAAATCAATCTCGTCGAACGCGTCGCGCGGCTGCTCGGGCGTGTCGCCGTCCTCCGCGAAATCCTCTGCGCGCGCAGCCTCTTCGCCCTCGAAGGCTTCGGGCGCGGGCGCAGGCTCGACCGTCTGCGCGTCGCCCGCGCCGTTGGCCGAAGGCGAGTTGCCGTTGACGGATTCGGGCAGCGCGGCTTCGATGGACGGCGCGTCGTCGGGCGTGCCCGCGAGCTGGTCGAGTATCTCCTTCTCGATCTCGCGCTGCTCGTCCTGCTGCTGCACCTCTTCGAGCACAGGGTTTTCCAGAAGCTGCTGCTGGATCAGCTCGCTCAGTTCGAGCGAGGTCATTTGCAACATCTCGATGCGCTGGCGCAACTGCGGCGTCAGCACGAGCCGCTGCGAGAGACTGGTGGTGAGCTTTACCGACATACTCCTTCGGGATACTTTGAGTCTCGAATTATCAGTTTATGAATATCAAGAAACCGTCACGCGGTTCGGGAGAGATTATAACCGATTTGATGCCGGAGCGCGTACAGAAGTCGCTCGCGGACTTTTTTTATCACATGCGAAACTTCTCGCCGAGGTAGAGGCGGCGCACTTCGGCGTCTTCCGTCAGCTCGACTGGCGGGCCGGAGCGGAAGATGCGTCCGTCGGCCATGATATAGGCGCGATCAGTGACGCCCAGAGTCTCGCGGACGTTGTGGTCGGTGATGAGGATGCCGATGCCGCGGGCGCGCAGGTATAGGATCATCTGTTGGATGTCGTCCACGGCCTTCGGGTCAATGCCGGCGAAAGGCTCGTCGAGGAGGATGAACTGCGGCTCGGTCGCCAGCGCCCGCGCGATCTCGGTGCGACGGCGCTCGCCGCCGGAAAGGGCGTCGCCGCGCGTGTGGCGCACGTGCTGGATGCCGAACTCTTCGAGCAGTTCTTCGAGCCGCTTCAACCTCTCACCCCGGCGCAGCCCCATCGTTTCCAGCACGGCGAGGATGTTCTCGCCCGCCGTCATCCGGCGAAAGACCGAAGGCTCCTGCGGCAGGTAGCCGATGCCGAGGCGCGCGCGCAGGTACATCGGGAGCTTCGTAATGTCGCGGCCCGCGAGCGTGATGCGGCCTGCCTGCGCGCGCTCAAGGCCGATAATCATGTAGAAGGTCGTGGTCTTCCCCGCCCCGTTCGCACCGAGCAGGCCGACGACCTCGCCCGGCTCGACGTGCAGGCTCACGCCGTCAACCACGCGCCGCCTGCCGTAACTCTTCACCAGCTCGGACGCGGCCAGGGCCTCTGCCGACGGCGCGCGTCCTGCGCGCGCGCGCGAGTCCCCCGCCGTCTCAGCCGCCTCGGTGATCTGCTCGGTCGCCATAAGAACCGTAAACCGTGAACCGTGAACCATGACAAGAAAAAGCCGTGACAGTCGAACCGCCGAGCCATGACAGTGCTCAAGCCTCTCGTCACGGTTTACGGTTCACGGTTTACGGATTTTGTGCGTCGTGTGCACGCGCCCCGTTGACTGCTGCTGCGCGTTTTCGCCGCCGTCGCTGATGACGCGGTTGTCGCGCAGGTAGACGATCATGCGGCGGCTCTCGGACGTACCCTTCTCAGCATCCTCGACGCGCGCGGGGTTTCCCGTCAACACGACCTTCTCGTCCTCGGCTGTGTACTGCGCCCAGTCGCCGTTGCCACGCCTTCCGGGCTGCGTGACGACGACGTTGCGCTGCGCGACGGTGTGCTCCACTTCGTAAGAGTCTTTCTGAAGGTAAACGTCGGCGACGCCGCTCGTGATGCGCTCCGTGCCCTGGCGTATGTCAACGTCGCCCTCATAGTGGACGAGGCGTTCCGAGTCGCTGTAGGACATCGAGCGCGAGGTGGCGAACACGGGCACGACCGCGCGCTCGCCGTTGGCTTCCTTGCGCCGCGCGTTGTAGAGCGCGCTCTGCACGCTGCCCTCGGCCTCCATGCGCTTGCGCTCGTGGTAGAGCACGATGCGGTCGGCCTTGACGAAGTTGTCGTCCTGCCATGCGCGCGCGTTGCCGGTGTAGATGCCTATTCCGGCGTCGTGCTGAAACTCTGCGGCAGCCGAGGCGATGAAGACCGGACTCTTCACGTTTTTGAAGGGCGCGGCCCTGCCCGTCTGCTCCTGACTGTAGTAAGTCGTCAGCACTTTGCCGCGCGCGTTCGAGACCTTGCTGATGGTGTCGGCGTCAATCTCGGTCGCCTTGAGCCGCGCGCGCGAGTCCCAGACGACAGGCTCGCCGCCGCGCAGGCGGACGAAGCCGTCGCCCGTGGTGTAAGACATCGCCGCGGCCTGGCCGTTCCGATCCTGCTCTTTGTACTTCGGGTCGCCGGTGGCGTCCACGCGTTCGAGCGCGCCGCCGTTAGGCGAGAACAGGGCCGTCATCTTCTGTGACGCGAGCGTGCGCTCGCGCTCCTCGAAGTGCGCGTCGCCGGTGGCGTCGAACCGCTCAATGTCCTGCGTCTCGCGGACGAACTGCGCGACCATCTCCTGCGAGGTGAGCGTGCGCGTCGCGCGCTTCTCCGTCTGCTGCAAAGGCTCGACGACGGCCTTCGCGTTGCCGGACGCGGTGAAGGTCTGCGCGAGGTTCCCCGCCTCGTAGAACCGACACTGCATGACGGTCGAGTAGAGCGTCTTGCGGTCAGCCGCCGGGTTGGGTTGCGCCGGCTCGACCAAAAGCTCAACGTTGCCGTTGGCCTCCGCGCGTTCGAGGTCGCGCCCCGACGGGTGCCAGTAGAGGCGGATGGCGTCGGCGGTCAGGCGCTTGTTCGCGGCCTTCGGGTCTGCGGCCTTCGACTTCGGCGCGGAGAGCGTGACGATGGGCCGCTCGCCCGCGTTCAACTGCTTCAGGACGCTGTGGTCGTCCTGCACGGCGAAGTCGAGATCAACCGCGCCCTGCTGCGTGACGATCTGCGCGTCGGAGTCGGCCCCCACGGTGTTGGCGCGGACGTTTCGGAGCGCGTGCGCGCTCTGGAGCTTCTGGTTCTCGTCGAAGTAAAAATCTATCTGGTCGGCGAAGACTTCGGCGGCGTGCCCCTCGTTCAGAGAGCGCAGGTAGGCGCTGCCGCGCGCGGCGATGTACTTCACGCGCTTCTGCTCGCTGAGGTTTCCCGTCAAGGTGTCGCCGCTCATCACGTCTCGCCCCTGCTCGGCGACCGCGCCGCCGCCGAAGGTGATTTGCAGGGCGTTCTGATCGAAGTCAGCCTGCGCCGATTTGACGGTCACGGGCAGACCGCGCAGATTGATTTTCGGCACGCCTGCGGGGGTCGGCTGCTGTTGCGCGTCGGCTTCCGGCTTGACCGTTATCTCGACGTTGCCCTTCAGGTCGAGTTTCTTGCTCTTCCCGTTGAGGCTCGCGTTGTCGGCCCGCCCCGACACGTTCTCGCGCTCGAAGCTGACGGGCGTGGTTACGTTGCCGACCTCCGTCTTCACGTCGTACTCGACCGTCTCGGACTTCACGGCGAGGTGGTCGCGCGTCTCGATCTGGACGTTGCCGTTGAAGAGGAACTGCGTGTTGTCTTCGTTCGTGAGCGTGCGCTGCGAGCTGATCTTGTCGGGCTGGTCGCCCTTTTCGGGATAGACTTCGAGGTGGACGTTCTCAAGCTCGTGGTGGCCGTCGGAGAATTGCAAGTCGTGGTCGGCTGTCAGAACCACCCAGAGCCGGTCGCCCTTCATCTCGCGGTGTTCGAGGTTGCGTATGTCGCCCACGACCTTCGTCGAAAGCTGCGCCTGACCGGGGCGCAGGCGGAACTCCGTGTGACCTCGCAGACGCCAGTAAGAGATGGCGACCGCCGCCAACCCGCACGCCAGCAGCACCAGCGCCAGCACGCGCACGAACTTCGGGGCCGCGATTCGCAGCCCGATGCCCGCCACTTTTCTGCGTCGAATCTCTTGCATCTTTGTTAGTGAATGGTCAATGGCGAATAGTAAATAGTCGTTGAGTGCTATCCGATTTGAACAGTTACCGCTCGGCTCGGACGGCCTTCAATGACCATTCACTATTTACCATTGACCATTTACCACCTTCAGGTCTTCCACGACCAACTGCAAACGCGTGTGGCCGTTCCAGCAGTTGACCTCGACGGAGTAGGCCAGTTCGATGCTCTGGCCGGGGCGAGGCGTTGCTGTGACGCGCTCCGCGCCGCCCCAACAGATGCAGTCGTGCACGCGCCCGCCCGCGGTGTTGACGCTGAACTTCAGGTGCCGCTCTTTGACGACGCGCGGCTCGCCGACGACGCGCAGGCCGCGCGTGTAGAAGACCGGACGCGGCCAGCCCGCGCCGAAAGGCTCCAGCGACTCCAGCTCGGCGCACAGGTCGAGCGAGAGGGCTTCGGGCGGAAGCTCCATGTCAAGGTCGAGGCACGCCGCGCCGTCGGTTTCGCTAATCGTGTGCGCGGCGTTCTCATTCAAACGCCGTCTCAGTTCGGCGACGTTCTCGCGGCGGACGCAGAGGCCCGCGGCATGCGCGTGGCCGCCGAAGGCTTCGAGCAGGTCGGCGCAGCCCGTGAGCGCGTCGAGCATGTGAAAGTCTTCGGTGCTGCGTGCCGAGCCGTGCCCTGTGCCGTCCTCTTCGAGCGAGATGACGACTGCCGGGCGTCCGAGCTTTTCGCAAATCTTCGACGCGGCGAGTCCGACGACGCCCCTGTGCCAGCCCACGCCCGCGACGACGACCACGGAGGTTTCCGTCGGCCCGCCGAATTCCAACTCGGCGAGCGCGCGCTCCGTCACCTGCTGCTGCACGTCGCGGCGCTCGCGGTTGCGCGCGTCGAGATGTTCGGCGAGCCGCCGGGCCTCGCCCGCGTCCTTCGTCTCGAACAGCTCGACGACGGCGCGCGCCGCGTCCATGCGCCCCGCCGCGTTGATGCGCGGGCCGAGCCGGAAGCCGAGATCGAAGGCACGCACGCTGCGACCGTCTCCGACGCCCGCGACCTTCATCAACGCGCGCAGGCCGGGATTGGTCGCGCGGTGCAAGTCCCTGAGTCCGAGCGCTACGATTGAACGG
The DNA here is from genome assembly GCA_036263975.1 of Pyrinomonadaceae bacterium. Lineage (GTDB taxonomy): Bacteria > Acidobacteriota > Blastocatellia > Pyrinomonadales > Pyrinomonadaceae > QHXN01. The sequence continues at coordinate 79,439 of DATARW010000010.1, forward strand.
TTCTCGCCCGTGAGCTGCGCCACGTCCGCCACCGTCCCGATGGCGACGACCTTGAGGAAGCCGGACACTAAACTTTCTCGACCGCGCTCGCGCAGCAGCGCCGTCGCGAGCTTGAACGCGACGCCGACGCCCGCGAGGTTCTTGTCGGGGTACGCGCAGCCGCGCTGGTTCGGATTCAGGACGGCGAAGGCGGGCGGTGCGCCCTCGTCTTCGTCGGGCAGGTGATGGTCTGTGACGATCACGTCGAGGCCGTTGGCGCGCGCCCATTCCAGAGGCGCGTGGGCGCGGATGCCGCAGTCAACGCTGATGACGAGCGTGTAGCCTTCGGCCTTCGCGCGCTCCAGAACGTCCTGCCGGATGCCGTAGCCTTCGGTGAAGCGGTGCGGCACGTGGTAGCCCGTGTGCGCGCCGAGGACTTCGAGCACGCGCCGGAGGACGACCGTCCCCGTCGTGCCGTCAACGTCGTAGTCGCCGTAAATCAGAATCCGCTCGCCCGCGTCCACGGCCCGGAGCACGCGCGCGGCGGCCTCGCGCATGCCGAGCATCAGGTGCGGGTCGTGGAGTTGTTCGAGCGACGGTCGCAGCAACGCGCGCGCCGAATCTTCCGAAGAGACGCCGCGCGCGGCGAGCACGCCTGCGACGACCGAAGAGACGCCGAGCGCCCCGGCGAGCGCGGGCGCGAGGCTATCGGCGTCGCGGCGCACAATCCAGCGACGCGCGCCCGGCCCTTTCTCGCTCGCGTTTGTCTTTGTCATTCGGCGAACCAGCCGTTGGGGTCGAGGAGCCTGATGCCGATGCGCTGTCGCCCGTCCGTCTCGTCAGTCCAGACGCCGTTGACCTCGGCTTCGAGCGCGCGCCCGAAGGGGGGCGTCAGACGCAGGCTCATGCCGGCGCGCATGCGCGCGTCCGTGACGATGGTCGCGCCGCCGCGGCTCACGCGCACGGCTTCGGCGTTGACTTGAAAGTGTCTGCCGTCGGCGTCGTCGCCTTCCAGTTCGACGGTGAAGTTGACGGGCACGCGCGGGCTGCGTGGACGCTGTGATGGGGAAATCGTCTCCGAGTTCGTTCGGTCGCTCATGTGAAAATCGCCCTTCCGATTCGTTGGGAGAGTTCGCTGCTGTTAACAGGAGGGGCGAAACTTAGTGTAACCGAACGCGCGGCCCGGCGCGAGTCTTTAAATATCGCCCTGAATGAAGCCGGACGCGAGCAAGATGAGTATGAGAGCGCCGACGATGAGCCGGTAGCCGATGAAGACGCCGGTCGAGTGCGTGCGGAGGTAGCGCAGCAGGAACCAGATCGAGGCGTAGCCGACAACGCCGGCCACCGCCGTCGCGACGATGAGCGGGACGGTGCTGCCCGGCGGCGGGCTGAGCACGGCCTTCTTGAGTTCGAGCAGCCCGCTCGCGCCGACCGCCGGGATGGAAAGCAGGAACGAGAAGCGTGCGGCGGTCTCGCGCTTCTCGCCCGCGAAGAGGCCGCCCATGATGGTCGAGCCGCTCCGGCTCGCTCCCGGAATCAGCGCCAGACATTGCGCGAACCCGACGATCAGAGCGTCGCTCACTCCGAGTTTCTCCATGCCGCGCTCACGCTTTCCAACCTTCTCCGCCACGGCCAGCAGCAACGCGACGACGACCATCATCGTCGCGATCACCAAGAGGTTTTTCGTGAACGTGCTCTCGATCTGTTTCCTGAAGAGGAGGCCGAGGACGCCGATGGGGATGGAGCCGATGATAATCAGCCAGCCGAGCTTGGCGTCAACCGACAGGCGGCTGCCGAGCAGGCCGCGCCCGTCCACGCCCGGCGGCGTCTGCCCGCGCAGGAGCAGGATGTGGTCGCGCACGAAGGCCAGACTGATGTTCCAAATATCTTCCGCGAAGTAGACGAGGACGGCGATGAGCGTCCCCAACTGGATGACGGCAATCGTCGCCGTCACCTGCTCGGCGCTGAGCGACTGCGCCAGACCCGTCAGGCGCGTCGCGAAGACCAGATGCGCCGTTGAACTCACGGGGATGAACTCGGTCAGCCCCTGCACGATGCCGAGGACGATGGCCTGAAGGATGTTCATTGGTTTTAAGCTGTTGGCTATTAGCTTTTGGCTGTTAGCTTTTAATGTCCGACTTGGAAGAAAACCTTTCTCCGGACGCTCACCTTTACGTGAGCCGGAACTCTGCCTTATTGGTTTTAGCTAACGGCTAAAAGTTAATAGCCAATAGCCTTCAATCGCGGAACGAAGTGTTCGACGCGAGCCGGTCGTAAACGGCGTTGGGCAGATGTTTCATTAATCGCACTAACCCTGCGAGTTGCCAGGGAAAGTCGTAAGAGCGCGCGCGTCGCTCGACGGCGCGCAGGATGCGGCAGGCCGCGTCCTCGACTTCGAGGAGGAAGGGCAGCTTTCGTTTCCGGTTCGCGGTCATCGGCGTGCGTATGAAACCGGGGTGGATGACGGTCACGTCAATGCCCTCCCCGCGCAGGTCAACGCGCAGGCTCTCGAAGAAGGTCGAGACGGCGGCCTTGCTCGCGCTGTACGCGCCCGACTTCGGAAGGCCGCGGTAGGCCGCGAGGCTGGAGATGGCGACCAGATGCCCGCGCCCGCGCGCGAGCATGTCGGGCAGCACCGCGGCCACGCTGTTGACGACGCCGATGACGTTGATCGAGATCACCTCGCCCGCCTCGCCCGCTTCGAGTCGTGCGCCGAAGGTCGTCGTGCTCATCCCGGCGTTGGCGATCAACAGTTCCGTCCCGCCCCAACGCTCGCGCAAGCGCACGGCGACTGCCTTCATCTCCTCGGCGTTGCGCACGTCCGCCGCGAGAGCCAGCGCCTCGCCGCCCGCGCGCTCGACCTCGGCGGCGACCTTCAACAACTCATCTGCACGCCGCGCCGTCAGGCCGACGCGCGCCCCGCGCCTTCCGAGTTCCACGGCCAGCGCGCGACCGATGCCGCTCGACGCGCCGGTCACGAGGACGACTTTTTCTTTCCAGACGTATGGCATCTCAACAAAGCTCGGCGACGTGGCTGCCGAGGACGCGCAGAGCTTTCCCCAAATCGTCCTGCTTGATTAAAAGGTGATCGCGCGAGAAGGCGGAGAGTGCGCCCACAGGAATCTCCTCCGCCGCCAGAATCTCAGTCACGCGCGCCAGAAATCCGACGACGTTCCACGGCAGCTCGACATCGAGCGTGACCAGCCTGAACCCGCCTTCAAACTTCGCGTCGCGCACGGCATGACGCATCGCGCGCCAGTCCTCCTCTTCGAGCAGCAGCGTCACCTCGAACGGGTCGCGCAGCAGCATGAAGATTGATTCCGCGCGCGGACTCAGCTCCGGGTTTTCGAGCAGGTGCTGCCAGTCCTCCTGACGCAGTCCGGCGACGACGAACGTCGCGGGAGCGACCTCGACCCGCGCGCGGCTGAGCAGTTCGGAAACGTCGGCGTTTGGCATTAACGATGCCGGTCGGCTCGCTGGAACGTCACGGCCCTTAAATCTGAACGACGACGGGCATGATGACGGGGCGCGTGCCGTTCTGTTTCTGGATGAAGCGTTTGAGTCCGACGCGGACGCGCTCTTTCAGGAGCGAGGTGTCGCGCCGTTCGTCGCGCGAAGCGGCGTTGACCGTGTCCTCGACGACGCGCTGCATGTCGCGGAGGAAGTCGGCTGAGTCGCCGTCCCCGTCAAGGCCGATGACGCCGCGCGCGACGATTTCGGGCGTGCCTTCCAGCTCGCCCGTCTCCCCGCTGACGGTGACGACGGGCGTGACGACGCCGTCGTAGGCGAGTTGGCGGCGCTCGCGCACGACCTCGCCATCAATCTCCTCGAAGCCGGAGTCGCCGATGAAGGTGCGGCCCAGTTCGTTCTTGCCGATGATGGTGGCGCGCTCGCCGTCGAGTTCCAGAACGTCGCCGTTCTCGATGAGGATGATGTTCTCTTCGGGGAAGTCGCAGTGGTTCTTCAGGAATTCCTTGTGGCGGTAGAGCATCCGGTACTCGCCGTGCACGGGGACGACGAACTTCGGGCGCACGGCCTCGGTCATGATCCGGATGTCTTCCTGCGAGGCGTGGCCGCTGACGTGAATCAAACGCCGCTTCTCGTCAATGATTGCCGCGCCGCGCTTGTAAATCTCGCCGATGAGCCGGGAGATGGAACGCTCGTTTCCGGGGATGATGCGCGCCGAGAGGATGACCGTGTCGCCGTCCTGAATCGAAAGACCCTTGTAGGACTGCGAAGACAACTGCGAGAGCGCCGCGCGCGGCTCGCCCTGCGACCCCGTGACGAGGTACACGATCTCGCTGTCGTCCAACTTCCGCGATGCCTGCAAAGAGACGAGCATCCCCTCGTGCAGGTCGAGGTAGCCGAGGCGCTCGGCGATCTCGACGTTCTTGACCATCGAGCGACCGAGCACGCAGACCTTGCGGTCGAACTGCTGCGCCACGTCAATGACGATTTGCAGGCGGTGGATCGAAGAGGCGAAGGCGGCGACGAAGATGCGCCCCTCGGCCTCGGAGAAAATCTCCTCGAAGTCGGGGATGACCGCGCGCTCCGAGGGCGTGCGGCCCGGCACCGTGGCGTTAGTCGAGTCGGACGTGAGGGCGAGCACGCCCTCCTGTCCGTAGCGACGCAGCGTCCGCAGGTCAATCGGCTCGCCGATGACGGGCGTCTCGTCAACCTTGTAGTCGCCGGTGTGAATGATCGTGCCGACGGGCGTGTTGATGGCGAGCGCGAAGCAGTCTATGAGCGAGTGCGAGACGCGTATGAACTCGACCTCGAACGCGCCGATCTCGACCACGTCGCGCGGCTCGACGCGATGCAGGAGCACGTCGCTCAGCAACTCGTGCTCGGCGAGCTTGCTCTCGACGAGGCCCATCGTGAAGTGCGAGGCGTAGACGGGCACGTTGAATTTTTTCAGCACGTAGGGGAGCGCGCCGATGTGGTCTTCGTGTCCATGTGTGAGGACAACGGCGATGATGTTCTCGCGGTACTGTTCGAGGAAATCGAAGTCCGGGATGCACACGTCCACGCCGTAGGCGCTCTCTTCCGGAAAGCCCATGCCGACATCTACGAGGATCATGTCCTCGCCGAAGCGTACCGCGAGACAGTTGCTCCCAAACTCGCCGAGTCCGCCGAGGGGGGTCAGCTCGATAACTTTACTCACTTCTTTACGGTTCTCTCCAATACCGGCTCGGCGACGCGTGCGCCCGCCGCAAGTCAAAACAGACGGGGAAAATTAAGCCGCGAGTATAGCACAGGGGACGCCGCTAATCCTGCACGCACCGGGAGGCGGGCGGCCCTTCCAGCGCGCGCGCGACGGCGGCCCACTCGTCGAGCGTCAGCGTTTCGGCGCGGCGCGTCGGCTCGACGCCCGCCGCTTCCAGTAGCGCGCTCGCGCCGCCGGACTCTTCGACGCGGGCGCGCAAATCGCCTGACGCGGCGCGCATGTTGTTAAGAATCGTCTTGCGCCGTTGCGCGAAGCCCGCGCTGACGACGCGCCACAGCAGCGGCTCGTCGCCAACCCCCGGCCCTCCGGCGAGCGCGCGCAATCTAACCACCGTGCTCCAGACCTTCGGCACGGGGCGGAATGCGCCGGGCGGCACGTCGAACAGCGCCTCGGCCTCGCAGTACGCCTCGACGATCACAGTCAGATAGCCGCGCTCGGTCGAGCCGGGCGGCGCGGTGATGCGCTCGACCACTTCGCGCTGAAGCATCAAGACCATCTCGGAGACGCAGCGCCGTCGCTCGATGAGCCGCTGGAGGATTGCCGTCGAGATGTTGTACGGCAGATTGGCGACGACGCGCGCGCTCAAGTCCGGCTCGATGACGGAACAGAAATCAACCCGGAGCGCGTCGGCCTCGACGAGCGTGAAATTCTCGCGCCCACTGAAACGCGCGCGCAGCGGCGCGGCCAGCCCTCGGTCGAACTCGACGGCGACGACGCGTGCGCCGCTCTCGACCAGAGGCGAAGTCAGAGCACCGCGCCCCGGCCCGATTTCCAGGACGGCCTCGCCCGCGCGCGGCGCGAGCGCGCCGACGATGCGACGCGCGAAGCTCTCGTCAACCAGAAAATTCTGACCCAGCCTTTTTTTCGCGCGTGGAAGCATAAGAGCCGTAAATCGTGAACCGTGAACCGTAAACTGTGAACCGTGATGAGAGAAAGACGCGACTGATGAAGCGTTAACCGGGCAGCGACTGGTACAGGAGACGATTCGTCTCGTCACGGCTCACGGCTTTTAAGTAGCCCGTGATTTCCACGTCGTCGGCGTGGCGCGTGTGCTCCACATCGCGGAGGCGCACGGCCTCTTCGACGGCGAGCGCACCCGCGCCGGCGATTGCGCCGAGGGCGTCGCCGCCGAGGATGAGGGGCGCGATGAAGAAGCTCGCTTTGTTGACCAGCTCCGCGCGCAGGAAAGCGCCCGCGATCTTAGCGCCACCTTCGACGAGCAGCCCTTGAATTTCGCGCCGGTGCAATTCTTCCAAAATTGGAACGAGGTCGCGCGCGCCCGAAGCCGCCTGCAACACTTCGACGCCGCTCTCTTCCAGCGCCGCGACCTTACCTGCATCCGCCGATGCGGATGTGAAGACGAGGACGGGAGTCGCACGGGCCGTGCGCGCGAGTTGCGAGCCGGGCGCGAGGCGCAGGCGTTCGTCGAGCACGACGCGGAGGAGCGGGCGTCGCCGCGGGAGCCTTGTGCGGTCCGTGAGCAGAGGGTCGTCAGCCGCAGCGGTGCCGGAGCCGACGAGCACGGCGTCGTATTCGCGACGTAAGTGTTGGACGCGCGCGCGCGACTCCTCGCCCGTGATCCAGCGCGCGTCGCCCGTGCGCGTGGCGATGCGACCGTCAAGCGAGCAGGCGAGCTTCAGGTGGACGAACGGGCGTGCGTGTCGAAGCGAATGGATGTACTTCTCGTTGAGACGCGCGGCCTCCGGCTCAAGCACGCCGACCGTGACGGCGACGCCCGCCTCGCGCAGGCGCGCGAAGCCGCGACCCGAAACGAGCGGGTTCGGGTCTTCGATGGTGGCGACGACGCGCGCGACTCCGGCGCGGATGAGCGCCTCGGTGCAGGGCGGCGTGCGGCCCTTGTGCGCGTGCGGTTCGAGCGTGACGTAAACGGTCGCGCCGCGCGCACGCGCGCCGGCCTGTTCGAGCGCCAGCGTCTCGGCGTGCTTCACGCGTTCGTAAACGTAGAAATCCTCGCCGACCACCTCGCCGTCGCAGCCAACGATGACGCAGCCGACGAGCGGGCCGGGACTCACCTGCCCCGCCCCGCGCGCGGCCAGTTCGAGCGCGCGCGCCAACATGCGCGCGTCGGAGTCCGAAGTCCGGAGTCTGGAGTCTGGAGTCAAAATCTGCTCGGAACGATGCCTGGAGAGGCGGGAGAAGGAAGTCTGAAGGTCGTTCGCAAAGCGCAAAGACAATGATGGAAAGCTGCCCGCGCGCTTGCTGTTTGACTCCAGACTCCGGACTCCGGACTCCAGACTGGATTTAAGCGAAGAGTCCGTTGACGTACTGCTCAGGGTCGAAGACCACGAGGTCGTCAACCTTCTCGCCGATGCCCGCGTAGCGAATCGGGAGACCTAACTCTTTCGAGATGGCGACGGCGATGCCGCCTTTGGCCGTGCCGTCGAGTTTGGTGAGCACGATGCCGGTGACGCCCGCGGTCTTCAGGAACTGCCGCGCCTGTTCCAGCCCGTTCTGGCCCGTCACGGCATCGAGGACGAGCAAAGTCTCGTGCGGTGCACCCTCGACCTCGCGGCCCGCCACGCGCTTCATCTTCTCAAGCTCGGCCATCAGGTTCGCTTTGTTGTGCAGACGCCCGGCGGTGTCCACGATGAGCACGTCCGAACGTCTCGACTTCGCGGCCTTGAGCGCATCGAAGAGGACAGCCGCCGGGTCTGTGCCCGACTTCTGCTGGATGAGCGGCACGCCTGTGCGCTCGGCCCAGATGGCGAGCTGGTCGGAGGCGGCGGCGCGGAAGGTGTCTGCCGCGCAGATGAGCACATCGTTGCCTTCGGCCTTGATGCGCTGCGCGAGCTTGCCGATGGTCGTGGTCTTGCCGACGCCGTTGACGCCGACCACCATGATGACATAGGGCGCGACCGTTTCGGGCACGCTCTCCTCGCTTGCCACACCCTTCGCCTCCGACTCCTGAAGGATTGAGAGCAGCTCGTGCTTGAGCGCGGCCTTGAGCGCAGCGATGTCGCCGATCTCCTTGCGCGTGACTGCGCGCCGAACCTTGTCGAGGATTTCGAGCGTGGTCGTGACGCCGATGTCTGCGGCGATGAGCGCCTCTTCCAGTTCGTCGAGAAGTTCGGCGTCTATCTGCTTGCGGTTCTGGAAGACCGTGTCAATCCTTTCGGACAGAGACTCGCGCGTCGCCTCGATGGCGCGCGAGAAGCGCGCGGCGTAGGTCTGCTCTAGCGCCTCGACCTCCGCCTGCAACTCCTCCGCCGAGCGGTCGAGGCCGAGAATCGAGGAGGAGAAGGACGAACGCACGGGCGCTGCCGTGCGTTGGGGTTGCGCCGCGCGCGGCTCAGGCGGCACAGACGCGCGCTCGCGTGAGGCTTCGAGGGGCGGGGGCGGCGCGGCGCTCTTCGCAGGCCGAAGGCTTTCGATGACTTCCTCCTTGCGCGCCCCGGTCAATCCCGTCTCCGCGGCGGGCTGCGGTGTCGGCGTCGCGCCCGTGGGCACAGGCTCGACTGCGGGCGGGTTGACTATCGGCTCAAGCGCGGCGTGGGCGGCTGCGCCCGCGGGTGGTTCGAGAGGCGCGCGGGCCTCCTCTTCTTTTTTCTCCGCGGCCCGCTCCGCCGCGGCCTCGCTCAGGCCGAGCGTGACGTAGCGATCCTCTTTTTTGCGTCTCCAGAAAAGTCCCATGTGATTGATTAACGCCTTTGCCGTATGAAAGCTTGATTCAAAGTTTGAGATTATAAACGTCTGCCGCATCGCGGCAAAACGATGCGGCAGTTATTGTCTCTCGCCCTGATGTTGATTTGAGGCTTAAGCCGTAGCCGGTTGGTTCGGGAGCGGCGAGCTTTGCGCCCGCACCGGATGTGATTGGCGCGGCACTTTGGAGAGTTCCTGCGTGCGCTTGGAGAGGCGGACGCGGCCCGGCGTGATCTGACCCGTCTCGCACGCCTCGACGAGCGCGGCGACGATGCGCTCGTCGTAGCGCGTGCCGACGAAGGTCTTGACGCGCGCGACGGCATCTTCGAGGCTCATCCCCTTCTGGTAAGGACGGTCGGTCGTCATCGCGTCGAAGGTGTCGGCGACCGAGACGATGCGCGCCTGCATCGGAATCTCTTCACCCTTCAAGCCCTGCGGGTAGCCGTTGCCGTCAATCATCTCGTGGTGCATGTACATGCCGGGCAGGAAGTCGCGCATCGCCGGAATCTGCGACATGATCTTGAAGCCCTTCTGCGGGTGCTGCTTCATGATCTCGAACTCTGCGGGCGTGAGCGCCGCGGGCTTCTTCAGGATGTTGTCGTCAATGCCGATCTTGCCCACGTCGTGCAGGAGCGCGCTGATGCGGAGCTTCTCCAGCTCCTCGTCCGGCAGGCCCAGCCGTTCGCCGATGGCGAGCGAGAAGCGTGCGACGCGCTCCGAGTGGCCGCGCGTGTACGGGTCTTTGCCGTCAATCGCCGCGGCCAGAGCCTTGACCGTGCCGATGAACAGCGCGCGGTTCTCTTCAGCCGCGCGGCGCAGGTCTTCGATGTAGCTTTCGAGCCGGTCAGTCATCAGGTTGAACGACTCGCCCAGCTCGCCCAGCTCCGTGCGGCTGCGAACGTGTATGCGCCGCGTGAAGTCGCCGCCCGCGATGCGGTGTGCGCCTTCGGCCAGATCGCGCACGGGGTTCGTCAACTGCTTGGCGAAGAGGAAGCCGATGAGGAGCGCGAAGCTGGCGGCGAAGAGGCTGATGTAGAGCGTCTGCCGGCGCATGTCCGTGACGGACTGGAGCGCGGCGTGCTCGTCCTGCACGGCGATGACGCCGAGCAGCGCGTCGTCGTCGAGCCGTGCGGTCGCGTAAGCGCCGAGCATCCTGACCTCGCGCCCGTCGCGCTGCGCGTTGAAGGGCGCGAGCGCAGACTTCACCTGCCTGCCCGTCGCGGCCCAGTCCTGCACGACCTTCAAGTCTGTCATCGAGCGTTCGGCGAAGGCGATGCGCGCGTCCGGGTGGGCGACGGCGCGACCATCCTGGTTGACGACGAAGACCACAGGCAGACCGCGCTCCAAAAGCTCGCGCTCGCTCAACGGCGTCGCCTGCTGAACAGACGCGAAGACATCCTGGAACGAGACGACGGCGACGACCGCCGCCACCACCTCGCTCGAATCGCTGCCGCCCATGACGGGCGCGGCGATGGTCAGCGCCATCTCCTGACTCGAACGTATGAGGTGCGGGCCGCTGATGCGCACGCCCGGCCCATTCATGTTCGCGAGCGCCACGTTGACGCGCGCGTTGACCTCCTCGCGCGTGGCCGCGTCCGGCTTGTAGGCGATGTGCGGCGTCCCGGCCACGGGCAGGATGGCGAGCGCGTCGAGGTTTCGGTCTCCCTCGACCACCTTCTGAAATCGCTCGTCGCTTCCGCCGTGTCCGAGCACGCCGACCCCACCCGTCAGCTCGAAGGCGCGCGCCAGCCCCGTCACGACCTCTCGGTAACGCTGACCGAACAGCTCGATCTGCCTCGCCTTGTCCTGCACGAGCTGGGCCTGATAGCGTCCTTCGACCGAACGCAGCTCGGTGGCGCTGCGTTCGGAGAGCATCCAACCGACGATGCACAGCGGCAGAAGCCCGACGACGAGCAGCGTCCCAAGGACGATGTAGAGCAGACGAACGCGGCGAAGTTTGTCGAACATTTAAGGAGAAAAACTATGAACGAACGGGTAGAATCGGGTCGGGCGTGCGGTGCTCTGTAAACACCGGCGCGAGCCGACTACTAAAAAGCGGCACGCTGAATTTATAGTACGAACCGACGGCGGTGTTGTCAATGTTTGTCTTTATTTAACCCGTTGATTTTTATGTATAAAGGCGACTTGCAGGCGTCTTTGGCGGAAATCGCCTTCTTCACCGGACGCCCGTCCTACCGGAAAGCCGTAGGGGGCGGCGCGGTCTCGACTTTTTACAGACTAACGGGCATGGAGCTACGTCTAAACCATTGAGCGCGCGGTGCCGGCGCTTAAAATTCTGAGGCTCGCCCGATTGTTGGAGAGACGTTGACGACCGACGAGCAGTTGGTGGAACGCGCGCTGGCCGGAGACCAAGCGGCCTTCGGGGAAGTCGTGCGCCGCTGGGAGCGGAAAATTTACGCCCTGACCTATGGCATCCTCGGCGCATACGAGGACGCGCGCGACGCCACGCAGGAGACTTTCATCGCGGCCTACCGGAATCTGCAAGGCTTCCGCGGCGAGGCGAAAGTCTCTTCGTGGCTGCACCGCATCGCGGTCAACCAGTGCATCACGCGCCAGCGCCGCGCGCGCGTCCGCTCGGAGACGAGCATTGAGGACGAGGTCGAGTTTGCGGGCGAGAGTTTTCTGGCGACGAATGAGCGTGCTTCGCCGGCGCGCGCGACCGAAGCGAAGGAGCGGACGGAGGCCGTCAGGAAAGCCGTCGCCTCTTTGCCGCCGGAGTTGCGCGAGGTGGTCGTGATGAAGGAGTTCGAGGATTTGACGTTTCAGGAGATAGCCGACGCGCTCCAGATTCCTTTGAGCACGGTCAAGAGCCGTCTCTACACGGCGCTGAGGCAGTTGCGCATGCGGCTTGAGAGATTTCATTTGGAGGTTGCCCCAGGATGAACGAGAAGTCTAACGTCACGGGCCTGAACAACGGCGCGAATCCGCGCGACTGCGAACGCGCGCAGGAGTTCGTCACGTATCTCTACGGCGAGGCCACGCCCGGCGAGTCGAAGGCGTTCGAGCAGCACCTCGCCAACTGCGCCATCTGCCGCGACGAGTTGGCCGCCTTCGGAGTCGTGCGCGGGGCCGTCGGCGAGTGGAAGGCAGGGGCGCTGAGCACAGTACCTTCCTTCGACCTCGGCGAAGCATTGACGCCCGTCGCCGCTTCACGTCGCGCGCCTGAGCAGAGGCGCTCGGCGTGGGCCGCGTTGCGCGAGTTCTTCTCGCTCTCGCCGCTGTGGATGCAGGCGGGGGCGTTGGCCGCGGCGCTCGTCGTCTGTGTGCTGGCCGCACTTACTTTCGCACGGACGGAAGTTCGTTGGGACTCGAACGGCCTCGCTTTCAGGACTGGCGTTAAGGAGCGCGTCGTTGAGAAGGAAAGGGTCATTCAGACGCCCGTCCAGACCGGCTACACGCAGGAGCAGCTCAACGCCCTCCTCAAAGAGAATGCTGAGCGCGAGGTGGCCGCCGCGCGTGCCAAATGGGAGGCCGATAATAACGGGCGTGTCGGCATCCTCGAAGCCGCTTTAAGGCAGCAGCGGTCTGCCACACGCGGCGGCGCGACTGTGGCTCGTCAGCAAAGCCCGCGGCGATCTGCTCCCGGCAGCTCGCGGGGTGCTCAGCTCGCAGAGGTTGATCCTTTCTCTCCGAGGGAGGAGAGAGTGCCGCGGCTCACCGACCTGCTCGGCGCAGTCAACACTCCTCAGTAAAGAGGAGTGTTTGAGAGCCTTCGGCGAGGCAGATTGTTGCGGCCCGTCCGAAAGCGTTGATCGCTTCCCTTCTCTGCCCGAAGCCGGTTTGAGGTTTTCGACGATGAAAGCATTGACCCGCAAATCCCTCTCTGCCGTCTGGTGCGGGTTCGTCTTCGCCCTGCTGGTCTTCAACGCTCCGGGCGCTCGCGCGCAAACCCCCGCGGCGACGCCTTCGCAGACGCAGGAAGGCACGGCGCAGGCTAACCCGAACGACCCTGCGACCGTGCTGGGGCAGCTCAACCTGTCAACCGAACAGGTCGGGCAGATGCGCGCGATTCAGGGCGAAAGCGTGCCGCAGGCGAGGGAGCTTACGCAGCGGCTCAACCGCGCGCGGCGCGCGCTCGACGAGGCGATCTACTCGGACACGGTTGATGAGGCACTGATCGAACAACGCGCGCGCGACGTGGCCGAGGCTCAGGCCGCGCTCGTGCGTCTGCGCGCGCAGACCGAGCTGCGCGTGCGCCGCGTGCTCACGCTCGAACAGTTGCAGCAGTTCCGTTACATCCGCCAGCAAGCGCGTCGCGAACAGCGCATCGAGAGGCAGCTCAACCGCGGCGTCAACCCGCAGGTCAAGCCCCCCGGCAACAACGGGAATCGCCAGCAACGTCTCAACCAGCGCCCCGGCGCGCCCGCCGAAAAGACGAACGGCGCGCAGACCGCCCCCGCGCAGCGCCGTAAACTCGCCAAGCCTTGAACCGCGAGCCGTGACGTGTGGCCTCAGCGTGCCGAGGCTCACGCTTCACGGCTCAGTATTTTTCCGGTTTGGGTTTACGTTTAGCGGCTCAAGGCTTTTCGGCTTGACGCACCCGCCTTTTTTTGCACATCATAGCCTGCTCGCTTTTTTGCTGACCGCACAGAATTTCGGTTCGCACGTAAGGTGCGACTAACGCTGTCCACGCCTGAGAGTTAATTCGCACACGGCGCGGGGCCGGTCGGCACATCTCCAGCTCGGACGAGACTACGGCACGGTATCCGACTGCTCGCATGAACTTCGCACTGCGCGCCCTGCTTGAGGTTCAGGAGACGACCCTGCTCGCGGCGCGCGCCGCGCGGAGGCTCTTCCGTCGTCCGGCGTACATCAACGAGATGATTACGCAGATGGACGTGATCGGCGTCGGCTCGCTGACGATTATTCTCCTCACGGGCTTCTTCACGGGCGGCGTGCTCGCGCTCCAATCCTACCCGACTCTGAAATATTACGGCGCGCAGGACGAGATCGGGGAACTGGTCTCGACTTCTCTGGTGCGCGAGCTGGGGCCGGTTCTGGCCGGGCTGATGATCGCGGGCCGAGTCGGGTCGGCAATCGCCGCCGAACTCGGCTCGATGGTCGTCTCGCAGCAGATAGACGCGATGCGGGCGCTGGGGACAGACCCGGTGCGAAAGCTCGTCGCCCCGCGCCTCGTGGCCCTCGCCACGATGCTGCCGCTGCTGACGCTTCTGGCCGACGCCGTCGGCATCGGCGGCGGCTGGATCGTCTCGACCCAACTCTTCAACATCTCTTCGAGCGCGTTCAGCTCGTCGGCTTGGCGCGGGCTGACGACGGACGATCTGGTCGGCGGCTTCGCCAAGTCTTTCTGCTTCGCGCTCATCATCGGGGTGGTCGCGTGCCGGCAGGGCTTGAGCACGGAGGGCGGGACGGTCGGCGTCGGGCGCTCGACGACGACCTCGGTCGTGGCCGCCTCGATACTCGTCATCATCGCCGACTTCTTTATTACGAAGGCGCTTCAGGTTATTCTGGGGATGCAAGCTTAGAGCCACGAGCCGACGAACATGTCTTCCGCCGAAGTCGAAGTCCAGGAGTACGACCCGCAGGGAGAAATCCGCGGCGGGGTGAGCGACGCCGCCGCCGAGTCAACCTTCCACGAGGTTGACGACCGCGAGCGCATTATCCCGGCCATCGAGTTTCGCGACGTGACCCTGGCCTTCGACGACCACGTAATTCTCGACCGGCTCAACTTCAAGGTTCGCAGGGGCGAGACCAAAATCATCCTCGGCGGGTCGGGCGGCGGCAAGTCAACGACCATCAAGCTCATCCTCGGCCTTCTGAAGCCCGACTCAGGCCGCGTGCTCGTTGACGGCGAGGACATCACCGACTACACAGAGGCGCAGATGATGAGCGTGCGGAAGAAGATCGGCATGATCTTCCAGGAGGGCGCGCTCTTCGACTCGCTTTCCGTTTACGACAACGTCGCCTACCGCCTGCACGAGCAGGGCGTGCCCGAAGCAGAGGTTGAGCAGGAGGTGCGGCGGATGCTCCGCTTCGTTGACCTCGAAGACGCTATTGACAAGATGCCGATTGAGCTTTCGGGCGGCATGCGGCGGCGGGTCGGCATCGCGCGGGCGCTCGTCGGCGGCCCGAAGATCGTCCTCTTCGACGAGCCGACCGCGGGCCTCGACCCGCCGACGGCGCGCACCATCTGCGAACTCGCCATCAAGCTGCGCGACCTCGAAGACGTGTCCTCGATCTTCGTCACGCACGAGATGAACAACGTCAGGTACCTGACCTCGGAGTACGCTGTGGTTGACGACCACGGCGAGATCGTCTTCGAGGAAGAGGGGTCGCGCCTGTGCCTCATCAACACCAAAGTTCTGATGCTGCGCGGCGGCCAGATCATCTTCGAGGGCACGGACGAGTCGCTGCACAAGACCGAGGATGCCTACATCCAGCGGTTCATCCGCGGACACTGAAGAAAGGATGAAGGATGAAGGATGAAGGATGAAGGTTAGAGAGCGAAACGGCTGCCCGTCAGCCGCGCTTTCCGCCTTCCGCCTTCCGCCTTCTTCCTCGTTACGTTATGCCTTCAGCCAATAAGAGGGTGGGAATCCGCGAGGTGCGCGTCGGCCTGCTGGTCATCATCGCCATCGCCGTCCTCATCTTCCTCATCCTGAACGCGTCGGGCGACATCTCGCCCTTCTCCACCAAGCTGCATCTGAAGGCGCGCTTCCTGAGCGGCGACGGGCTGCGGCCCGGCTCGGAGGTGCGGCTCGCCGGCGTGACCATCGGCAAGGTGGACGACGTGAAGCTGCTCCCGCCCTCGCCCGACCCGAATGCGCCGCAGGTCGAGACGACCTTCTCCATCAAGGGCGAGATCAACGGCAGGCCCGCCAACGAACTCATCCGCGAAGACTCGAAGGCGCAGCTCGGCTCGCCGAGCCTTCTGGGCAGCGACAAGGTCATCAACGTCACGCCGGGAACCTCGCTCGGTCAGAAGGTGCACGACGGGCAACTCCTCCAGCAGGGCACGCAGCCGGGCAGCGTCGAGGCGCTGACCGAGTCCGGCAACGAGCTGGTCGAGCAGCTCAATAAGCTCTCCGCGCAGTTCACAGACATCGCCACTAAGGTCAACCAGGGCCAGGGCAGCCTGGGTCGCTTCGTCAACGACGAGGCGTTCTACAACAACCTGAACGCGACAGTGCGCGCCACGAACGACCTCGTGCGCCAGATTCAGACCGGACAGGGCACCGCCGGCAAACTCGTCAACGACCCACAGCTCTACAACAATCTCAACAGCGTCACCCAGTCTCTGCAACAGATCGCCGCCGACCTCCAAAAGGGCCGCGGCACCGCCGGCAAGCTCCTCACCGACGAAGCCCTCTACAACGACGCGCGCACGACCATCTCTCACCTCAACCGCTCGGTTGACCAGATAGACCAGATCGTCGCAGACCTCCACGCGGGCCGCGGCACCGCCGGCAAGCTCCTCACCGACGAGGGAATCTACAACGACGCGCGCGCCGCCATCGCGCGCTTCAACACCACCGCCGAGCGCATTGACAATGTCGTCGCTGGAGTCCAGCGCGGCGAAGGCACCGCCGGCAAGCTCCTCACCGATGAACAGCTCTACAACAACGTCAACCAGCTCTCTGCCGAGTCCGTCAAGCTCATCTACGACTTCCGTCAGAACCCGAAGAAATATCTGACCATTAAGTTCCAATTGTTCTAGGTTGTGTTGATGTGTTGTGACAGCAAAATAAAGTTGCGTACTGCAAAATAAAGTTGCGTACCGCAAAATAAAGTTGCGTACTACGTTTTACGTGTTTTACGTGATTTGTGTTTAACGCCATCAGGGTTTAATTCGTCTTGTGTGAAGAGATAAATCTGATCCGCTGAGGCTACAAGACGCCTAGATAGCGCAGTTCAGTTGAGCGCGACCGATGTTCAAGAGTAAGGTAACGGCTTATGCGTGCCTACTCTTTAGACCTCCGGCAGAAAGTGGTCGCCGCCGTCGCGCGCAGCGACTCGACCATCGAAGAGGTCGCCGCCTCGTTCGGCGTCGGACAGACCTTCATCAAGAAGATGCTGCGCCAGCACAGAGAGACCGGCGACCTCCGACCCCGCCCGCGCGGCGGCGGGCAGAGGTGTTTAAGCCTCACGCGCTGAGAAAGCGCGCAAACACTTTTCTAAGTTACCACGCTTCTAGGAAGCTAATAGTCAATGTTGGAAAGGGTTGCTTCTCCCTGTGCATTTTTTAATTGTACTCAGAACGTAAATATCTTAGGGGACAGCAGTAATTTCGTCTTTAAGATTTTTGAGAAATGTTTCTACTTCAGGGTGGCCTTTACTCGGTTCATAAATCATACATTGTATATTGAAATTTTTGCGCCAAAGCGCAGCTTCAGTGTCGTTAAACTCATCCTTAGATACTAGAGCATAGTGGTACGGGCCAGAGCCATGAAAGGCATCATGAAGAGAAGTAAGAAGCAAATGAAGCTCAGGGTCGCTAAGTGAAACTCCTAAGAATAAAATGGTTTTTGTAGTAAATATTGCTGCAAGCAGAGACCTATAACCATTTGAAGAATAGATGACTGTTCTATAGTCTTTTTCCGTAAGAATTATACTGCTTTTCTTCTGTAGATCACCGTGCGCTTTGAGGATAAAGAAGTCCTGTTTCCATAGCGAGTCTGCAAAGTCAGAAACATCTGCATGGGTAAAGATTTTTGGAATACGATTGAATTTAGGGAAATAAGCGTTTTCTATTAACTGGTCATAGTTTGTCGTCACGACAAACTGAAATGGAATTTCAGTTATTAATATATGAGCCGCAGTCGGCGTAGCGCCAATTGATTCAAAGAGTGTAACTAACTCAGTGTGAAATATTGCTTGACCATACGAGTCGGTTAATTCTTGCGCTACCATCAGCCATTTGCTGGCGGTTTTTGTCATACTCTCAAGTTCACTTTTCTTCTTTGGGTCAATGTATCCTTTGTTCGCAGCTTTTGTAATTAGAATTGTGATTAGAGATTCCCATTTTGGATAGCCAGCACTAACTGAGAGTCCAGCACCAATAAAGGCCGCACACCGACCTTTAATTATGGCATCTTTCAAATCTTCTGGAACTGCCGGAACTGGCGATGTGGGTGGAGGGTTAGTCATATTGATTACCTCGGAAGAATTGAGTTAAGTATTTGAAATCTCGTCTCTAGATTTTTCTTTATTGCTCCTTCTCTTTGGAAGGCAGTTATATAATCGTAAAGTTTACGCGCCCTGCTTCCAGTTCGAGCCTTAGCAAGAGTTGGAAGATCGGACATCTTCTCAGCTCTCTCCTCTTCCCAGTTAACATAAGCGTCGGCGACCGCAGGTGCTGAAAGCTTTGTAAGGTTTCGTTTTGCCATTACACCCACCAAATCTACGAAGCCCCATTTGGTTTTAATGCAACGCGGTTGGCTGTGTTGTACGCTATCTAAAAAATGAAGTACCTCATTGACCTTTTTTGAAATACTTCCATCAATTTTTTTCCCATATTCAATATACATATCTTTGAGATCAGATGCCTTAAGATTGCGGTCGCGTTTATAAATCACAATGGCGAAAGCGTGAGCCACAAGATCGTCGTACTTATAGCGAGTACTTGAAAAGGGACTATTCTTAAGAAATGGATGAGTGATTGCCATTGCACGAATTTCATTGCCTACTGCACTAGCTATGCTATTACGAATCTCCGCCGGGTTTAGTCTCGTACCTAATTGAAGACGCCTAAATAATTCTCTGATCTCATCATTAGTGGCACTATAAACAACTGTCGTTACCAGTTCGTACTGTAGTATTTGCTTCTTCTCACTATCATTTAATTCAGAAAAAACCCTTCCATTTAAGTGAGTTTGCCACGGCATTCCTTGTAGCGTTAGTTCATCAGCGAGAAACCGCCAGATTGCTTTCAGGCGCTGTTGACCATCGGCAACTTCATAGTCAAATGGGCTGATATTCTTAGCATGACGGAGATAAATTTTGGGAATATCAAAATTGCTCAAGATAGAATCGATTAGAAGTGATCTTTTCTTGTCATCCCAGGCGTCGCCACGCTGGTACTGAGGTTTGGGATCAATGCTAGTGCAGAGATCGTTCAATTTTTCTGTTGTCCAATGAAAATACCTAAAGTGCACTGCTATTCTCCGTCTGCGTATTTTGCTCTGTGAGGTGTTAGAACGGATTAGCTTTCCTCTTAATCCTGCTCTTCACCAATAGTTCCATCGGCATCTGGCTCCCCATCCTCACTTCCAGACCACTCAATTTGTGGGAGTGCCATAGCACGTTTGTTCCCACTAATATCACGGTAGGCTCTATTGAGTTCTCTGATCTTAGGAGCGCCCTTCAAACCAAGCGCATAACTGATTAAGGAGACCAAAAGCTTTCGCTCTTTTTTACCGCCTTGAATGTTTTGAGTCGCAGGATTCCAAATCACATTCACCCATGGTGCTTCATCTATGTCCATTGGAATTTCCGACATAATAGTGTCGATTGCATCTTCAACTGACTTCCCATTGATACTCACAGACCTAAGCACCTCAGCAATGACGAACTGACCCATCGGACGAGCGAAAACATTGCCGCCAGCAATAGGCTTACCATCATCCCCTAGAACTGTATGACCCTCTTCATCTTGGCGCTTACGAAGATCACCAGGAGTTTTTTTGCCAGCAAGCACCGCATCAAAGCCCGGACACGTTTCTAGTAATTTCATCCAAATGTTTTCTAGGTAGGCATAGTAGGAATCTATTTCCTGGTATGACCTACGAAACTGTTTGAACTCTTTATCAACATTGAGTCCACCATCAAAACCGCTGAGTAAAGTTTCATTGGTTTCATACAAGCCAGCCAATGTAGTTATGTAAGAATCATTTTTCTTGCTGGGGTTTAGCTGTTTGGAATTAATTGACTTTATATCGGCCAAGACTAATTCTTTGAGGTATTTGTTTTCCTTGACCAAGCGGCGGGTAACGACCGCTACGCTATCGTCTTCATCAATAGCGATGTTCATGCCGGCAGAAGTAGGCTTGGCTCGACGATTTAAGGTTGAGAACAGCCGCCGCGTCCGCTGCATACCCGCTTTGGTTTCTTCATGCTTGAGGATGATTACTGAAATCTCTTCCTTAGCCAGATCAGCGTCAATTTTAATTGCCTCTTGAATGGATTTAAGACGGTGTTGTCCATCGAGGGCATAGTAGATTTGGCTACCGTCGAACCGGAGGAGTCCAAATCCATAGGTAGATTTATTGGTGTCGTCTAACAGTTCATGCTCTTCGACTTTAACTGGCGAGAATTCAGGATCACCCCCATATACAGCAACAACCAAAGCACCATAAAAACGCTGTTTCTCCTTTAGGAGATATGGCACCATCTCTCTATTAACACGGTCTTCTAGTGCGCGTTGGATGACGTTATCTAAATCCGCATGAGTAGAAATTTCCTCTGCCAATCTACATTCACGCGCAATCTTACCGAGCTTCATAACTGTAACGTAGTAAGTCCAATCGCCCATTTGCGCTCTCAGGGCCGGTACGTAGTCAGGCATATTTATTTCTCCTTACGTTGTCGTTTTAGTCGAACGCTTTGCCCCAGAATTTTTCCTTACTGTATTCTCTGGTATTGCACGGTGGCCTACAGCACATAATTAAATGCTGTTCTACCACGTCCACGTAGACTTTCGGTATTACTGCCCACCAGAACGTCAGCCGGTTCTGCCACTTATTAAGCATAAGAACAATTCTCTCTCGCGCTTTAACATTCTTCTGATCTTTTAAGTAATCATCGAATCTTTCAGAGAGATATTGTTCTGAGGCCTTACCAACATAGAGTGGTAAATGAAGTTTCTTAGGGAATGGTTCACCCAAATCAACTGAAAAACAATAAACGCCGAATTTCTTTGGAATTGTATTTTTTGCAGCAGCGACAAACTTACAGCTTTCCCACTGTATAGGATGGGTAATTTTCTCTAACGCTTTAGGAAAGTCCTCTACATATTCAGGGAACCAATCGAGCGTGAATTGGGTCTCTTTAGAAAACCGTCCTAACAGAGCATCTCTTTGTTTGGCAAAATCAGTGTCAGCCATGTCTCGTGATGAAGCTAGCTCAATAATAGCAAAATGGGATTTCTTATTTACACGCCGACATAACCTCTGAAGAAGATGGCCCGAAACCAGCTATCAAATGTTTATAAAACTGAGCTAACATTCAGTAGAGCGTGAGTTATTAGCTACTTTCGCGCCAGGAGGCGGAGCTATTGCATCTTTTGTTTCTGCTAGGTAGTACAAATTGTGCAAGGCTCAGTATCGTCTTCATCATCGAGCGTTGCATTGAAAATCTGGTAAAGCTTTTGCCCCGGCTGAGCCTTTTTCTTCTTACTTACTGCCTGCTCTTGTTTGCGTTTTATATCGGCAATCCGCACAGGATCAGCCAACTCCGCGAGGCTTTCGTTGTTGCTCCAGGTGTAGCGCACACCGCGATCCTCATCGAATTTTTCGTATTGCTTCGCCTTCTCGTATAACTCTGGGTGACGTTCCATTAGGCCGACCCACTCTGCTTTGCGTTGAAAAAAGCAGAAGTAGCAACCGGATCGCGTGCGCCACTCATAATATTTGGGTAGCCCTACTCCTGCATTTTGCAGAATTTCAAACACATCACTTTCCCTAATACCATCCTCTTTGAACGGATATATCGGCGTAATATTGGGCTTGTGTGAAATGTAGCCTTCCCGGTCTTCATCGGCCCGGATGCCGATGTAACTTATTACCGGATCATCACCGACGAATTCTTCAAACGGCTTTATCTTCAACATGCGCGTACACCAGCGCATTTGAGAGGATGGCAAATAACCGCCATACATTTCTAGCCAGTGGTCAAAGCCGCGTTCTGCGTTGAGGCGAATGATTGGCTTCCCGAGATACGCTTGAAGACGGTCGAGGTATTCGTAGGTTTCGGGCAGCTCCTTTTGCGTGTCGCAAAAATAGTATTCCATCTCCGGGACACGATCCCTCATGTATATGGCGAGCGCGGAGCTATCCTTGCCGCCCGACAGTCCCAGAACATGACGTACTTTACTTCCCATACCTTACCTTCTTCTCTGCGCCGGCGCTGTCCATTGTACCCTTATTGCGCCCCAGGTCGATAAGCTCGGAAAGGTATTTTTGCGACACCGAGGACAGCGCGGCTAGGGCCAGTTCCGGGTTGTCGGCCAGCTTGAGCCGTGCCAGTAGCTCGTCTAGTTGCACGACCGCCTCGGCATATTTGGAGCCGTCTTGCGGCTCGACTACTACCACGGCCTCTAAATCTTTTGAGTGACGATCAGAGACGCTAATTCTCAAAATATGCTCCGGCTTACGGCCTTGTTCGAGCCGGGCAGATTCTTCAAACACCAGCGCTTCGATGTGCCGGAAGCTCCGCACCAGGTCAGCAAGCGTGACTTCATAACGCGCGCGGTCAGTATCATTCCACAGCCGAGGCTCTTTACCAACGACTATAGTGGCAACGGCCTCTATCCACGCTGCCTCGTTCTCATAGTCGTCTTGCAGTTGGAGGGCAAATGCTTTCAGACGAGGCTCAACACAATGATCTACGAGTGCCTTGGCGCGCGTCCTGATTCTTTCGCGCGCCTCCCCTTCCCCAAAGTTGAATGCTTTGAAGAGGAGCGATTGCAGTTCAACCAGCAGATCGTCGTAGGCTCTTTGCAGCTCTATGAGAGCGCCTTTGAGTGAGCTGAAAAAGGCGTTTAGCTGGTCAGCTACGACTGCCTCATTAGCTGGAAACGGCTCTACGCCGCAGGCACGGGGCAAATCATTGAATAGCAGTATGTCCGGGTCTTTGGATGAAAACAGGGCCTCTTTAATTGCAGTGGCAGTGGGCGAAATGTTTTTTGTTTGCTTCGTGTATTGAGGCAAACGATTAAAGAAGCGGTAAAGCGGCTTCAGGATGGTTACTAAGTGTTCGGAGGTCGGCTCACCCTCTTTACCGAACAGTTGGGCCATCAGCCGGAACACTTCGCGCCGCACCCCCTCGACCCGATACCTTCTCAGTTCAAACTTTTCCGGCGACCGTATCAGGCGATCATACACCTCTGCCGTAACTTCCGGCAGGAAGGCTCCCTCTTGATAGAAAGCAATCTCTGTGTCATGTGCCGAGGCGGCAGCGCAGAAGAGAATCGGTATAACGCCTAACTTGAGGCCATACGGAGGCCGCTGTAGTAGATCGAAGAGTTCTTTGACCGAATGCCGTTGCAACTCGCAGTGTTTGAAGAATTCTTTAATTCCCTGCCAAACCGCGATCAGCCCGGCATCCCCGCGAGGTTCTCCAAAGGTGTAACCCGTCTCTTCTTGCCGGTGAATCTTTGTGTGTTCAAGAACCGACGCATAAATAGCAATTTCCGGCGGTGTGCCCACAAAGCCGAGGCGCTGTTCCCCGCCGTTCTTAATCATCGCGTCAATCAAGTTCCTGCGTGCCGCCGCTGCCGCTGTCGAGAGATGCCGCCGGTTGACCAGTTCGTTACGCAAGACAGGAGTCGCCGGATAGACTTCCTGGCAGATGGCAGAGAGAAAGTTTGCCAGCGTGCGGGCTGTCGGGATTTCCTGCCTGATACCGTGATGAAACCAAAGCGTGTTCTGGCCGGCTTGCCTGTCGGGAGAAAAGAGGCGCTGAAGCTCCACGCCGATCCGGTCTTCCACCGCCGCCAGGCGGGAGCGCAACTCGCGGCGCGCAACCGCATCGCCTTGCAGCGCCGGCGTATTGTTCCCGACCCATTGCAACAGCTCTAATTCTCTGATTGCCTCGCGCAGCGCATTTACTTCGCGCGGAATGGCTATCAATACCTCTAGCTGCTCGCGCACCTTCGAGCTTCGCGCCAGTTCTATTAGACTCTCAAAATCACTCTTATTGCTCGGCAGGCAATACAGGAGAAGGCCGTCGGCGTCAGCCGGCACTTCCAAAGACTTTGAGAAGCTTGCCACGTCGCTGAAACGGACGGAGAAGTAACGCAGCGTTCCAGTCTGGAATGAGTGCCGTTTAGCGACCAGTGGCCGCGGCGACCAAAGCTGATTTACTTTTTGCGCCAGGCTTGCGCCTTCAGCCACTCGCCGATCCGCTTCCCGCAGCCGTTCCTCTACATCAATGTCGCTGCCTTCCCACAGAGCCACCGTGCCGCTGTGTTTCCGCTCTACGATGAGAGAGTTTTGCAGGAGGCTCCGGTGCGCCTTCTGGAATGACCGCCCCGGCATCGCTACGGCAAATTGCAGAACCTCACGGCTCGGCTTTAAGCCTCCATAAGCACCGACTGCAGACATCAACCCGATTGCCTTGATTAAAGCAATCTCATCCGGGGGAGACTGCGCGGCCTTATCCAAAGAGCTTTGCACTTCGGCCCATCGGGTAGCCCCCTCGCCCACGCCGACCCCGCTGCCTAACGCTTCGGCAACGTAGTCGTACAAATCAGGGAGCGTAAAGCACGGCGCAGCGTCTTCGCTGATTTCCTGTTGAAGAAAGTTGGCGAACCCATGCGGCTCGCGGGAGTTGAGAAATGAGAACAGAGAGCGTTGATTCTGGCCGAACTTGCGACTGAGGCGGACGAGAGCTAGTACCGCCAGCGGGTGCAGCGGGGCACAGTGTTCCGCCGCTTCGATGAATTCCGCTTTCGACATGCCGCGGGGCAGTAGCTTGAGCTTGATTGCTTCTTCAGCCTGCTCCCTCGCCTGTTTTTTTAGTACGTTTATAGCTTTATTTTTGCCGTGTTTGATGGCCGAGGAAATTAGGTTGAATAGCTGCTCTGGCGGCTCCTGGAAAGCCACATCTTCAAAGCGCCCCTGTACCTTCGCCCATTCTTCGCGCACGCTTGGCCGCAGATCAGCCGCGTATCGCTCGAAGGATTGATGCAGGATTGTTACTAGCAGGAAACTTGGCGGATTAAAGCGGGCGGTAGCTTCGGCAAGTTGCTGCAAAACGTAAATGTCGCCGTTTTCAGGGTCGCGTGCGCCGTATTCAAGGAACTTACCCAACTCATCAATGATGAGCAGTACGCCGCGCGCCTTGCCCGATTCCTGTAAGTGCTGGATGACGCGCACCAGCGCCTCCACCACGTCCGATTGAGATACCGCTGACCTGTCTTGTTGATAAGCGTCCCGGTAGCTCTCCAATTCCTTGAGGGCAGCCGGGGGACGGCCTGAAGTCGCGTAGAACGGGCGTAGATCGCGGTAGCAGGCCCTCAGCAGCGCCCCAAGCAGCGGCTCGGGAGCGCCGCTAATCAGAATCGGGCAAAACCCTTCTTTGGTGACGCGCGCCTTAGCACCGCCGCCAAAGAGGAGCTGGAACATTTCGGGCTGTTGCTCTTTCAGGATCGAACGCGCAAGCTTGTTTCCAGCAGTAGCCGAGGGGCTGAAAAGATTGGCGAGATAGAGGGCGACGGCTGATTTGCCCGACCCGTAAGGCCCGGTTAGCGTCCAGGCGCGGTGTCCAGCCGGGGCAGTCAGCGATTGAGCCAGTCGGTTAAGAAATTCGTGGGCGGTAATGGTGACGGTGTAGCCGTCAATCGCGCCAGGCGTGGCGGCATCTCGCTCTAAGTTGATTGCACGGGTATAGCGAGGGGCGACCGTGATGAGTTCGCTTAGTTGCAAGTTGCTAGGCTCCTACGGCAAACAAGGTGTTGGTTTCTTGGTAGTACGCTTCAAGGTACTCAAATTTCTGCCGACGCCTTTTGCGATAGACTTGCTTGAGGCCGGCGGTTTCGGTGTAGAGCAGGTCTCCGTTTGTTACCCGTTCCAGCCGATCTAACCGCTCTGCCAGGCTGTTCTCATCCAGCTTGAACGCGATACCCGGACTTCCCTTTCCATATGCAACCTCAGTGAAAGCCAGGGTATCCAGCTGAGACGTGCGATCCCAGAAATCAATGAGGGCATAGACAAACATGGAATCGCTTAGGGTCGTTTTCGGCCCGCGCCGTATCCGAAATACCCCGGAGCCGGCGACCTCCTCAATGAGCTGCAATTCAACAAGAGGACAATCAAGCGAGTCCTCGGCGACCGTCCCGCGTGAAGACCTAGCCGGGATATAGGCGCGGAGGAACACATCAACATCGCGCTTCAAGGTGTTGCCGCTCGGCATTGCCTTCGGATTACGCCGGCGGATTTCCTCTTCGATTAAATGGATGAGCTGGTCGCGTGTGAACTCATTAGACGGAACTGCATTAAACGCCAAGTGCCACGTCGTGCATCGCTGCGGGTTGGACAGTATGTTCCAGTGCAACAGCCAAAGTGTATTAGGGTCTTCGAGAAATTGATCTTGACCGCCCGGCCCGAATAAAAACAGCCCGAACGTCGTGGGCTGAATCACCGCGCCGCGACTTTTAGCTTCTTCTTCCACTACACCGGTGGCAAGCCCCCAGTGGCGGATGGAGCGTACCATGTTCTTTCCAACACCGAGGGTTACAATCGCATCGTCCCTTGTAAATACGTGTGGGTCATCAGCCGCCGCATCAACGGCCTTCTTCATCCACCCATACCGAAAGACAAAAGTTTCGTGTCCTGAAAAGGAAAACAGCTCTGGCCTAATTCGCACTTCGGGAAGGCGGGATTGTTGATACTCAGGCATATTTAGATTTTGACTTAAACACAATGTATTGCGGGCAACCACTGTGACAATCCATTATCTAGCACTATTTACATAGGCCGTCAATGCTATGCATTCGTAAAGTAAAACTTCCGTCGCCGGAATGACGCACCCCGAACGTGATTTCTTAATGAACTTCACCGAATCGGAGCCGGTGCGCTCTGCTATTGCTGAGAACTCTGCCACTTCCAGTAAAGGTTGTACTCCGGGTCGAATAGTTCTCGGATATATGAAGCACTTATGATGGGTGGCTAGCTAGAAACTTTCACTCCTGCGTAGTTGCATTATCTTGTAGGCGGTCGTGTGAACTTTTGTAGTTCACAGATGTAGCCGACCTCCAGCGAAGAGCGTTGCTCGCTTTTCAACAGCACCATTTGACAGCGCATCCGAAACGCATGGCTTTTGCCTTTGCGACAACCTTTTTCAAGAGCGGCGCGTTGTTCAGCACTCAATTCGATGACTTTTGTTTTATCCATACGGGCAGATAGTCTAACCTATTTCTGCATGGGTGCTTACATTAGACTTATCTTATCCTATTTTCCGCAGAAGATATTCAATCATCCCTTTAGACATTCGCTCCTTTGATTATTCGGCAATTTTCTGGGTAGATCCAGATTATCATCGGCGAGAATATCTAAAATCACCCCGGCTACCTGTGCATAACGAAGGAGCACGCGAAGTGGCGGCTCAATAACTGCCCCTTCCCATTTCGATATGTAGGTTCTGTCAAACTCTGATGCGAGGCCTAAGCGTTTTACCATCTCCTCCTGTGACAGCCCCCCATCAATCCTATTCCTTATCCGGAGCAATTTCTCGGCCAACCGGCGCGGTTTCTCTCTAGCTTTCCTACCCATCAGGATTACCTCCTGATGGGTGTTGATCTTCCGCAGTGATCTTACATTGTTGACAGAGGAGATATGCTTTCGTAAGATGGGCCGTGATATATATCACGGCAGCTCGGTTGAGCTTTTTTTTCGCCGAGAGTTTTTGAAGAGCAAACTCACTGGCGGCCTGCATCACCCGCACCGTGTAGATGCAACGCTCATTGTCCGTTGTCGTTAATTGTCAAAGATACGCGTACCCGATCGTATGGGTACAATAAGCATCATCCTCATTCTTGCCGTAGGGACTACGGTACGATCATGAAATACAAAAGCCCTTATTACCTATCACGACTCATGCGTGTACTATTCACGGCGCTAGTTTTTGCCGCGAGTACGTTCGTCTCTTCAGCACAGAACGGATGGCAAAGAATCACAGATTGGGAAGCCGGATTTGCTCTCAGCTTTCCCGGCCGCCCCTCTTACGAGGAGTCTACCGTCCCGGAGACTGGCCTGCCCTTAGAAACCTATTCATTTTATTACAACGGTAACCTATTGCATATTGCATTCGCCCCCATCGCCCCTGCCCCAAGTACTGTCATGCAGGTTAACAAACTCCTGAGCGATATCGCCGACTTGTATGCGAGGAATTCCGGGGATCTGCTCAGGCAGGAGAAACTTCCGAACGGTGGGCGGCAGTTTGATAACCTTGTGAAGATGCCGAACGGCACCTTGCACATTCGCTCCCGCGTCTACGTCCGTCGGGGGATGACGTACACGCTCTCCTGCGGCTCCTATGCCTTGGACGGCATTGACGAGCGGGTCGCAGAGCAGTTCTTCTCCTCCTTCAGCTTCATTAAAGAAGCGCCGCAGCGAGCGGTAACTGCCCGTAGAAATTCACATAAGAAGTCCTTACCGGTAGGAGCGACCAGCAAGCGATGGTATACGCTCCGGGGCCCGGACAGCGACTTCGTTGCGGAATTCCCCGGCAAGCCGGACTATAGCGTGGACACGAGTTCCAGCACCGGCGTCCCGCTGTACCAGTACCGCTTCTTCTACGGTGAGAACTTGTTCTCAGTCTTGTATCGCGAGCGTAGTGAACCAGGAGCCTCCCCAGAACAGGAATTAAAGCAGGCGCTGAAGAACTATTATGCAGCACTACCCGGATGGGAACTCCTGCGGCAGGTGGAGATGCCTGATGGCTACCTGCTCGAGCACCGCGGGATGTCAAGCGGGTATCCAATCTTAGCCAGAACGCGGCTGTACCTCCACGGCACTCGCCTTTACTTCGTCATGAGCATGACGAAGAACATATCCGGGCCGAATAAGGATGATGTGAACAGGTTCTTCTCATCCTTCCGTTTTTTATAATTTCCTCCACATAACACTGAACGAGTGCCCAGATGGAATTCCGTGTCGAAGAAATAGGCGATCAGCTTAGGGCAATTTTCGATAGCGATAACCCGCTACATAACTCGCTGCTATCCGGATTCCTCGTCTCTTCCAAGTACTTTGTAACCGACATCCTCTACGACATCTCTCTGGTGGAGAAGGGTCTTTTCCAGAGCTATGCGTTCGAGAACCCAGAGGTCTACATCGAGCTGTATCAGGATCACATCACCATAGAGCCGTACATTGAGGAGGATGAGACCGAGATACCTACACTAAGGATACCGCTGGAGAGGGCAAAACTCTTACTGCTCGAGTGGGGTGTAGTTCTACAGCAATGGCTCATGAAGCAAAAGGGAATATAAATCAGTGAATTATTGAGCAGCGAAATGGCTCCCGGTGAACTAAGTTAAACTTTTCGGTACCTTCAACTTATATCTTTACTGTTTCAGTATTTTGGCTCTCTTTCATCTTTCTCGCTTTCCCCATCAGACGTAATACCTCGTCGGCCAAACGCGAGTATTCGACAAAACCACGTGAGTTCGACCTAACTAATTCAGACTGGCTATAGCTGCCGAGTTCAGCTATATCATCACCTTCGGGAATAATTGTCTCAAGGATCTTCCCCGGCAGCAGCTTGTTCAACTCATCGACCATCATCAATGATGTTTTTCTATCCGGATAGTACACCGTCAGAAAAGCCCCCAGTAGGTTAATATAAACTGTACTCTGACCAGCCTCACCTAAGTCTTTCAGCGTTCGCTCTACGCTGCGCAGAGACGAGATATGGGCACGCACAGGTATTAACACTTGTGCGGAATTAAGCAAGCTGAAGGTAAAAAGGTCGAGCGCCTCAAAAGGGACATAGGCCGGATCAGTATCTATCAGAACGAAGTCATAGTCTTTTTTGATGTCCGCAATATCAATGCTGAAACTTTCCTCCCCATGTTGAGTTAACAACGTGTTTACTATCTTGTTGGAAGAACACAGGTGAAGTCTTGGAATTTCGGTCCGAAAATACATTCTTCGCATTCGGATTTTTCTCCTCAGCTTTTTGTGGTACGCAGCAGGTCCGGCATGAAATCCAGAAGTCCTGTCACCATATAGAGCAACGGCGCAAGAACCCTGTCTGGCGTCAACCAGGAGCGTTCGATAGCCGCGTTTAGCAAACACTATGGACAGCATTACCGCAGAGGTACTTTTCGCGGACCCGCCCTTCTCATTAACGAATGCTATCGTTTGACAACCAGCCTCGTGCTCGTTGCTTCTTCTGGGCCCCTCACCTGTGATCAGCCAATGGATAGAGTAGCCGGTCAGGTCGGCTATCTTTGTTAACATCTCTGCCGGCGGGATCCTACCCTCAACATAATTAGTGACTGCGGAATTGCTAACGCCCAATTGCCGGGCAATCTCACTTTGAGAGGCATCTCTGAAAGCCTCTCTCAGTCGCAAACCAAAATCTACTTCACCTTTCACCATATTTACAATACGTGAAATTTTGTTGACAAGTTTTGCCAATTCGTGTAAAAGCCCTTTTCATGATTAGAAAGTCCTTCTCACAATTACATGAAGCCTCAAATATAAGTGCTAGGTATCCTTACATCAGTTACTGTTGAAATCAAGAATTTTCCAGCTCTCAGAGCAATAACATGTAGGTGTATGGGTCTTTCCTTTTGCGATTGACTTCTGCCGCCTGTTATAGGTGCACTGACTCTAAAGCAAAGAAATAGTAGATTAATCGAGGTAACACCATGTTCCGACGTCGAAGTGGAATAACGCTGAGTGCCCTCCCCAAATACTTAGCCAAGGGATACGGTCAGGGTGAAGGCGCGAGCTATCAGCCAATGATCCACGTTCAGGACTTCCCGTCAAAAGGTTGGCGCAATCGTGAATTCGGGTTCAAGACTGGTAGACAACACGACTATCTTAGTAACCCCGAACTTCACTACCATTACTTTCTAGATCTGTCAAAAATAGTCGTCGATTTTCGAGAGCAATTCCCACTCTTACCCCTTGAAATGACTCTCGGGATCGCGGAGCAGTGCGGGATTCGACATCCTTTTGACCGAGTGGCTGGAGAACCAATAGTCATGACTACCGACTTTCTTGTAATCCTTCCTCAGGATATCGGTTTCTCTAAACAAGCCCGCTCGGTAAAACTCTACAAAGACTTACTCAATAAACGCACTATCGAAAAGCTGGAGCTTGAGCGCCGATTCTGGCAAGCCCAAGGAATCCAATGGGCGATTGTGACCGAGCATGAAATCGACCTAGCGCTAGTAAAGAGAATGAAGTGGGTCTATAAGTTTCTTCCCGTCTCTTCACTCGCACCACTGTCTGAAGGTGACATCCGACAGATAGCGGTCACGTTAACTCGATTACTGATAAGTAAAAGCGACTGCCTCAGCAACATTGCCCTAACTTGCGATAAACAACTCAGGTTGAAGGCCGGTCAGAGTATCGCCATCGCCCGGCACCTGATCGCCAGCCAACAGTGGCGCGTTGACATGACAAAACCAGTCCACCCGTTCGAAAATTTGGAACTCCTCGGCAACTCCCTGCTTGAGCCTGGACGCAAGAAAGGAGCTATTCATGTTTCTGCAAAGAAACGAACTACTTGAGTGGCAAGTAAGCAAAGGCCAGACCCGAATTGAGCGGGTATTGTGGACCAATGAAGTTGGGACGGGAGTGTGGACGATTGACATTATAGACGAGAAAGCTTGGCCTATCTATCAACAGTACGATGACTTGGAAACGAGTCTTGCCACTGGTGAAGTTCGTCGTCTTGAAAAGCTGAATAGTTATCTTGCCAAACTCCTCCCAGAGGATGAGTACCTGAAGAAGCATAGTAAACGCGCAAAGATAAATTATGCTTTGATCGCGCCGCTCGTTGAGAATGGTAATTCACGTATCTATGCCCGTTGTTATCGTGGACGCATGGTGGCCGAGTTAAGTAACCGGTTAGGAGTCAGGAAGGCGCAGATCTATCTTCTCCTAAGGCGCTTCTGGCAGGGTGGTTGCATTCCGTACGCTACGCTACCCAAGTATTTCAGGTGTGGGCAAACTAAAGACCGACAAGGCCACGGTAAGAAGGTCGGTCGCCCCAACAACGGCGGGAGAAATCTTACTGCTGAGGATAAAGAAAAATTCAGTCTTGGCATAAATGAGTTTAAAAAAACTGGTAGAGCCAACAAACTTCCCAAAGTTTGGCAGTTAACTATAGCTAAGTATTACAACCTCGGATACGACGAACGTTCAGACGGAACCCTCGTACCGATCCTACCTCCAGCTGACACAGCCCCATCTCTGGGACAATTTAAGTACGAATACTACAAGAACCGCGACCCCAAGGTGGAGATTATAGCAATCGAGGGCGAGAAAGAGTTTGAAAGAAATAATCGCCCAACCCTCGGTGACGAGACTCTTACTGCCTTCGGGCCCGGAGCCGTTTACCAAATAGATGCCTCGATTGGTGACATCTACCTCCGCTGTTATTTGAAAAGGAAGTTGATTATTGGCCGTCCTATTATTTACATCATTGTCGATGTATTCAGCAGAATGATTGTTGGCTTTGCAGTCACTCTTGAAGGGCCAAGCTGGGCGGGCGCTAGATTGGCTCTTGAGAACGCCTTCTCCGACAAGGTGACATTTTGCAAACGGTTCGGAATTGAAATAACTGAAGAACGATGGCCGGTCAAAGGTAAGTGTGAGGCCCTCGTCGCGGACAACGGTGAAATTGCGGGTTATAACGCTAATTCCCTCGTCGACCCACTCGGCATCAGGGTAGCTAATGCCCCAACACACCGGCCAGACTTAAAAGGTATTGTTGAGAGCAGGTTCCCAATTATTAAGGGGCTGGTCATCGAATGGGTACCGGGAGCCGTTCGCCCTACCTGCAAACGTAGAGGCATAGACTACCGTCTAGACGCAACACTCGACCTCAACCAGTTCAGAAGGCTCATGATCAAGGGCATCATTCGTTATAACAACTCTCAGCGAATAGAAAGTTACAGGATGAGTTGCCCCATGATCGCTGATGAGATCGAGCCCATACCTATCAAAATTTGGGAATGGGGCATGCAGAAGCTAACCGGGAGATTGCGTCTTGAGGATGATATGGAAGCCCTGCGCATAAAGCTTCTACCGCGAGACACGGCAACGGTAACCTCGAAGGGTATTCGCTTCAGGGGGATCCATTATACCTGTGAACGTGCGCTGCAGGAGCAATGGTTCCTGAGGCTGAAGGGCAAGCGCTCAAAGCACATGGAAATTGTCTACGAATCTATAGTCGACCGGGTTTATCTGCGTTTAAGAAAAGGGCTTTACGAACCCTGTGCACTAACCTCGGCGGATGAAAGGTTTCAAGGGTGGGACTGGTACGAGGTGCTGGAATATTTTGCACTGAAAAAGCAAGCCGCTAAAGCAGCCGAGACTGATCAACTACAGGCAGCGGCAGAATTTCACGCCGAAGCTGAGAGGATTATTTCCGAAGCCAAGGAAATGAATAAGTTGGCTGCAGTTGATGATGCTCGCAGTAAAACCGCTCGGGTGCGGGGCATCAGGGAGAATCGTAAGGCGTTAAAGATTCACGAACGTAAACACCGCCTGGGCAATTCCGCAACTAAAGAATCGTCCGGTAAACCAGCAAAGGTAGTTCCGCTCAAGCACCCCGAAAAACCAACAACTGATAAAGGGTACGTACCGCCGGCGCGCCCGTATAGTGAACTCCGGAAGGCGCGGAAGGAGATCAGGAAAGATGGGAGATGACGAGCTTAAAGGCCATTCACTCTTTGTCGGCAAAGGGGCAGTCATTGAAGCCAAATACTTAGCCCCGGAGTTGCCAAAATTCCAAGGCAACCCGTGCATCTTAGCGCTGCCCCGAATCAGCACGCGGAAGCAGGCCATAGCGGCCATGCAACGATTCCCTCATTACGAGCGCGACCCGCGCAATCTCCCTACTCACTTACGCACTCACATGGTCATGGATCTGCTTCACTTTTTTCAGCCGCTTCCCATCCACCTCAGATTAGAGGGCATGATCTCTAGGACGATCAGGGATAGCTACCTGGCACGCAACCCGCTGGATCCTACTTACCGCGGTAGTCTTAAGGAAAGATTGGAGTGCTTCAAAAGTGGTAAGCGTCTTGATACTAGATTTGAGCCGACTACCTCCGGCTTCTTGCTTATAGGCATGAGCGGCGTCGGTAAAAGCACAGGCATGAGTAGAGTGCTGTCTCTTTACCCGCAGATAATTCTGCATAATCAATTCCAAAAGCGACTCTACACCGCCGTGCAGATAGTGTGGCTGAGGCTCGAGTGCCCTAAGGACAGTTCCGTAACGACTCTATGCGTAGACTTCTTCAAAGCCGTTGACGATCTTCTGGGCACCAACTATTTTGAAAACTACGGGACCAAGGTACGAAACACACAAGAATTAATGCTGTTCATGGCTATCGTAGCCGCCGAACACCATATCGGCGTGCTCGTCATCGATGAGGTACAAAACCTGAGCGCCTCTAAAAGCGGCGGGACAGCACAGATATTGAACTTCTTCGTCAAGCTGATCAATACGATAGGTATTCCCGTGGTACTGATCGGAACCTACAAAGCGATCCCTGTCATTTGCAGCGAGTTTCGCCTGGCGCGCCGCGGATCCGGGCAAGGTGATTTGGTCTGGGACAGGATGTCTTTTGAGGAAGACTGGCAGCTGTTCACCGAGGCGCTATGGGATCTCCAGTACGTGAAGAAGAAGTGCCCGCTCACCCCGGACTTGAGTTTCGTTTTACACGACATATCTTACGGAATCACAGATCTTGCCATCAGACTCTATCTGGCCGCACAGGTGCGAGCCATCGAAACGGGTTTCGAGAAAATAACTGAAGACCTCTTACGCTCAGCCTACCGTGACGACTTCCGTCTAGTGAATCGCATCTTAGAAGTTCTGAAATCAGGTGACATTTCGCCACTCCACAATCTTCAGGACGTTTTCCCGCCCGCGCTCCAACCGGTTCATGAAGTGGCGGATGAGGGTGAGCCTGATACTACTTCAGAGACAGATACATCAACTATCCAAGGGCATAAAGGAGATGCGACAAATGATAATACCGGTATGGCAAAGCAGCGTAAACCACCACGCGCCACCTTGAAACAGACTACTAACGGTAAGGATAATTTAGGACTAGTCCCGCCCAGCATCATTAAACCTTCGAGGAAAAAGGTACCTGCCGTTTACGATGAGGATGACTTACGAGGTGTTATCGAGCGCGGGATGAAAAATTCGCCACCACAAAATGCCTACGATTCTCTTTTACAGGGAGGCTACATCCACTCTGCAATGGAGTACATTCAAGAGAAGAGGTAACGATGATCAGCTGCTTTCCCGATCTTTATCCGGACGAACTTCTCTATAGCGCCTGTGCACGCTATGGCGATAGGATGAGATATCCGAACAGGGCGGATGTCGCAAAAGAACTGTTCGGGAGCAGGACTAATGTAGCAACTGTCGAATTACCAAATAAGCTTGACTACTTTGTCAAGAATTTACCTCCCGGGCATCTGTACACCACGGATATTTTAATCGACAGGCATACGCTTTATCCGCTTTACGCTCCATTTCTCTCCACAGAAGTTCCGCAACGCATGCGGGGAGAGATGAGCGGTTCGGGACACAACCGTGTGCTAACGCATTTAGGCGTTTCCACCGATGTCATCGGGCGACCCGAGCATCTTAGATTCTGCCCCTCATGCGTACATGAGGATCGAGAATCATATCCGGAAATTTACTGGCACCGTATTCATCAGATCTTGGGCGTTGAGGTGTGCCCGACCCACGCAGTATTTTTAGAAGCCAGCAACGTACGTTTGGCTGACCGAAGTAATCCCTACACATTTACTTCCGCCGAACAGTCTGTCAAAGACACTCCACCTCGTCCGTTAAACTTAGATGATAAACGACACAATATTCTCCTCAAGCTGGCGCGCGATGCCGCGTGGCTTCTTAACTGGCGCGGCCCTTACCCCGGCTTAACAAGGTTGCGTGACCGCTATTTTGATCTCCTGCTTCAACAAGGGTATGCCTTTTACGGCGGGCGTTTGCGAACACGTAAGTTACTGGAAGATTTTCTGAGTTTTTTTCCTCTCGACATATTGGAACAGTTCCGTTGCATTATCAAAGGGCGCGGCGTGAGCTGGCCCCAGCGTCTGGTGATAAAGCTTTACGCCGAAGCCTCCCGCCACCCCCTGCGACACTTACTACTGATGACGTTTCTTGAACGCACGGCAGAGCAAGTCTTTACCGCCTTCCAAGAGGCCAAGCCTTTCGGAACTGGACCGTGGCCGTGCCTGAATAGCGCGGCCGACCATTTTAAACAATCCGTAATCACCGACTGTAGGATAGCGGGGGTCTGTTACCGTAAGGGAGGTCATAGACCTCAGGGCACTTTCGTTTGTAGCTGCGGTTTCGTTTATGTCAGAGTCGGCCCCGACCTGTCGGTAGAAGATCGCTTCCGAATAACTCGCATCGCATCATACGGATGTATTTGGGACGACAAACTACGCGAGCTATGGCACTCACCTATCGCGCTCGAAGAAGTCGGACGCAGGCAGAATGTCAGCAGATGTGCGATTAAATGGCAGGCGAGACGGCTAAGTCTTCCGACAGCGAGAGATACTCCCGTTGAGGCTAACGAAGCTATCTGGATAAAAGCCTCAAAGGCAATCGAGCTTAATACTGCGGAAAGGGATTTGGAGGCACGCCGGCGGAGATGGATAGATCATCTCAACGCCAACGCAGGCGCGAGCCGCTCCAAGATTACAAAGGGGTGCGAAAGCCTCTGCAACTGGTTAAAGATACATGACCGTGAGTGGCGGGAGGCTCACCTCCCGCCAAAACGTACCCCTCCGCCGCCGCATAAGCAACTGGATTATGCTGGCTTAGATAAGAAGCTTTCAGAGGACATCCAAGACGCGGCACGTAGAATCCAGGATCGCTCAGGCCACCCCGTACGAGTCACTATAGCCTCTATCATTCGGGAAGTAGGGAGGGAAAGCTGGATTTCAAGGCGTAACGAAAAATTTCCACTAACCGCACGAGCGATTGCGGAGGGCACAGAGTCGATGGAAGCATTTACTTTGCGGAGAGTACACTGGACTGAGAGGCATTATTCCAGGCAGGGCGTATGTCCTAAAAAATATCGATTCATTGATGCGGGGCATATCAGTACAAGAACAAGTAAAACACTCTTGGTGCGGGTCGCAATCGATGCCGCCTTAGAGAGACTGAAGCTTAGATTTGGTCTTGGATGTATGTACTCCATCAGCGAACAAGCGACCAGAGTAGCGTGAGGATGATTAGCTGTTTTCCCGACCCGTTCCCTGACGAGTTGTTCTTCAGCGTCTGCGCGAGATTCAGTACCCGCGTACAGTACCCCAACAAGAAGGCTGTTCTTAAGGAACTATTCGGTAAGGCGACAAGCACGGCGACAGTTGAGATGCCTTCCCACTTGTTAAGCCTTATATCGAGACTGCTGCCCGGCCACCGTTACACGGTTGATTGTTTCATAGACGACTGTACCCTCCTTCCGTTCTATAGCCCCTTCCTGTCTCATGATCGTGTCAGACAACTCCGGGAGGACATGAGTGGTCACGGCGGTTTGGCACTTTCCAAGAGGGCGGGGATTATGGCTAGCCGCGTTCCTACGCCCGAGCGCCTCCGCTTCTGCCTCGCATGTATGGCCGAGGATAAGAAGCTCGTCGGTGAAGTTTACTGGCACCGTCTACACCAGCTTCCTGGAGTCTTGGTCTGCCCTAGTCACAATGTCTTCCTCGAAGACAGCCATGCCCGCCGAGATTCCGCCCGAGATATCTTACGATTTGCTCCTGCGGAAGACGCCGCCAGAATATTACCGGTGCGGCCTTTGGATTTATCAGAAGGCAGGCACCAGATCCTGCTAAGGCTCGCCCGAGATGCCTTCTGGTTGCTCAAGCAACTCGGTCAAGGGTCAGACCTCCACAAGCTATACAACAGGTACCTCAGACTACTGATCAACCGCGGACTTGCCACTTACACTGGCAGCCTTCATGTCGAAAAGCTGCTCGACGAATTCGAGAGGTACTACCCTACTGCCTTGCTCAATCTCCTCCGCTGCGAGTTCACAGGCGCAGATCAGCTAAAGACGAATTGGCTGCTGCGGCTGGCGCGCCCACCCCGGCATGCCTATCACCCGCTCTATCACCTGCTGCTCATACAATTCCTTGATTGCACCCCAGAAGAATTTTTCCGTCTACCTACAGAACTGAATTTCTTCGGAGATGGGCCATGGCCATGTTTGAATCCCGCGGCAGAACATTTCCGAGAACCAGTCATTCCGGAATACAAGCTCTCCTCCAGAGTAAGAGATGGTCGCCCCACGGCTAACTTCAGTTGCGGATGCGGTTTCGCTTACGCCCGCTCTGGCCCCGACACTTCACCAAAGGATAAGTTCCGTGTCGGCAGAATGATCTCCTTCGGGCCAGCATGGGAGGCCGAGCTAGAACGGTTCTGGAAAGACTCTTCGCTGAGCTTGAGCGAGGTTGGCAGGCGACTCGGGGTGGACACATTGACGGTGCGCAGGCACGCCGCACGACTGAACCTACCGGCCTCCCGACCTGCCGGGAAGTCTAAGCCACTCAAACGTGCTGCCCGGCTCAAAGATACTAATGGCTTGACAGCGCATGTAGGGAAGCGGCGGGCCTGCCAAGTTAAGTGGGCCTTCGCGATGTGGCAGGCTCCGAAGACTACATTGAAAGCTTTACGGCGGAAGCTACCACGTGAGTACGCATGGCTGCTCCAAAATGATGGCGAGTGGCTGAAAGCGCATAGCCCATGTTCCCAGAGGAGCGCCCGATCTACGTCCGGTGTGGACTGGAGGAAGCGTGACGCTGAGTATGCCGTTGCAGTCCGGGCAGCAGCGGCAAATCTTATGAACAAACTTGGGCGGCCAATTCAAGTGACAAAGACAGCTATCGGTAAGGCTCTAGGCACAATCACACTCTTGCGGCAACAGCTTTCAAAGATGCCTCTAACAGCTCAGGTTTTAGTGAGAGTGGTAGAGACCCGTGAGCAGTATGCAATCAGGCGAGTCCGATGGTCTGCTGATCTATTTATTGAAGAGGGCGTGTTACCTCGGTACTGGCAATTAGTCGCGCGTGCAAATGTTTATAGCTTAAGGGGGAAACCTGAGATCGAGGCCATCATTGAAGCCGCCCTCCAGCAGTTGGAAGCCACCCTACTTCCTGAGAGCCGTGAAAAAGTGGCTTCATAGATTTCACGGCCTGCTTATAGCCAATGTGCCGATACTTTAAGGATGATCGGGTAGATA
>DATARW010000049.1:0-10744 GCA_036263975.1 Pyrinomonadaceae bacterium
CAAGACCTACGGCTCGCTCGGCGCGGTCATCGTTCTGATGCTTTGGCTCTACCTGACGGGCGCGGCTATACTCATCGGCGGCGAGGTCAACTCCGAGATCGAGGACGCAGCGGCGAAGGCGGGCGCGCCCGACGCTAAAGAGAAGGGCGAGAAAGTGCCCGACGAAAAGTCCGGCGGGCGGGCGACGCAGAAGACGAGGCCCGCGGCGGCCCGCGTCGAAACCCTTCACCCGGCCCGTCGCGTCAGGCGGAAGGACGGGAAGGGCCTGACGGTGGGCAAGGTGGCGACCGTTTTCGGCGCTTGGTGCTTAGGGCTTCTTCACCGGACGGCGAAGAAAGAATCAACGGCGCAACGCGGCCACTGAAAATTCCCGACTCGCGGGCCGACACTCTCCGAGCGGGGCCGGCAACCGTCGGGGCGGGCTGGCCCGTTCGTGTGCGACGGCGCGCGCCTCCGTTGGAAGGCGCGCGCCGTGAACGAAAGGGTTCGAGATGCAGG
Source organism: Pyrinomonadaceae bacterium (assembly GCA_036263975.1). Lineage (GTDB taxonomy): Bacteria > Acidobacteriota > Blastocatellia > Pyrinomonadales > Pyrinomonadaceae > QHXN01. The sequence goes on from DATARW010000049.1 coordinate 499, forward strand.
TCGCCGCCGGCACAACTCTCAGCCTCATTCTCTTCGCCGCGGGCGGCGCGCAGTCCGGCGGCGGCGGCGCGAGCGACCACTCCGTTACGATCTTCATCGTCGAGGTCGCGCTGATGCTCCTCGTCGGCAGGCTCCTCGGCGAGATGATGCAGCGCTGGGGTCAGCCCGCCGTCATGGGCCAACTCATCGCGGGCGTCATTTTGGGGCCTTCCGTCCTCGGCGCGCTCGCGCCCACGCTCCAGCACGCCGTCTTCCCCGACACCCCCGAACAGAAGAAGATGATTGACGCCGTTTCGCAGCTCGGCGTCCTCATGCTCCTGCTGCTGACGGGGATGGAGTCAGACCTCGCGCTCGTCAACCGGATGCGCCGCACCGCCTTCTTCACCTCGATTTCGGGGATACTGCTGCCCTTCACGTGCGGCTTTCTGCTCGGCCAGTACCTCCCGGCCACGATGCTGCCCGACCCTGCGAAGCGGCTCGCCACTTCGCTTTTCCTGGCGACGGCGCTCTCGATCTCTTCGGTGAAGATCGTGGCGATGGTCATCATGGAGGTCGGGTTCCTGCGCCGCAACGTAGGGCAGATCATCCTCGCCTCGGCCATCCTCGACGACACCATCGGCTGGATCATCATCGCCATCATCGGCGGGCTGGCCGGGCAAGGGACAGTCAACCTGACGGGCGTCGGCATGAGCGTGCTCGGCACGGCACTCTTCCTCGTCTTCAGCTTCACGCTCGGACGCCGCGGCGTTGCCTACGTCATCCGCTGGACGAACGACAACCTGACCATCGAGTTCGCCGTCATCACGGCCATGCTCGTCCTGATGTGCGCCGCGGCGCTCGTCACCGACTACATCGGCGTGCACACCGTGCTCGGCGCGTTCGTCGTCGGCATCCTCATCGGGCAGTCGCCCATCCTGACCAGGCACATCGAGGAGGAGTTGCGCGGCCTCATCGTCGCCCTCTTCATGCCCGTCTTCTTCGCCACCGCCGGACTCTCCGTTGACCTCTCCGTTTTAAAGAGCGCCTACTTTCTGAAGCTCGCGCTCGGACTCATCGTCATCGCCAGCTTCGGCAAGATCGTCGGCTGCTACGTCGGCGGGCGGCTCGGCGGCCTCGACAACAAGGAGTCAACGGCCCTCGCCATCGGCATGAACGCGCGCGGCTCGACCGAGGTCATCGTCGCCACCGTGGGCCTCTCGATGGGAGTGCTCACGCGCGACATCTTCACGCTCATCGTCGTGATGGCGATCACGACGACCATGATTACGCCGCCGCTCCTGCGTTGGGCGCTCACGCGCATCCCGCCGACGGGCGAGGAGAAGGAGCGGCTCGCGCGCGAGGAGGCCGAGGCCAAAGACTTCGTGCCCTCGGTCGAGCGCCTCCTGATCGGCGTGGACAAGAGCGCGCACGGCGGGCTGGCCTCGACGCTGGCGGGCTACTTCATCGGGACGCGCAAAGTGCTGGCGACCGTCGTCGAGCTGGAAGGAGACGAGGACTCGCGCGGGAGCCTGTACGAGAACGACGACACGGGCGAGATCGTGAAGGCTTCGGCGGAGTTCGCCGCGCGGCAGGTGAAGGACGAGCCGTCGGGGGCTGCCGAGTCAACCTCCGGCCTGCTGATCCAGCAGAAGGCGTCGGCAGAGCCGGAGGAGGTCATCCTCAACGAGGCGAAGAAGGGTTTCGACATGCTCTTCCTCGGCGTCGAGCACGCGCTGGAAGACGGGACGGCGGGCATGTTCAGCCCGCAGGCCGCGAAAATCCTGCAAGGCTTCGAGGGAGTCACCGCGGTCGTCGTCGCGCGCGGCAACTACTCGCGCGGGCCGCGCGAGGGCGCGTTCGACATACTCATCCCCGTCACCGGCACGGACTACTCGCGCCGTGCCGCGGAGGTGGCCGTCGCCATCGCCAAGGCGTGCAAGTGCGGCGTGACGGCGCTTCACGTCTCGCGTCCGCCCGAAGAGTCAACGCTTTTGCGCCACCAGCCGCGCGCGCGCGTCGAGAGCGGCGAGGCGCTTCTGGAAGACATACGCACGCTCGGCGAGAGGGAGGGCGTGGAGGTCAGGCCGCTGGTCGTGTCGCGGCCCAGCCAAGAGCGGGCGATTCTGCGGCAGGTGAAAAAGGGAAGGCACAACCTCGTCGTGCTCGGCATCAAGGCGCGGCCCGCGACCGGCGAGAGGCTGTTCGTCGGCCAGAGCACGGCGGCGCTTCTCGAACGCCTGCGTTGCTCCGTGCTGATAGTCAACTCCTGACGCGCCCGCCCGCGTCAGGAGCCGACTTGAGTTGACTTGCCGGAAGAGGGGCCGCGACTCCGTTTCAAGTTGACTTGCCGGACGAGGCCGCGACTTCGTTTTCCTTCTCGCCCGACCCCGGCTCGGCCATCTTGCGGTGCTGCTCGGCGAGCACGCCCGACGGCGTGACGGCGGCGATGGTCGTCTGCAACTTGTTCTTCCACCCGCTCACCACGTCGCCCTCGCCCTTCATCATCGCGTCGAAGCCGTCACGGGCGACCTTAGCCGGGTCGTCCTTCTCCTGCTGCCCCACCTTCGTGTCCAGCATGTCGGCGCGCTCGAAGAACTCCGTCTCGGTCGCGCCCGGCATCAGGCACGTCACTGTCACGCCCGTGTCCTTCAACTCGTTCCGCAGCGCGAAGGAGAAGGAATCAATGAACGCCTTCGTGCCGTTATAGACCGCCTGGAACGAGCCGGGCATGAAGCCCGCGATGGAGCCGGTGATGAGGATGCGCCCCTGACCGCGCGCTCTCATGTCGCGCCCGACTTTTTGAATCAGGTAGATCGTGCCGGTGATGTTGGTGTCAACGACGTGCCGCACTTCGTCGAAGTCCTGTTCGAGGAAGCCGTGCCCTAAGCCGTGTCCGGCGTTGGCGAGCAGCGCATCCACAGGCCGCCCCTTAATCGCGGCGTAGAGCTTGTCAACGCCCGACAGTGTAGAGAGGTCTGTCTTCAACGCATCAACTTCGGCACCGAGACTGCGAAACGCCTGCGCGGCCTCGTTGATCTCCGGCTGGTCGGCGGCGACCACCAGATCGTAGCCGTTCTCGGCGCACAACTTGGCGAGTTCGTAGCCGATGCCGCTCGATGCTCCGGTCACTACTGCCAAAGGTCTGGTCGCGGAATCGCTCATCTCTCTCCCTCCTTGTCCTCTGCTGTTTTACCCATCCTTCTACACACTTTATCTTGCATTTTCTTTCCTTCGGTGAGACGTGTGTGTCACAGTTTCGTGGCGGGCCGCGACGGGTTCGTCGTGCGGGCGTCGGCGATGCGGAAGGAGTTTGAGATGCGCGAACGGCTCTTTCGACGAGTCGCGTGGCCGCACTATTTCACGAGGCTCATTTGTGCGCCGGCGTCTGCTGGTAGAAGGCGTTGAGCCAGCGGTCGCCGCGCCGGACGTAGAGAGAACTGACCCAGGCCGGGCTGGGCACGGCGGTTCCGTTGCAGGTCGTGTCCTGCGCGGCATGATAAGTCAGCAGCGCCGTGTCCGCGTCGAGCACGGTCAACTCGAACTTCTCAACCGCGTAGCTCCTGACCACGCAGGCCGGACTGCCGACGAAGGCGACGATCTCCGTTTTGTTTGCCGTTCCGCCAGCGCCCATTTCGACGTGTTCGTCGGAGAGAAAGCCCTGGTAAAACTTGCCGTCGCGTTTCTGCCAGGCCACCCACGACTGCTTTTCGAGATTTACCAAAGTCTCTTTGAGCGCCTTCGCGTCGGCCTCCGCCGTGGTCTTACGGGAATCTTTGCTGAGCCTCGAAACCTCCGGCGCGGCCTGCCCTCTCTGACCAAAAGCGACGGACGCGAAAGCCAGAATCAGAATCACGGTTACGTTGAGTTTCTTCATCGGTCTGCTCCGTCGTCGTTAAAGAATCGGAAGGCCGAAGGGGTTTCGCTTGCGCCGCCTCGCTTCAGAGCGAGAAGCTTCCGTAGAAAGCGCCGTTCTCGCCCGCGCGCTCCCATGCGTCGCCCGCGGGGCCGCCCTCGTAAGTCGCCTTTCTGGTGTAGCCGACCTTGCGCCCTTCGAGCCGGACGAGCGGCTCGTACCAGACCAGTTGCGGCATGCGGCAGCAGAGGTTGTCGGGCAACGCCTCGACGTTGAGGGCGACCGCGGAAGCGCCGACGAAGTAGGCCGCGCCGTCGTGCCTGAAGACGACGCGCGCGCGGCGCACCGAGACGACCTGTCCGAGCGCGTCGGCGTAGCGACTCTTGAAAGCTTTGAGCAGCGCGTCGGCCTGCGCGTCGGTGGCCGAGCTGTCAACGATCAGCTCGGAGCGGCGCGCGGCCTGCGTTTCGATGAGGTTCGCGTCGGCACTGACGACCGCCAGCGCGCGCACGCCCGCGAGTCTCACGCCGTCCCAACTCCCCGCCGTCACGTTCCAGGCCAACAGGGCGTCGCGGCCCGTCGTGGTCAACTCGCCGTTGTAGTGGCACGCGCCCGCGAAGACGCTCGCGGTGCGCGCCTCGACGTAATCGCCCTTGAGATTGTTGGCCTCCGCGCGCGAGCCTGACCACGCGGCCCCGCACAAAGCGGACAGCGTTAACACAGCGACCCCGACATACCATAACCTTCTCATCAACACACCTCCTCAAAGCCCCCGACCATCTCTCTTCAACGCTCCGGCTCAAAGCTACCGAGCGTTTTCCTTCAACCCTCAAGCGCCGAGCCGTAACACGCCCGGCCCGGCACGCAGCGCGAAGGATGCGCGCGGCCGCCGTCCGGCCCGACGACCAACTGCGTCTCGCGGCACCAGCAGTGCTCCGTGCTGTCGAGGTATTGCCCCGCGTCGGTCGCCAGCCCGCCCGACATGAAAAACTTCTTCGAGCGCAGCGACCCGCAGAAAGGGCTTTCGCACACGACGCTCGTGCGCGCCACCTCGAAGCTCTCCGCGACCTGCTCAGGATGATAACTCTTTTCGTCCGCCATCTCGACTTCCCTCCACTTCGGCGGCGGGTCAGTTCAGAGTTCAACCTTCAGGCTGTGGCCTTCGAGAGTGCACAAGCTAAAGCTTGAACTTTAAACCAACCGGCTGACTCCAACTTCTTAAACCGGCAGGCCGCCGGCCTTCGCCAGTGCGCGGCGCACGAGCGTCTGCGTCAGAGGAACTTTGTAGGCGTTCTTCGCCAGAGGCTCCGCGCCTTCGAGCGCGAGGCGCGCGGCGGCGGCCAACGCGTCGGCGCTCAGAGTCTTGCCCGCCAGATAGCTTTCAGCCTTCGGCACGCGCCACGGAACGGGCGCGACGCCTCCGAGCACGATGCGCGCCTGTTTGACCGACTTGTCCGCGCCGAGTTCGACCGCCGCGGCCACGGACGCGAGCGCGAAATCGAGCGAGTCGCGCTCCTTGAACTTCAGGTAGGTCGAGTGCGCGGCCAACGGGGAGGCGGGCACTTGAATCTCCGTGATGATCTCGTCGTTGCGGAGCACGTTCTCGCGCCTGATGCTGCCTTCGGACGGCAGCGTGAAGAACTTTTCGAGCTGGATCGTGCGCTTGCCGTCCGCGCCCACGACGCTCACGCTCGCGCCGAACGCGACGAGCACGGGCGCGAGGTCGGAAGGATGGACGATGTAGGACGGGCCGCCGCCGAGGATGGCGTTGTACTTGTTCTCGCCCGTCGCCGCGAAGCACTCCGAGCCGCCTTTCTTCAAACAGACCGCTTCTTCCAGACGATAGTACCAGCAGCGCGGGCGCTGGCAGAGGTTGCCGCCCACGGTGCCGAGGTTTCGTATCTGCGGCGTGGCGACGGAGTGCGCGGCCTCTGCGAGCGCGGGGAAGTTGCGGCGCACCTCCGCGCTCTCTTCGAGCGCGGCGAGCGTGACGAGCGCGCCGACTCGCAAGCCCCCCTGTCCGTCCGGCTCGATGCGGTCGAGGCCGCGTATGCCTTTGAGGTTCACCACGCGCGCGGGGCGCGTGATGTAGTCTTTCATCGTCGTCAGCAAGTCCTGCCCGCCCGCGATGGGACGGGCCGCGTCGTCCACGTCCTTCGCAGGCGGTGCGGACTTCAAGAGGTTCACGGCTTCGTTGATGTTCGACGGGCTGGCCCACTCGAAAGCCTTCATGTCGTCTGCCCTCCCTTCGTCAGGCCCAGGAGAATCTTGTCCGGCGTGATGGGCAGTTCCCTCACGCGCACGCCGCAGGCGTTGAAGACCGCGTTGGCGAGCGCGCCGACCGACGGGATGACGGCGGCCTCGCCGACGCCGATGACGGCCTCGCGCGTGTCGCCGTCGTCAATGAGCGGCACGAGTTCCGGTATCTCCAGCGAGCCGGGCAGCTTGTAGTCGCCGAAGCCCGCGTTGAGCTGCAAGCCCAAACGCGCGTCCATCACGCGCCCCTCGTAGAGGGCCATGCCGAGCGACTGAATCATGCCGCCGTTGATCTGGCTCTCGACGGCGAGCCGGTTGAGCGGCAAACCCACGTCCTGCACCTGAATCATCTTGACGGCGCGGACGTGGCCCGTCTCCGTGTCCACCTCGACCTCTGCGAAGCACGCGCCGTGCACGCCCCTCGCTTGCAGGTTCGACTTCCACTCGCCGTGCGCCGCGACGCCCGCCGGGGGCAGAGCCGCGCACGCCTGCTTCCACGCCAGCGACTTGCCGCCCGCGCTCACCTGTCCCGCCGAGAAGCCGACCTCTTCGGGCTTCGCGCCGCCGAGCAGGGGCGCGACCCGCGCGGCGACGGCGAGGCGCGCTTTGACCGCCGCGTCCTTGACCGAGGGCGAGAGCGAGGCCGAAGTGGTCGAGCCGCCCGAAGAGTTGGCGTTGCCGAGCCGCGAGTCGCCGATGCGCTCGATTACGTCGCTCATTCCCAGCCCCAGCTCCTCTGCGACGATGGCGCGCGTAAACGTACGCGTGCCCGTCCCCAAGTCCTGTGAGCCGACGGCGACCGTGACCGAGCCGTCGCGCGCCACGGTCACGTCAACCTTGCATTGATCGTTTCCGCCGCCGCCCCAAGTGCCGACGGCGCAGCCCATCCCGCGCTTCAGGTGGCCGCTGCCCGCGCCCGGCTTCGGGTTGCGCCGCTCCCAGCCGATCTCGCGCGCGCCGCGGTCGAGCTGCCGATGGTAGGCCGCATCCTTCAGGTTCTTCTTGCGGAACTCCAGAGGGTCAGCGCCGAGCTTGTAGGCCAGCTCGTCCATCAGAGACTCCATCGCGAAGCTCGCCTGCGGGTGGCCGGGCGCGCGCATGGCGCGCGAGGCGTCTTCGTGCGTGTGGACGGACGCGCGCTCGCGGTACGAGTTTGCGACCGTGTAAATGTAGGGCTGGCCGGCCTGCGAGCCGTCGCCGAGGCCGCCGAGCTGGTACTGCGTCGCCTGAAGCGCGACGAGATGGCCGTCGCGGCTCGCGCCCGCCTTGAATTTCTGCCACGAGCCGGAGCGGTTGCCCGCGAGCAGGAACTCGTCCTTGCGCGTGAGCATCAGGTGGACGGGAGCCTTCGCCTGCTTCGACAGACGGCACGCCAGCATGCCCTCGATGCCGATGCCGAACTTCGAGCCGAAGCCGCCGCCCATGTGCTCGACGATGGCGGTGACGGCGCTCTCCTTGAGGCCGAGTTCCTGCGCCGCATCGCCGGGGATGGTGAACGTCCCTTGCGTCGAAGCGTAGACGGTCGCCGCGTCGCCGCCGCGATAGTCAACCACGTTGCCGTGCGTCTCAAGACACGAGTGATGAAGTATCGGCGTGCGGTACTCGGCCTCGACGATCACGTCGCACTGGCCGAAAGCCTCCGCCACCTTCGCGGCGTCGCCGCGCTTCTCCTTCTCTTTCAGGTTGCCTTCGTCGGGCAGCACTTGCGGCGCGCCCTCCTTCAACGCGTCCTCGGCGCGGACGACGTGCGGCAGGACTTCGTACTCGACGCGGATGGCGCGCACGGCGTCCTCCGCAATCTCCGGCGTGTCCGCCGCGACCGCGGCCACGGGCTGCCCTGCAAACAGCACTACTTTTCCGCCGCCCGCCGCTTCGGCCCCGCCCGCCTCCGTGCGATTCTTCCGCGCCGCCTCGCCCGCGGCCTTGTCGCTCCCCTCCGCGACCTCTTCGCCCGACGCGCCGACGATGGCGCGCACGCCCGGAATCCGTCTGGCGGCTGAGGCATCAACCCGGACGACGCGCGCGTGCGCGTGCGGCGAGCGCACGACGCGACCGTAGAGCAGGCCGGGCAGTCGCCGGTCGTGCGTGTAGAGGGCCGCGCCGCTCACCTTCACGGGGGCGTCAACGCGCGTCAGGCGATGGTTCAGGAGCCTGTGCCTATCGTTCGCCCCCCACTCCGCCGCGCCCTCGTCGTCAACCTCGATCTCGACCATCGTCTCGACGCCATTGACGACCCTCGGCACTTTGACCTTCTTCTTCTTCGCGGGTGTCTGCTGTTGCATGTCCTTCTCCGTAAACCGTGAACCGTAAACCATGACGAGATGAAGCCGCGAACCGAGAACCGCGTACCGTGACGAGAGGAGTGGGTTTAACTTGTCACGGTTTACGGTTCACGGTTTACGTTTTTTTAGCGGCTGCCAGCGCCGACTCGAAGACGCGCGGGTAGGTGCCGCAGCGGCAGAAGTTTCCCTTGCAGGCTTCGCGCACCTCTTCGAGCGAAGGGTTCGGGTTCTGCTTCAGGTAGGCCGTGACGGTCGTCACAAATCCCGGCGTGCAGAAGCCGCACATCAGCCCGTCGTGCTCGACGAAAGCCTCCTGCACACCGCTCAGTTTCTCCGGCGAGCCGAGCCCCTCGACGGTCGTCAACTTCCTGCCCGCGGCGTCCACGGCGAGCACGAGGCACGAATAGACGGCACGCCCGTCCAACAGCACCGTGCAAGCGCCGCACGTCCCCATGTCGCAGACCAGCTTCGGCCCCGTGAGCGGCGGGTCGAGCCGGTGGCGCAACGCGCTCAAGAGCGTCGTCCGCGGCTCGACGCTGACGTTGCGCTTCTGCCCGTTCACGTCGAGCGTGAGATTGAGAGCGCCCGCGGCGGTGTCCGCGCCCGCGCCCGACGCCGCGACGGCGTTCGAGTCCTCGGTTTTGAGCAGAAGGTGATCGGCCAGCGCCGCGCCCGCGCCCGCGATGCCGACGCCTTTCAGGAAACGCCTGCGGCTGGGGTCGTGCGGAAGGTTTTTCTTGTCGCGTCCTTCGTCCCGCTCGTCTGCCATCATCTCCTCCTCTCGTGCCCACGGCAACCCGTTTTGCGGAGCAGCGGACTTCGCGGATTGAAGCAAGCTATCTTTTAATCCGCATTCCGCATTCCGTCGTCACTTCTTCTTCAAGGCGGCGGCGATTGCCTGCTCGGCGAGCGGGGCCATCACGGCGTAGCCCTTCGCGTTGGGGTGCAGGCCGTCTTCGCTCAGCTCGACTCTCAGGAAACCTTTGTCGTCAACCATCGCCGAATAGTAATCGAGGTAGGTCGAGCCGTTCTCGGCGGCATAATGTTTCATCCACTCGTTGAGCGCCCTGATCTGTTCGGGCGGCCTGCGCGTCGTTTGGATGATCGGCTTCCCATCCCTCTGCTCGTAGTCGCTGACGGGCAGCAGCGAGGCCAGCACGACGCGGACGCCGTGGGCGCGCGCCAGCTCCGACATCGAGGCGAGGTTGCCTTCGATGGCTTCGAGCGTCGTCGGGCCGGTGTTACCCGCGAGGTCGTTCGTGCCCGCCAGGATCAACACGACCGAAGGCCGCAAGGCGATCACGTCGGGGCGGAAGCGTATGAGCATCTGCGGTGTGGTCTGCCCGCTGATGCCTCGGTCAACGTAAGGCTTGCCGGGGAAGAAGCCGCCGAACGCGGGGTGAGTCCAGAGGTCTGTGATGGAGTCGCCCATGAAGACGACGCGCTGCTCGCCTTCCGCGGGCGGCGCGACCTTCGCGTTCGCGTCGCGGTAGCGCGCCAGCGCCGCCCAGTCTTTCAACGTGGACTCGGCCCGCGCGGCCTGCGCCTTCGCTTCCGCGCAAGGGTCTGGTGTGTTTTGCGAGGCCGTCTGCGCCGACGCGTGCGCGGCGCACGCCAGCAGCATGACGCAGGAAAAGAATGCCCGAAGCATGAACACTCCTCTTCGCACAAGAGCAGCGGCGTTAGCAATCACGAACGTCTTCCACACGGGACTCAAACTCCGCCCGCCTTCCGTACCAAACCACTATGCACTGAAAGTGCATAGGTTGCCGTGGGACTGAAAGTCCCACATCATTCGAGGATGAACCGGTCGCTTTCACGGTTCGACGGGTGACGATGATGCTCAAGGTACTCCTGCACCGCCTCCTCCGTGATG
>DATARW010000070.1:0-120621 GCA_036263975.1 Pyrinomonadaceae bacterium
GTGCTGGCTGAGTAACAGCCGCACGGCGCGTCTTGATCTCCGAGGTCGAGATGTTCTTTTAGTCGAAGTCGAGCGGGTTACGATAGGGCGTGTCTTTGTCCTTCTCGGCGCGCTTCATCGCTTCGCGGAACTTCTCTTCGAGGAGGCGCTCGCGGTCTTTGTGCGAGCCTAGCTCCTGCGAGAAGACCTGCTCGCGTACCTTCTTGCGGTTCTCCAACTCCTTCGCCATCTCCTCGAAAGAGGCGAGCGGCTTCGCCTTCTCCTGATGAGAGATGATCGCGCCCGTCTGCGCGTCCACGACGAGGGTCGCCTCGCAGCAAGGGCAGATGACAGTCCAGCTCTTCGACTCGGCCACGGCCTCGCACCTCCTTTAAAACTCCGACCACCGCGAGCTTGGAGCAACCCGCGCCCGCGGGCGATTTTGCAGAGAGTATATCACCTGCGCGTTCTACGCGCGCGCGGCGAAGGCGGCGACGTGAACCCGCGATTGATGGTATCAAAAGAAAAGCGTCCGATGCTGTCGGACGCCTAAAACTTAGGGAATTAAAGCGGGCGACGAGGCTCGAACTCGCAACTTTCAGCTTGGGAAGCTGACACTCTACCATTGAGTTACGCCCGCTGGTGACGTAGAAAAAGATACTCAACCGTCGCCTCGCTGTCAAACGTGCCTCAGACCGCGCGGCGCGAGAGCGTCTGACCACATTCGGGGCAGGTGTGGAACTCTTCGACCGCGCCGCCGAAGTCCGGGTCAAACGCTTCGGGGTCGGCCAGAGCCGCCGCGTAATCTATCTTCTCCGCGTGCCGGTTCATCTCCACGCCGCACCGCGGGCAGATCATCTTGCCGTTCTCAGCCATGCCTCGCTCCTTTCGTTTAAATGGCCCCGTGAATGTCGAAGGTGGACACGAAAGCGCGCGTCATTCCTCGTCGGCGGAGACGTTCTCTCGACCGTGGCGCAGGACTCTCGCCATCCAGATCAGCTCCTTGAAGAACTTGTCGAGGCGGCGGACGTGGGCCGCTTCGAGCAGCGTGCCCGACGCGTCGAAGGCGCTCTGCACCGACGAAAAATTCCCGTCCCAGAAGATCGTCACCAGCCCAAGCTCGCGCATCACGGGCAGAAGATTTTCTATGACGCGCGTGCCGCCGAACGGCCCGGCGGAGACGCCGCAGATGCCGACCGCCTTGTGTATGTACTCGCTCAGGTTCGTGTCCAGGACGTGCTTGAGCATGCCGGGGTAGCCGTGGTTGTACTCCGGCGCGACCAGGACGAAGGCATCGGCCCGCATGCACGTCTCCGAGAACTTCGTGTCCTTGATGCCGGAGCCTTCGTCGCTGACGGGGAAGTCCATCTCGCGTATGTCTATCAACTCGCTCTCGACACCTCGGCGCTTGCCGATCTCTTGGAAGACGAGGCGCGCGACGTGCTCGCTCATGCGCCCCTGACGGGTCGTGCCGAGGATGACCGGGATGAAGAGCGGACGCTCGACTGTCATGGCTGCTCCTCCTCTGAAAGAGACCTTACGAGCGGCAGGCGAAACATTCCCGCGGGCTTAAAATTTCCGCCGGCGCGATTGCCGGAGTCCACGCCGAAAGCTTACGCCGGAGACGCGCGCAGCTCTTCCAGCGACGAGACGAGGCGCGCGATGTCGCCCTCGTCGTTGAAGAAGTGTGTGGCGGCGCGGAAGCCCTCCGGCTTGATCGTGACGGCGACCGTGTGGCGCGAGAGGTGCTTGACGACGCGGCGCGGGTCGTTTGCCGCGACGAGCGTTTCGGCAGAGCGCGCCGACTCACCCCTGAGCGGCGAGAGGACGCGCCACCCTGAAGCCGCGAGACTTTCCGTCAGGTGTCGGTTGAGGGCGAGGGCGCGTTGCTCGATGCTGTCCGGGCCGATTTCGAGGATGTGCCGCGCCGCCTCGCCGAGCGCGAAGATGCCCGCGAAGTGCGGGCAACCCGTCTCGGCGCGCGCGGCGGCGTCTCCGCGCAAACGGTAAGCGTCGTTGCGCATCGCGAACGGGTCTTCGACGCTCATCCAACTGGCGGCGCGCGGTCGAGTGCGCTCCAGCAGTTCGCGCGAGAGATAGACGAAGCCTGAGCCGTAGCCCGCGAGCATCCACTTGTGCCCCGTCGCGCACAGCGCGTCAATCTTCATGCGCCTCACGTCAATCGGAAACACGCCCGCCGACTGGCTCGCGTTGACGACGAAAGCGCGGCGTCCTTTGTTCGCGCCTAACTCTTCGAGACGCGCGCGGAAGCCGTTCGAGTATTGCACGTGGCTGAGGCAGATGACGCCCTCGCCTTCGCCCGCCGCGGCGAACAAGTCCTCTGCGCGCAGTTCACCTTCAACCGCTTTCACAAGCTGAACGCGCATCCGGCGATGCATCCACGGGATGGTCGAGACCGGGAACTCAAGCTCGCAGGAGACGACATCGCCCGCGCCTTCGAGCGCGTCCACAATGAGGTTCATCCCCGAAGAGGTGTTGGTCGTGAACGCGATCTCGTCCGGCTCGGCGTTAATCAGACGCGCCACGTCCGCACGCGCCTGCTCGCGCCGGGCGAGCCAAACTTCCCACAGACGGTCGCCCGATTCGAGCGTCTCGCGGTAGAACTGCGCTGCGGCTTCGACGACGCGGCGCGACACCGGCCCCGCTCCCGCACTGTTCAAGTAGGCGTAATTCTCCGTGACCGGAAACTCCGCCCGCACACGGCCCCAGTCGAACCCGTCCGTCTTCGTCGTCATCTTTCCCTCTTGAATCATTCGCGCCTTCAACCCTCGACGCTTGACGCTCGCAAACCTGCCAGACTATCTTCGCAATCGCTTGCCGCGAACAACTTAAAGGACGGAGCAGAAGGACATGCCAGCAGCGTCGGTCGCCCCAGCGTGGACGATTCCCGGCTACCTCGAAGCGCGCGAAGGCCGCCTCTTCATCGAAGGCGTTGACTCGGCGGCGCTCGCGCGCGAGCACGACACGCCGCTCTTCGTCTTCTCCGAGCGCCGCGTCCGCTCGAACGTCGAGCGGCTGCAACGAGCCGCGGCTCACGTCAAACATCCCGTCCGCTTCTTCTACGCCTCGAAGGCGAACTCGACGATGGGGCTGCTCAAAGTCGTGCGCGACGCTGGCGTTGACTGCGAGGTCAACAGCGGCGGCGAACTCTTCAAGGCGCTGCGCGCGGGCTTCCAACCCGACCAGATAATTTTCAACGGCACGAGCAAGTCCGCCGAGGAGATTGACGAGGCGATCAGCGCAGGCATCTACTCGATCAACATTGACTCGATCTACGAAATCGAACTGATTGAATCACGGGCGCGGGCCGTGGGCAAGCGTGCCCGCGTCGCGCTCCGCCTCGTCCCCGAAATCGGCACGCGCTCGCACCTCGGACTCCAGACCGCGCTGATGACCTCGAAGTTCGGCATCACCTCGGCGGAAGTTCTCGAAGCCTTCCGCCGCGCGCTTCGCTCGCCCGAACTCCTCCACGTCTCCGGCATACACATCCACGTCGGCTCGCAGACGCCCGATGTCGAGCCGTTCGCCGCCGCCTTCAAAACCATGTGGGAACATCTGAAGGCGGTACACGAAGAATCGGGCCATGTGCTCGAACACATCAACCTCGGCGGGGGCATACCCGTCAACTACCTGCGCGACCGCTCGCAGGCCGAAGACCTGCCCGAAGGCGAGCGCGAGATGCTCGGCGCGGAACTCGAACCGTCGGACGTGCTCGCCGCTGCGCTCCGGGCGGCGCGCGACTCCGCGCGCAACGTTGAAGCCGAGCACCTGCTCGAACGCGTCACGATTCTCCTTGAGCCGGGCCGCAGCATCATCGCCGATGCAGGCGTCCTGCTCACGACGGTTCGCAACCTCAAGCAGCGCCCCGAAACGGGCGACGTGTGGCTCCTCACGGACGCGGGCTTCAACCTCCTGCTCTCGATGACGACTTACAACTGGTACTACCATCTCATCTCCGCCTCGCGCGCAGACCAGCCCGCCGACGCGTCCTACAAAGTTGCCGGCCCCCTGTGCGACTCCGGCGACGTTTACTTCGACATCGAGCGCGAAGGCCGCCTCCCCGACTATCGCAAGCTCCCCGCGGGCGTGCGCCCCGGCGAACTGCTCGCGCTCCTCAACACCGGCGCGTACACCATCGCGCAGATGTTTCCCTACAACGGTCGCCCTCTGCCCGCCGTGGTCTTGATTAAAGAAGGAGGCCGCGCCGAACTCATCCGCCGCCGCGACTCTTACGAAGATCTTCTGAATAACGAGGTATGGTAGCCGCCCGAATCAAACGCGAAAGTACACATGCCGGAATCATCACGCCAACCCATCACGCTCGTCCGCGGACTCGGTCTCGCCGCGTCGGTCTCCATCGTCGTCGGCAGCGTCATCGGCACAGGGATTTTTCTGAAGACGCGCGTGATGATGTGCAACGTCGAGACCCCGTGGCTGGTGATTGCCGCGTGGGTCGCCGCGGGCTTCCTGAGTCTCGCGGGCGCGCTCACCTACGCGGAGCTGGCGGCGATGATGCCGCGCGCGGGCGGCGAGTACGTCTTCATACGCGAAGGCTACGGGCGGCCCCTCGCTTTCCTCTACGGCTGGACGCAGTTCGCCGTCGCCTACACAGGCTCGCAGGCCGCGAAGGGCGTGAGCTTCGCCATCTTCCTCAACATCCTCGCCCGCGGCGCGCTCGACCGAAACTACTTCACGCTCCACCTCGGCGGCTACGATTTCCCCTTCGGCCATCTGCAAACAATCGCACTCGCCATCATCATCCTCGCCACGCTCGTCAACTGCCTCGCCGTCTCCGTGAGCGGCAAGGTCTCGGTCTTCCTCACGGGTTTGAAAATCTTAATCGTGCTCGCCATCGGCGTCTGCGCGTTCCTGCTCGCACAGGGGAGCTTCGCGCACTTCTCTCTGAGCGGCGCGGGCGGGGCGTGCGAAGGCGTGGAGGCGTCGGCGCGGGGCGGCATGGCGGGCTTCGGCGCGGCGATGCTCGGCGCGCTGTGGGCCTACGACGGGTGGTCGAACGTGACGATTGTCGCGGGCGAGGTCAAGCGACCGCAGAGGAATCTCCCGCTCGCGCTCATCGGCGGCATCCTCATCGTCGCCGCGCTCTACCTCTTCGCAAACTTCGCATACCTCTACGTGCTCTCGCCCGTCGAGGTGGCGGGCGTGGCGAAGGCTTCATCGGTGGCGACCGAGGTCGCGCTCAAGTTCCTCGGCCCGGCGGCGGTCGGAGCCATTGCGATGGCGATGATGATCTCCACGCTCGGCTCGCTCCACACGGGGACGCTCAGCGGCGCGCGCATCTCCTATGCGATGGCGAAGGACGGGTTATTCTTCAAGCCGCTTGCGCGGCTGAGCCGGAGAACGCGCGTGCCCGTCAACGCGCTCATCCTCCAATGCGTCTGGTCTTGCGTGCTCGCGCTTTCGGGGTCGTTCGACACGCTGACCGACTACGTTATCTTCGCCGCATGGATTTTCTACGCGCTCAATACCGCCTCGGTCTTCATCTTCCGCCGGAGGATGCCGCACGCCGAGCGCCCCTATCGAACCATCGGCTACCCCGTGCTGCCCGTCGTCTTCCTGCTCGGTGCGGGCTGGCTCATCTACAACACGCTCGTGGCGACGCCCAAGCAGGCGCTCATCGGCCTCGGCATCATCGCGCTCGGCCTCCCGATCTACTTTTACTGGGCGCGTAAGAACCCGATCACGCAAGAGGAAGTGATGAGTGATGAGTGATGAGTGATGAGTGATGAGAGGGCTGTTGGCTGTTGGCCGTTGGCTTTTAGCTTTTTAGTCTTCTGCTAACGGTTAACAGCTAACAGCTTCTCTCATCATTTCTTCAAGACGTGCTTCAAAGCGCCTTCGAGTTCGGGGTGTGTGAACTCGAAGCCCGCCTCCTGCAAGCGCGTGGGAACAACGCGCGCGCTTGAGAGCAGGAGCGCGTCGGCCATCTCGCCGAAGGCCAGGCGCGCGGCGAAGGCGGGCACAGGCAAAACGGTCGGCCTGCCGAGCGCGTGGCCGAGCGACTTGGTGAACTCCTCGTTAGTCACCGCGTTGGGCGCGACGGCGTTGACGGGGCCGCGCAGGTGTTCGTCATCCAGCGCGCGGCGGATTATCCGGACGAGGTCTTCGAGCGTGATCCAGCTCATGTACTGCCGCCCGCTCCCGACGCGCCCGCCCACTCCGAGCTTGAAAGGCGTGAGCATCTTCGGTAGCCCGCCGCCGTCGGCGCTCAAGACCAGACCGATTCTCAGGTGCACGACGCGGATTCCCGCCTGGCTCGCGGGAAGCGTCGCCTTCTCCCACTCGCGGCAGACCTCGCTTAAGAAACCTTCGCCCGACGCGCTCTCCTCGTGCAGCGCCTCGCCGGCGCGGTCGCCGTAGAAACCTATGGCCGACGCAGACACGAGCACCAACGGCTTTTCGTTCAGCCCGGCCAGCGCCTCTGCAAGCAGGCGCGTCCCCTGCACGCGGCTCTCGCGTATGCGTCGCTTCTTCTCCTCGTCCCAGCGGCCTTCGGCGATTGGCTCGCCCGCGAGATGCACCGCCGCGTCGTGGCCCTCCAGTTCCTTCGCGTTAACGATTCCCTTCTCCGGCTCCCAGTGCACGGCCTTCGTGCCCGGCGCGTTGAACGCCTGCGCCTCGCCGCGCACGAGCCGCGTCACACTGTGGCCGTCCGAAAGGAGCGAGCGAACCAGCGCGCGACCGACGAGTCCGGTCGAGCCTGTGACGATGACCTTCATCCGAAGTCTCCTTTATTGGCCTTCATCCGAAGTTTCCTTTATTGGCCTTCATCCGAAATCTCCTTTATTGACGAGGCTGCGAAAAAGCCGCGAGCAGCTATCGCCCTTCCCTTTCGCAGAGGGCTTCGAGCGCGACCTCGCGGTCGTCGAAGTGTTGTTTCGCCGTCCCGACGATCTGGTAGTCTTCGTGCCCCTTGCCCGCGATGATGACGATGTCGCCCGCGCGCGCCGCCTCGATTGCGCGGCGGATGGCCGCGCGCCGGTCAACGATTTTCAGGTACGGCTTGCCGGTCGAGCGCAGGCCCGGTTCGATGTCGCGCAAAATCGCTTCTGGGTCTTCCGCGCGCGGGTTGTCGGAGGTCGCGATTGTCACGTCACTCAGCGAGGCCGCGGCCTCGCCCATCGGCGCGCGCTTCGTGCGGTCGCGGTCGCCGCCGCAACCGAAGACGGTGATGACGCGCCCCACGGTCACATCGCGCGCCGTGCGCAGCACGTTTCGCAGCGCGTCGTCCGTGTGAGCGTAGTCCACGACCACTGCGAAGTCGCCCGCGTGTGGCACGCGCTCGAAGCGGCCCGGCGCACCCACGCAAGTCTTCAAAGCCTCGGCAGTCGCTTCCAATCCGATGCCGAGCGCGTGTGCACACGCCGCGGCGCAAATGATGTTGTAGACGTGCGGGCGACCGACGAGCGGCGACGCAACCTCGCGCTCGCCCTCCGGCGTCGAGAGCCGCAGGCGCGTGCCCGCCAGAGAGTATTCAACTCCGCGCGCCGTCACATCAACGCACGCTTCTTTGCCACCGGCGACCTTGCCGAGGCCGTAACGCAGAACGCGCTGCCCCTCGCTTTCAAGCTCTCCGGCGAGTCGCGAGCCGTGCTCGTCGTCGCTGTTGACGACGCAGACGCGCGGGCGCTCGCCCAGTCTGCCGTCGAAGAGGCGTCGCTTGGCGTCGAAGTAGCTCTCCATCGTGCCGTGGTAGTCGAGGTGATCGCGCGTCAGGTTCGTGAAGGCCGCGACCGCGTAACGCAGACGGTCACAGCGCCGGAGGTCGAGCGCCTGCGACGATGCCTCCATCACGGCCACACGGCAGCCGCTCTCGACGGCGCGGCGCAGGAGCCGCTCGATGTCAGAAGCCTCCGGCGTCGTGTGCAGCGCCGCCGTGCGCTCGCCCGCGACCCGGTACTCGACGGTGCTGATGAGCGCCGAGCGCTCGCCCGCGGCTTCCGCAATCGCTGCGACGAGATAGGCGGTCGTCGTCTTGCCGTTCGTCCCCGTGATGCCGACGAGTTGCAGTTCGCGCGAAGGGTGGCGATGGACTTCCGCCGCGGCCAGAGCGAGCGCGCGGCGCGCGTCGGCGACCCTGATCCACGAACAGTCGAGACCTTCGGGCCGCGCCTTCTCCGAGATGATACCGGCTGCGCCGCGCTCGACGGCCTGCGGGACGAAGCGGTTCGCGTCGAAGTTCGAGCCACGCACGGCGACGAAGACGACGCCCGGCGCAGCCTGCCGCGAGTCGTGCGTAACATCAGCGACGACCGCGTCCTCTTCGCCTTGCAACTCGCCGCCGACGGCGCGCGCCACGTCGCCCAGCGTCAACGCGGGCCGCGGCGCGGATGCTTGAAGTTGCTCGATTGGTTTTTCCACGCGGGATTATTTTTACCACAACCGCGCTCGGACTGCGTTTATTATTCGCCCGTTCTTCAGAGCAATGACGTAGGGAGAAGCCGCAGCATACCTCAACACGACGCACCTCACGCCAGGCTCTCGCCCTCTCAATTCCAATGCGCGCGAAGTCACTCCTTCGGCTCCGGCCTTGAGCCGAGGCCGAACCCGGACGGCGGGGGCAGAGTCGAACTCTGCTCGTATTCGCGCAATGCTTCTTCCATTTGCTTGCTGCGCGAGAGCCAACGGGAGATGGCGAGGTCGTAGCGCGCCAACACGCTTTCGAGCCAGAAGGGCCGGTTCTCCCGGAGCCACTGTTCGCGAAAGCCTTCGCGCAAGGTGGAAAGCTCCTCGGCCATCTCGCGCAGCGCGTTGTAGACCCCGCCGCTGTACCTTCGGAGGCCGCGCGCGCGCCGCTTGTCGCCGAGGTTAAGGTAAGCGTCCCAGTAGTCGCTGCTGAACTTTTCCAAGACTTGCATGCGCCGGCCCATGTGGTCGAAACGCTCTGCGGCGAAGCGCATTGCATCGAGCGTCTGTTGGTTTCGGTGCGCCCGTGCGCGCTCGCGCAGCAGAGTCTCTTCGGCCCGCTCGACTGAAAGACGCAACTGCCTGGTCTTCTCTTCGAGCTTGCGCGCGACCGCCTCCTGAAAGTCGTCCGTGAAGGGGTCGCGCCAGAAAAGTTGATCGCTTGAAGTGATGCCGAGGAGCGTGTTGACGCCGCCGAGCGCGCGCGTTGCCCGCGTGAACCCGTCGCCTTCGTGACGGAAGAAGGCCCAGTCGAAATCTCCGTCGAAACGCGCCTGATCGAGCGGCGCGGCCTGCCACGATGCGGCGGCTCCGAGCACGACGCCGTACCACGCAGTCTCGAACAGAGACTCGCCGTCGTCGTCCCACTCCGTGTTCATCATGCCGAGCACGCCCGCCTTCTGGCCGTCGCGCACGAAGTTCGTGATGTTGACGGTCGAAGCGTCTGTGTTCGGGAATATCTGGTTCCAGCTCCAGACGCCGGGGCAGACGAACTGATCCAGTCCGGCCTTCTTGAACAGCCCGATGCGCGCCTCGTAACTCTGGCGCGGCGCGTAGTCCCAGTTCATCGCGATCATGTCTCGCGGGACGCCCGGCAGGAGGTCTGGATGATTCAAAGCGATGTCGCCCCAGAACATCAAACGGCGCTTGTAAGGCTGCAACAGCTCGCGCACGCGCTTGAGGTGGTCGAAGTAAACGGGGCCGATGCCGCGCGACTTCACCACGTCGCGGCTCTGACCCTGCCCAAGCTCGAACGTCTCGTCCTCGCCGATGTGGAAGAACTTGCCGGGGAAGAGTTCGTCGAGTTCCTGATAAAGATCGGCGACGAGCTTGTAAGCGCCTTCCTGTTGCGGCGAGAGCACGTCGCCGTATGGAACTTCGGCGAGGTCGCTGTACTCTTCAAGCTTGAGCGCCTTGTGCATGTGGCCGAAGGTCTGCTGTTCGGGCACAAGCTCGACGTGGTAGCGGCGCGCGTAGGCGACGAGTTCGCGCGCCTCTTCGGGCGTGAGCGCGCCGCCTTCGGGAGCGATGAGCGGGTGCGACGCGTACTGGAGGACATGCTCCATGTAGAGGCTGTGCATGTTCATCTTGAACATCGCCTCGGTTCGCAACTGCCGCTTGACGTACTCGACGGTCGGCACGGGGCCGCGGCTGATGTCGTCGGAGAGTGCGCGCCAGCGCATCGAGGGCCAGTCCGCGATCTTCACGCCCTGCACGAACGCCGCCTCGCCCTCGCCCCGCACCAACTGCTTCAACGTCTGCAAGCCGTAGAACGTGCCCGCCGCCGTCTGCCCGGCGACGACTACACCGCTCGCGCTCACCGCGAGCAGGTAGCCCTCTTCGTCAAGATTTTGCGGCGCGCTCAAGCCCGCCCGCTCGACCGCCGCGCGCACGCGTGGCGAGTTGAGCAGGCCGACGAGAATCTGTTTCCTTCCCCCGCCGGAGCCGACGCGCAGGTTGACGCTCGCCGTCTCGCGCACGTCGTCGGCGAAGTCCTCGGCGGCGAAGCGGTCGTCCTCTGACTTCGGGTCGGCGAGCACGACTCGCGTGTCGCGCGTGAGGCGAAAGCTCTCGCCGTTCGCGTTCACAGACTTCGGCATCGGAATGACTTGCACGGCGACGCCCGACGCCCTCTGCGTGGCCGCGCCCTGATTCGTCGTCTGCGCGGGCTGTTGCGCCGCGGCGTGGACGAGGCAGATAAATATGCAGCAGACGGCGCAGAGAACGCGCGCGGTCGCGGCGGCGCGTGCGTGTGCGCGGCGCGCAGTCGGTTTCGATGGCGAGGGAGCTTGCATACGGAAGAGTTGCGCTGCAAAATTCGGGCAAGGTGTCAGAGCACTTGCGCCGACAATTAACATGATGGCAAAAGAGTGTCAACGCGCGCGCCCGCGGCGCTCACGCTCGAAGGCGACTTTCGTCGGGGGACAAATCAAACCGTGTCACTGATGCTCGAAGAGATCGCGCAGCAGCCGGAGGCTCTGGCGCGAACCATCGCAGAGGAGCGCGGGAAGGTCACGCGGCTCGGCCAAGCTTTGCGCGCGCGCGACGTTGATTTGATCGTGCTCGTCGCGCGCGGCTCGTCCGACAACGCCGCGCTCTTCGGTCGCTATCTTCTGGAGATGACCACAGGCATCCCCGTCGCGCTGGCCGCGCCCTCGGTCAACACGCTCTACGGCGCGCGCCTCAAGCTCGCGCGCGCGCTCGTCATCGGCGTCTCGCAGTCGGGCGAGGGCGAAGACATAAACCGCGTCCTCGAAATGGCGCGCGACGCCGGGGCTTGCTGCACCATCGGCATCACGAATGAGCCTGACTCCTCGATGACGAGAATTGTGGACGAGACCTTTCTGATGCACGGCGGGCGCGAGCGCTCGGTCGCCGCGACGAAGACCTACACGGGCCAACTCCTGCACTTTTACATGCTGGCCGAAGCCCTCGCGGACGGCGGCAAGCATCTCGGCTACGAGGCCATCCCTGAGTTCGCCGCGCGTGCCCTTGAGTTGCGGCCTCACATCGAGCAGTTGGTCGAGCGCTACGTCTTCATGGAGAACTGCGTCGTCGTCGGGCGCGGGCTGGTTTACGCGAACGCCTTCGAGATGGCGCTCAAGCTGATGGAGACCTGCTACGTCGTGGCCGAGCGATTCTCTTCGGCGGACTTCCTGCACGGCCCGCTCGCTATCGTCGAGCGCCACTTCCCCATCTTCGCCTTCGCGCCGCCCGGCGTCACGCTCGCGGACGTGCGCGTGCTCCTCTCACGCCTCAAAGAGCTACGCGCCGACACGCTCGTTTTCACCTCGGACGCTGAGGCGGCCTCGCTCTCGACGCGCTCCATCATGCTCCCCACCGAGATCGGCGAGACGCTCTCCGTCATCCCCTACATCATCCCGGCCCAACTCTTCGCCGCGCTCCTCGCCGACGCCAAAGGTCTCGACCCCGACGCCCCGCGCTCGCTCGCGAAGGTCACGCGCACGCTTTAAGTTTGTGAGCGGTGAACCGTGACAGGAAGAATTACTCTTCTCTTGTTCACGGTTCACGGGTTTCGGAGTTCATCGCTGAGGGACGAGGCGCATGATGCGGTCGTCGTCTTTGGCGGGCGAGCCGCGACCGTCGCGGTTGGAGGTCGAGAAGTAGAGTGCGCCGTCGGGGCCTTCCGTCACGTCGCGGATGCGTCCGTACTGGCGTTGGAGCAGGTTCTCCTGGCTGACGACGCGGCGACCGTCGAGCACGACGCGGATGATGCGCTCGCCGACGAGACAGCCGAAGAAGAAGCTGCCTTTGAACTGCGCGAGGGCCGAGCCGCGATAGAAAGTTCCGCTCGCGGGCGCGCACGCGGGCGTGTATTCGAGCAGAGGTGACTCCATCCCTTCCTTCGTCGCGCGGTGGTGGATGACGGGCCAGCCGTAATTTTTGCCGCGCTCCACGATGTTCACTTCGTCGCCGCCGCCGGGGCCGTCGAATCCCGAAGGGCCGTGCTCGGTCTCGAACAGGATGTTCGTGCCGGGCTGCCAGTCAAGGCCCTGCGAGTTGCGGTGGCCGTAAGTCCAGATTTCGGGGCGCGCGTTCGGTTGGCCGACGAAGGGGTTGTCGGGCGGAATCGAGCCGTCGTCGTTGAGGCGCAAAATCTTTCCGCCGAGCGAGTCGAGCCGCTGCGCGATCTCGCGCGTGGTGGCGTCGCCGGTGGTGACGTAGAGCTTGCCGTCGGGGCCGAAGCGCAGGCGCGTGCCCGCGTGGAACTGCGCGGCGGGGATGCCCTCGATAATCAGCTTGCGGTCGGCGAGGCCGTCGCCCGTCTCGCGGAAGCGGACGACGCGCACGCGCTCATCTCTGCCCGACTTGTAGGCGTAGGCGAGGTAGAGCAGGTGGTTCTCGGCGAACTGCGGGTGGAGCGTCAGACCCATCAGACCGCTCTCGCCCGTCGGCTCAACGTCGGGGATTGTGGCGAGCGGCTCCGGTCTTAACTTCCCGTTCTCGAAGACGCGCACGCGGCCCGGTCGCTCCGCGATGAGCATGCGACCGTCGGGCGTGAAGACGATTGACCAGGGGACTTCGAGGTTCGCGACGACCGTCTCGACGCGGAAGGATGTCGCGCCGTCGGCGGTCGAAGCGACCTCGCCCGCGCCGCCGCCCGGCGGCGGCTGGCCGCCGCAGGCGGGCAGCAGTGCAAGGGCGCAGGCGAGCGCCCCGAAAAGTTGCGGCCACGTCATGGCTCTGCAAGTCTCGACCGCGTTGTTCAGTGCGAGATGTACTCGTGGAGCAGTTGCAGCTCCGCGCCCTGCTCGCTCATCTCGACGCGCATGATGTCGCGAATCGAGAGCATGCCGACGAAGCGGTCGCCGTCAACGACGGGCAGGTGCCGGCTGCCGACGCGCTCCATCCGCTCCAGAGCCTCGCGCGGCGTGTCGCCGCAGTCAATGACGGCGCGCGGCTCGCTCATCACGTCGCGGATGGCGACGCCCGACGGGTCGAGCTTGCGGACGACGACCCGCTTGAGCAGGTCGCGCTCGGAGAAGATGCCGCAGAGTTTTTCTTCGCGGTCGAGCACGCAGACGGCCCCGATGTTGCGGCCCGCCATGTAATCCGCCGCGTCGAGCGCAGTCGCCGTGTCGGGCACGAAGTAAGGCTCACGATCACAAACCACATGCCTGATGGTAATCATCGCTTCAACCCCTTCCTCGCCGTTGTCTATTCCCGAAGCGCATACATTATACAGACAGCCGTGCCGCGAGTTGAAGGTTTTTGCAGCCTCGCGTTTGTCCCTCTTTTCTCATCCTCCGCGTGCCCGACGCTCGACTCAGTCGAACAATGAACCCTGCGCCGACGGCCTGCGAAATGTCATCGAGTGTTCGGAGTACGAGCCGTCGCCCTGATTGAATCCCAGCCGCTTGCAGTGGATGCGGAAAGTGCGTTCGATCATCTGCCAGTAAACGCCGCGCCCGCGCATGCGCTCGCCGAACTCGCTGACGTTCAGACGCCCGCCCTTCACCTCGCGCAGGTGCGAGAGCACGCGGTCGGCTTTCGTCGGCAGGCGCTCGCGCAGGCGCTGCTCGAAGTAGGGCGCGACGCTGCCGGGCAGCCGCAGTAGGTTCATGTAGGCACGGCGCGCGCCCGCCTCCTTCGCGCGTTTGAGAAGGCGCGGGATGTCGGAGTCGCTGAGGCCGGGGACGACCGGGGCGATGAGCAAGCCCGTGGGGACGCCCGCGACCGAGAGTTCCGCCATCGCGCGGAAGCGCGCCGACGGCAAGGGTGCGGAAGGCTCAAGCGCCTTCGCCGTCTCGTCGTCGGCGAAGGGGACGGAGAAGAAGACGCTTGAGCCGGCCTCGCGCGCGAGCGCGGCCAGCAGCTCACGGTCGCGCCTGACGAGCGCCGACTTGGTGACGATGCCGACGGGGTTGCGAAACTCAAGGCAGACTTCGAGGCACGCCCGCGTAAGCCTGTAGTGAGCTTCGAGCGGCAGGTACGGGTCGGAGGTGAAGGAGAAGACGACAGTGTGCCCTTTCCAACCCGGACGCATGAACTCCTCGCGCAGCAGTTCAGGCGCGCGCACCTTCGCGACGATCTTCGTCTCGAAGTCCGTGCCCGCGCCGAAGCCGAGATACTCGTGCGTGGGTCGGCTGAAGCAGTAGCTGCATGCGTGCGTGCAGCCGCGGTAGCAGTTGACGGAGTAGTCGAAGCCCACGTCGGGGCTGTCGTTGTGCGTGATGATGCGGCGCGTCTCGGTCTCCTCGAAGACCTCGACGCTCGCGGCGGGCGGCTCGCCGATCCACTCGACGCTCGTCGAGAGCCAGGGGTTCGGCGGGTTTGCAACGTGGCGCATGGCTTCTCCCGGACGGCACCGAGTGGCCGTCGGTTGCGGCTGACTTCAAGTTGGGCTGCGCTGGTTCGGGAGCGTGCAAAGCGCACGGGAGTTACGGAGCGAAGGTCTTCGGGAATTGTATTCGACTCGGCCTCAATCCGACAAGCCGAGTTCGGTATTCTCCCCGTCGCTCGTTAGATACGGGCCGTCGGCGAACCACGTGACGAAGAAGAGGCGGTACTCGTTCGGGTCAATGACCGTGAAGAAGCGACCGCCCCAGCCGGCGTCCTCCGGCGGCTGCACCGCCTCGATTCCGCCCGCGAGCAGAAAGTCGTAGAACTCGTCCACGTCCTCGACCGTGATGAAGAAATAGACGCCCCGCCCGCGACGCCCCATCGCCGGCTTTTGCGCGAGCGACAGGCGCAGGCGGCCCGCGCGCAAAGTCGCCATCGGCGGCTCGGCATCGGGCCTGTGCTGGTCAACCTTGAAGCCGAGTCCCGTCGAGTAGAATTCCAGAGACTCTTCGAGGCTGTCCACTTCGAGGAACAGCATTTCAAGCGCCTTCACACTCATCTTCTCAGACCGCCGCCAACGCGAGATAGACGCCGTAGCCGCCGACGCCGACGCACGACCAGAACAAGACCTCCTGCGCCCACACCAGCCGCCGCATCGGGTGCGCGGGCGCGACCTGCTCGCGCGCGAACAGCAAAGCGCCGTGCGCCATCAGGATGCCGAACCCGACGATTCCCAACGCCAGCAGCGCGAGCGGCCAGAGGAACACGACGTATTGCGCCTTCACCAGAAACAGCAGCACCAGCCCGACGAACACGCACAGCATCGCGCCCACGATGCGCCCGCTCAAAGGGTCGGCCTTCGCCGACGGCGACGAGACGGGCGCGTGCGTTCGATAGACCTCGCGCGGACGCACGCGCCTTGAGTCGTAGGCGCGGCGCGCGTCGTCGTTGCCGAGGACTCGCCAAGCCTCGTTGATTGACTTCATCTCCTCCTCGTCGCCGCCCCGGTCGGGATGGTGTCGCCGCGCGAGCCGCTTGTAGCAACGCTCGATCTCCTCGCGCGGCGCGTCGCGCCCCGCCCCCAGAATGGAATAGTAGTCCTTGCCCGACTCGGAATTCTTCACACGCCACACACCGTCGCGGATCGTTTCGGACAGCTTAGGAATAGTAAACCCGACTCGACAACTCGTCCACACTTTCGATTTCCGTCTGCGATTAGAGCCTCGGCGCGGTTATGCTAAGCTTAGGGCAATTCCGAAGACAAGCACAGAGGCGGGACTCATGGCTCTGACTTTCGCACCCGGCGACGACCTCGTTTTCCAGATCGAGAGCGGCTTCGGCTTGATTCGCGTGCTCGCGGTCGAGGGCGAGGGGCGCGAGTCCGTCTGGCATATCCTCGTCTATCAGGATTTTTACCCGGACGTGGAATCCGCCGAGGCGGCGCTCGCGCTCGCGCAGGGGCTTGAGGTACGCACGCCGCACCTCGCCCTCACCGAGCACGCCTTCGAGAAGACGCCCGCCGCGCGTCTCGGCAACCGCCCCGTTGCCGGAGATGAACTCGAAGCCTACCGACGCTGGCAGACGGAAGGCGGCAAGGTGCACGACCGCTCGGTGCTCCTCATGCTCGGCATGCGTTGAAAGACGCCTGAAGCACGGCGCGAGCGTCGAAGCACGGCGCGAAGCGTCACGGCTGACCGAATCGCTGTCTGTATTCTGTCGAAGAGATGAAGGCCCTGACCATCTCGGCTGAGACGTAGTTGCCGCCGAACTGGTCGAGCTTCGAGAGCCAGAAGTCGTAACCGGCGCGGTCGTGGTCGGGCGAGTCGTCCGGATTGCGGCGCAGGTAGCCGAAATATTCCATCAGCACGAAGGCGCGGTCGAACTCCTGCTGCTTGAACGAGGCGTTGTCGGCCATGTCGAGCAGGACGCGCGAGCGCGTCTTGGCGTTCGTGTCGAGCGCGGCGACGAGCGCATCGCGCTCTGAGGTCGCAGGCGTCACGCCCGCGTTCGAGTAGAGCTTGTTCACGTAGTCGAGGTTAGAGAGAGCGTCGAACGCGCTCTTGAAAGACGGACGCGCGACCCACTCGTCGGCGAGCACCTGCTTGTTCGCGTCGAGCTGCTGCTGCCAATTCCCTTGCCCGACGACGACGCCGCGCCCGATCTCCTGCACGTCAGGGATGAACTCGCCGTAGCGCGGCTGCCTCGCGAACGACTCGCCGTAGAACCTGTAAACGAGGTAGCCCGTCTGCTGGAACTCTATCGAGAGGAAGAAAGCGGCGGAGGTGTCCACGCGCTTGACCGCGCGGCACTGTGCGTCCGCGCCGCAGGATTCGATGTTGTTCGTCCAGAACTGCAAGCCCGAAGCGTCCGGCTCGCGCGAGAGGAAATCGTGGTAGTGCTGGCGGACGAAGAACTGCGTGTCGTCAACGGGGTTCGTGGGCGGAGGCGCGGCGTCGTTGTCAACGATGGTGACGACGGCGTTGCTCGGAGCGTTGAGCACGGCGCTGCCCGTCGGGTTCGAGAGCGTGACGTTGAAGGTCTCGCTTCCCTCCTGCAAGCCGTCGTCCGTGATGAGCACGTCGAACGACTTCTGCGACTCGCCAGGCGCGAACCGGAGCGTGCCGCGCGCAGTCGTGTAGTCGGAGCGTTCCGAGGCCGTGCCGTCACTGGTCGCGTAATCAACGGTCGCCGCTGACGAAGTGTCGCCGAGCCGCACGACGTTAATTGTCTTCACGCCCGCGCCCTCGCTCACGGTCGGGTCGGGGATGTCGAGTTGAAGGACGGAGGTTTGTGAAACAGCGCCGAACTGGCCGCGAATCTCGCCCGCGGGGAGGGCGACGCTGCGAACGTTGACGTAGAAGAGGCCGGACTTGAGGTCGCTGACTTGCTGCGGCGTGAGCGTTACGGGGAAGTCTGTGAAGTTGCCCGTCGAGGGCAGGTCGAAGACGGGCGAAGCGGTCTGGCCCGGCGCTGCCGGGCCGTGAATCTTAGCAAACGTCTCCGCCGACGAGAGACCGCCGAAGCGCAAAGAGACGAGCGCCGTCTGCTCGTCCCTGTCGAGCAGGAGCGTGGCCGCGCCCTTCGCGTTTGAACTGTCGGGCGGAGTCTCCTGCGAGCCGTCGAGGTTGGCGACGAAGAGCTGCGACTTTGGAAAAATTTGATAGACCGCGCCGTTCGAGAGCGAGACGACGTAGAGCGTGCCGTCGGGCGCGGTCTGGATGTCGGTCGTGATGCCGAAGTCACGACCGACGACGAGGCTTTCGCTCTCGGTCACGTCGAACTTATCGAGGTTGTCGGCGACGCCGTCGGCGAGGCGCGAGTCTGTGGTCGCTATTGATTTGCGGTCGGCGCTCAGGCGAAAGCGGAAGAGGTAGCCGCCGAGAAGTGTCGTGCGCGCCGCGCCGACGAAGAGGTCGTTCGCATACTGCGCGCCGAGTCCGTTGCCCTTGACGAAGCCTACGGGCGAAGGCGCGAGCGCGTGCTTCCAACTGAACTGCGGCTCGGTGTAGTGCGAGCCTGGCAGATTGAAGAGGCGCGCGAGTGCGTCCTGCGGCGTGTCGGCGATGTTCGTGGGCGGCCAGCGAATCTGTTGCAGGCCGTTGGCCGCGACCTCGATGGATTTGAAATCGCCGATGCGCGACGAAGGCCCCATGAGTTGAACCCAGCCGCCGTCGAATCCGGCCTCGACGCGGTTGATCTCGTCGAAAGAGTTGTCGCCGTTCTCCTCAGTCCAGAGCGAGCCGCCGACGGGGTCGAAGTCCATGCCGAAACTGTTGCGTATGCCGTAGCCGAAAATCTTCCTGACGTTGGCGGCGGCCTGACCTGACAGAGCGGTCTGCGCGTTGAAGAAAGGGTTGTCGGCGGGCGTCGTGCCGTCGTCGTTGAGTCGGAGGATGACGCCCGTGAGATGTGAGTCGTCGGGTTCGGGGCCGCCGTTCTGGTCGTCCTGAACCGCTGGGCCGGGGCAGTTCGCGGTCGGCCCGCACGGGAGATTCTGAAGAAGGCCGCGCCTGCCGTTGTCGCCGATGACGACGTAGAGCTTGCCGTCGGGGCCGAAGCGCAAGACCCCGCCGTTATGGTTGCCGCGAGAGGGCTGGCCCGCGTCCTGTTGCAGCGCGTGGAGGCGGATGAGGTTGCGTTCGAGCGTGAGGGTCGAACCGTTCCAGACGAAGCGGTCAACGCGGTTGCCGAGCAGAGGCACTTCGTCAATCGCCGAGGTGTCAACGCCCGTGGAGCTTTCCGTCCAGTAGAGATAGACGAAGCCGTTCGAGGCGAAGTTCGGGTGCAGCGCGATTCCGAGCAGGCCGCGCTCCGAGGCGTTGTTGACGGCGAGGTCGAGCACCACGCCTTGCACCACGCCGTTCTTCACACGAAGCACGCGGCCCGTCGGCTTCTCAAGAATGAGGAAGTCTTCGGGGCCGATGAAGGCAAGGCTGGTCGGCTGGTTCAAGCCTGAGACGACCGTGCGGACGCCGAGGTTCGTGACCGTCATCGAGGGCGTCGCGCTCTGCGCGTTGACGGGGATGGCCGCCGTGACGGTGTTGTTCGACGGAAACGGGTCGTGCTCGTTCGCCGACGCCGACGCGCTCGTGTTGAGCGTGCCGGGCGTGGTCGGGTGGATCGTGAAGTCAATTGCGACCGAACTGCCAGCACTGATGGTTTCGAGCGAGCAATCGTACTCGAAGCCCGCCTGTCCGAGCACGACGAGGGTGCAAGTCCCAGCGCCTTTGTTGAATGTCGAGCCGATGTTCGGAGGCAGCGTGACCCTCAGAGCGGTCGCGTCGGCCGCAGCCGGGCCGTTGTTCGAGACGGTGTAGGTGAAGTGCAAGTCCGCTCCGGCCAGACCCGGATTCGGCGAGACGGCCTGGCTGATGGAGAGGTCGGCGTCGGTCGCGGCGACGACGTTGAGCGTCGCCTGCGACGCGTGCGAGAGCTGGCCGCTCGTCGCGCTGACGTTGAGGGTGCTGCTGCCGATCGGCGTGCTTGAGGCGGACGAAACAGTGAGGGTCGAAGATTGCGGGTTCGCGTCCGTGATGCTGATGTTCGCGGGCTGGAAACTCGGCGACGCGCCCGCGGGGAGTCCTGTCGCGCTGAGCGCGACCTGTCCGGTGAAGCCGTTAAGAGGCGTGACCGTGACATTGTAGGTGGCCGCGCCGCCGGGTGTGACAGTGCGCGAGGCAGGCGTGAGCGCGACGGAGAAGTCGGGCGCGGGCGGCTGGAACGTCGCGGTGGCGAAGGTGAAGTAGATGTTGTCGCCGGAGCTGTTCCCGTCGCCGTTGGCCTGATTACCGGCGACGTAGAAGGTGACGGGGCCAACGTCGCCGTCGGGTGCAGTCCACTTGAAAGTCCAGTGCGCGCCGTTCTGCTGTCCGGGGAAAGTTCCCTTCGAGGTGTGCTCGATGTACTGGCGCGTGGGGAAAGACCCCTGGTTGTTGACGGCCTGCGTAAGGTCGTCCGACGGCGCGAGCGCGCCGGCCTTCTCGTCCGAAGAGTCGAGCGCGGTCAGCTCGAAGCCCCAGCGGATGCGCGTCGGGTCTGGGGAGGCGTGTGTGACGTTGATGTCGTAGGTCTGTCCGGGCGTGTAGTGTTGCGGCGTGTCGAGTGTAATCGTGCCTGTGCTTCGGGCGGGTGTGGTGTGGCAGTCGGAGCAGTCAACCTCGCCGGGCGCGTGCGTGTAGCCGGCGGGCGGCCCCGCAGAGAAGGCGCGGGCGCGCGGGTTCGCGGCGTTGTCGGTGAGAAGTATCACGGCAACGCCGACAGCGAAGAGGAGGATGACGAGGAGCTTGATTTTTGTAATCGTATTCACGCACACCAACCGCCGCAAAGAAACAGCCCGACGGACGAAGCGCCGGGCTGCCTCACTCTCGAAATAACTGAACCGCATTCCCTTGACCTTAAAACCAACGTCACAGCAGGAAGCCCAGATTGTTCGGCGAGAAGTTGCCGAGCAGCGGGAAGACCGCCGGGAAGTCGCTCGAAGCGAGGCCGTACCAGTTGGCGAGCGTGGCGGCATACTGGTCAACGGAGGTCGTCGGAATCCAGCGCCCGCGCGTGTCTGTGTCGTTCGGGCCGCCGAGGGCGAGCGTCGGGTAGGTGCCGTAGAGCGTGCCGCCGACGACTGCGCCGCCCATGACGAAATGGTGGCTGCCCCAGCCGTGGTCTGAGCCGACCGTCGCCGCGCCCGACCCCGAAGGCGAGAACGTGCGCCCGAAGTCGGAGAGCGTGAACGTAGTGACGCCTGTGCTCACGCCCAGCTCGACCGTCGCATCGTAGAAGGCGCGCATCGCCTGACTCAGTTGCAGGAGGAGCGAGCCTTGCCCGTTGATCTGCTGGCTGTGCGTGTCGAAGCCGCCGAGCGTGACGAAGAAAATCTGGCGCTTCATGTTTATCCCTGCCGTCGGGTCGTTGCTCGCCTTGATGACGCGCGCGACCTGTAGGAGCTGGCGACCGAGCGTCGTGCTCGGAAAGACGGTGTTGATGGACGGGTTGACGGACGCGAGCGACGTTCGCGTTTGCAGCGCGCTCGAACGGATGTCGGCGGCGGCTTTGACAAGTTGAACGCCGGGGTCGAGCGCGCGGAAAGAGTCGAACGCGGCGCGGCGCGCTGCCGTCTGCGACGACGTGAAGCCGGGCGCGTCGCTGTAGGGGAGGACGTTGGCGAGCGCGGTGTTCGAGTCGGCGATGGCGAGCGGGCGCGCGTTCGTGCCCGTCACGAAGAGGCTGATGCCCGCGATGGTGATGATCTGCGGGAATGTGGCCGAGCCGTTGAGGCCACCCGTCTTGTCGGCGACGCGACCGCCCCAGCCCGTCTGGCTCGCGTTGTTCGCAATCGAGGACTGCCACAAGCCCACCTGATCCGAGTGCGAGAAGAGTTGCAGGGGCTTCCGGCCCGTGCCGTTCTGGTAGGTCGTGCGCGTCAGAGGCTCGACGAGCGGGCCGACGTTGGCGACGACGGCGAGCTTGCCCTGATTCCAAACGTCGAGCAAGCCCTTCGTCGCGCCGGGTGTGCCGACCTCCGGCGAGAGATTCGGATGCAGGCCGTAGGAGCCGCCGTTCGACGGCGAGACCGGAATCAGACTCGACTGCGCGAGCGAGAGTCCGGAAGCGCCGCGGACGTTGCTGTAGTTCGTGAACTGGTTGATGTCAACGACCGTGTTGTTGCAGTCGTTTCCGCCCGACATGAAGATGCAGACGAGCGCGCGGTAATCGGCGGCGGCGGCGGCTGACTGCGCGTAGGCGTTGATGAGGCCGAGGCTCTCGACGGTCGAGGCCAGCGCGACGCCGCCGAGGGCGCAGGCCGTGTTGCGTAGGAAGTCTCTGCGTGAATGTGCCATCGTTCGTTTACCTCTGCACGTCGTACTGCGGGGAAGTCACAACCAGATAGACCGCGGTCTGCGCGCGCTTGTGCGCGAAAGCGGTGTCGCTCGTCGGGATGCTCTGCAAGGCCGTCAGGATGGAGGTGCGCATCTGCGCCGACATCGTGCCGTGCAGCAGGAGCGCGTTGAGCTGGTCAACGAGCTGGCCGCCCGTCGTGTCGTTCGCCGCGAGCGTGTCGAGCGACGCGAGGTTGAGCTGCGTGCCCGAAGGGTTATTCGCGCCCGTGCCGACGCCCGAATAGATGAGCGTGTTAACGACGTTCGCGCGGCGGAGCGTCGTCAGCGTCGAGAGAATCTGGAAGGGCGGGCCGAGGAGTTTTGTCCCCGGCACCTGGTAGTCGGGCTGGTAGTAGCTGAAGACGGTCGTAGGCTGGAAGACCGGCTGGTCGAGTTGGCCGGGCATGTCGCCGCCGCGCGAGCCGCTGCCGATCACGCCGTCACTCGCGGCGTTGCAGGCGCGCAGGAGGTTGTTGAGATACTGCACAGGCTCCCGCAGGCGACCGTAAGACGGGTCGGTCTTCACGTCGCCGCGCGCTTCGGGGTCTAAGAGGATGTTTCGGACGACCGCCTTCAGGTTGCCGCGCGCGCCGCAGGGACTCTCCGGGTAGAGGCCGTTGCAGTCGCTGTTGAAGACCGACGCGACGCGCTGGACGTAGGCGGGCGAAGGGTTGCTCGTGACGAGGTGCTGGATGAGCTGCTTCGAGACGAACGGGGCGACGTTCGGGTGGTTGGAGAGCACGTCGAGCGCCGTGTTCAATTCATTCTGCGCGCATTGCGCGTTCGTCGGGTTCGACGTGTTGTTCGCGCCGGGGCAGCCCGGCAGCACCGTGCCGTAAAGATTCTTCGAGCCTGTGTCGTGCGTCGTCGAGCCGCGTGGAACCATCGGGTCGCGGTAGTTCGTGACGCCGTTCTGGAAGGCCGTCTGGAAACGCCAGCCGGTGAAGACGCGCGTGAACTCCGTGACCGTGGTCTGCGTGTAGGTCGGGACGGGGTTGCCTTGCGAGTCGAGCGCGGGCGTGCCGTCTGGGTTGAGTTGGTTCGTGCCGACCGAGAAGAGTTGGTTGACCTCACGCGCGAAGTTCTCGTTCGGGCTGGAGGCGGTGCTCTGATTCATGTCGAGGTAGTCGCCCATCGCGGGCGTGAGCGTGACATCGCCGAGGAGCGTGCGATAGCTGCCGAAGGCGTTGCGGTCGAGAGCTTGCAGGTAAGGCGTCATCCACGAAGGACGATTTTCGCTGAGGTTCGAGACGACGAGAATCTGGTGGAGCGCGAAGGCCACGCGCTGGCGCAACTGCGTCTGGCCCGCGAGCGCGTTCGTGAAGAACTGCTTCTGCAAGGGATAGACCGAGTAGTTGTCGCGCGTGCAGATGGCCTGGTTATAATTCGGGTCGGAAGGTCTGCTCGTCGGACAACCGAAGTTTGCATCATTGATGTCGTCGGTCGGGAAAGTCAGGTCGGGCCAGTCGGAGCCTTTCGACGAGTTGGCGACGGGCGCGGCGAACTGCTCGTCGAGGAAGGCGCGGATGCCTATTTGCTGGACGTGTGCCACGTCGCTGCCGTCGCCCTTCGGCCCCCACGTCGCCTGCTCCAAAAGGCGCGTGATGTCGGCGGCGGAAGCCTGGCCGGGGCCGTAAGCCTTCGCCGCGAGCGGCGGAAGCGGCGCGGGTTCCACGGCGGGCGCTGGCGAGATGAACTCGGTCAAGGGGTCTGTCGCCGGGCCGCCGCCCTGCTGTCCGACGGCGATGCGGACGCGGTTCGACGCGAGGCCGTGCAGTCTGATGCGGACGAGCACGTCGCCGAGCGTGTCGGTCATCGAGTCGTCGAGCCGCAACGTGACGGCGTAGAGCCATCCTTGTGTGACCTCGGTCGGGACTTGCAGGTTGGGGTTGCCGGGCGCGGGCTGGAGTTGGACGTACTTCGGGTTCGTGAGCGCCTCGACTTTGAGTGGATAGATGTTGCCCGCGGCGTCCTGCGCGTCCGCCGTCAGCGCGCTCGCGCCCTCGCCCGGAAGCAAGGAGAGGTTCATTGCAAACAGCGTCACGCGCGTCTGCTGGTCGCGCGCGTTCGACTTGTCGGCGTTCCAGTTGTACGTCGAGACTACGGAGAACGGCTCGGAGCGGAAAGTGACCGACTCGTAGGCGACGCCGCGCGTCGTCGTGCCCGTCCCTTCGGTGAGCAGCACGGGGCTGCCGGGCGCGCTCTGCGCGGCGGCCTGCGCGCAGAAGAGCGCGAACAGACATGCGCAGGCGAAGAGCCACCGCGCGAAGCGTGCCGAGATGCGGGAGTAGCTTTGCTCTGTCATACGGACTCCGCCAGAAGGTCTATTCAGTTGTGAGGAGGGTTTAACTTAAGTCGGGGCTTGGGCGACGGCGGGTGCTCCCGCCCGTTCCGAAGGCGCGAAAAAATATAGCACACCGAGCCGAGTGCAAACAATGATTAACTCACGCACGGGCCGGAGATTAGCGACTGCTGGCGACTCCGGCTGTCGGGCTTAGACGGGCCGGGTTCTCGTTTGGCCGGAAAATTGTCGGGCGATTATTTTGAGGTATGTAAAGACGGAGCAGATTCCTTCCGCGACCTCCAGCGAGTTCTTTGCGTGCTCTGCGGTTAAGTACGTCGCTCCTAACCTGAAGGACGCAAAGAAGGCGCTGGAGGTCGCGGAAGGCTTTTGTGAGAGCTAACTTCCTTGCCCTTTCTGTCCGAGGTCTTCCTCGACGGTCTCCTCGTCGCCTTCGGCCTTGCCGGGCGTGCGACCGGGATCGCCCGTCCGTTCCTTGTTCCCGCCGGGCGCGGTCGTGCTGTCGTGCCCGATTGCCTGATCGTCGCTTCTCTTCTCGTCCGCCATCTCAGTTCATCTCCTCAAAAGTTTCTACGGCTTGAGGACGACCTTGATGCATTCGTCCTGCTTGTCCCTGAAAATCTTGTAGGCTTCGGGCGCGTCTTCGAGTCGCACGCGGTGCGTGATGAGGAACGAAGGGTCTATCTCGCCGCGCTCGACGCGTTCGAGCAGCGGGCGCAGGTAGCGGTGCACGTGCGTCTGCCCCATCTTGAAGGTCAGCCCCTTGTCGAAGGCCGCGCCGAACGGGAACTTGTCGAGCAGCCCGCCGTAAACGCCCGGAATCGAGACCGTCCCGCCCTTGCGGCAGCACAGTATCGCCTCGCGCAGCGCCGTCGAACGGTCGGTCGCCATAAACAGCGTGGTCTTCACCTTGTCGTAGATCGCGCCGATTGACGTGCCGTGCGCTTCGAGGCCGACGGCGTCAATGCACGAGTCTGGGCCGATGCCGCCGGTCAGAGCCTTGAGTTCGTCGTACACGTCCGCCTCGCTGTAATTGATCGTGACCGCGCCGCTCTCCGCCGCGAGCCTCAGACGTTCGGGGAAGCGGTCAATGGCGACGACGCGCTCCGCGCCTAAGAGGAAGGCGCTCTTGATGGCGAACAGGCCGACGGGGCCGCAACCCCAGACGGCGACCGTGTCGCCCGGTTGTATCTGGCAGTTCTCGGCGGCCATGTAGCCGGTCGGGAAGATGTCGGAAAGGAACAGAACCTTCTCGTCGTCGAGTCCGTCGGGAATCTTCAACGGCCCCACGTCTGCGAAGGGCACGCGCGCGTACTCGGCCTGACCGCCTGCGTAGCCGCCCATCATGTGCGAATAGCCGAACAGCGCCGCGCCCGAAAAGCCGTAAAGCTTCTCCTGCATCCAGGCGTTCGGGTTCGAGTTGTCGCAGGCTGAGAACAGCCCGCGACGGCAGAAGAAACAGTTGCCGCACGAAATCGGGAACGGCACCACCACGCGGTCGCCGACCTTCAAATTCTTCACCGCGTCGCCCGTCTCGACGACTTCGCCCATGAACTCGTGGCCGAGGATGTCGCCCTTCTGCATCGTCGGGATGAAGCCGTCGTAGAGGTGCAGGTCTGAGCCGCAGATGGCCGTCCGCGTGATTTTGAGGACGGCATCTCGTGAATTGAGAATCTTCGGGTCGGGCACGTCTTCAACCCGCACGTCGCTTTTTCCATACCAGCAGAGTGCTTTCATATTCCCCCTTGTTATTTTTCCAACGCAAGAAGGAAGAAAGCAGCAGGCAATCGCCGAAGCTCTATTCGGAATTTGAGATTTGAGATTTCAAATCAGAAATTGGTTTTGAGAGCCTGCCGCTTTTCCGCCTTCCGCCGACTCTTCTATCTCCCCGCCGACGCGCTACGCCCCGAAGGCTGTTCTTTGGTCGAGGTGCTGCGCCCCGACGGCTGGCCCTCGGTCGTGGCGACCTCACCGGTTTCCATCAACTGCTTGAAGCGGCCCAGGTCTTCGGTGATCTGCTGCTCCGGGTTCTCGCCGAAGAGGCGCGCGACCAGAGCGCCGAGCTTGCCGCCCGGCGGGTCGTACTTGAGAACGACGCGCACGAGCGTGCCGCGCCCGCCCGCGGCTTGCTCGAAGTGTACGGAGCCGGCGCTATCAACGTCCGCGTTTTCAAGCGTGCGCCACGCGATCATCTCGCCTTCCTTCTCGTTGTAGATTTCTGCGTCCCACTCGACGCTTCGGCCCGCCGGTGCCTTCGCCACCCAATGCGAGCGACCCTCGCTCGTGACGCGCACGGACTCCAGATGGTTCATGAACCGCGGCAGGTTCTCGAAGTTTCGCCAGAAGCTGTAAAGCTCTCCAGGCGGGCGGTTGATCGTCACGCTCTTCTCGACCTTGATGCCGCGCCCCGCGGGCACGCTCACGTTCTCGCTGTTGCGCAGGCTGTCTCCTTCGGCGCTGTTGTAGCCTATCGCGTCGTAGAGATTGCAGTGGCCCGTGACGCCCCTCTGCACGAGCGCCCCGCCCACCAGCGCCAACGCGATGCCGCCCAGACTCCCGCGCGTCAACCCGTACAGAGCCAGCGCGCCGCCGCCAATGGCCGACGCCCAACGCTCCACCTCCCCGACGTTGACTGACACGCCCGCTTGCACGCCCTCACCAATCTCTTTTGTCGTCTGCCCCACATTCGTCAATGCTTCTTCATTCGCTGCCATCCTCTATCTTCTCCTCCCGCCAAACGTTTTTCGGACACCGCGACCACGAGACAGACTCCGACCTGTCCGAAAACTGCCCGTCGCCAGCCGTGTTCAGAGTTAGGCAGACAAGCCTCGTGCCGCGGCATTCGCTGGCCGTACCGATGTCTTTTGAGTTTTCGAGTGAAGAAGTTTTGAAGGAGTGAAAAGGAAAGTCGGGGCGAGAGGATTTGAACCTCCGACCTTTCGGTCCCGAACCGAACGCGCTACCAGGCTGCGCTACGCCCCGACAAGGAAACAAATTGTGGAAGCATTCTATGTGGCGCGGTCACGCATGTCAAACACGATACACGTTTGGCGCGACGGCACGGTTCGCTTTAACTCGCCTGCGGGCGTTGCGAGTGCTTGACGTGCCGCCAGACCCACCAGGCGACGGCGAGGAGGAAGGCGAGGCCGATGAGGAAGTCGAAGCGATGGAACCAGGACTTCAACGCCTCGTTCTTGTCCCACTGCTCGCCAAGCACTTGCCCGACGTAGGCAAGTCCCAGGCACCACGGCAGCGAGCCGAGGAAGGTGTAGATGGTGAACCGCGTCAGGTTCATACGCGCCACGCCCGCGGGGAAGGCGATGAAGGTTCGCACCACGGGCAGCAGACGGCTGGCGAAGACGATGACCTCGCCGTAGCGCGCGAACCAGCGGTCTGCCAGGTCGAGGTCGCTGCTTGAGATGAGGACGAAGCGCCCGTATCTTTCTATGAAACGCCGCCCGCCGTACTTGCCCGCCCAGTAAGCGACCAGCGACCCGACGACGCAGCCCGCGGCCCCGGCCACGGCCACGCCCCAGAGGCTGAACCGCCCCGTGTGCACGAGGTAGCCCGAAAACGGCATGATGACCTCCGACGGCAAGGGGATGCACGCCGATTCGATTGCCATCAAAAGCATGACGCCCGCGTAGCCGAGCGCCGAGATCGTCGCCACGATGAAGGCGGAAAGGATTTCGATTATTCTCGCGACCAAGTAAACACTCCGTTTTTAGTTCCGAGTTCCGGGTTCAAGGTTCAAAGTTAAAGCCGGTGAACCTTGAACCCGGAACTCGGAACTGGCTTTGCACAATAATTCGGGGACGAGTGCATAAATTATACATTTCATGCAAAGATTCAATACTTATGCACTTCCGTTGAATTTTGTGCGAGTCTCTTGGAACTATTCATTATTCCAGCCGTGGCGACCGATGAGCGGGACGAAGGCGCATGGGCCGTGTTCCTCGTGCCGGTAGCCTTCCTCTGTGCGAAGCACGCGGACGAGGCGCTGCGACTCGCGCGAAGCGCCGACGGGGATGACGAGACGGCCCCCGACTTTCAGTTGCGTGAGCAGCGGTTCGGGCACTTCCGGGCCTCCGGCGGCGACGAGGACACAGTCGTAGGGCGCATGCGCGGCCCAGCCGAGCGTGCCGTCGAAGCACTTGACCGTGGCGTTGTAGATTCCGAGCGCACGTATGCGCGACTGCGCTTCGCGCGCCAGCTCCGGGATGCGCTCGATTGAGTAGACCTGCCCGGCGACGCGCGCGAGCACGGCGGTCTGGTAGCCGGAGCCTGCGCCGATTTCAAGCACGCGGCTCGACTTGTCCGCTTCCAAAAGCTCGGTCATGCGCGCGACGATGTAGGGTTGCGAGATGGTCTGGCTGGCGTTGATCGGAAGCGCGTGGTCGCCGTAGGCGCGACCCTGCAAGGCTTCGGGGACGAAGAAGTGGCGCGGCACTTCCGTCATCGCATCGAGCACGCGCGGGTCGCGTATCCGGTAGTGTTCGCGCAGCCGCTCGACCATGCGCCGGCGCGGGATGCGGAAGCCCGACGTGTGTGCTGCCGACCAGTTAGAAGGCGAGGAACTCAAAGACTCTCTTCCTAAGCTCGCGGCGGCTCGCCTTAGCCGAGTCCAGCGGGTTGATCCTGCTCGCGGCCTTCGACCTCTTCGGCGCGCAGTTGATTCCAGGCCGCGATGGCGTCGAGCGCGTTGTGGTTCGTCATATCGCTTCGCAGAGGCGTGACGGAGACGCAGCCCGCCTCGACCGCCGAGTAGTCCGTCCCGTCCTCGTGCTCGGAGTTGAAATACTCCTCGCCGATCCAGTAGTAAGCCTTGCCGCGCGGGTCTATGTGCTCGGTGATGATGGGCCGCGCCTTTTTGATGCCCTGCCGCGTGACGCGCACGCCTCTGACTTCACCCGGCGGGACGTTGATGTTGAGCAGCGTTCCTTCGGGAAGCCCTTCGGCGAGAACCTTGCGCGCAGCGGCGACGGCGAAGCGCGCCGCCGCGGTGAAGTTGAAGCCCTCGCGCGCGACGAGGCTGAAGGCGAGGCCGGGCACGCCCAGGATTGTGGCTTCGAGCGCGCCCGCGACCGTGCCGGAGTAGGTCGCGTCGTCGCCGAGGTTGCCGCCGTGATTGATGCCGGAGCAGCAGATGTCGGGCATCTCCTCAACAGAGAGAATTTGATTTAAGGCGAGCGTCACGCAGTCGGTCGGCGTGCCGTCAACCGTCCAGTGGCGCTCGTCAATCTGCCGGATGCGTAAAGGGCGCGAGAGCGTCAAGGAATGCGACGCGCCGCTCATCTCGGCGGCGGGGGCGACGACGTACACGTCGCCCACCTCGCGCAGAGCCTCCTCCAACTTCCTGAGGCCGTCGGAATGTATGCCGTCGTCGTTTGTCAGAAGAATCCGAACCATAAAATTAAGCCGGACTCCATTACACATGAACGCCCGGAATTATTCAAGCGGGTCGGAAACCTTGCGTGCCGCTCGCGCGCGCCGCATTCAATCAAACTTCTCGTTGAGCCACGACGCGAACGTCGTCCAGTCAACCCGCCGAAAGCCGCGCTTGCCGCTCGCCTTCCGCCACCCGAACGACCCGTGGCCGATCTCGATCTCGCCCAGTTTCTCGCCCTCCGCGAAAACCTCAAGCTCGATTCCGCTCCCCGCCTTCGAGAGTTCGAGCACCTGAACTTTAACTCTCACTTCATGCTTTTTGTCCGTAGCCATCGTCGCCTCCTTTGGAATGACTCCAATCTTAAACAAACAGAGGCCGACGACAAAAGCCCCGCGGACTTTTCAAGTCCGCGGGGCCTGGTGCGAGTTTGGAGCGTGTGCCGCCGTTCAGGCGCTCGCCGTCTCTTCCTTCTTGCTGCGCGAGAGGCCCTTGATCTGCACGGGCGTGTTCTTCTCCACGTCCGCGCCGAGCTTCTGCTTCAAGACCATCTCCTGATAAAGCTTTCTCATCATCGCCGCCTCTTCGTGAGCCGTCTTCGGCCCTTCCATCTGCGGCTTGTTCGGGCGCTGTAGGTCAACTTCGTTCAGCACGAGGCTGGCCGGCGCGTCGTAGTTGAGCGAGACTTCCTTGCCCTTGGCGAAGATTTCGTGCCGCCCGTGCTCCTTGTACCACGTCGCGACGGTCGCGTTCTGGTGCATCTGCTCGATGATGTTGCGCCAGCCGATGCCCGTGTTGTAGGCGCAGAAACTGATCTCACCCTCCTGCGTGCCGTAGGGGATGATGCACATCTCCGTGCGCCGGAAGTCGTAGTTGAACAAGTCCTGGAACCACATCCCGGCGATGAAGAGGAAGTTCCAGCGGTCGGCGCGGCGGGCTTCGATGTCCTGCTTCGAGCGCTTGCCGTCAACGCGACCATAGTTGCGCCCGGTGAGTCCGAAAGACTTGTCGAACTTCTTGAACAGCTCGTAGAGCGAGAACTGCGAAGGGGCCTTGTAAGGATTGTAGTGCTTGAGTAGTGTCAGGCCCATCAGCATGTTGGATGTCCACTTGCCGCGCCCCGCGTCCGTGATCCTCCGCATGTCACGCACGAGTCCCGGAATGTTCAGGAACTCCGGCACGGGAGCCATCTCCTTCGTCTCCTTGTCAATCATCACGGCGGTGCCGACGCCACAGTTCGGGTGGCAGCCGCACGAGACCTGACCCCACTCGGCGTCGGGGCCGTGCGCTAGGTCTGCGAAGTCGGCGAACGCGCCCATCAAGCTGAGCGGGAACCAGTCGCGCGTCGGCTCCGTGATGCCGACCTGATCTTTCACGTCGCGCGCGAGGTGCGACAGAGTGTAGCGCTGCTGCATGCGGCGCTCGTCCGTGATCTCCTCGTCGCGGCCCGTGAACGAGACGGGCTGGAACGAGATGAAGGCGACCTTCTTCGGGTTGTCGAGCGCGAAGCGGATGACCGAGCCGACCTGGTCGTTGTTGATGCCGTTGACGAGCGTGATGACCAGAACGATCTCGACGCCCGCCTCATGCAGGTTGTCAATCGCGCGCAGCTTCACGTCGAAGAGGTTGCCGACCTGCCGGTGCGAGTTGGCATCGTTGCCGATGCCGTCGAACTGAAGGTAAGCGTAGCGCAGACCGGCCTCGGCGGCCTCGCGGCAGAACTCTTTGGACTTGGCGAACTCGATGCCGTTGGTGGCGCACTGCACGGAGTTGTAGCCGACCTTGCGCGAGTAGCGGATGGACTCGATGAAGTGCGGCGAGATCGAAGGCTCGCCGCCCGAAAACTGCACGGACATCTGGCGGCGCGGCTTGATCGAGATCGCCTTGTTGAGAATGTCCTTGACCTCGTCGAAGGAAAGCTCGTGGACGAAGCCGACCTGGTTGGCGTCCATGAAGCAGGGGTCGCACATCATGTTGCAGCGGTTCGTCAAGTCAACGGTGAGAACCGACCCGCGCCCGAACTTGATCGAGCTTGAGCCGTGGTTGTGCAAGCCCTCGTCGTTGTGCGCCTGAATGTCGCGGCCCGGAAACATCGCCTCGATGTGCTTGAGGAACGTCGAGTCAATCGCCATGATGTCCTCGAAGTGGCCGTGGATGGGGCAGTCCTTGACCATCCAGATTTGGCCGTCGCGCTCGATGATCTGCGCTTTGATCTCGCCGACCTTCTCGTTGACGAGCGTGGACGGGTCAATCGTCGGTGCGCTCAGGATTTTGTTGCGCGCCTCGATGACGCACTTGGGACACAAGCTATCGGTCGTGCGCGGGAAGCCGAGCGGCGGCTTCGACTTCTGCCAGGACTTCAGCAGAGGCTTATCAGACCACTTCGGCGTGAACGACTCGTTCGGCCTGAACTGGTTGAAAAACTGAATCGTGTTGAAGAGACCGCCAGCGACTAACGCCAGGCCCTTCTCCGCGTGCTTAATCGGTTTCATCTTTATTCCCTTCAAAATTTTTCGGGTCGTTCGTGCGAACGTCTGAATTAGTTCTTGTCGGCGGGATGCCGCCGGGGATTGAGCGTCTGAGGCGCGACGGATACAAAAATTTCGACTACAGCCCGCCGCTTCCGTTCCCTTCCTGAAGTTATTGCTCCGACCAGAAAAAGGCCGGTCGCTTTCGGAGTGCAATGACCGTGCCACCTTCGTAGAAAATCCGGAAGTCGAAAAATAGCAGGACTTATTCGAGTTTGCAGACTTTCGAGCCTGGCACAGTAGCTCTCTCAACAGGGTCATCCGAGCCTCGGAAGCTTAATTCTAGCAGAGGCGTGACCATATGACACATCAGCCGCTCTTTAATCGCCTCTGGCCGGAACTCTTGACTCACCGGGCCGTGAATTCATTGGGAATTTACCGATTCGTCTCGACGGCCCGCATGACCTCTCGGAAAAGAATGCCGTTCGTCGCGACGGCGTTTCCGGAATGAATCGAACGCTGACCGCGCCAGTCTGTGAACGTGCCGCCTGCTTCTTCGACGACCGGCAAGAGTGCCGCGCAGTCCCAGACGTTCATCGCCGGGTCGAGCATCACGTCGGCCCTGCCGGTGGCGACGAGGACGTAGCCGTAGCAATCGCCCCAGGTGCGGCGCATCGCGGCCCTGCGCTGCAACTCGTCCGCCGCCGGGCCGAAGCCGTGGCGCTCGCACGACCCGAAGTCGGTGCAGAGAAGCAGAGCGTCTTCGAGCGTCGCGGTCTGAGAGACGTGCGTGCGCTCGCCGTTCCAGAAGCAGCCCGTGCCCTTCGCTGCGTAAACGATTTCGTCGAGTGCCGGAAGGTTGATGATGCCGATGGAAGGCTCGCCGTCAATTTCGACGCCGAGGAGAACGCCGTAGAAAGGGACGCCGTGGACGAAGGAGTAGGTGCCGTCAATCGGGTCAATGATCCAGCGTCTGCCCGAAGTGCCTGCGTGCGCGCCTCCCTCCTCGCCGATGATCGCGTCGGCGGGAAACTCTTCGGCGATGCGGCGGCGCAAAAATTCCTCGGCCTCGATGTCGGCCTGCGTGACGAAATTGTCCTTGCCCTTGAGACGCGTCTCGAACTCCCTGCGGAAGTATCGAAGCGTTATCTCACCC
The DNA here is from genome assembly GCA_036263975.1 of Pyrinomonadaceae bacterium. Taxonomy (GTDB): domain Bacteria; phylum Acidobacteriota; class Blastocatellia; order Pyrinomonadales; family Pyrinomonadaceae; genus QHXN01. The sequence goes on from DATARW010000070.1 coordinate 33,413, forward strand.
GCCTCGCGCGCGAGCCGGACGCCGAAGTCGAGCAGCTCTTGCAGCTCGCCGTTGCTCGTTCGCAGCTCGCCGTTGCTCATTCTTTTCCCTTCCCCTTGCGACGGCGAGCCAGCTCGCGGCTCAAAGCTTCGAGCGTCAGGCCGCGCTCGACCGACAGCACGATCAGGTGGTAGACGAGGTCGGCAGTCTCAAGGGTCAAAGCCTTGAGGTCGCCGTCCTTCGCCGCGATGATGGTTTCGGCGGACTCCTCGCCGACCTTCTTCAGAATCTTGTTCAGCCCCTTCTCGAAAAGGTATGTGGTGTAAGAGCCTTCCGGCATCTCGCGCCGCCGCGCGGCGACCGTCTCGTAAAGCTGTTCGAGCACCGCGCCGATGTCGCCGTCCTCTGCGCCCCCGTCGCCATGCGTCTGTGCTTCCTCCGCCTGAAGACCTTCGGTAGCCCGCAGACCTTCGACTTCTTTATGAAAGCAGGAGACAGCGCCCGTGTGACAGGCGGGGCCGCTCGGCTCGACGAGCACGACCAGCGCGTCCGAGTCGCAGTCGAGGCGCACGTCAACGACTCTTTGCGTGTGGCCGGAGGTCGCGCCCTTGTGCCAGAGTTCAGAGCGCGAGCGCGACCAGAACCACGTCTCGCCCTCCGAGAGCGTGCGGCGCAGGCTCTCCTCGTTCATGTATGCGAGCGTCAAGACCTCGCGCGTGTGCGAGTCCTGCACGACTGCGGGGACAAGCCCGCGTTCATCGAAACGAACATCCTCCGCCTTCAAACTCATCGCACCAGGACTCCCCGTTCGCGCAGATACTGTTTCACTTCGCCGACGTTGAACTCGCCGAAGTGAAACAGTGACGCCGCCAGCACTGCGCTCGCGCCGCCCGCCGTCAGCGCCTCGTAGAAATGTTCCAGCCGCCCCGCGCCGCCCGACGCGATGACCGGGATCCGCACGGCGTCCGCTACCGCGCGCGTCAATTCGATGTCGTAGCCGTCGCGCGTCCCGTCGCAGTCCATGCTCGTCAGCAGAATCTCGCCCGCGCCCAACTCTTCGGCTCGCGCGGCCCACTCGACGGCGTCCCAGCCGACCGCGCGACGACCGCCGTGCGTGTAAACCTCCCAGCCCACCGACGCATCCCGCGCCGCACGCCGCCGCGCGTCAATCGCCAGGACTACGCACTGACTGCCGAAGACGTTCGCGCCCTCAGTTATCAACTCCGGGCGTTCGACCGCCGCCGTGTTGAGAGAGACCTTGTCCGCGCCCGCGCGCAAGACGGCGCGCACGTCCTCAATCGAGTTCAGCCCGCCGCCCACCATGAACGGGATGAAGACCTCGTCGGCCACGCGCCGCACGAGTTCGGCGACGATGGCGCGCTTGTCCGAGGACGCGGTGATGTCGAGGAACGTCATCTCGTCCGCGCCTTCGAGGTCGTAACGCTTCCCCTGCTCGACCGGATCGCCCGCGTCCACCAGCGAGACGAAGCGGATGCCCTTCACGACGCGACCGTCGCTGACATCAAGACACGGGATGATTCGTTTCGCCAGCATTACTTTCGTTTGCGGAATGTGCCGATTGCGGATTCGGCTTGCCGATTGCCGATTGGAAGCAACGCGCCTCGCCGCGCTGCTCGTGGCAAGCGCCAAGCTCTCGCAGTTGCCGTTCGCGGAATCCGCATTCCGCATCTCGCAATCCTTTAACCTTCCGCGAAATTCCTGAGCAGGCGCAGGCCCGCGGTCTGGCTCTTCTCCGGATGAAATTGCACACCGCAGACCGGCCCGCGCGCGACGACCGACGCGTAGCTCAGGCCGTACTCGGTCTCGCCGAGCACAACATCTTCTTCGACGGCCTGACAGAAGTAAGAGTGGATGAAGTAGAAGAAAGACTGACTCTCGATGCCGTCTGCGAGCGCGTGCGCTTTCCGCCACGCGACTTGATTCCAGCCGACCTGCGGCACGCGTAGACCTTCGGGGAAGCGCCGCACCCGACCGCGCAGGAACCCAAGCCCTTCGGCGACGCCGAACTCCTCCGACTCCTCGAAGAGCATCTGCATGCCGACGCAGACTCCCAGCAGCGGCGTCTCTTCGCCGACGCGCTCGCGCACGAGACGGTCGAAGCCGCGCTCGGTCAGAGCCTGCATGCAGGCGCGGAACGCGCCGACGCCCGGCAGCACCAGCTTCTCGGCCCCGCGCAGCACGCGCTCGTCCGCGCTGACGACTGCCTCGCAGCCCGCCGCGTGGAAAGCCTTCTCGACCGAGCGCAGGTTCCCCACGCCGTAATCAATGATCGCCACACGAGCCAACTTCTACAGAACCCCTTTCGTGCTCGGCACGCCCGCAACGCGCGGGTCGCGTTCAACGGCACGGCGGAGCGCGCGCGCCGTCGCCTTGAACGTCCCTTCGAGTATGTGGTGCGTGTTGCGCCCGCGCAGGCAGTCTATGTGCAGGTTGCAGCGCGCGGCCTCGGCGAGCGAGCGCCAGAAGTGTTCGGCCAGCTCGACCGAGAAGTTGCCGATCAACTGTCGCCGCGTCTCGACCTCATAGACGAGATAGAATCGCCCCGACAAATCCACGACCGAGCGGCACAGCGCCTCGTCCATCGGCACGGTCGCCTCGCCGTAGCGCGCGATTCCGCGCTTGTCGCCGAGCGCCTCTGCGAGCGCCTGTCCGAGCGTGATGGCGATGTCCTCGACCGAGTGATGGTCGTCAATGTGCAGGTCGCCGCGGCATTCGACTTCGAGGTCGAACAGGCCGTGGCGCGCGAAAAGCTCAAGCATGTGGTCGAGGAAGGCAACGCCCGTCGAGACCTTCGACGCGCCGCCGCCGTCGAGCACCAGGCGGACGCGCACGTCCGTCTCCTTCGTCCTGCGCCGAACCTCGGCGGCCCGCGCCTGCGCCTCAACTTCGGTACTCATGTTTATGATGAGTGATAAGTGATGAGCGATGAGTGATAAGAAACCGCATTCGGTTTCTCTTCTCACCCATCACTCATTCCTCAACACTTCCTTTCCCTCCTCCGAGAAAATCTCTCCGAGCGCCGCCAGCAGCTTGTCATTCTCTTCGGGCGTGCCGACGCTCAGGCGGAAGTAGTCTTTGAGCATCGGGTAGCCGCTCACGTCGCGGACGAGTATGTCGCGCGCGAGCAGTTCGCGGAAGACTCGCTTCGGCTCCATCGCGGAACGCACGACCATGAAGTTCGCGTGCGAGCGGACGGGCGCGAGGCCGCGGATGCTTTTCAATTCCACGTAAAGCCGCTCGCGCTCCTCGACGATGCGCCGCACGGTTGGCTTCAACTCCGACTCGAACAACTCGACGGCGACCTCGGCGGCGGTCTGTGAGAAGGCATTGAGATTGTACGGCAGCACGGCCTTGCCGACCTCGCGCGCCAGTTCCGGCGCGGCGAGAAGGTAGCCGACGCGAAGCGCGGCCAGCGCCAGAGCCTTCGAGAAGGTTCGGAAGACCGCGAGATTCGCGTGGCGCGAGAGGAGAGGCGCGACCGTCTGCCCATCGAAGTCGAAGTAAGCTTCGTCAATGACGACGATGCCGCGCGTCGCCGCGAGCAGCGACTCAAGCCCTTCATGTCCGACGCGGCAGCCCGTTGGATTGTTCGGCGAGCAAAGTATCGTCACGTCCGGCTCGTCGCGCTCGATTGCTTCGCGCAGCGCCGGCACGTCGAACTGCAACTCTTCGTCGAGCGGCACGCTCAAGACCTCGCCGCCGAGGACAGTTGTGACCTGCCGGTAGAGCGCGAACGTCGGCTCCGAAATGAGCACGCGACTGCCCTCGCCGACCGTGACCATCAACGTCGCCTGGATCAGCTCGTTCGAGCCGTTGCCCGCGACCACGCCATCCGCGCGCCAGCCCGCGAACGCGGCCAGTTTCGCGTGCAAACTCGCTGGCACGAAGTCCGGATAACGCGACCATGCGCGCTCGTTCAAGCGCCGCAGCGTCTCGCGCTTGATCGCCTCCGGCGCGTCCCACGGGTTCTCGTTCTGGTTGATCTTCACCGACGCGCGGTCGGGCGACAGCGTGTAAGCCTTCAACTCGCGCACGCGCGGTTTGATTTTATCCAGTGGATTCGCCATCAAAGTTTCTCTCTAACTTCCGAGTCGAATCAACGCGGAGCGCGCGTGCGCGTCCAAGCCTTCCGATTCGGCGAGCGCGGCGATCATGCGCGCCGTCTCGTCAAGCTCGTCGCGCGTGTAGCGAATGATGCTCGTGCGGCGCAGAAAGTTGTGGACGCCGAGCGCGGAGGAGAAGCGCGACGCGCCGCCCGTGGGCAGAACGTGGTTCGGCCCTGCGAAGTAGTCGCCGACGGCTTCGGGCGTGTGCGCGCCGAAGAAGATCGCGCCCGCGTGGCGGACGCGCGCCGCCGCCGCTTCGTCGTCGCGCGTGATTATCTCAAGATGTTCGGGCGCGAGTTGGTTGACGAGTTCGCACGCCTCTTCGATTGATTCGACGACGAAGATCGCGCCGAAGTCGGCCAACGAGCGTTCGACGATGCGGCGGCGCGGAAGTGTCTCCAACTGCCGCACGACTTCGGCGGCCACGCGGGCCGCTAAATCCGGCGACGTTGTGATGAGGATGGCGGAGGCGTCCTCGCCGTGCTCTGCCTGCGCGAGCAGGTCTGCGGCGACGAAGTCTGCGCGCGCCGTCTCGTCGCCGAGCACGACGACCTCGCTCGGCCCGGCAATCGAGTCAATGCTGACTGCGCCGAAGACGAGCTTCTTCGCGGCGGCGACGTACTTGTTGCCCGGCCCCGTGATGACATCAACGCGCGGAATCGTCTCGGTTCCGTAGGCGAGCGCGGCGACGGCCTGCGCCCCGCCGACTTTGTAAATCTCCGTCACGCCAAGTTCGACGAGCGCCGCCGCGACCGCCGGAGTTTCGTCCAGCGTGCGCGGCGGCGTAACGACGGCGATGCGTTCGACGCCGGCGACCTGCGCGGGCACGACGTTCATCACGACCGACGAAGGATAGCTCGCCGTCCCGCCCGGCACGTAGAGTCCCGCCGCGTCAACCGGCGAGACGCGCTGGCCGAGGCGCACGCCGCGCCCCGTCTCGAACTCCCAGGATTCGGCGCGCTCGTGCTCATGGAAGGCCCGGACGTTTCGGATGCTCGCGCGCAAGGCTCCGAGCACACGACCATCCACGCGCGCCGCCGACTCGTGCAGCGCAGACTCTTCGACGCGCAGCTCGCACGTGCCGAGGCGCACGCCGTCGAAGCGCGCCGTGAAGTCGAGCAGGGCCGCGTCGCCGCGCCGCCTCACCTCTGCGACGATCTCGGCGACCGCGCCCAACAACCCCGCGTCCGCCTCGACGCTCCGCCCCTTGATGCGCGCGAGCTTCGCCTGCCGCGCCCCTCCGTCTTTGATAACCTCGATCAAGAAGCTTTCCTCTCTTCAACCGCGTGTCCCAGTAGCACGATGATCTCGCCGACGACAGACGTTAGCTGTTAGTTTGTCGTGCTCAATGGTCGAAGGCTCAACGGTAATGACTGACTTCTTCAGCGAAGGGAATAAAAGCTAACAGCTAAGAGCCAAGAGTTAACAGCTAAGAGAACAGCTAAAAACTAAAACGCTGCCGGGCGAGTCTTGTCGCTGGCAGCGTGGATCGGTGAAAACTTTCGTGCGCTCGTCGCTACGGCGCGTCAGGAGTCACACCACACGCGGCGGCCCGCATGGCGATGATGTGTGCCATGATGATGCAGCGTCCGTATGTGTGTGCGATGTGCCACTGCTGAAAACTCTCCGAAGCCTTGTCAGGCCGCAAAAGTTATACCCGACCTTTCGGAAGACTGTCAAACTGTGCCCGAACAGAACCGCGAGCCGTAGCGAGCGGGTGTGGTTGATGAGTGGAGGTCGTGCGTTGGCAGGCCGCACCTGCTCGCTGTCGCTCGCGGTTCTGACTTAGCGGCGCGGCGCGTAGTAGCCGACGCGTGTGGTGACTTCGTATTCGTGGCCGGGGACTTCGACGCGGACGCGCCGGAAGCGACCGTCGCGCGCGGGGTTCGTGGGCGTGTAATAGAGCGCGTACTGGTGGCGCAGTTCGTCGGCGATTTCGGTGTAGACGCGGTCGAGCGCGTCGAAGCTCTGCGGCTTGTAGAGGCGACCGCCCGTGGCGCTCGTCAGTCCGGCGAGGTTGCGCTCGCTCGCATCGAGCACGCGCAAGCCCTCGCGCAGGTCGCCGATGCGAAGCTGGTTGAAGCGCACCGTCGAGTCCGTCCCGGCGAGCAGGCTGTCCAGCTCGGCCTGCTTGCGTGCGCGCTCGATGCCTGTGTTGGCGATGACGTAAACGGCGACCTGCGATTCCAGCAGCGCGCGCATCGCCGCGTCGGCGGTGGCCGAGCCGCGGTTGCTGTCAATGCCGTCGCTCAGGACGACGAGGGCGCGTCGCCGCTCGCCGCGCTGGAACTGCTCTCGCGCCGAGAGCAGGAGCGCGTCGTTGAAGCGCGTGAAGACGCCGGTCGAGAGACGCGCGAGCGCGCGGCGCAGTTGCAGACGGCTCTTCGTCCAGTCGAGCAGAAGCTCCACGCGGTCGTCGAATTTGACGAGGCAGAAGCGGTCGTCCGGCGAGAGACGCGCGGCGAACTGCTCTGCGGCGCGGCGAAAGTCCTCGAAGCTGTCGGCCACAGACGAAGAGGCGTCCACGAGCAGCGCCACGTCCACAGGCACCTGCCGGAGCGAGAGGTCGCTCAAGGGCTGCTCGCGCCCGTCCTCGAAGACTCGGAAGTCTCTGCGTGTGAGGTCGGCGACGAGTTGCCCCGAAGCGTCGCGCACAGTCGCGGGCACGAGCACCTCGGAGGCGTTGATCGTGACGACCTCGTCATCGCTGACTGATTCCGCGTCCTGCTTTCCCTTCTGAACGGACTGCCCCTGCGGGTCGCGCCCGGCGTCTTGCTGCCGCGCGCCCGAAGCCGTTTCGTCCTGCCGCGTTTGTTTCGAGTCGGAAGCGTTCGCGCCGGTCGCGCCCACGCTTCGATTGATTGTGCGCGGGCGCGTGTGCTCCTGCGTGAAGGCCGTGGGAGCGAGAGGGGCGAGCGCCAGCAGGCAGACAGAGATGAGCAGCAACGCGCGCACGCGTCCTGCCAACCCGCAACTCGAATCCGCCGTTGTGAAGCTCACAGAAGTTTTCTTTCGCACCGCGCACGACGCACGCATCGCCTCACCTCGACGCCTTCATTTTCCCCAATCTCGACAACTTCACTTCTCAGGATGCGCGCTCTCAGGGGTGCGCGCTCTGGCCGCCGACTTCGCCCATCGCCGCGCGCATCGCCTCGATGACGGGGTCGCTCACGCGGCGCTTGCGAAGCTCCGAGAGCTTCGCGGGCGACAGGTCGAACTCGACGGGCGACTGCTCGATGCGGCGGATGATCGTGCCTTCGGAAAATCCCGCCTCGACCAGCTCGACGACCGAGTCGTTCGTGAGCGTCGGCGTGCGTTCAAGCTTCGCCTGCGTGTCGCCACCGCCTTCTGCGGACGGACGGATGATGCGGACGGTGGCGCTGCCCGTGGTCTGCGTGTCGTTGTCCGCGCCGCCGCTGCCGCCGCGCGAGCGCACGCGCCCGCGCGAGCCGCCCGACGAGCCGAAGATGTCCGTGCTGCCTGTGTCTGTGCCGGGGCTTTGCGACCTGGCACCGTCACGGCTCTGCCCCGCCGTGCCGCCGCCCGCGAGGGGCATGTCGTCGCCCCAATCGTCGCTTGCCAGCTCGTCCGCGCCGCCGCGCCCGATCATCGCCAGGATGATTTTCTCGCCCACGCCGCTCTTCTTCAGTTCGATCAGGCGCTCCGGTGCGAGGTCGAAGCTCGCGGGCCGCGCGCGGATGATCGCGATGACCGCCTTCTCGCTGAAGCCCGCTCGCACCAGCTTCACGACCGAGCCGTTCGTCAACGGCGCTTCCGCGCCACGCGCCGGCCCCTGCGCCCGCGCCTGCACGCAGAAGGCCGCGAACGCGAACGCGACTGCGAACTTAGCCAAACCATTTCTCATTGCGACGCACCTCAAACCGTAAACAAGCGCGAATGGCTCGGACATTCCAGAAGAAGTGAGAAGTGAGAAGTGAGAAGGTGATAAGACAGAGCGAGCGGATTTTCTTATCACTCATCACTCATCGCCTAACGCTCATCACTTATCACTCATCCCTCATCGCTCCTCACCTGGTTCCCTCGTAGCGCGCGGTGATGCGCCGCACGTAGTTACGCGTCTCTCGGAAGGGGGGCACGCGGTAGCCGTAGCGGGTGACGTTGCCCTCGCCCGCGTTGTAGCCCGCGAGCACGAGGTCAACGCGGTCGTCGAAGCGCGCCAGTAGCTCTTTCAGGTAGTGCGTCCCGGCGTTGACGTTCTGCGCCGGGTCGTGCGGGTTACGCACGCCGAAGCGCGCCGCCGTGCCCGGCATCAACTGCATCAGGCCGCGCGCGCCCGAAGGGCTGACGGCGCGCGCGTTGAAGTGCGACTCCTGCTCCATGACGCAGAAGACGAGGTATGGGTCAACGCCCCAGCGCCCGCCGTTCTGCTTGATGAGCGTGTCGAGGCGCGAGCTTCCGGTCGTCCAGCGCCACTCGCGCTTTCTGCCTTTGCCGAGCGCGGCGTCGGCCACTTCCGCGTACGAGAGCTGCACGCGCTCGACGCGTTCGACGCGCGCGCGCTCGACGAAGGTCGAGATGTTGCCAAGCTTGTACCAGACGCCTTCCTCACCCTCGTCCGCCTCGTCAACTTCCATCTTCGCCCCGCCGACGAGATGAATCCACACTTCCTGCGCGCCATCTCCCGGCCTCTTCGCACTGGCGTCGTCAAGCGTCTTCAAGACCGACGCGGCGTTCGCCTCCTTCGCCTTCGCTTCGCTCTCACTCTTCGCCCTGCTATCCGCCGTCTTCGACGCCGCGCCCGACGCCTTCACGACCTCTTTCACGCGCGAGCGCTCGACCAGATAGGTCACGCCGCTGCGCCTGTACCAGATGCCCTGCGCGTCCTCCCACGCCTCTTCAACTTCCATCGTCGTCCCATCCGTCAGTCGCAACTGGTCGGCGCGCGCAGCATTCGACATGGAGACAAGGGCGACGAGAAGCAGCGCAGTCCCCTTTAAGAACTTGCGGATTGCGTCAGATTTGCAGCGGGTTCGCATCAATCAACTCCCCTGTGTTCTTCAACTCACCCGTGTTCTTCCTGACGGCTTCCTGCGTCGAGAAGCCGTGCGACGTTCCGAAGTAGTTGCGCCACGCGGCGTCAATCAGACGCGTGCTGACTTCGGGCGGGCGACCCTCGAAGAGGCAGAGGTCGGTCACGCGGTCGAGCAGGTCGCGCGGCTCGCAGGACTTCATCTGCCTCTGTTCGAGCAGGTAGTTGTTGAGCAGGTGGTCGAGGCACGCCTGTTCGACCTTCAGGCCGCGCGTGTAGGCGGCGCGCTTGAAAATCTCGACGTAGGCGGCGGGGGTGGGCGGCTCGACGCGCGCGCGGTAGCCCATGCGCCGCAGGAACGCCTCGTCAACCAAATCTTTCTCGTCGAGGTTGGTTGAGAAGACGACCAACTGCTCGAAGGGCACTTCGATCTTCTTGCCGGTGTGCAGCGTCAGATAGTCAACGCGTTTTTCGAGCGGGACGATCCAGCGGTTCAGGAGGTCGGTCGGCTCGACGCGCTGCCGCCCGAAGTCGTCAACGACGAGCGTGCCGCCGTTCGACTTCAACTGGAACGGCGCTTCGTAAAAGCGCGCAGCCTCGCTCCACTGCAAGTCTGCGTCGTCCAGAGTAAGCTCGCCGCCGACGATGACTAACGGGCGCTCGACGAGAATCCAGCGGCGGTCGTAGTCGGTCGGCGTCTCGGATTCCGGCGCGGGGCGGTGGTTGTGCGTGTCGAAGACGCGGATGATCTGCCCGTCAATCTCGATGGCGAAGGGAATCCAGATGTGGCCCGGCAGGCCCGCGTTGATGCGCTCGGCGACAGCGGTCTTGCCCGTGCCCGCAGGCCCGGTGATGAAGAGCGAGCGGCGCGAGTTGATGACGCACCCCAGAGTCTCCAAAAGCGTCTGCGGCAGCACGAGGTCGCGGAACGCCGCGCGCACCGTCTCAATCGAGGCGGCGCGCGCCGGGACGGCTTGCAGCCGCATCATGTGCGCGTAGTCGCGCAGAGAGACGGGCGCGGGGCCGACGTAGCCGCACAAGTCCCGAACGCGCGCGACGCGCTCCCATCCACGCTCCAGCATCTCGTAGCGCGTCGCGCCGACGGCGATCTGCCCGCGCACCTCGATCATCTTCTCGCGCGTCAGGTGCGAGAGCATCTCCTCGACGAGCGAGCGCGGCAGGCGCAGCTCTTCGGAGATCGTCTGCGTCGTCGGCTCCGGCATCTGCGCGACGTGCTTCAAAGCGAGGTCGCACAAAAAGCTCGTCGCCACGTCCGCCTCGCGCAGTTCCTCCAGCGACGGCGGCCCCATCGTCTCGATCTCGACGCGCGTCAGAATCCCTGTGTGTGTCATTCTTTCAAGCCTTCCCTGTTTATTTTTCGCCCGCCGAAGCCAGCGCGTTTTGTTTCGCGTCTTCGGTCTGAAGCGCCTGCCGCGCGTCGTCGGCCTTCGCCTTGTCGCCCGTGCGTTCGTAGAGTTCGGCGAGTTGGCGGAGGACGTTGGCGGAAGCCGGTTGCAGGCGGCGCGCGGCTTCGAGATGTTCGACGGCCTTGTCGTCGCGGCCCATGCGTATCAGGAGCGCGGCGACGTTCGAGTGGCCTGTGAACTCGCCGCCCGCGCGCGCGAAGTTGCGGTAAGCTTCGTCGAACTTGCCGAGCCGCGCCTCGGCGAGCGCGAGATTATTGAGGACGCGCGCGTCCGTGGGCGCGAGTCGCGCCGCGCGCTTCAGCTTGTCCACCGCCGCGCGATAATTGCCGCTCGTGTAGAGCGAGTAGCCGAGATTATTCAGGGCCTCCGGGTCGTGCTCGTTCACGTCCACCGCACGCGCGTAAGACTCCTTCGCGCGTTCGTGCAGGCCCTTTTGGTCGTAGGCGACGGCGAGCAGGTTGTGGGCCTGACTGAGGCGCGGGCCGAGCGAGGCGGCGCGCGATAATTCCGCAATCGCCTCGTTCAGACGCCCTTCTTCGAGCAGCGCGCGACCGCGCGCCAGACACCCTTGCGCGCTCTGGTCGCCGACATCTGCGGCCTGAGCGCGCGCGTTCGTGTTGTCCTCGACGCGGGCGACGGCGACGCTCTCGAAGCGCGCGGCGTCCTTGTCGCTCATGCGCGCGAGCCGGGAGTCGTCCTTGCCGAAGAGGTGTTCGACGGCCTTGATGGGCGCTTTGAAAATGCGTAGGAAGCCGCCGCCCTTCTTCTTCGGCGCGCTCGCGTCCTGCGCCCCGGCCTGCGCGCCCGACGCGGCGACGACGTTCGTGTCTGTGTCGCCGTCGCGCACGTCCCCTGCGGCGCTCCAGATGGCGGCGGCGCTGACGGCGAGGACGAGGCTTGCGAGAAGCATTGCGACTCTGCGCGTGAACATGGGTTAACGTCTCCTTTACATCTGTGCGAACGTGTCCATGAGGTTGATGAATGCGGGGCCGAGGAGCGCGATGAAGAGCACGGGGAAGAGGAAGCAGGCGAGCGGGAACAGGAGCTTGACCGCGGCCTTCTGTGCGGCCTGTTCGGCGCGCTGCCGCCGCTTCGTGCGAAGGCTGTCGGCGTAGACGCGCACGGCGCGCGCAATCGAAGTGCCGAAGCGGTCGGCCTGAATGAGCATCCCGCAGAGGCTTCTGAGGTCTTCGACGCCGGTGCGCTCGGCCAGATTCCGAAGGGCCTCGGCGCGGTCGCGCCCGACGCGAATCTCCATGTTCGTCATCGCCAGCTCTTCGCAGATGTCCGGGTGCACGTCCTTCAACTCCTCGCCGACGCGGACGAGCGCCGCGTTGAGGCCGAGTCCCGCTTCGATGGAGACGACCAGAAGGTCGAGCGCGTCGGCCAGCCCCCACTGAAGTCGCAGTTGACGGCTCTTTATCATGCGCCTCAGAGCGTAGCGCGGCAGGACGAAGCCGACGACGAAGGCCGCGAGAATCCAGAAGGTCGCGCTCCCCAGAGGCCGACCCATGAGCGCGCAGACGACCGCGACGACCGCCGGGAAGAAGATGAGCGAGGTCAGTTGCAGCGCACGATAGACGACCGGCGCGTTCGGGCTGCGGTAGCCCGCGTGCATCAGGAGTTTCTGAAGCTTCTTCGCCTCGGCAGCCGACGGCGGCGCGAGGCGGCTCAGCGGCGTCGCCATCTTCTCGGCTAAGGCCGCGACCGGCGACTCTTCGATAATCAGAGAGGGCGCGGACGCGACCGCGCCGCCGCCTTCGCTCATGCGCTTCAGACGCTCGGTCGCCGCCGACGGCGGGCGGAACATCAGCCAGTAGGCGGCCAGCGCACCCAGCATGATGCAGATGAAGGTCGAGATGGTGATTAAGAGAATCATTGTTTTAAGCTTTCAGCATTCAGCGGTCAGCTTTCAGCTTTGTTATCCGTCAACGGTCTCGCCTCGACTTTCAACTCTCAACTTGCGGGTCACAGAAAAGCTGATAGCTGATAGCTGAATGCTGACCGCTCCTAAATTTTTATCCTCAGAATCTTCCGAATCACGAGCATGCCTGTGATCTGGAGGGCGATGGCGACGGCCAACAGGCGATGGCCGCGCGGGTCGCTCCAGAGGACGCTCATGTATTCGGGGTTCATGACGGTCACGGCCACCGCGATGAAGATGGGGAGGCCGCAGAGTATCCACGCGGACATGCGCGAGGAGGTCGTTAAAGTCTTCAGGTCTTCGAGGATGCGGAAGCGTTCGCGGATCGTTTGGGCGACCTTCTCCAGAACTTCGGCGAGGTTGCCGCCCGTCTCGCGCTGAATGAGGATGGCCGTAATGCACATGCGCAGGTCTAAGAGCGGGACGCGCTCGGACAAATTCTCCAGCGCGAGCTTCAGGGAGAGGCCGAGGTTCTGCTCCTCGTAGGTCTTTCGGAACTCGGTCGAGATCGGCTCCGGCATCTCCGTGGAGACCATGTGGAGCGACTCGGCGAAGGCGTGGCCCGCCTGGAGCGCGCGGCTCATCAGGTCGAGCGCGTCGGGCAGGAGCGAGAGGAAGTCGTTCAGGCGCTTGTGCCGTTTCCAGAAGACGTGCACGAACGGGAGCGCCGCCGCCGAGAGTCCCGCCGGCAGCGCGAGCAGCCAGTTCGGCGTGAGCATCCAGACGGCGAGCGCGCCGAGGATGCCGGCCATCGCCGAGAACATCAGCAGGCGCGTGACCGTGAGGTTCAGGTCGGCCTGATCTATGACGCGCCGCAGACGTGTGGCGAACTGCAACTCCAACAGCGCGCGGTTGAGGAGCGGTATCTCGCTCATCAACTCCTCGCGTGCCAGCCGCACCTCCGCGTCCCCGCTGTGGGCCGAGTGGAGCAGAGCCTCGGTAAGCCTCTGTTGCAGGCGCGCGCGCCGCTTCTCCGTCCCGTGCGTCGCCAGAAGATATGCGCCGAGCACGAGGACGAGGCAGAAGATGAAGACGAAGAATGGGAGCATTGTTTTATCAGCGAGCAGTAAGCCGTAAGCAGTGAGCAATGTTATCTGTGTTCATTCGACGGCGCGCAGCAAGAACCATCACTGCTTACTGCTCACCGCTCACCGCTCACTCGAAGAACACACGCGGCAGTTGCATGCCGTACTGCTTGAGTCGTTCGGCGAAGCGCGGGCGCACGCCCGTCGCCTTGAACTGGCCGACGACATTGCCCTCCTTGTCAACGCCGCGGCGCTCGAAGAGGAAGATTTCCTGCATCGTGATGATGTCGCCTTCCATGCCCGTGATCTCGGAGATGGAGGTCACGCGGCGCGTGCCGTCGGAGAGGCGTGCGACCTGTATGACGAGGTCAAGGGCCGAGGCGATCTGCGAGCGCATGGCCTTCTCCGAAAGACGCATCCCCGTCATCTGAATCATCGTCTCGACGCGGGAGAGCGCGTCGCGCGGCGTGTTGGCGTGAATCGTCGTCAAAGAACCGTCGTGGCCTGTGTTCATGGCCTGAAGCATGTCTATGGCCTCGCCGCCTCTGACCTCTCCGATGACGATGCGGTCGGGGCGCATGCGAAGGGCGTTGCGCACCAGGTCGCGCTGCGTGATCTCGCCCTTGCCCTCGATGTTGGGGGGTCGCGTCTCCAGACGGACGACGTGCGGCTGCTGCAACTGCAACTCCGCCGAGTCTTCAATCGTCACGATGCGCTGGTCTTCGGGGATGTAGGCGGAGAGCGCATTGAGGAGCGTCGTTTTGCCCGCGCCCGTGCCGCCGGAGATGAGGACGTTCAGGCGCGCGTGGACGCACATGCGAAACATCTCGGCGATGTCGCGCGTGAGCGCGCCCTTCTCGATGAGCGTGTCAATGCGGAGCGGGTCGGCGGCGAAGCGCCGGATGGACATCACGGGGCCGTCCAGCGCCAGCGGCGGGATGATGGCGTTGACGCGCGAGCCGTCCTTGAGACGCGCGTCAACCATCGGCGAAGACTCGTCAATGCGGCGTCCGACGCTTGAGACGATGCGCTCGATGACGCGCATCAGGTGCTCGTTGTCCTTGAACGTCACGTCGGAGCGTTCGAGCCTGCCGCCGCGCTCGACGTAGATTTGAAAAGGCGAGTTGACGAGGATGTCGCAAACCGAGGGGTCGGCGAGCAGAGGCTCAAGCGGGCCGAGGCCGAACAGCTCGTGGCGCACCTCCTCGACCAGACGCTCGCGCTCGTTCGTCGAGAGCGGCGTGCTCTCGGCGTGCAGAAGGTCTTCGGCGAGGCGCGCGACCTCGTTGTGAAGCTGTTCGGGTTCGAGCTGGCCGAGCTTCTTCAAGTCCATCCGGTTGATGATGGCGCGGTGCAGGCGCGACTTCATCTCCTGAAAGACCTGCTGGCGATTGACGCCCGGCTCCTCGGCAGCGCCGCCGTTGCGCGCCGACGACGCGCCGCCCGGCGGCATCGTCTCTTTGATTAAGCGTTCGCGGAGTGACATGTTGTTGACTCTTGGCTGCTGTCTGTTAGCTGTTAGCTGTCAGTTGACCGCCGACCACGTTCTCGTCGAGCAGGGCGCGCGCCGATTTCGTTTGCTGTTGGACTTTGGCGTGACGGCGGAAGAGTCCGGCGAGGAGGCCGCGGCGCGCGCTGTCGGCTTCGTGTGAAGTCGCGGAGGCCGCGGCGCGCGTGCCGCCGCCGACGCTCGACGCAATCTGCCTGATCTCTCCGGCGATGCGCGAAGAGGGGTCTGCCTCGACGAGCGGCTGGCCGAGGTTGATCGAGTTGACGACGGCGCGGTAGTCGCTCGTGATGTAGCCCGTCACGCGCTCGCCGAGGTAGCGTTCGACCTGCCGGAGGTCGAGTTCAATCTGCTTCGACCAGCGGTTGACGACGATGCGAACCTTGTGGCGCGGGTAGCCGAGGCGGTCGAAGATGGCGAGCGCGCGCTGCGCGCTGCGGATGGCGGGGATGTCGAGCGTCAAGACCATCAGGATTTCGTCCACCTGATCGAGCGCGGCCAGCGTGATCGAGTCGAAGGTGTGCTGCGGGTCAATGACGACGAAGTCGTAGCGCTCGCGCAGGAGTTGGATGACGGAGAAGATGTGCTCGGCCTCGATGTCGTCCGCCGCGTCGGCCTCGCGCGGCGCGGCCAGCAGAGAGAGGTTCGCCGAGTGCGGCGCGAGGTAGCTGCGGAGCATCGCGTCGTCGGCCTGCTCGCGGTTCTCGACGAGGTCGGCGATGGAATACTTCGGCTCGACTCCGAGGAAGAGCGTCAGGTCGCCCGCCTGCAAATTCAGGTCAACCAGAACCGTCGGCGCGTTCATCGAGGCGGCGAGGTTCGTGGCGATGAACGACGTGCCGCAGCCGCCCTTGCTGGAAAAGACGGCGACCGTCCGGCCACGCTTCTTCTTGGCAACGGGCTGGACGTGGCAGAACTCCGCCGTGCGCGCCATCACCGTCTCGAACTCCGCGGCGTTGACGGGCAGTTGGAGGAAGTCGCGCGCGCCCGCTCGCAGGCCGCGCAGGATGAGATCGGGCGTGGCGTTGCGCGAGGCGCAGACGACCGCGGTCGTCGGGCTGAGCGAGGCCACGCGCTCGACGAACCTCAAAGCCTGCTCTGGCTCCGCGCCGAGCGTGACGATGGCCGCGTTGGGCCGCAGCCGCTCGACTTCCGGGAGCATCTGCTCCGTGTCGTCGCCTGCGGCCAGAAGGTGCGTGTGGTCGCTCGCGGCGAGCGCACCGCGCAGCTCGCGCAAAGAGTCGAGGCCGCTGCTCAGAATGACGAAGGTGAGTTGTTGGCTCATCGTTGATCCTTCGAGACCGAAAAGTTATCCGACCGAAGACGAAATTTTTCCCCGACACGCTAGAGGTTCGGCGGCACGTAGCCGGCGTTCTCTCCCGTCAGCGTCGTCTGGTAGGAGGGCATCGGCAGGGTCGTGCCGAACATCGCAACGACGAAGCTGAAGTTGTAGTTGACGACGCTGACCGTCACGCGACCGGCATTGACGCCGAAGCCGGAATAGCTGACCTGCACGTTGCTCGTCGTCAGCCCTTTGACGACGGGCTGCGCGCCCGCCGCAGGGTTCGGCGTGCCGAAGACGACTACGTTCTTCGTGCGGTCAACGGAGGTTGAGGAGTTCGTGCACGAGCCGTCCGCAGGGTCGCACTGGTTGATGGCATAGCGCGCGCCGCGGCGCACGGCATCCGTCAGAGCATTGTGCGTCCAGAGCAGAACGCCGAACTGGAGGACGCCGAAGGTCACGGTCATAAAGATCGCCGCGCCGATGGCGAACTCCACCAGCGCCGCTCCGCGTTCGTCCTGCCCGTTCCGTTTCACAGACACCTTCGTCACCCTTCGTCCCTGTCAGGTCTAGTTGTAGACGTACTTCATCGTCACGCTCGGGCTGACGTTGATCTTCAGAGAGATGGCCGGGATGCCGGTCAGCTTGCCGAGGTCGAAGATGGGCCGGTACTGGTAGTTCACGATTTTTGCCGTGACTACCTGCGTGCCGCCGTTCGTCGTCTGCTGGAGGTCAACGTTGGCGCATCCGAGTCCCTGCAAAATCGGCGTCCCCGCGCAGGCAGCCGTCTGGTCGCCGAAGACTGCGAGGCTCTGCGCCTGCGCGATGTCGGTCGAGTCGAACGGGCGCGTGATGGCGTAGCGTGCCGAGGCGCGCGCAGCCTTCGCCAGTGTCGCGTAGGTGTAGTAGAAGCGACCGAACTCGGCCACCGACGCGAAGAGAAGAATCATCACGGGGAGCACCAGCGACAACTCGACGAGCTGCGTGCCGCGCTCGTCCGCGAGGCCGCGGCGGGCAATTTTGCATAACGCTTTCGCCAGTCGCTTCGTCATCTCGGTTTGACCTCAGCGGTAAAGAACGGGCACGGACAGCTCGGTCATGCCGGGGCCGCGGTCAGGGTCGTAGCCGCCCGCGCCGACGACCGTCCGCAGGCCGATGTACTCGGCCTGTATGTCGCCGCCGTTGCCGTTGCCGACGCTGGTGCGGAGGAAGAAGGCTCCGATGCGGAAAATCGTCACCGTGCCGCGACCGTTGCCGAAGTCGCTCTGCTTGATGATCGGGATGAGCACGACGCGTCGGCCCCAGACGCCCGTGCCCGTGCTCGGAGCTTGAAAGTTGCTCGCAGTCTGCTGCCCCGCCTGCTGGCTGTCGAGGTACTGCTGGTAGGTGATGCCCTCTTTGACGTTCATGTCCGGCGGCGAGACCGAAGGGTCAACCGGGCCTTGATAGATGCCGAAGCGAGTGTTGAGTCCCTGACGAACCGGGCCGGCGGCGACGCCCGGCTTCGTTGACACCACGTCGCCGACGCCCACCTCGGCCTGCACGCCGTTGGCGAGTCCCGTGCGGTCGTCGTTCGCGCCGGGGCCGTCAATGGCGAGTATCTGATAGTTGCCGGGGCTGACTCCGTTGCCGGGCGCGCGGCGGATCGTGTACATGTTGCCGGGCAGGATGTCGTTGCCGTCGTCGCTGGTGATGACGGAGACAGGGATGATGTGCTCGAAGTAGTTCGGCGCGACCGACATCCCCGCGACCGCATCGGCCCCGATGTCGTGCGAGCCGCCGATGACGAGCGAAGCGAAGAAGACGTGGAGCGTCTTCGGCGGGACAGTCACCTTCACGAAGCGGACGCGCGAGGCGACCGTTTTCGCGTCCGTCTCGCTCAAGTCCAGCCCCGCATCGAAGTCCGAGAGGTTGACGGCGAAGCGCACGTTGCTCCGCGCTATCGTCGCCTGTTTTTTGTTGAACTCATAATTGTTGAACGAGCTGACGGCAACGTCGGTCGCCTTCGTGATGCCTCCGTCGTCGGAGTTGAGCGAAGCGGCGGCGCTGATGGCCGCCGCGTCCGCCGCGTTTTGCAGCTCGTTCTTCACGAGGTAGAAGTGGCCGATGTCCACGCACAGCCCCGTGGCGAGGAGGAAGGCGAGCATGCCGAGTGTGCTGATAGCGAGAACCGAGCCGCGCTCGCCGCGCCTACGGCGGCGGCTGCCAACAGATTCTTGTGCACAACGCTTCATCACCCTTCCCTCCTCTCGAAACTGAACCGCCTCAATGCGACCTTCGTGCGCCCCTTGTGCGCGAAGCCTGTGCGGCCTCACGGCTGCGGCTTGACGCTCGCCTGCTGCGCGGTCGCGTCGGTCGTCTCTCGCGCCGCGGCCTTCGCGTCCGCGGGCTTGCTCGCACTGGCCGAGCCATTGGAAGCATTAGCGGAAGTCGCGTCGGTCGAGGTCGCCTGCTTCGCGGGCGTCTGCGCTGCCGCGTCGGCGGCGGGCACGCTCAACGCAGGAGTCGAAGTGCTCAACGTGCTGCCGGTCGTCGCGCCGTTAGTCGTCGCGCTGCTGCCCGACGTTGTGCTGTCGGACTTGGTGCTGTTGGTCGCGCCGCCGTTCGTCGCGCCGCCGTTCGTCGTGTTGCCGACGCCCGCGCCGCTCGTCTTGTCGCCGCCGGTCGAGAAGCCGCTCGGCCCCTTGATGCCTTCGCCCTTCGGCTCGACGCCGAGGGGCGACGTGCCCTTGAGTCCGTCCATGCCGCGCATCGCGGGCAGGTCGTCGCGGTTGACGGGTTTGACGAGCTGCGCCGTGATGATGAACATCAGCTCGGTCTCCTGCTTCTGGAACGACTTCGACTTGAAGAGGTTGCCGATGATGGGCACGTCGCCGATGAGCGGAACCTTCGAGAGCGAGCGCGTGTCGCTGTTGTCGAGAAGGCCCGCGAGCGCGAACGACTGGCCGTCTCTCAACTCGACGCCGGTCTTGGCGCGGCGGGTCTTCAAGGCGGGAATCAGGAAGCCGTCGAACTTGACGCCGTTGGCGAAGTCAATCGTGGAGACTTCCGGCTCAAGCTCAAGGCGTATGTGATCTTCGTCAATGATGGTCGGCTTGAAGTTGAGGCGCACGCCGTATTCCTTGAAGACGATGCTGACGGCGTTGCCGCCCGTGCCGCTCTGCACGACGGGCACGGGGTATTCGCCGCCCGCGAGGAAGCTCGCCTGCTGGCCGTCCATCGCAATCAGGTTCGGCTCGGCCAGCTCGCGAATCGCGCCGGAGGTCTGCAAGGCGCGCAGGAAGTTGAACGTGTTGCCGCCCATCACGAAGAGATTGAGGGCGCTGCCCGCGACCGTGCCCGCGATGTTGCCGGAGGTGACGCTGTCAACGGAGTACGGGCCGCCGCCGCTGCCGACGAAGCCGCCGACGCCGGGGCGCGATTCGTATGCGTAGGACGCGCCGAGGTCGCGCAGGCGGCTGCGGCTCACCTCGGCGACACGCACCTGGAGCTGCACCTGCGTCATGTCCTTCACCGGCGACTGAAGCATGTTGACGGTCTTGAAGCCCGCGGCCTGCACCACCTGCTCGACCTGCTCGCCCGTCTTCGCCGTCGCGACGCTCCCCGAAATGACGACCGAGCCGTTGGCCTGACTCAAGCGAATGTCGTCTTTGGGAAAGAGCGCGCGTATCTGCGCGTCAATGAGCGAGAGGTTGGTGCGGACATACACGTCGAAGACGAGGAAGCGGCTGCCCTTCTGCTCCCACGCGATGAAGTTGACCTGACCGAACGCCTTGCCGTTGACGAGCACCTGGTCGGGCGCGACCAGAACGGCCTCCGCGATGTCGGGGTTCGAGACCGAGAAGCGACCGATGGGCTTGTCGAAGTTGATGACGCGCGACTGGCCGACGAGGACGTTGATCGGCGTCGTCTCCTTCTGGCTGTCGGCGAAGGAAGACTGCACCGAAGGCGACTGCGCCGATGCCGTCAACGAAGCGGCGGCGAGCAACAGGGCGGCGCAGACGAGCGCGACGTGGCCGGGGAAACTGGAACGGTTCAGCATGATTTTGGACTCCTCTGCATTAGCCATTAGCTATTGGCTTTTAGCTTCATCTTTCGTCCGTCAGCCAGCCGCTCTGCTTTCAACGCTCAACCCTTTGTGAGCGGGAAAGCTAACAGCTAACAGCTAACGGCTAATCGCCTCGCGGCTAATCGCCTCACGGAAAATCTACGTTGCGTTTCTTCGCGCCCTCGAACATCTCGACCGTGGCGCGGGGCGTCGGGGCGGGCTTCGGCTGCTCTGCCTTCGGCGCGTCCTGCGTGACGGAGGAGCGGTGCTCGAAGACCGGGCGCGGGGCCGCGGGCACGGGCTTCTGCTTCGGCTGCTCGCTCTTCAAAGAGCCGGGGTCGGGCTGCGGCGCGGCGTGCTCGCCGCCGAGCAGAGTCCGCTTGTCAACGCCCTGCGTCTGCTCGTCGTCCTGGTCAATCGAGTTGCGCATGACGAGCTGGAGCTTGCCCTCGCTCGATGCGAGCGCGAGCTTCTCGGCCTCTTCGGGCGTCACCTGCAAGGTCACGGCTTTGACCTGCTGTGCGTCGCGGTCGCCGTTTTTCGGCTGGTCAATGTTCTGCCCCGAAGCGAGCACCTTGATGTTCTGCAAGACGATCTTCGAGATTGGCCCCGTGCCGCCCGTTGTGTTATCGGTCGGCTGGATGACGACGACCACGTCAACGAGCGCGCCGGGGCGCGCAAATCCCGCGACGCCCACCACGTCGTCAACCTTCACGGTCATCGCGCGGTAGCCTTCGGGGATGACCGCCGACAGCCCGGCAGCCGAGCCTTCGGGTGCGAGCTTGAAGTCCGTGACCGGCTCGCGCGCGGCGACGTTCACGGTGACGACGCGGCCCACCAGTTTGTCCGCCGAGTCGAAAGCGCCGTCGGGTGTGGCGTCGCTCGGAACCTGCACGGTCATCAACTGCTCTTTGACGAGCTTCGTGCCGAGCGGAACATCCACCTTCGCCACCACCACCTTCTGCATGTCCCTGGTCAACGCCTGGGCGTTCGAGAGGTAGCGGCTGACGGCGAACGCGGCCACCAGCCCGAAGGCCGAGGCCCCGATCAGCACGAAGAGAATCCGTTTGTTGCGCATGGCGTTTGTTCTCCCAGACGGGGCCGCCGGACGGCGGCTCGGCCCCTGCAAACCGCTACGGGCGGAAAATGAGAAACGAGATCAGGCTGCCGAAGGTGATCGCCACGCCGTAGGGGATCGTCTTGCGACGGTCGGCGGGGACGGCGAGGCGAGGCATCTTCCAGCCGGGCAAAAGGCCCACGATCAGCAGCAGCGTGTTGTGCAGCGTCGAGCGAACCGCGCCCGCCCGGTACATCGTCACCAGCCCCAGCACGCCGCCCGTCAGCACGACGACGAAGAAGGTCGGCACGACGAGCGAAGCGCCCAACACCGAGCCGATGGCCGCGAAGAGCTTCACGTCGCCCGCGCCCATCGCGCCGAAGACGTGGAGGATGAACATCAGCCCGAATCCGAGCGCGAAGCCGCCGAGGCTCGCGAGCGCCCCGCCCGCGCCCCCGTTGAGCGCATTCACCAGCAGCCCCGTCGCGAGCGTCGCCAGCACGAACGGGTTCGGGATGCGCCGGTAACGCACGTCGTAGTAAGTGATGACGAGCGCCAGCGGCAGGAGGAAGGCGACGGCAATGATTATCGGGTGGTCTGACATCGCTCTACTTGATGTTACCGGCGAGGTTGTTGATAACGCCCTTGATGCTGGTGCCGAGGGACGTGAAGACCGCGAGCACGGCGAGCGAGATGAGCGCCGCCGCCATCGCATACTCGGACAGCTCAAGTCCGGTTTCGTCGTGAAGAAATCTCTTGAACATTTCCTCTACACCTCGTGCGAAAACGGGGGCACGCCCGGTTGGCTTTGTGCGGACACGCCGCGCGGCGGTCGCGCCTCCTACTTGATGAATCCCGCGAGATTGTTGATGACCCCGGAGATGTTTGTGCCGAGCGTCGTGAAGACGCCGACGACCGCGAGCGCAATCAACGCCGCGGCCACCGCATATTCCGAAAGCTCAAGCCCACTGTCATCGCGGAGAAAGCTCTTAATCATTTCGCCACCCTTCTTCCTTGTCATGAGTGTTTCCAGTTAACGGAGGCGCGCCCGATCACCTGTGCGGGGGGATACGGACGCGCCCCGCGTCTGTCGCGACAGCGCTCGCTTACTTGATGTTGCCTGCGAGGTTGTTGATGACGCCCTTGATGTTGCCGCCCAGCGTCGTGAAGACGCCGACGACTGCGAGGGCGATGAGAGCGGCGGCTACCGCGTACTCGGAAAGCTCAAGGCCGGTTTCGTCGCGAAGAAAGCTCTTAATCATGGTTCGTTTGCTCCTCTTTCTGAAGTTGGTTTGAAGGTTGTGTGCCAAGCCCTCTCCCCCGTTTCTCTCACCCAGAGCGAGGCGGGAGGACATCTGAAAACTTAAAGACCGAGATGCAGCGCCGTAGTCTCACGCGCGCCTGCTCGCCTGCCGGCGACCGACGACTCGCGCGCCTTCAAGAGCGCGCCCGCGCCGCGTGCGTTGAGCACCTGGAACGCCGCGGCCAGGGCTGCGAGCGCCAGCAGCAGAAGGTTCTGCCGCGCGTCCGACGCCAGTTCGACGGCGCGCAGGCCGGCGAGAACTGCGAAGGCGAAGAACGGTGCGGCCAGGGCGACGGCGGCGAGCGCGAAGAACATTTTGGCGGTGACTTTTTTCATCCTCGTCTTCCTTACTCCTCTTGCTCGAACTTACCGACGACCATCTTCGTCGCGTGAACGACTCTCTCTTTTACAAAGGCCGTGCCACTGCCGCGCCGTTCACTTTCGCCGCGTCTTTGCTGGTTTTCGTGAAGGACGAAGGAGGAGCCGCTGTCGCCGCCGGTTGACAACGCAAAGAGACAGGCGCGGTCGCGCTGCGCCGGACGCTCAAGGCAAGTGAGGAACGTTGAACGACTTAGATTCCTGTCGCCGCGAGTTGTCAGGCGAACGCACACGTATTTACCGCGACGGCGACAGCGGCCCCGGCTTGACCGCAGACGCTCACGCGAGCATTGAGCCACAAGACAACAGAAACGCGAGCGGTAGCGGCGCGGGTTGTGCTTTACGAAAGTCACACCCGCGCGGCTACCGCTCGCGGTTCCGTTGTCGTGCGTTTGTGCCGGCGAGTTGCGCCAGTCTCAAGCGGAATACGAAGGCTCACTCGCGGACGAAGATCACCGCCTGGCCGTCCTCGAACACCTTGCGCCACCCGGCATCCTGTCGCAGAAGGCTCGCCAGCGGCGCGTTCGGGTTGAGCAAGGCGGTGCGGACGCCCTCGCGTTCGAGCGGCGCGCGCCAGTTCGCCACGCCGTCGTGCGTGTGCAGGAATTCTTCCAGATAGTCGTCGCCGTAAACGTCCGCGCGCCCGTCAATGTAGACGCGATATTCCGGGTATAGATTCCAGATCATGTAGCCGCCCCAGCCGTATTCGTTGAAGACCGGCTGCGGCGGGTGGCTCGCGCGCATGAACTCGACGGCAGCCACTGGAAAATTCCGCGCCTCGTCCGACGCCTGCCGCGCGGCGACCTGCCCGACGCGCAAGGCGACGAGCGCCAGCGGCGCGGCGACGAACAGCAAGATGTTCAGCGCCAGTTTCAAAGCCACGCCCGCGCCCGCCTCGCGCTTCTCCGGCCTCGCAAGCCACGCGCCCCACGTCTGCCGCGTGACCCATTTCCACGCGTGCTCGGCGAGCAGCGGCATGGCCGCGAGCGCGAAGAAGGGTACGTTGCGACCTGAGCGTAGCGCCGCGTAGCCGGTCGCCGCGAGCAGCAGAAGACTCGAAGGCCGCACGCGCTCGCGCGACAGAATCATCGCCGCGAAGGTCGCGAACAAAAGGAGCGCGAGCGGCTGGAACATCAGCTCGTGAAAGTCCGGCGAGAACCACTCGTTGATGTACTTCATCATCGCGCGCGAGGTCAGCGTCTCGAACGGGTAGAAGTACAAACGCACACCGTTAGGGTTGAGCGCGACCGCCAGCAGGCACGCGACCAGAACGAAGACGAGCGGGCGGATGCGCCGCCACAACGACCCGACGCTTTCAACATCACCGTTCTCAACAACACCGTTCTTATCGCTCTCGCGGCCAACGTCGCTACTGCTCTCGTAGTTGCTGCCAGCGTCACTACGGCTCTCGCAGTTTTCGCCGTCGCCGTTCTCATGCTTTCGCGTTCTCTCGCCGTCAGGCAGCCACGAGTCGAGCGCGAGTCCCGCGACCGTCAAGGCGATGAGGGCCAGTCCGAGCGCGAAGCCCGCGTGCATGTTCGCCCACAGCGCCGTGAGCGGAATCAGCCACCGGACGGCGCGACGGCTCGTCCCTCGCACGTAGCCGTCGAGCACGGAGAGGAAGATGCTCGCGAAGAGAAACGAGAACATCTGCGGGCGCACGCCCCACGTCGGCGAAGCGGCGAGCGCGCCCAGCAGCAGCGCACAGCCCACGACATAAGGGTGCTCCGCGCGCGCGGCACAGCGCCGGTACGCGACCCACATGGCCGCCGAGATGACGAGCGCGAAGCAGACCACCAGCCCCGCGTAGCCGAGCGACTGTTGAATCAGATACATCGAGACCTCGGACAGCCACTCGTGCGCGACCCACTCGCGCCCGGCGAAGATTGAAGAGAAGATGTCGGCGTGCGGGATTGCGCGCGTCTCGAAGATGAGCTTGCCTGCGCGCAGGTGCCACCAGAAGTCCGGGTCGCTGATGGGTCGCGCCGCCAGCACGAAGACGACCGACATCAGGACGAAGACGAGCAGGCGACGCGCCGACAGATGCAGCTCGCCCAGACGCTCCGCGCTCCGCCCGAACGCCTCCGCGACGGGTTGCAAAGGTTCGTTGACTGACCGGGCTGCGCCGGTCGAATACTCTTTCACTTGGCAGTCCTTTCCACGCTCCGCCGCGGGACGCAGACGAAGCAGCCGAGCGCGAGCAGCGTGAGGCCGGAGACCCACAGTCCGGCGCGTTCAAGCTCGCTTCGCGCGTAGACGAGGCGCACAGGCCCGCGCGCGAAGGTGAGCATGAAGAACGGTGTCGCGGCGTAGATTCGATTGCCCTCGCGCGCGCGCCAGTCGGGCGAATAAGTCTCGGCGACGAGCAACGGCAAGTCTCCTGCATCGTGCGGCGCGTCGGGCGTCAGGCTCAACTCGCTGCGCCCGGCCTGCGTTGTGACTGAAGCCCTCACGCCGAACGAAGACTCGTCGCCGACTGCGACCTTTTCGCTGTCGAGCGCCGCGCGCACGTCCCGCCAGACGCGGCGGATCGAACTCCCTTCGTAATGAAATGATGGCTGGAAGCTCTCGATGCGCTCGCCCGGCGGCTCCACGAGCGGGCGCTCGACGATGCGTGCGTGCGGGAACTCGACGAGCGAAGACTGTATGCGCCGGAAGAGCGGCGCGTCGCTGGAGAGCAGGACGAGCGCGCGGTGTTGCGCGAAGTCGCGCAGGAGCGCGAAGGCGCGCGCCTCATCGTCGCAGTCGTAGCGGTCGAGTACGAGCGCGCCGAAGTTTTCGAGGTCTGTGAGACGATCAATCCTGCGCTCCGCCGAGCGCGCAAGCAGCACGTCGAACCACCCGTCGCCGAACTGCTCCTCGGCCAGACGCACGAAGTCGAAGTCTGCGCGCCGACGCCCCTTGACGGAGAAGTCCGAGACGACGAGGGCGGGCCTGTAGTCGAGCACGCGCGCGCGCGGCGCTTCGCCGCCGCCGATCTCGAAGACGCTCCAACGGTCGAAGTCGTGACGCGCCCCCACGGTCGGCTCGCGCGCGAGATTTTCTTTCAGCTCGTTCGACTCGGCGACGACGTAGCGGACGCCGACGA
This sequence comes from Pyrinomonadaceae bacterium, assembly GCA_036263975.1. Taxonomy (GTDB): domain Bacteria; phylum Acidobacteriota; class Blastocatellia; order Pyrinomonadales; family Pyrinomonadaceae; genus QHXN01. The sequence goes on from DATARW010000070.1 coordinate 59,548, forward strand.
AGCGCGCGCGCTCTAGTTGGCGCGCGAGCGGCTGCGCGGCGAAGTCCAGATCGTCGGCCAGAACGGAGCTGATGCCGAAACTGTCCTTGCCGGTTGAGACGGCGTTCGTGAGCGCGTTGAAGAAGATCGAGTTCGGCGACGCCTCTCGATAGACGACGCCCAACGTCTCGTTCCCCTGCGCGCCGAGGTACGCGTTGAGCGCGGGGCTGTCGGCGTGCAGAGGGTTGTTGACTACGTCGAGCACTTCGACCATGTAGCGCCCGTCCCTGTGCCCGCGCGCGAAGCCGAGCACCGCTTCGAGTCTGCTGTTCTCCTCCGGCGTGTAGAAGGCGAGGCCGCCCGTCAGTCGCGCCGCCTGAAAGACTCCGAAGGCGACGACCGCGAGGACGACGACCGACGCGTGGCGCACGAACGGCCATGCGCCGCGCGGCCTGCGCGCCTCGACGTTGAAGAAGTCGAGCGCGGCTGCGAGCGCAAAACCGACCGGCAACGCGAGCATGAAGTTCAGCGTCGAGAGAAAGCGGAAGGCTTGCAGAGGGAACCACGGCGGCGCGAGCGTCGAGGCGAACACCACGCCCGCCGCGAGCGCGAGCAGCGTCAGAAGGTATGCGCGCGCGAACCCGTCCGACTTTTTCCCATTCGACCGCCGCCAACACAGCACGACGCCAATGAGGGCGACCGCGTACCAACCCCACAGCCACGGCGTGATGAGACCGCTCAAGGGGATGACGAGCGGGCGCGTGACGAAATACTCGTATGTCTGGACGACGGGCGCGAGCCAGAAGAGGCACAGAGCCAGCGCGACGAGCGGCGTCGTGAAATGCTTGAAGAGTGCGCGCCTCGCCTGTGCGCGCGCGTCCGAGTCTTTTGCGGCGCGAAAGCTCAGCCCGTCGAACGCGAGCGTCGCGGCGACGAGCAGCGCGCCCGTGAAGGCGTTGAAGAAGTTGGCGAGGATGGTCAGCGCCAGCAGGACGCAGCTCGCCGCCGCACGCAGCCGACTTTTTTGAGCGCGAACGTAAACGACGTACCACGCGAGCAGGAGGACGAAGCCGAGCGGCTGCGTGTAGAAGCCCGCGACGAAAGTGCTTGTGTAGTCGAGTCCGCACGTTGAGGTCTGGAAGCGCATGTTGACCAGAAGCAACACGCACGCGCAGGCCGACGCCAGAGCGACGCGCGCGCTCCGGCCCGAAAGCCTCCACGCCAGAAGCCACACGGCGGCGGGCATCAGCAGCGTCGGCACGAAGAGGACGAGCTTGAACGCCGACTCGAACGAGAGCAGGCCCGACGCATTGAGCAGGCCGACGAGCCAGTGAAAGAGCGGCGGGTAAAAGTTCGGGAAGGGCATCCCCGCGAAGTACGCGCCAGTCCAGCCGAAGGTGTCGGGGAAGATTCCGGCGTTGTAGATTTGCGCGACGCCCCAGTGCCCCGACCCGTCGGTCGCGCGCGACCTCACGCCGCGCCAGACCTCCAGCCAGAAGTTACTCACCAGCGCGACGGGGAAGATGGTGACGAGCGCCAGCGGGTACAGACGCCAAACGAAGTCCAGCCACGGCGCGGACGGCTCACGCGCCGCGCGCTCGCCCGCGGCGATGACTTTCTCCCCCCGCCTTACAGCCGTGACTTCCTGACTCGATTCCACCGGCGACTGTCCCTCTGCCTCAGAAGTATCGAAGCGCCTGCGCGGCGAAGAGCGCGAGGCTCGCGCCGCCGCCCGCGACCGTGAACGTCCATTCCACGAGCGCGCTCCTGCGCCGCAGCGCAGCGCGAATCACGACCATCCCGCACTTCCAGCCGTCCTGCTGGTAGAGCGGCAAAAGGTTCGTAGCAGCGAGGAGAAAATTCATCGCCCCGAACCAAGTGCCGCGCGCAAGCTCCGCTGCCGCGATGTTGACGAGTACGCCTGCCAGCAGCACGAACACCTGCCGCGACAGACGACGCCTCTGCAACTCTTCCACATCAAGCCGGACGTATGCCCCCACCGGCAGAGCGCGCAGGCTGAACTCCACTTCGCCGTATTTAAAGCCGCCGACGCGCGGCCCCCAGCCGATGCCGAGTTCCGTTGCACGCACGCCGCACGCGCGCGCCGCCAACAGATGCCCAAGCTCGTGGATGAGCATCGCGACGACGAACCAGAAGACGTAGACGAGGATCATTTGAAGATGCGCCCTATCGGGTTGATGAAGAAGTCTCAGTGTTGTAGTCGGACTGTTGAATGAGGCGTGGAGTTTTCGGTCGTGGAGCCTTGATTAGACGCGCGGGGCGGGGCGTCCGAAGATGTGCAGCGCCGCTCGAAGATGAGCAGCGCCGCTCTGTAACAATCGAGCGGTGTCCTTCCTCAACTCACTTCGACAACTGCGGGTCGGCGCGCAGTTGGAGGCCGGGCTGCTCCTCGTCCTGTAGGAAATCGCCGACGTTGATGGCGAGCCGCTTCAGCTTCTTGTAGAGCGTCTGCCGCGAGCCGAGTCCGAGCGCGACGGCGGCGCGCGCGACGTTGTAGTCGTTGCGCCGCAAGGTCTCGGTGATGACGCGGCGCTCGTAATCTTCCAGCATGTTTTCGAGGTGCGCCGAACCGCTCTTCGCCTCGGCTGAGTGGTCTTGCGCGGTCGCGGGCCGGACGCGCGGGCTGATGTCTTCGGGGCGGATGTAAGCGCCCTCGTCCGTGTAGAGCACGAGCCGCTCGATCTCTGCGCCCAGCTCGCGCACGTTGCCCGGCCAGGAGTAACTCTGGAGCACGCCGATGGCCTCGGCGGTGATGCCGGCGACGGGGTGACTGTTGCGACGCGCGTAGTGCGAGAGGAAGTGTGAGATGAGCGCGGCGATGTCCTCCGGCCTCTCTCGCAGCGGCGCGACGTGAACCATCAGCGCAGCGACACGGTAGTAGAGGTCTTCGCGGAACGATCCCTCGCGCACGGCCCTCAACAAATCCTTGTGCGTCGCCGCGAGCACGCGCACGTTCACCTTGCGCGGCGCGCGCTCGCCGAGCGTGTGGACTTCGCCTTCTTGTAGGAAGCGCAGCAGCTTCGGCTGGAGCGCCACAGGCAGGTCACCGATCTCGTCGAGGAAAAGCGTCCCGCCTTCGGCGGCGCGCACGAGTCCCTCGTGATCCGTGTGCGCGCCCGTGAACGCGCCCTTGCGGTGGCCGAACAGGAGGCTTTCGATGAGGTCGGCGGGCGCTGCCGTGCAGTTGAAGGGGATGAACGGCGCTTGCCCGCGCCGGCTCAGGCGGTGCACGGCACGCGCCACCAACTCCTTGCCCGTGCCCGACTCGCCCGTGATGAGCACCGTCGAGTCGGAGTCTTTCACGCGTTCGACCGAGCGCGCCAACTCCGTCATGGCGCGGCTCACGAAGACCATGCCCGGCAACGTCGCGGCGGACACCCCGGCGTGCCTGTGCGCCTTCGCGGGCCTGTGCAACTCCTCACGCAACTGCGCGTGCGCGTGCGCCAGCCGGGCCACGTCCGACAGCATCCCCAGCCCCGCAGCCTGCTGCCCGCTCAGTGGACGCGCGAAGCGTCCGTAGATCGCCGCTCCTTCGCGTTGCGCGTTCGCGGCGGAGAGGACGAGGCAGATGTCTCGGTCGCACTCCTTCACCTCCGGCCCGCCCCCGGCCCCGCACAGCACTGCTTCGACTCTCGCCTCCGCTTCGACTATCTCGTCCGGGTCAAGCCCCTCAACCCACTTCAGATGTGGCCGCTCGCCCGGCTTCTGCGCGAAGGTCGCCATGCCGTAGGTGTGCGCCGCGGCGTCAACCATCAGCGCCGCCTTGAGCATGACATCGTAGAGAATGTCCGTGTCAGTGTTGGCGGCCCTGCAAAGGGCGCGCACCATTGACGCCAGCGGCAAATTGAGCGCGTTTGCCGTGTCGTTCACAGACGCCCCGGAGTGCGACGGAGGCATGCCAGGCATAAAACCCCTTGCAGTTTAAGAAAATTTGAGAGCCGCCTGAGTGAATCTCTGTTCACTCGGCCTGCGAGAGAAATGGAAAGGGCAAGAGGTCGTAACCGGGAAGAGTCTCGTCGAAGCGACCGGCTGTCAGCCTCCGGAACCGACGAAGGTCTTTAGCAGTCTAGGAAATTGCCGCGACGGGTGTCAACTAGTTTCCCATTTTTCCCTAATGCCGGACAGTATGTTGCCAGTTTCCAGCGACCACGTAAACAGCAGGTGAAAATTTATAGCAACGCGGAATCAGGCAATACTGCAAGTTATCCACCCTTTTCTTTTGGATTGTGACATGCTTAGTGGGTCGTTTGACATGCTCGTTGCCATTGCTGCATCAGCGTCGGCGCTCGTCTGATCGCCCGCCGCCTACAGGCTCCGCTCCCACCTAAAGCGTGTCGCCGTTCCCGCCTCCGCTTTCCCCGCGCGGCTCGCTTCCCACCCCATTCAAACGGCGTCGGCTCTCGATGCCATCCTCGCACTGTTGCTTCCAACGTCTCGATAATCTCGGCGGTCGTCTCCAGATGCCGACACTCTAAAGCTTGCCGCTTTGGCTTTATGAATTCCGTAGTTGTCCACCACGACATAGACCTGCGTGAACTTGTTGATTGGACACGCCCGGTCAATCAAGTGTAGCAGGTCAATGAAGGCTATAACACATAGGGCGACCACGCGCCTGAGCTAATCATGCGAAACTATACAGGGGGTTAGAAATAAACTAAACTTTGTCTCTGACCGCCGCCGTCCCTTTGTCCAACCCGTATTGAAAAAGATAAGGCAGGGGCTTGAGTTTTTAGTTTCAAGCAGGATAATAATCGGCTTCAATTTTAGTTTTAATGAAAAAGAAGAAGTCCAACATGAGCGGCGCTGCGGAAGGCAGTAAGCCGGGCGGCGCGGAAACGGCGAGTCAACAAACGAGCGACGACTTTCTGGTCGTCGGCCTCGGCGCGTCCGCCGGCGGCATCAAGGCTTTCAAGGAGTTCTTCGCAAACGTGCCGACGGCGAGCGGCATGGCTTACGTCGTCATCCTGCACCTGTCGCCGGAGCACGAGAGTTACCTGGCGGAGGTCTTGCAGTCCTCCACCGAGATGCCTGTGACGCAGGTGCAAGGGGGCGTCAAGATTGAGCCGAACCACGTCTACGTCATCCCGCCGAACCGGAGTCTGGCGATCAACGACGGACGACTGGCGCTCTCCGAGATCAAGAGCGTCGAGGAGCGGCGCGCGCCCGTGGACATCTTCTTCCGCACGCTCGCCGATTCGAAGACGGCGCACGCCGTCTGCGTCATCCTGTCGGGCACGGGTTCCGACGGCTCGATGGGCTTGAAGCGCGTCAAAGAGATGGGCGGCATCTGCCTCGTGCAGGAGCCGTCGGAAGCCGAGTACGCCGACATGCCGCGCAACTCGATTGCGACCGGACTCGTTGACTCGGTGCTCCCCGTCGCAGAGATGCCACGCAAGATCGTCGCCTACAAGGAGCGGTTCGGGCTGACGCGCATCGCCCCCGAAGTACACGAGAGCGTAGAGGCGGACGAGCAGGCGCTCCGCGACATCTTCACGCAGCTCATGGTACGCACTGGGCACGACTTCTCGAACTACAAGCGCGCGACCGTCCTCAGACGCATCGAACGGCGCATCAACGTCAACGAGCTTTACGACCTGCGGGGTTACGCGCGCTTCATGCGCGAGCACCAGGCGGAGGCGCAGGCGCTCTTGAAAGACCTGCTCATCAGCCTGACCAACTTCTTCCGCGACTGCGAGTCCTTCGAGGCGTTGGAGCGCGGCATCGTCCGCCGTCTCTTCGAGGGTAAAGGCGCGCTGGATCAGGTGAGGGTCTGGGTGGCGGGCTGCGCGACGGGCGAAGAAGCCTACACGTTGATGATGATGCTCGTCGAGCACGCGGACACTTTGCCGCACGCGCTGACCGTGCAGGTCTTCGCCACCGACATAGACGAGCAGGCCATCGCCACCGCGCGCGAAGGCTTCTACACGGAGGCGGACACGGCGGACATCTCGCCCGAACGCCTGCGCCGCTTCTTCAAGAAAGAGCGGGACGGCTACCGCGTGCGCCGGGAGCTACGCGAGCGCGTGCTGTTTGCGCGCCACAACCTCATCAAAGACCCGCCCTTCTCGCACCTCGACCTCGTCACGTGCCGCAACCTCCTCATCTACCTCAACCGCGCGGCGCAGGAGCGCGTGATGCAGTTGTTCCACTTCGCCTTGAAGCCCGGCGGCTTCCTCTTCCTCGGCACCTCGGAGTCGGTGGACGGCGCGGGCGAACTGTTCATGACCTTCGACAAAGACGCGCACGTCTATCGGAGTCGCCCGACGCCCGCGCGACTGCCGCTGCCCGCGACCGAGCTGCCGCAGCCGCCGCGCGCCCATCGCCGCGAGCGTGCGGAGAGTGCGCAGGAGGCGCGCACGATTGGACGCCTCTCCTACGCAGACCTCCACCAGCGGCTCGTCGAGCGGTACGGGCCGCCCTCGGTCGTCATCAACGAGGAGTACGACATCGTGCATCTCTCGGAGCGCGCCGGGCGCTACTTGCAGGTCAAGGGCGGCGAGCCTTCGCACAACCTGCTCCATCTGGTGCGCCCCGAACTCCGCACGGAGCTGCGCACGGTGCTCCATCAGGCAGTGCAGAGTCGAAAGAACGTCGAGGCGCACGGCCTCGCCTTCCGTGCGGGCGATAGTACGAAAGGCGAGGCCGTGCGCCTCGTCAACATCCACGTGCGCCCGGTGATGGGCGAGGACGATACGGCGCGGGGCTTCATCCTCGTCGTCTTCGAGGACGCGGGCGCGGCAGACGAGGGCGCGGACGCGGTCGAAGCGGACACGTCCGCCGAGCCTGCCGTGCGCCAGCTTGAGCGCGAGTTAGTGCGCGTCAAGGCGCAACTGCACGCGACGGTCGAGCAGTACGAGACGCAGACCGAAGAGTTGAAAGCCTCGAACGAAGAATCGCAGGCGATGAACGAGGAGCTGCGCTCGACCGCCGAAGAGTTGGAGACGAGCAAAGAGGAGTTGCAGTCGGTCAACGAAGAGCTGACGATGGTCAACCAGGAGTTGAAGGCCAAGGTCGAGGAGCTGAGCCAGGCGAACGACGACTTCCGCAACCTGATGAACTCGACCGACATCGGCACGGTCTTCCTCGACCGCACCCTCCGACTGAAGCTCTTCACGCCGCGCGCGCGCGACTTCTTCAACCTCATCCCGGCTGATCTCGGCAGACCGCTTTCCGATATTACAGGTCAAATCGCCGTCAGCGATTTGACCGCGAGCCTTGAGCACGTCCTCGCCACGCTGCAACCCGTCCAGCGCGAAATCGAGACGCGCGCGGGGCAATGGTATCTGACGAATATCCTGCCGTACCGCACGGCGGAAGACCGCGTTGACGGCGCTGTCATGACGTTCCTCGACATCACGGGGCGCAAGGAGGCGGAAGTCCGTCTGCTGGCGAGCGAGGAGCGTCTGCGCCTGCTCATCGAGAGCGTCGAGGATTACGCAATCATCATCCAAGACATGGACGGGCGCATCGAAACCTGGAACCCGGGCGCGGCGCGCATCTTCGGCTACACGAGCGCGGAAGCCGTCGGCCAATCCATCGCCATAATCTTCACGCCCGAAGACCGAGCGCAGGGCGCTCACCTCGAAGAGATGAAGACGGCGCGCGAACACGGGTGCGCCAACGACGAGCGCTGGCACTTGCGCAAGGACGGCTCGCGCTTCTACGTGAGCGGCGTGCTCACGCTCTTGCGCGACGGCGAGTTGATGGGCTATGCCAAGATCGCGCGCGACCTGACCGAGAGCAAGCGTGCCGAAGAAGAGTTGCGCCGGGCGCACGAGGAACTGGAGCACAGGGTCGGGGAGCGGACGCGCGCGCTGGCGCAGGCTAACGAGGCCCTGCGGTTGGAGAACGCCGAGCGCAGGCAGATCGAGCGCTCCCGCCTGCAACTGCTCCGCCAACTCGTCTGCACGCAGGAGGACGAGCGCCGCCGCATCGCGCGCGAAATCCACGACCACCTCGGCCAGCAATCAACCGCGCTCCGCCTCAACCTCGAAGCACTCAAAGAACAATGCCTGGCTTACGAAGAGTTGTGCGGGCCGGTAGCGCAGACGCAGGCGATTGCCGCCCGTCTCGACTCGGACATTGACTTCCTCGCGTGGGAGCTACGGCCCGCGTCGCTCGACGACCTCGGCCTCGCCGCCGCGCTCGCCAACTTCGTCAAAGACTGGTCGAAACATTTCGAGATTCCCGCCGAGTATCACACGACCGGCATGGACAAAGACCGCCCCTCGCCGGAGACCGAGATCAGCCTCTACCGCATCGCGCAGGAGGCGCTCAACAACACCTACAAGCACGCGCACGCCGCGCGCGTTGACGTGCTCCTTGAGCGCCGCGACCACCACGTCGTGCTCATCGTCGAGGACGACGGCGCGGGCTTTAACCCCGAAGAGGCGACGGCTTCACACGAGGGTCTCGGACTGCTCGGAATGCGCGAGCGCGCGGCGCTCGTCGGCGGCTCGCTTGAGATCGAGTCCGCGCCGGGCGAGGGCACGACCGTCTTCGCGCGCGTCCCCGTCACGTTCCCCGACGAAGGAGCCGCGGAAGGATGAAGAAGCTCCGCATTCTCCTCGCCGAAGACCACGAGACCGTGCGCGCGGGCCTGAAGATGATCGTCAACGCGCAGGCCGATATGGAGGTCGTCGGCGAGGCGTGCGACGGTCGCGCGGCGGTCACGAGCGCGCAGGAGCTTCTGCCCGACATCGTCGTGATGGACGTTTCCATGCCCCACCTGAACGGGCTGAAGGCGACCGAGAAACTGATGGCCTGCTGCCCGCAGGTGAAAGTCCTGACCCTGACGCGCCACACGGACGATGGCTACCTCCAACAGATTCTGCGCGCGGGCGCGAGCGGCTACGTCCTGAAGCAAAGCCCACCCGCCGAACTCCTGCGCGCCATCCGCGCCGTCGGCGCGGGCGGCAAGTACCTCGACCCGTCGGTGACGGGCAAGGTCATGGGGACTTACGCGGGGCGGTCGGCCTCGTTGCGCGTCGCCGCGCAGCGAGGTCACGGGCTAAGCGACCGCGAGGCGGAAGTCCTGCGCCTCATCGCCTGGGGCTACAGCAACAAAGAGATCGCCGCGCGCCTCGAACTCAGCGTCAAGACCGTCGAAGCCCACAAGGCCAACGCGATGAAGCGACTCGGCATGATGAGCCGCATTGACATTGTGCGCTTCGCCCTCCTGCAAGGCTGGCTCCAGGACACTTGAAACTCTCCGGCGGCAGACCCTTCTCGCCTCTCACTGTTTTCAATTAATAAAATCCTTTAACCGGATAGGGGAAATCCCTACCGACTCTTCGCACCTTCCTGATAGGCAGGACTTCTTCGTTGTGCGATAGTCGCAACCGACAGCTTATAAAGGTTGGGCGGCGTCTCTCTCTCAGGTCTGAAGTTCGATAGCTTCACGCACTCCAGTTTGGGTACTCTGCCCGTATTCAGTCGGAAAACTCAACCGGACGAGCGGAGAAAACGGGTGAGTGAGTTCGCTAAACCTCACCCCTTACACCGACCCCGACTTGCGCGCGACGAATTAAATCCCGACTGATAGTGAGAGATGATTTGCGGCCCGAATCCCGCACTCTCCCGGTCATGGCTACTTTATTACGCAGATCGAACAAACAAGAGAACGCTTCCCCGTTGCGCCGGCAGGCGGCGGGCGTTAAGCCGCTCGTGCTGATCGTGGAAGATCACGACGATACGCGCTTCCTGCTCGTGATTCTGCTGGAGATGAGGGGCTTCCGCGTGAGCGTCGCCGCCGACGGGGAAGAGGCCGTGCGGATGGCCGAGCGCGAGCGCCCCGACCTCATCCTGATGGACGCCAGCCTCCCGCGTCTCGACGGCCTGGAGGCCACGCGCCGCATACGCGCGCACTCCGCGCTCCAAGACGTGCCGGTCGTCTTTCTTTCCGGCCACGCCGAAGCATCCTTCCGCGCCGCGGCGCTCGAAACGGGCGGCGACGACTATCTCATCAAGCCGTTCGAGGTTGACCATCTTGAGAAGGTTCTCGAAAGACATCTCGGAAAGAACGGAGCCATCAGGGCAGGTAATCTGGAAAGGTTTTACGGAGAAGATAATGACGAATAAGTTCGAGAACGATAACTGCATCGCGCGCAAAGCGTCCGGGCTTAGATACCGCGGCGCGGACGCGCCTTCGGATGACCGTCCGGTCGCTGCCGGGGCATCCGACGTGGGCGGCGCGTACAAGTCTATTAAGCCGGTTCCCTTCAACGGGCTGCTCACCAACAAGTTGCTGACGGCGCTGCCCGGCGAGGACTTCGCGCGCCTGCTCCCGCATCTCCAACCCGTCTCCCTCTCGCGTGGCGAAGACCTTTACGATTTTGGCGAAGCCATCCACGACGTTTATTTCCCGGAGACCGCCGTCGTCTCTCACCTCCATATTTTTGCGGACGGCAGCACGACCGAGGCTTCCATGATCGGCAGGGAGGGCGTGACCGGGCTGTCCTCCGTCCTGGCCTCCGCCGCGCAGATGCATTGGACTCAAGCCGTCATTCCCGGCACCGCCCTGAGACTGAGGGCGGAGGTTCTCAAAGACGAGTTCGCCCGCGGCGGCGCGTTGCAGCGCCTGATTCTCGCCTACGCGAGCGACCACATCGAGCAACTCTCTCAGAGGGCCATCTGCAATGGCCGCCACACGGTGGAAGAGCGCCTATGCAGTTGGCTGCTGATGATTCATGACCGCGCCGGTGACGATCAGTTGCCGCTCACGCACGAACAGATTGCCCGCCACCTCGGCACGCGCCGCTCAGGCATTACGGATACGGCCATCGCACTGCGCGAGAGACAAATCATCAGCTACAGTCGCGGCCAGATTTGCATTATTGACCGTCCGGGGCTGGAGATGGCCGCCTGCGAATGCTACCGGACGCTCAGCCGACAGAACCTTACGGCGGCACGCCCCTGATAAATTCAATCCATGCCCGAAACGAATCAACCGGCAAGTGATAACAGTCTCCTCGCCGCGCTCTCCGGCGAGGATTGCGAACGGCTCGCGCCGCACCTTGAACCCGTGACGCTCGGCCTGAGCCAAGTCCTCTTCCGGCCCGAAGACAGACTCCGACACGTTCACTTCCCCACCACCTCAATCGTCTCGCTCCTCACTTCTTTGGAGGACGGCAGCGGGATGGAAGTCGGACTCGTGGGGCGCGAGGGCATGGTCGGCATCTCCGCGTTCCTGGGCGGCGCTGAGACGAAGATCGCCACCGTGCAGGCCGCCGGCGAGGGTTTCAGGCTGGAGGTCGGTAAACTTCAGGCAGAGTTCGCCAGAGGCGGCGCTTTGCAGGGCGCGCTCCTGCGCTATACGCACGCGCTGATGATACAGGTCTCGCAGTCCGTCGTCTGCAACGCCCGTCATCCCGTCGAGGGGCGTCTGGCGCGCTGGCTGCTGATGTACTATGACCGGCTGGGGCGCGACGAGTTCGAGTTGACGCACGAGTTCATGGGGAACATGCTCGGCGTGCGGCGGGCGAGCGTCAGCGGGGTGGCCGAGAAACTCCAGGTGATGGGATTCATTTGCTACCAGCGCGGGCACTTCACCGTTCTCGACCGGAAGGGGCTGGAGGAGTTCGCCTGCGAGTGTTACCCGGCGGTCAAAGAGAAGTTCGACGACTTGTTGCTCTAGCTATCCTAACCGATCTGCGCCGCTCGGTTCGGGGGTCTTAAGGCGCACTCGCCTCCAACCCCTTACCTGCTGCGATGTCCGCGTTTTAAAGGCTCTCCGGCGGGGCCGCAGGGCTTGAACAGGTCGCGGTTGATCTCGGCGATGTGCTCCGGAGCGACCTTCGGGCGGCGGTCGTAAGTGAGAAGGCCGTTCGCCTCCTGCTCGATGTCCGTCAGTTGCGTGTAGCAAAAGCCTGCGAGAAAGCGCAGCGATACGATGCCTTCCAACAGGTCGCGGTACTTTTCATAAAGCTCCTCCGAAGTTCGCACCGAGCCGTAGAACTGGTAGAGCATGTCGCGCTTCTCGGCGCGCACGTCCGGCGGGATCGTCAGGAAGCCGCCGACTTCTGAGAGTACGATGGGCTGCCCGCGATAATTCGAGCCGCGCGCGAACAGGGGCTTCTCGCCGACCCAGACCGTCGGCGGCAGGTTGCCTTCGCCTAACTTCTCTCGGTAGCGCTCGCGGAGTTTCTCCCCGGTCGGCGTGTAATCATGTATGGCGCAGATGTCCGTGATGTCTGTGTGCTCCCAGCCGTCGTTGTCAATGACGGGGCGCGTCGGGTCGAGGCGGCGTGTGGCCGAGACCATGCGTTCGAGGAAGGCGTACTGCCCAAGGTGCTGCTGCCCCAGACCGGGAAAGCCCATGCTCTCGTTGACCGGAACCCAAGCGATGATCGAAGGGTGGCTGTAGTCGCGCCGCACCGCGCGCCTCCACTCCGAGGCCAGTCGCTCCTCGGCAAGTGAAGACCACTCGCGCGCGTTCGGCATCTCGCCCCAGACCAGAAGCCCCAGGCGGTCGCACCAGTAGAGCCAGCGCGGGTCTTCTATTTTCTGATGCTTGCGTGCGCCGTTGAAGCCGAACATCTTCGCCCAGCCCACGTCCGTTTGCATGGCCTCGTCCGAGGGCGCGGCCAGAATCCCTTCGGGCCAGTAGCCCTGATCGAGCACCATCTTCAGGTAGACCGGCTCGCCGTTGAGCAGCACGCGCCCGTCGCGCATCTCGATGCTGCGCAGGCCCGCGTATGACTTGACCTCGTCCAACAACTTCTCGCCGTCGAACAGGCTTATCATCAACTCATAAAGGTACGGTGATTCCGGCGACCAGAGCTTGGCGTAAGGTATCGAGAGGACGAGCCAACCCGTGGCGACCGCCGTTCTCTCCTCGACGCGCGCGACGACGCGCCCGGCGTCGCGCGCCTCGGCCACGAGCCTCCACGCGGCGGAAGGCGCGTGGAGATAGACGCTCAGGGCGATCATGTTCTTGTGCGCGAGCGGCGTGATCCTGATCTCCTCGATGCGGATTGAAGGCACAGGCTCAAGCCACACGGTCTGCCAGATGCCGGTCGTGCAGTAGTAGTCAATGTCGTGCGGGAGTCCGGACACAGACTGCTTGCCGCGCGGCTGGGCGGCATCCTGTCGGTCAACGACGCGAAGCGTGAGACGGTTCTCGCCCGCCCTCACGTAGGGCGCGATGTCGAAGAGGAACGGCACGTGCCCGCCCTGGTTGTGGCCGACCTCCTGACCGTTGACCCATACGGTCGCTTCGTAATCCACCGCGCCGAAATGAAGCAGCAGGTCGCGCCCACGCCAACCTTCAGTCACTTCAAAACTGCGCGCGTACCAGACGCACTCGTGGACGGATTTGTCGCCGATGCCGGACAGCTCGCTCTGGTATGGAAACGGCACGACGATGCGGCCACGCAAACTCTGCCCGTCGTGCCAGCCGAGTTCCAGTCCGCGCTCTTCGTCGTCGAAGGCGAACTCCCACTCGCCGTTTAAGTTCAGCCACTCCTCGCGGACGAATTGCGGGCGTGGGTATTCGGGACGCGGGACTTCCGCCTGTGATTGCCCCATGCTCAAGACCTGCTCTCAGATTTTTTAAGTTTATATCATGCGCGCACGCGCGGCGAATGGAGGGGCCGCGCGCTCGCAGACGTAGCGTTTGAGGGCGCTTTCCAGAGGCGGGAGCAGCACGCCGCGCTCGCTCGCCAGTGCGCTGTAAGCCGGGCGCGCGGCAACGAGGCCGAGAGAACTCGCGGGCCGCTCCTCGACCAGTTCGGCGTCGAAGCCGGCGAGCATGGCCGCGCGCCGCGCCAGTTCCGCCCACGAGAGGGCATCCTGATTCGACAGGTGCCACACGCCGCGCTCGCCGTCAATCAGGAGGTCGAGGCAGACGCCCGTGAGGTCTGGGACGTAAGTCGGCGAGACTACGGAATCGCACGCCGCCTCGAAGCGCCGCCCTTCGGAGAGCGCGCGCAGCGCGACCGTCACGAAGTTGTATTCGTCGTGCGGGCCGAAGAAGGCGCTCGTCCGCACGACGAGCGCCGAAGGGTTCGCCGCGAGCACGCGCGCCTCCGCCTCCAACTTGCTCCGCCCGTAGACGCCGAGCGGCGCAGGCGCGTCCCTCTCGACATACGGCCTTCGCATTGACCCGTCGAAGACGAGGTCGGACGAGAACGTGACCAGGGCGATGCCGCGCGCGGCGGACGCTTCGGCCAGCACGGCGGGGCCGTCCGTGTTCTCGCGGCGGCAGACTTCAGGCTCGCGCTCGGCGTCGTCAACGCGCACGTAGCCGGCAGCGTTAATGATGGCCCACGGTTGGAACTCTTCAAGCGCCGAAGCGACCGAAGTCTCGTCGGCGATGTCCATCTCGCCGCGAGTCAGAAGTTGATAACTGATCGCGCGCGCGCGGCAGGCGCGGGCGAAGGCGCGTCCCAGAGTGCCTGTCGCTCCTGTCAGAAGGAGCGTCCGCGCCTTCCCTCCCCCCGCTCTCGCACGGACGTTCCCGCCCCACGAGTTCGCACGCGCGTCTGCGCCTCCCGACTTCACGCGCGCGTCAGTGCTCCCCGGCCTGAGCGACGCCACGGCCTTCGCGTTCGCGTGCCTCTTCTGTTCCGGCAGGTAGAGCAGGCGTTCGAGGCGCTGCCACCAGCCCGGCGCGTCGAGCGCCGGATGGGACGGTTCTTCGCCGCGTGCAAGCTCCCGCAGCAGACGTGCCAATGCCGTTGGGCGCGGCGCGGGCGCGCGCAGGTCGAAGACGCCCGGCTCGTAATGCACGCCCTCGCGCGTCAGGAGGCTGTCCCAGTCGAAGGAGCCGAGCAAGGCCCACGCCGTCACGGCGCGCACGTCTCCGCCCTCCTCACGCAGACGCCGCGCCGCGTCCCACACTTCGACGAACCAGCGCAACTGCTCCTCGCGCGTGCAGCCCAAATGCGCCTCCGTCACGGCGAGCGGCAGGCGGTAACGCTCCCATGCTTCCTTGAGTAAAACGCGCGGCCCCGCACAGCCTTCGGCGCGTGCGCGCACGGCCTCAACGTCCGCGTATGCGTGCCGACCGTTTCCGCCGTGCGTGTGCGGCGGGTATCGCTCAAGCCTCTCGTCGAGGAAGCGCTCGCTCGTCAGATAGTGATTGACGCCGACGATGTCAGGCGGGCATGCGTTCGAGATGAACCATGCGAGGTCGGATTCTTTCACGCCGATACATGTGAGGTAGTCCCACATCGGGTGCGCGCGGCCAACCCTGCCGCACAACAGGTCGAAGGTGAGCCAGCGGCGCTCGTTCTCGAACTCCGCCTGGTAGTTTAGAGCGCGCGTGCTGAAAGTCTTTCCGAGGTCTTCGGTCTGCATCAGCCGCGCGTGCGGGTTGACTTCGCGGACGGCGCGCATCGAGAGCACGACGGCGCGGCACTGCGCGAGGAGACAGCGCGCGAACGTCAGCGGGTCGCGCCCGTGCGGATACCAGTGGCCGTAGAGGCCGCTGAAGCGTGCGGTGGTGAGCGGCTCGTTGACGGGAGTGTAGTCTTCGACCCACGGATAACGCTCGGCCACTGCGCGCGCGAAGCGTGCGAGCTTTTCGGGGAACGCCGCGTCAACGAGGCTCGTCGTGCGCGGGCCGCTGCCGTGATGGACTAACCCGACGATGGGGCGCAGGCCGAGCGAGCGCAGTCGCGTGAGGCGCTCGTCCGCCCAAGTCCAGTGCGCGTCCTCTAACCCTTCGGGCGCGGTACGTTCCCAAAGGACGGGCTGCCGCAGCGCACGTATGCCCAGGGAGGCGAACAGGTCGAGGTCTTCGGCGCGTCCGGCGTGGGCGCTTCGTTCGAGTTGGTCGAAGTATTTGCCGCCGACGCGGTTGACGGTACACTCCGCGCCGCCCCACAACTCCAGCGGCGTGCCTTCCATCGTCTCGCTGTCTGATCTGGACACAAGGCCATCGCCTCCTACTGAGTCGTCAAAGCCAGGCCGGACGAAGCGCGGTGGCCGTTGCCTTCGGCGCTGCTCAGGTGTTGGGTCTGCGCGACCGCAGCCAGAGCACGCCTCTCGCCGCGAATCTTCGCGTAGGTCGTGAGCGCCTGCGCGACGATTTGATCCATGTTGTAGTAGCGGTAGGTCGCCAGCCGCCCGACGAAGTGAACCGCGGGCGTCGCGTCGGCGAGCGCCTTGTACTTCGCGTAAAGCTCGCCGTTCTCCCTGCGCGGCACGGGGTAGTACGGGTCGCCCTCGTCCCGCGGGAACTCGTAAACGATGCTCGTCTTCGGGTGCTCCTGGCCCGTCAGGTACTTGAACTCGGTGACGCGCGTGTAGAGATGTTCGTTCGGGTAGTTGACGACGGGTGCGGGCTGGAACTGCTCGCAGTCGTGCGTCTCGTGCTTGAATTCAAGCGAGCGATAGGGGAGCTTGCCGTAACGGTAGTCGAAGAAAGAGTCCACCGGCCCCGTGTAGATCATCTCGCGGAACGGCACGTCGCGCTCAATCTCCTGATAGTCGCAGTTCAGGAGCAGCTTGATGTTCGGATGGTCGAGCATGTTCTCGAACATGCGCGTAAAGCCGTGGAGCGGCATCGCCTGGTAGGTGTCTGTGAAGTAGCGCGCGTCGCGGTTCGTGCGCGTCGGAACCCTCGCCGTCACGCAGGCGTCCAGCTCCGAAGGGTCTAGTCCCCACTGCTTGCGCGTGTAGTTGCGGAAGAACTTCTCATAAAGCTCGCGCCCGACCTTGCTGACGACCACGTCCTCGCTGGTGCGAACCTGCGCGACCGGCTCGGCGACCGTCTGGAAGAACTCTTCGAGCTGGAACGAGGTCAGGCTCAGCCCGTAGAGCTTGTTGATGGTGTCGAGATTGATCGGGATGGGCACGAGCTGGCCGTCAACGTGCGCCATCACACGATGCTGGTAGGAGCGCCACTCCGTGAAGCGCGAGAGGTACTCGAAGACCTCGCGCGAGTTGGTGTGAAAGATGTGCGGGCCGTATTTGTGGACGAGTATTCCGGCCTCGTTGTAGTGGTCGTAGGCGTTGCCGCCGACGTGCGGACGCCTGTCGCAAATGAGAACCTTCTTGCCGGAGCCGAGGGCCAGCCGCTCGGCCAGCACGCTCCCGGCGAACCCCGCCCCGACAATTAAATAATCGAACATCATTCCCCCTGTTCGCTCTTCGGCAGAGCCGATGCTTATGTGATTAATCCCTGCCCGCAAAACTCGCAGCCGCATCGGCGAGCGCCGCGCGCGCGGCGACATCTGATTGCGCCGCCGCCGCGGCCTGCGTCTTCAACGCGCCCCGCCGCGCAGACGCGACCTCTTCGATCAGTTGGCTCATCTGCCTCCAGGTGCGATCCCAGGAAGTCTCGGCGAGGAAGGCGTCCGTCCTCTCGACGCGCACCGCCGCGTCCTCATTCATCGCCGCCTCGCACGCCCCGACGAACTCCTCCGCCGTGTCGGCGATGTGGACGAGTCCCTGCTCGCCGTAGGGTCGCACCACGTCGCGAATCGAGGTCGAGACGACGGGCCTGCCCGCCGCGAGGTATTCGGGCGTCTTCGTCGGGCTGATGAAGCGCGTAGACTCGTTGCGCGCGAACAGCAAGAGCGCCACGTCCCAGCCCGCGAGATAATCGGGCAACTCCTCGTAGGACTTCATGCCGAGGTAATGAATGTTTGCGCGGCGCGGCAGGCTGGCTTCGTCAATCTTGACGACCGGCCCGATCATCACGAACTGCCAGTCGGGGCGCAGCCGCGCGACCGCGTCGAGCAGCCCGGCGTCGAACCGCTCGTCAATCACGCCGAAGAAGCCGAGGCGCGGTCGCGGAATCACGGTCTGTTCTTCGGGGTCTGCGGCGCTGGCGCGCGCCCGCGCGAAGTGCTTTGCGTCAATGCTCGAAGGGAAGGCGTGGACGCGCAGGTGCCTGTCGCGCTTGGCCTCGTAGAGACTCTGCCCTCCCGTGAAGACGAGGTCGGCGCGCGTGAGCAGCTCCCGCTCAAGAGTCCTCAGCAGCGGCGACGCGCCCTTGAAGGCCGACAGCTCGTCCATGCAGTCGTACACGGTCGCGAACGGGCGCAGGTGGCGCGTGAACCTGAGCGCCATCGGCGTGTAATACCAGAGGACGAAATCTCGCACGCCGTAATCGGCCAGCAGGCGCTCGACGAGGCATTGCTGTGCGGCGTCGCGCGCGACCTCACTCAACAGTCCTTCGGGCAGGTGCGGCACGACCACGCGCACCCCGCCGTCCCGCTCTTTCATCTCGATGCGGAGCGGCCCTTCGTCAAAGACCGGCTCTTCGACGAAGAAGACGCGTCGCTCTCCGGCGCAGCGGCTCATGAGGTGCTGCGGTCGCTGATAGACAAAGTCCCAGCGCAGGTGTGACAGGCACACGAGGTCGGGCCTTGTGGCGTCGGTTGTGCCGGGCGACGTAAAACTTTGGGCGTAACTTTTTTGATCCATATTCATATCTTTCCGAATCGAAGCGAGACTTCCCTCCCGCGAGCCTGCCGTCGAAGCGGAGTCCCGTTTAGAAAGAGGCGGGCCGGGGTTCGCGGCCTCTGTTCGCGTGCGCGATTTTTGTGGGGACGGTGTGCCGTTCGCCGCCAGCCGCATCCGCGCGCCTCGTGCGGTGCCATCAACTTGCCGACAGAGGTGGCTGTGCTCGCCGGGGTTTCTGAAAACGAGCCGCAGCCGGGCAGACTAAAATTTTTCTTTCGCTAAGGGGTCTCGGTTGAAGATATACGGGGAGGAATTCGCTGTCTGTTCGCGGACGTACAGACGACCTTTTCAATAGCCCTCGATACGGTCAGCGCGGAGTTTTGCCGCACGGTTTCTTAACGTACAGACCGAACAGGCTCCGTCTGTTAACCTTTATAAACCCCCAAGTTTAAATCCTTTCGTCGAGATAGGCTGAGATGAGGCTTCATGGAAGAGACGACAAAAGAGACGCGCGACAGCATCACGAACGTCTGGGGCGAGCGCACGCCGCACCTGCACGGGATGTGGCCGGTGCGCGTGGACGAGCGCGCCGCGGAGGAGCCTGATGGTTGGGTGCAGTCGGCCTGCGTCCTCTGCTCGAACGGCTGTGCGCTCGACATCGGCGTGCGCGGCGGGAGGATTGTCGGCGTGCGCGGACGCGCGGTTGACCGCGTCAACCACGGTCGGCTGGGGCCGAAAGGACTCCACGGATGGACGGCCAACCACAGCCCCGACCGTCTGACGCGGCCCCTCGTCCGCCGCGCCGGTCGGCTTGAGGAAGCGAGTTGGGATGAGGCTTTGGAACTGGTCGTGCGACGCAGCAAAGAGGTGCGTGACGAGTACACGAGCGGGGCAATCGGAATCTACAACACGGGGCAACTCTTCCTCGAAGAGTATTACACGCTCTCGATCATCGCCCATGCGGGACTCGGCACCAACAACATGGACGGCAACACGCGCCTGTGCACGGCGACCGCCGCCCAAGCCCTGCGCGAGACCTTCGGCTCGGACGGCCAGCCCGCCTCCTACACCGACTTCGACGAGACTGACTGCCTCCTGCTCTGCGGGCACAACATGGCCGCCACACAGACCGTCCTCTGGTCGCGCGTCCTCGACCGACTGAGAAGCGACAAGCCGCCGAAGCTCGTCGTCATTGACCCGCGCGCGACCGACACCGCCAAAGCAGCGGACGTTCATCTCGCGCCGCGCACGGCCACGAACGTCGCCGTAATGAACGGGCTGCTTCACCTGATTATCGAGTCCGGACAGATTGACCGGCAGTTCATCGCCGAGCACACGGTCGGGTTCGAGAAGCTGCGAGAGGTCGTCGGGAAGTACACGCCGGAGATGGTCGAGACTATCACCGCCGTCCCGCCTGAGAGCCTTCGCGCGGCGGCTGAGATTCTGGGAACCGCGCCGACTCTGCTCTCCACAGTCCTGCAAGGCTTCTACCAATCTCATCAGGCGACCGCCGCCTCGGTTCAAGTCAACAACCTTAATTTGATTCGCGGCATGATCGGCAAGCCCGGCTGCGGCGTCCTCCAGATGAACGGCCAGCCTACGGCGCAGAACACGCGCGAGACCGGCTGCGACGGCGAGTTCCCTGCCTTCCGCAACTGGCAAAACCCCGCGCACCTCGATGACCTCGCCGCGCGCTGGAACGTCGAGCCTGCGGTCATCCCACACTGGCACACTCCCGCGCACGCGTTGGAGATTTTCCGCCACGCCGAGACCGGCTCGATCAAGTTCCTCTGGATCGTCTGCACCAACCCCGCCGTGTCTCTGCCCGAACTGCATCGCATACGCAAGATACTCGCGCAGGAAAAACTGTTCGTCGTCGTGCAGGACGCCTTTATGACGGAGACGGCGGAGCTGGCCGACGTTGTTTTGCCCGCCGCCATCTGGGGCGAGAAGACGGGGACGTTTACGAACGCCGACCGCACCGTCCACATCTCGCACAAGGCGATAGAGCCGCCGGGCGAGGCGCGTTCAGACCTCGAAATCTTTCTGGATTACGCGCGGCGCATGGACTTTCGCGACAATGACGGCGAGCCGCTGGTGAAGTGGTCGGACGCCGAAGGCGCGTTCGAGCACTGGAAGGAGTGCTCGCGCGGGTGGCTCTGCGACTACAGCGGCCTGAGCTATCAGAAGCTCTCTGCCGGCTCAGGCATCCAGTGGCCGTGCAACGAAGAACACCCCGAAGGCACGGAACGGCTCTACACCGATTTCGTCTTCCCGACTTCGGCTGAACGGTGCGAGACCTTCGGGCACGACATCGAGACGGGCGCGGCCAGAACGCCCGAAGAGTACAAGGCGCACGACCCAAAGGGACGCGCCGTCCTCAAGGCCGCTCATTACAGCCCGCCTCTGGAAGCGCCCGACGAGAAGTACCCGTTCTGGCTGACGACGGGTCGCGTCGTCTATCACTGGCACACGCGCACGAAGACGGCCCGCTCGCGGGAGTTGCAGGCAGCAGCGCCGGAGTGCTTCGTCGAGATCAACGAAGAGGACGCCGCGCGGCTCGGCATAACCGAGGGCGAGTTGGTCGAGGTCGCGTCGCGCCGCGGCAGCGTCCGCGCGCCCGCCCGCGTCGGCGGCATCGAGCGCGGCCTCGTCTTCCTGCCGTTTCACTACGGCTACTGGGACGAGTCGGGCGAAGACGGCCACACGCGCGCGGCCAACGAACTCACCGTAACGGGCTGGGACCCGGTGAGCAAACAGCCCTACTTCAAGTACGCCGCCGTGCAGGTTCAAAGGGTGGCGGCGGAAGCCTTCGCGGAAAAGATTGCCGACGCAGCCGGAAAAGTTTTGGACACGGCGAGCGAACTGACGGACAAGTTGATGGGCGCGGCACACACCGAGCGCAGCCGCGTCTCCGATTACATCGGGATGCTCGTCGGAAGTAATGAACAGTTCACAGCCGCCTGCCGCGCCGTCTCCTCGCATCACCTTGAGGAGGCGGAGATTCAAGCCGGGATGCGGAAGCTCGCGCAGTTCTCGGATGAGGCGGTCGAGATGCTCAAGCCCATCGGCGAAAAGTACAGCCAGCAAGAGTCTAAAGAGCCGGAGAAGTTACGCACCACGCTCTTTCCGGCGGTGCGCGCCGGGGCTTTCGGCGTCCTGCGCGACCTGCACGCGCTCTTCGTCATGGCGTCGGAGATACACGTCGCGCTCACAATCGTGATGCAAGCCTCGAAGGAGTTGCGCGACGAAGAACTGCTCGCCGCCTGCATCCGAATGGACGAGCAGAACAAGCGACAGCAGGCGTGGCTCATGACGCAGATCGAGCACCGCGCCTCGCACACCCTCGTCGTGCCGCAGTAAAAATGGGAATTATCTACCTTTTGACGCGGGCAGTAGATAATCACCGATAGTTTAGTCGTGGGGTGATGTCCGGCCCGCTCGCGTAAGCGATGAAGGAATCGAGCAACCGCGTCGCGTAAGGGTCTTGCCCGTAGTCGTCGAACCGGAAGGTCGTCAGGAGCAGGCGACCCGCGCCTGCACGCGCCTGCACGGCGAGCGCCTCGTTGCTGTTGAGCCAGCCGTAGGTGATGCCTGAGAGCACGTCTTCGTAGTCCTCGCCCTTGACCCCTTCAATCACGAAGCGCGGCACGACGCGCTCCGACTCGAAGCCGAGAATCTTCGTGAAGGCGACGCGTGCAAACGGCGACGGCGCGTTGCTGCGCACCCAGTTGAAGTTTGAAATCCAGTTGCCGTCCAAGTCAGACCCGGCGCGCGGCATGACCTGGAGGTGCGCGCCGGCGGGCATCGCGTCTTTCGAGTCCGCGAGCAGGAGGACGCGACCGCCCGCGCGCAGATAACTCTCGACTTCGGCGTCGAGGCTCGAAGCGATGAGGAGTGTCGGGCGGGCGGGCGGCGCGGCGTCGGTTGTCTCGTTAGAGACCGTGTAGCCCGCCGAGGAAAGTTGCTCCGGCTTCAGCTTGAGCAGTTGCTTCGGGTCGTGGAAGACGATGGCCGTCTGCGTCGCTCGCGCGGGCTTCGGATAGACGAAAATCTCCTCGCTGTTCTCCGCAACGAGGCTATTCGCCCCATCCCGTACTTCGAGTGAGATGCGCCAGCGTTGTGGCTGTGTGACTGACGGCGCGTTGAAACTGCAATCGGTGAGTTCCTTTACGCCCGCCTGCGGCGCGGGCCGTTCGGTTCGTTGTTCGGAGAAAGTTATGCGAACCGGCACTCGCTCAACACATTTCATGGTGCCGCCCACCGGAGACTCCCGCGCCCCGACAGCCTCAATCCGGGGCGTAAGCCGCGCGTCTTGCAGGTCGCGCGGGCTGTAGTGCGACAGCAACACGTTGAACTTGACCTGCTCGCCGCTAGTGTAGTTGCGCTTGTCGGTGCGCGCGAACACAACGTCGTCCTGCTGAATCTTCGCAAGCTCCGCGGCGTAAGCCTTCGGCTCGCGCCACATATTCATGAGGCCGTTGGCCTCCCAGTTGATGTCCGTGAACTCGGTGATGACGTATCCCTGAATCGAGTCGTGACGGCGAATCTCCTCGATCTCGTGCTTGAGCGAGACGAACTGGTGCCACTCGGTCGCCTCCGCGAGCGCGTCGTAGTCGCGGAAGAGCGTGCCGAACTTGAACTCCTTGAAACGGTCGAAGAGTCCCGCCGGGCGCGTGATGGGACGGTCGCCGAAGCCGCGCTCAAACCACCAGGGCAGTTGCTTCGGCAGCTTCGGCAACCCCCAGTTGCCGAACTCGGAGACGACCAATGGCTCGCGCCCCGTCTCGTCGGCGTCACCGAACGGGCTGAAGTTCCACTTCGGGCGCGTGGCGAAATCCGCCACCCAATTGTCGAAGGGCTGGTACTCATCCGGGATTGTATTGTAGCGATGGTTGTCCGTGATGTCGGTCTTCAGGTGGAAGTTGTCGCAGCACGCGCTGTTGTCAACGACGACGCGGCCCAGAGGCGCGGTCAACTGCTTTGCACGGTCGAAGGCCGCACGCAGCCATCTGCGCGTCGCCTCGTCGTGCGCGAGATCAACGCCCCAGCCCTCGTTGACGACCGACTGGACGACGATTGAAGGATGATTCCAATCGCGCGCGACCATCTCGCGTAAAGTCTGCTCGCCGCGCTCGGCGGCTTTCTCGGAGAAGTGATGCGCGGAGTTCCAAGAAGGTATCTCGTACCAGACGAGCATTCCGACCTCGTCCGCCGCTTCCAGGTATTCAGGCGTGCAGACCTTTATGTGGCACCGCAGCAGGTTCAATCCCATCCGCTTACCCTTCAACATCTGCTCGCGCACATACTCCTTCGACGGCGGCGTGTAGATCGTCTCAGGGTAGAAGTCCTGATCGAGCGCCGCACGCATGTAGAACGGCTCGCCGTTCAAATATAACTTCCCGTCGCGGGCCTCGAAGGTGCGAAAACCGAAGCGCTCAATAACGCTATCGTTAACATTCCTGACCTCGACCGTGTATAGCGCCGGTTTATCGGGACTCCACAGTTGCGGAGATTTGACGCGACCCTGAAAGACGGTCGGCTCTAACGGAAGCTCGCTCTTGCTGTTGCGGAACTCGACTCCGCCGCGAGCGTTACGCACGATTACCTCGGTGGCGTCGGGTTCGGCGAATCTGCTGCGGTTGGTCAACCGCACGGAGATGCTGACGACTCCGTCCGGACTCGCTGTGACGTGAACCTGCTCGATACAATCCCGCGGACAGACCTTAAGCGTCACAGGCTGCCAGAGGCCGCCGGTCTGCACATACCAGTCCTGCTTGCCGTGCGGTATCTCGTCGTAGAGCATTTTGGGGAAGCGCGCGCGGCCTTCCTTCTCGTCCACGGGCGGGTCGGTGACGCGCACCGAGAGTTCGTTCGCGCCCGCGCGCAAGGCGTCCGTCACGTCGAAGTCGAACGGCGTGTAGCCGCCCTCGTGCGTGCCGATGGGTTTGCCGTTGACGAAGACCTCCGCGAAGTAGTCGCACGCGCCAAAGCGCAGCAGCGCACGCCGGCCTCCCGACAAATCCGGGCGGTCGAAGGTGGTTCGATACCATGCGATGCCCATGTAGTCGCGCAGGTCTGCGAATTGCGCGTTCCAGGAAACGCCGGTGCGCGCGTCGCGCCAGCCCCGCGCGCCGTCGAGGTCGGATACTTTCAGTGTGCCGCCTTTATCAACGAGTAACTGCCAGCCGCTTTCGAGCTTCAACGTCTGCGCGCCGATTGACGTGGCCGCCAGCATCAAAAGCGCGACGCCCGCCGCAGCCAACCGGAGCGTCTGAAGTAAAGAGCGCGGCGACGATTCCCTTCTCTCGCTCATGGATTCAACCTTCCACCCCTCTTCACTTTTACTTTAGCCCTGCCTCTGCCCGCGCCTTTTTCCGCCTTCATCTTCGTAGCCATCGGGGTGCGCCAGCATCCACTCCCACGCCGAAGAGACGATCTCGCTCAAGTCCTGTCGGCGCGGCGACCAACCGAGTTCGCGCCTGATCTTCTCGGAGCTTGCGACGAGCACCGCCGGGTCGCCCGCCCGTCGCGCGCCCGTCCTCAATCTTATGTCGCGCCCCGTCACCACCCGCGCAGTCTCGACGACTTCGTTCACCGTATAACCGTCGCCGCCACAGCCCAGATTATAAATCGCGCTGCGTTCGTCGAGTATCGAGAGCGCCAGGACGTGCGCGCTCGCCAGGTCAACGACGTGTATGTAGTCGCGCACGCACGTGCCGTCACGCGTCGGATAGTCTGTGCCGTAAACCTCGACGTGCGTGCGTAGGCCTACGGCGGCCTGCAAGACTATAGGGATGAGGTGAGTTTCCGGGTCGTGGTCTTCGCCGCACGCACGCGTCGCGCCCGCTGCGTTGAAGTAGCGCAGAGAGGCGTATCGTATGAGATATGCTTGCTCGTACCACTGAAGCGCGCGCTCGAAGGCGAGTTTCGTTTCGCCGTAAGGGTTCGTCGGGCGCGTCGGGTCTGACTCTTCAATGGGCTGTTTCTCAGGCTCGCCGTAAACGGCTGCGGTCGAGGAGAAGACGAGTCGGCGCACGCCCGTCTCGTTCATCGCTTCTAGCAAAGAGAGTCCCGCCGCGACGTTGTTGCGGTAATACTTCGCCGGGTTCGTCGCAGACTCGCCGACGAGCGAGTCCGCTGCCATGTGTATGACGGCCTCCGTCCCGCGCTCGCGAAAGGTGGCACCAAGAAGTTCGCTGTTTGCCAGATCGCCCTCGACGAACTCCGCGCCTCGCACGACCGCCCCCCTGTGTCCTTTATAAAGGCTGTCGTAGACGACCGTCTCGTGCCCGTCCCTGACCAACTCTTCGGCAACGACGCTGCCGATGTAGCCCGCCCCGCCCGTGACCAGAACTCGCATACCGATTCTCTCCCCGCCGTACTTAAATCGCTTCGTTACTTAACCCGTCGCGGGCCGAAGCGACGAAGCGGCTGACGACAGCGTCTAACTCGTCTTCGTCGTCAACGCCTTTGACGCCCTCGAACAGCTCCCAACGCTCCGTGTGCTCGACCGCCTCGCCCGGCTCAAGTTGCTTGAGCGGCGACAGCGATTCAAGCTCGATGAACGAGCCGGCGGTGAAGACCTCGTTGTTGCAGCCGATGTCCGGATAGCTCGCGCCCTCTTCGTATCGGAAGCACTTGACGAAGAGCGTGCCTTCGAGCAGGTACGCGGCCCACCCTTGCTTGTTTGCGACGCCCAGCTTGTTCGGCTCCTTCGACGCAGCGTCCGTCCGCACGCGAATAAACTTCCTCCCGAAGCTCATGCGCGCGTCCGCCATGTCCGTGTAAGGCCACACGACGAGCGTCCGCGCGGGCAGAAGGTTCTGCGGGTGCGGGCCGTATGGCTCCTGCGGGATGATGACTTCGCCGCCGCCGCGCATAATCGTCAGACCCCACGCGCCCAACTCGACGCGCCAGGCACCGTGGTTCATGATGCGGTGTCGCAGCGTGACGCCGCTGCCCTCTGCGTCGAGCGCGACGGCGATCTCCTTGCCGACGCCCGTGCGCGCTTCGACTGCGCCGACGAGACGGACGACACGTTCGCCCTCATTCACAACTTCAACCGCGTCGTTGTCGGGCGCGTAGCTGCGCGGCTTCGCCTCCGGTGAAGTCCAGAGCCTGTGTCCGCCCCAGGGCTTGAACTCGCCCCACTCGGTCGCAACCGATTCGCCGGGGCACTCGCCCAACACGTTACGACCGCCCGCGAAACCGTAGCCGAGCACGCGCGGGCCTACGTCCGACGCGACGACGACCTCGACCGTCCCGTTCGTCAGAAGGTAGCAGTTCGGCAAACCGAGATGAGTTACTTTTTGCACGCCAACTTTCCCCGGAAAAGTCTGGAGTCTGGAGTCCTGAGCCTGGAGTCGAAAAGGCTTGGCACAATAATTCAGGAACGAGCGCATAAACTATACATTTCATGCAAAGATTCAATGCTTATGCATCCCGGTTGAATATTTGTGCAAGACTAGTCGAAAACAGAGCGGCTTTCATTTTCAGTCGTGCGACTTCGGGCGGCAGACTCCAGACTGTTCCATCAGTACGCGAACGTCTGGTAGACCTCCGTGCCCCCTTCGTCCGGGGATTCGACGACGGGGTTGAAGCGCAGGAGGAAGCGCGCGCGCTCGGAGAGTCTTTCGTAAGTCGCGCGGGGGATTCGTATCGAGACTTCGGGGCGTAAGAGCCAGCGGCGGCTGTAGCCGAGGACGACCATCGGGCGCGGCGTGCCGGTGAGGTTCGGCGTGCCGCGATGAAGGCCGCGCACGTCGCGCACGAGTACGTCGCCCGCCTTCATCAAAAGCGGTTCAAGTTTTACCTCGCCCGACTCGATCAGTCGCAAGCCCTCTTCCTTCGACATCATGTGCGTGCCGCGCGCGACCTCGAATGGCCCGCGCTCCTCCGTCACGTCAACGAGCGGGAAGTTGACGGCGAGTTGGAAGGGCAGCGTCTCGCTCATGGTTTCGGGGAAGAGCGGCGGCGCGTCGCGATGCACCTCCTGATACTCGGAGCCTTCGAGCGGCGTGTCGGTCGCGAGTTGGTGAAGTTGCGCGTCGTCGCCGACCAGCCTTCGCACGACCGCGAGCACGTCGTCGTCTTCGTACACGTCCGTGTCTGCGAACGGCTCGGCGAACGGCAGCGTCACGTAGAAACGGCCCGGCCCGCGATTCCGCAAACGTCCCTCGCGCTCGATGTGTCTGGCGAGCAGCGGCGCGAAAGCCTCGCGCCACGCCTCCATCTTCGCGCGCGCGAAGTGCTCCGGCATCACGCAGAAGCCGTCTTCGAGCACGCGCCGCGCGAATGAATCTATTTCCGATTGACTGTAACGACCCATACTTTGAAACGATGTGTGTGATGAATGCGAAATGATGAATCAAACACGGCTTGAGCAGTGAAAGACGACCCGCCCGACGTTCATCATTTATTATTTCGCATTCATCTTTTACTCAAACGATTCTGCACGATGACGACGGCGAGCAGGATGGCACCGCGAAGTACTAACTGCCACCACGGGCTGATCCATCCTTCGAGGTTGAAGATGTTGAATATGAGCGCGAGCAGCAGAATGCCCACGAGCGTCGAGCCGACGCCGCCCTGCCCGCCCGTCAGAAGCGTCCCGCCGACGACAACCGCCGCAATCGCGTCCAGTTCCCACCCGATGGCCGCCACGGGCTGGCCCGTCCCCAGACGCGAGGCCAGCATCACGCCCGCCAGCCCCGCGAGCGCGCCGCTCAAAGTATAGACGCCCATCGTCACGCGCCCGACGTTCAATCCCATTAGACGCGCGGCCTCCTGGCTGTCGCCGACCGCGTATGTGTGCCGACCAAAGCGCGTGTAGTTGAGCACCAGCCACGCGACGATGTAGGCCGCGAGAAGTATCAGCACCGGGTAGGGCAATGAGAGCGGCCCCAAGTCGAGCTTGCCTCGACCCAACTCGCGGAACCCCTGCGCCGCGACGGGCACGCTCACGGTCTTCTCCTGCGTATAGACTAGCGCGAGTCCGCGCGCGGCGATCATCATCGCCAGCGTTACGATGAAAGGCTGTATGCGCGCCTTCGCAATGACCGCGCCGTTCATGAGTCCGAGCGCAGTGGCAACGCCGACGCCGGCGGCGAGCGCGACCGTAACGCCCTGCCCGGCGAGGCTGGCAGCGACGACGCCCGCCACGGCGACGAGCGAGCCGACCGACAAGTCAATCCCGCCCGTCAGGATGACGAACGTCATGCCGAGCGCAACCAGCCCCAACATGCTGTTCTGCCTGAGCATGTTCGTCAGGTTCTCTTCTGTCAGGAAGCGCTCGTAGCGCGCGGTCGCGAAGATGCCGACCGCGACCAGCGCGACCAGCGCCCCCTGCCTTTGCAGAAACGACGCAAGCCTCGCGCGCGCCACACGCCCGCGCACCGAACCCGGCTCTACTGTCACTCCGGCCTGACTCATCACAATCCTCCAGCGATGACTTGTGAGTGATGAGAAAGAGCAAACAGTAGTTTCTCATCGCTCATCACTCATCATTCATCGCTTCCCCGGTACTATCTTCACCCAGTCGAAACTCGCCGCTCCGCCGCCCGCGGTGAGCGCGACGCGCGCCGACTCGATGTAGCCGCCGTCAATTGCGCCGCCCAGTTCCGTCCAGTCGCGCCCGTTCGCGCCGAAGGCGAAGCGGTAGCGCTCGCCGCCCTCCGCGCTCATGCGCAGGTAGATCACATCTGACTTCGGCGCGTCGGCGCTCGCAACGACCTGCTCGTCCTTGCCCTCGCGCCGCCAGACCGTGACCTTGCCGCCGCCGAACGCGACGCCGATTGACGCGTCGCGCCAGCCGTAAATCGCGAGGCCCGCGCTCGCGCCCGTCGTCAAGGCGCGCGCATCCACCAGAGTCGTCGCCACGTAATCGCCCGATGTCGTCCGCCGCGCGACGACCGCGCCGGTCAGCGCGTCGCCCCGCATCTTTGTCGGTTCGACCGCCTTCGACGGTTCGAGGATGAGGTGGCCGCCGCCTTCGACGACGACGCGCGCCGTCTGCTCGTTCGTCATCGGCCACTGCCATTGGGGGCCGAGCCGCGCGTCCGTGAAGCCGTCGAAGAATTCCGTCTCCGCCGCATTCGAGACGCCGAGCGGCGAGGACGCGACGCTGCTTGGGCCGCGACCTTCGTCAACGACCGGCCAGCCGTCGGCGTTCCACTTCACTTCGTCGAGCACCGACTCGCGCCCGACGCTGAAGGTGTCGCGCCGCTGCCGGTACGAGTGATAGAGAAAGAAGTCGCGCCCGTCCGGCGTCTCGACGACGCTGCCATGCCCCGGACACTGCCAGTCGCGGTTCGCGGCGATTACGGGGTTCCGTGCGTACTTCTCCCAGGGGCCGAGCAGGTGACGCGAGCGCGCGACTCCGACGGCGTAATCGCACGCGCGACCGCAACACGAGTTCCCCGCATAGAAGTGATAGAACCAATCGCCGCGCCGCAGAAGAAAAGAGCCTTCGGTAACATGGCCCTCCCACGGCGCGTCGTTGCGTAAAATCTCTTTCCGCTTGCCGAGCAACTTCGTGCCGTCTTCCGAGAGCGGCTGCGCGTAGATCGAAGTCGGCTGCATCGGTCGCGCGTCGTTGCCGTCGGCCTTCCAGACGAGGAAGGGGCGCTCCGCCTCGTCGCGCGCGAAGGCCGGGTCAATCGAGCCGACGTTCCCGCGTTCCGGAATCCGGCAGACGAGCGGGCCGCGATCCGCGTAAGGCCCTTCGGGCGACGCGGCGGTGGCGACGGCGACGCACAACGTCCCCTTCTTTTTCGGCCCCTCGTCGCGGCGCGCGACGTAGAAGACGAAGAAGCGGCCTCGGTCGTTGACCATCTCCGGCGCCCAGAAGTCGCCCTTCGCCCACGCGGGTTTAGTTTGAAAGACGTAGCCGACCTTCTGCCAGTTCACAAGGTCGCGCGAGCGCAGCAGCGCGAAGTGCGGTGCCCAGTCGCCCGTCGTCGTCGCGGCCCAGTAAACTTCTCCGGCGCGCATGACCGAAGGGTCGGGGTAGTCGCCCGCGATGACGGGGTTTCGGTAAGCCGCCTGCCGCGCCGACGCAGGCAGGTAGAGACAAGACAGGAGGATTACGGAGGCGGCAAGTCTCTTCCCGCGGAGCTTCATGCGACCTTCGGCCTCTGTATGTAAACGGCGACGATGATGATGGCCGCCTTGATGACGAGCGACCACGAGTAGGAGATGCCGTTCATCACGAAGCTCGTGGTGATGACCTGCATGATGAGCGCGCCGATGAGCGTGCCCGGAACGGTCGCGCGCCCGCCCGTCAAAGGCGTCCCGCCGACGACCGTCGCGGCGATGGCGTCGAGTTCGATGTTGAGTCCGACCTTCTGCGCGTCGCTCGCGCCGAGCCGCGCCGTCTCGATCAGTCCCGCGAGTCCCGCGAGCAGGCCGCTGAGCGCATAGACTGCGATCTTCGTCCGTTGAACCTTCACGCCTGCGAGCCGCGCCGCCGCCTCGTTGCCGCCGACGGCGACGACGTAGCGCCCGAACGTCGTCGCCCTCATCACGAAGACGGCGACCGCGACGACGGCGACCATCACTATCACCTGAACGGGCACTCCCGCGGGCGTTCCCTTGCCGAGATATTCAAACGATGGGTTGCTGAAAGGGATGAGCTGCCCGCCGCGGCTGATGACCTGCGCGACGCCGCGTCCCGAAATCAGGAGCGCGAGCGTGACGATGATCGGCTGGATGCGGAAGCCAGAGATGAGCGCGCCGTTGAACGCGCCCGCGAGCGCGGCGACGGCCACGGCGAGCAGTATCGCTACACCAGCGCCGCGGTCGAGTTGCGTGGCGGCCACCGCCGACGCGATAGCCATCACCGAGCCGACCGAAAGGTCAATGCCGCCCGTCGCTATCACGAACGTCATGCCGACGGCGACCAGCACCGTCGGCGCGACTTGAAGGAGGATGTTTCGGAAATTATTCAGGTCGAAAAAATTCGTCGTGAAGATCGAATTGATGACGACGAGAAGCACGAGCGCCGAGAGAGCGCCGTATGTCGGCGCATAGTCCGCGATTCGCGCGCGCCCCAAGCCCCCCGCCCCGCCCGTCGTCGCCGCGTTTGACATTTGCTTTGCCGTCCTCCGAAACGTCTCCGCCCGATCACGTGCCGGAGCGCGCGCCGAATCTACCTGCCCGCATCAGCCGCGCCCGTCGTCGTTTTCGCCTCGCCCGCGGCGCTGCCTTCGGCCATCGCGCGGATGATGTTGTCCTGCGAAATATCCGCGCCGCGCAACTCCGCGACACAGCGCCCGTCGCGCATGACGACGACGCGCGAACTACCCTCGACCAACTCCTCAAGCTCCGATGAGATCATCAGGACGCCGAGGCCCGACGCGGCAAGCTCGTTGATGAGCGATTGGATTTCGCCCTTCGCGCCGATGTCTATGCCGCGCGTCGGCTCGTCGAGGATGAGGAACTTCGGGTTCTTGCAGAGCCAGCGAGCGAGCAGAACCTTCTGCTGGTTGCCGCCCGAAAGCTCGCGTATTTTCTGCTCCGCGCTCGAAGCCTTGATGCCGAGCCGCTTCATGAATCGCCCGACCGCCTCGTCCTGCTTCGCGCGCGAGACGACGCCCAGGCGGCTCATCTCAGGTAAGGCGGCGAGCGTCAGGTTCTCGCGCACGGAGAGCTCGGGGATGATGCCTTCGGCCTTGCGGTCTTCAGTGAGAAAGGCGAGACCCGCGTCAATCGCATCATTCGGCGCGCGCACGTCGAGCGCGCGTCCTTCGAGATAGACCTGACCGTCGTCCAACGCGTCCGCGCCGAAGATCGCGCGCGCCGTCTCCGTCCGGCCCGAACCGAGCAGGCCCGCCATGCCGACGATCTCGCCCCGCCCCGCCTCGACCGTCACGTGGTCGAGCTTGCGCCCGCGCGTCAGATTCTCGGCGCGCAGCAGAGGCGCTATCCCCTTCCTCCCAGCGTGGTGCTCGCCGAAGGCGGTCGCGCCCTGTTGTCGTAACTCCTCGCGCTGCTTGCCGAGCATCAGGCAGACGAGATCAATCTTTTCAAGTCCCGCGAGCAGGCGCGTGGCGACGAACTTGCCGTCCCTCAAAACGGTCACGCGGTCGCAGATGGTGTAGAGTTCGTCGAAGCGGTGGCTGATGTAGACGACGCCGACGCCCTCGGCCTTCAGGCGGCGTATCACGTCGTAGAGAATCGTGACTTCGTGCTCGGTGAGTGAACTCGTCGGCTCGTCGAGGACGACGACCTTCGCGCCGCACGAGACGCCGCGCGCGATGGCGACCATCTGCCGGCGCGCGATGTTGAGGCTTCCCAAAGGCGCACGCGGGTCTATGTCGAGTCCGATTCTCTGCAACACCGCCCCGGCGTCCGCGTTCATTTTCTTCCAGTCAATGAGGCCGAAGCGGCGCGGCTCGCGACCGAGAAAGATGTTCTCGGCGACCGTGCGATAGGTCAGGAGATTAACCTCCTGATAGACGGCGACGACGCCCGCCTCTTGCGCGTCCTCCGGCGAGCGGAAGTTGACCTCGCGGCCTTCGAGCATGACGCGCCCGCCGTCGCGCCGGTACGCGCCCGTCATTATCTTGATGAGCGTTGACTTGCCCGCGCCGTTCTCGCCGACGAGCGCGTGCGCCTCGCCGCGCTCAACCGTAACGTCAACGCCGTTGAGCGCCACGACGCCCGAAAAGACCTTGCGGATTCCCTCCATGCGGAGGAGCGGCTCGTTAGACATAGGTGTTGGGTGTCGGGTGTTGGGTGTTGGGTTTCAGGTGCTGGTTCTGTCGAGGCAAAGGCTCGTGGCCTCCGGCTCTCAAATACCAACACCTAAAACCCTGCACCAACACCCGCTTTTTCAAAATGCTTCGCCGACGAATTGCGCGGCGTTCGACTTATCGAAGAAGCGATCCTGATTGATGATCTTGGGCGGAATCTTCTCGCCGCGCTTGAACTTCTCAAGCGTGTCGAAGGCGACGGGGCCGAAGCGCGGGTTGCACTCGACCGTCGCGTTCATGTCGCCGGAGTTGATCGCTTCGAGAGCGGACTTCTGCCCGTCCACGGAGATGACGATCACGTCCTTGCCGGGGTTCAGGCCCGCGGCCTTCAGAGCCTGTATCGCGCCGAGCGCCATCTCGTCGTTGTGCGCGTAAACGACCGTGATGGACTTGCCGTGAGCCTGGATCAGGTTCTGCATCACGTTCTGCCCCTGCGCGCGCGTGAAGTTGCCGTCCTGCGCAGCGATGATCTTCATGTCGGGGTAGGCTTTAATGGCGTCGGCGAATCCCTGATGGCGGTCGTTGGCGACGGAGGAGCCTGCCGTGCCGAGCAACTCGATGATGCCGGCCTTCCCCTGCGTCTGCTTGGCGAGCCACTCGCCTGCGCGCTTGCCCTCCTCGATGAAGTTCGAGCCGATGAAGGTGACGTATTCGTCGCCCGCCTTCGGGCCTTCGAGTTCGCGGTCAATGAGGAAGACGGGGATGCCCGCGTCCTTCGCGGCCTGCAAAGGCCCTTCGTAGCCTTTGGCCTCGCGCGGCGCGAGGAAGATGGCGTCCACGCGCTGCGCGACGAGGTCTTCGAGGTTCGAGACCTGCGTGGCCGTGTCGCCGCGCGCGTTCGTGAAGACGAGATCGTAGCCGCGCTTCGCCGCCTCGTCCTGCATACTCTTCGTCTCGGCGATGCGCCAAGGCCCGTCCGTCTCGGTCTGCGAGAACCCGACGCGCATCTTCCCGCCACCCGCCGCAGCGCCGCCCTCTTTCTTCCGGCAGCCGCCGAGCGCGAGAGTGACGAGCGCGACCGCGAGCAGAAGCGCGACCGCGCCCCGCCGACCTTTGTTGAGCGATTTCATTTTTTCGTCTCCGTTGTCGTAATCGAATGCTTCAATCGAACTTGCTGATGGCTTCAACGCGACGGCTCGATGCGTAGCGACTCAAACCGCGCCGCCACGCCGAACGTGCCGCCTGCAACGAGGGCGACGCGGACGCCCCTGTCCCACGGCGGCAGGTACGCGCCGTCCGTCTCACCGCCGACATCTTTCCAACTACGTCCGTCGCTGCTCACGGTGAAGTGGTAGAGATGACCGTCTCGCACTGTCATGCGAAGGTACACGACGGGGCCACGCGCTGCGCCTTCGTTCTGGTCGGTCAACTGCGTCGGCTTGTCCTTCTCCTTGCGCCAGAGGAAGACGCTTCCGCCGCCACGCACGGCGACGCCGAGCGCATTATCACCATCCCCGTACGCCGACAGCCCAGCCGTCTCGTTCACCTCCAAACCGCGCGGGTCAATGACCGCGGTCGCGATGTAATCGCCCCTCGTGGTCGTTCGCGCGAGGACGGCGGCAGTCAGGTTGTTTGTCGCGTCAACCGCGGGCGTGAGCGTACCGCTTCCGCGCCCCACTCGGAGCAGGAGGCTTCCGCGCACGATGCGGAACTCAGGCACGTTCGATTGCGGCCACTGCCAGCCGGGGCGAAGACTCGGCGCGTTGAAGTCGTCGAAGAAGTTATATTCGGCCCGCGTCTGGCGCGCGCCGAAGGGCGAGGCGGCCTGCGCGCTCGGCCCGTGGCCGTTGTTGATCGTCGGCCAGCCGTCCGCGCCGAAGACGACTTCATCGAGGAGCGACTGGCGACCGACGTAAACGAAGTCCTTCGGCTGGTATGCGTGATAGAGGAGGAAGTATCTGCCGCGCGCGTCCGCGACGACCGTGCCGTGGCCGGGGCACTTCCAGGCGTCGTTGCCCGCGAGTATGGGGTTATTCGGGTTCTTCTCCCAGGGGCCTAGAAGCTTGCGCGAGCGCGCGACGCCGAGCGCGTAGTCGCACTCGCGCCCGCAGCAGAAGTTGCCCGAATAAAAAAGGTAGAACCAGCCGTTGCGCCGCACGACCGAAGGGCCTTCGACGAGGTTGCCGTAAGGCAGCGTCGGATGCTTCTCCCAAGCCTGATCGTTGTGAACCAACTCGCGCCGCTCGCCTATCAATCGCGTGCCGTCCGCCGAGAGTCGCTGCGCCCAGATCGGCGTCGGCTTGCTGACGCTGTTGCCGTCCTCCTTCCAGAGCAAATAGCGTTGGCCGTTCTCGTCCGTCGAGGGGAACGGGTCTATCGAGCCGACCTCCTGACAGACGAGCGGGCCATGATCCGTGTACGGCCCCTGCGGTCTTGAAGCCGTGGCGACGGCGACGCACAGCGGCCCGTCTTTCTTTCGCCCGACGTAATAGACGAAGAAGCGCCCGTGGTCTTGCGAAATCTCGGGTGCCCAGAAACTCCCGACGGCCCACCCCGGCCTCTTTTGAAAGACCGCGCCGACGACCTCCCAGTTGACGAGGTCGCGCGAGTGAAGAATCGGAAACTCCGGCCCCCACTCGGAAGTCGTCGCCGACGCCCAGAAGTCCGGGCCGACGCGCGTGATCGAAGGGTCTGGGAAGTCGCCCGCCTCGACAGGATTCGCGTAGGTCGCGCGCCGCTGCCCAAGTGCGACCGAAGCCGACGCGACCAAACACAGCGCCAGCAGGGCCGTCCGCCACCAGGCTAGTTCCGCCGCGCGTGGCCGCGCGCGAGCCGAACCCGTGTAACCGTCGTAAAAGTCTTCCCGCATCTCTTCTCTCATGTCGTCTTGTCTTTGCCCTTCCGGCTCGATGGCGCGCGCCGTCCGCTCTCGCGCAGCCGCTTAGCGCCGCCCTTCCCGCCGCTGACGCTTCTACCGCCGCCGCGCATTCCGCCGTCCTTACGCTTACCGGCGGCGCGGCTCGCCTGTTTCGCGTCCGGACGCAGCGCGGGCGCGGTCGAACCGCGCGTGACGAGGTACGTGGGGATGTTGATCTCGACGCCGCGCTGGTCTGGGTGCTCGATGGTCGTCATCAACGCCTCGACGGCGCGTCGTCCCAACTCCATGCGCGGCAGGCAGACGGTCGTCAACTGCGGCGCGGCGAGCGCGGCGAACGCGATGTCGTCGAAGCCGACGACCGAGATGTCGCGCGGTATCGAAAGACCTGCGGCGCGGAACTCGACCATCGCGCCGAGCGCCATCATGTCGTTGGCGGCGACGACCGCCGTCGGCCTCTCTCTGGCGGCGAGCATCTCGCACGCGGCGCGTCGCCCGCCTTCGAGCTTGAAGTCGCCGCGATAAACTTCGGCGCGCGCGCCGGGCAGGTGTCGCCGCATCGAGTTGCCGAACGCCTCGTTGCGGCGCGCGGCGGAGCGCAAATGCGCCGGGCCGCTGATGAAAGAAATCTCCTCGTGGCCGAGCGAGACGAGGTGATTGATCGCCTCCTCGATGCCCGCCTCGTAGTTCACACGCAGGTTGCTCATGTGCACTCCGGGCTGGCCGAGGTCGAGGAAGACGACGGAGACTTCACGCCGCGCGAGTTCGTCAACGAGCGCCGTGTCGAGTTCCGAGGTCATAATCACTACGCCCGAAAGCTTGCGCTCGATGAAGCGACGGACGTAGTTCGACGTGCGCTCCGGGTCGTAATTCGTGTTCGACAGCATCACGTCGTAGCCGCGCTCGAAGGCCGCCGCCTCGATTGACTTGACCAGTTCGGGGAAGAACGGGTTCGAGATGTCGGAGACGACGAGGCCGAGGATGTGCGTCCGGCCAGAGGCGAGGCTGCGCGCGTGCGCGTTCGGGTAGTAGCCGCAATGCTCGACCGCCTCCATGACGCGCGCGCGCACCTCTTCGGAGACGAACCTCGTGTTGTTGATGACGTGCGAGACGGTCGCCGTCGAGACGCTCGCCTCGCGCGCCACGTCCTTGATGCTGCTCATAATTCTGAAAGGACGAAGGATGAAGGATGAAGGATGAAGAGAAAGCAAATCTTTAACAGTCGCACTTTCATCCTTCATCCTTCGTCCCTAATTTCTTCCGCTCCTCCGCCCGCCTCCGTGACGTAGATGGTCGGCGCGTGGCCGAAGCGCCGTGCGTACTCCGCCTTTATCGTGCGCTCGTAATCGTCGAGGGCGTCGCGGCGGACGAGGCTGACGGTCGAGCCGCCGAAGCCGCCGCCCGTCATGCGCGAGCCGACGACGCCCGCGAGTCCCCAAGCGGTCTCGGCCAGGAAATCCAACTCGGCGCAGCTCACCTCGTAGTCGTCGCGCAGCGACTCGTGCGAGCGGCGCATCAATCTTCCGACTTCTTCGAGGCGACCGCGCCGGAGCGCGTCGGCTGCCGCGAGCGTGCGCGCGTCCTCGGTGACGACGTGGCGGCAGCGGCGGCAGATCACCTCCGGCAGGCGTCCGGCGTAGTGCTCGAAGTCCGCGACGCTCACGTCGCGCAGTTGTTGGATGTCCGGCAAAAACTCCCTGAGAAGTCTCACCCCCTGCTCGCACTCCTCGCGCCGCTCGTTGTAGGCTGAGCTTGACAGCTCGTGCTTGACGCCCGTGTCGGTGATGACGATTGCCGAGTCCGACGTGTCGAGCGGGACGGGCGAGGCTTCGAGCGTGCGACAGTCAATCAGAAGCGCGTGCCCCTCTCGCCCCAGCGCGGCCACGAACTGATCCATGATGCCGCACATCGTCCCGACGTAAGTGTGCTCGGCCTGCTGTCCGGCGAGCGCAAGCTGCACGCGGTCAACCTCTCGTCCGGAGACTTCCAAGAGCGCGAGTCCTGCGGCGACTTCGAGCGCCGCCGAAGAGGAGAGGCCCGCGCCGACGGGCACATCCGACAGGATCATCAAGTCTGCGCCGCGCAGGAGCGTGCCGCGGCTTTCGAGCGAGCGCGCGACGCCCTCGACGTAGTCGAGCCAGAGGCCGCGGCGCGGCTCGCCCGGGTGGTCGAGGTCGAACCCGGCGGATTCCTCGCGGTTGAGCGAATAGACGGCCACGAGCCGGTCTTCGCGCGGCGCGGCGGCAACGACCGTCTCGCGATCAATCGCGAGCGGGAGGACGAACCCTCCGTTGTAGTCCGTGTGCTCGCCGATGAGGTTGACGCGACCGGGCGCGCGGAACAGACGGCACTCGCGCCCGTGGCGCGCGCGGAACGCGCGCCTCAGTGTCTCGCGCTCGATCACGCCGCGCCCCCTTCGCCGCCCCACACGACCGGCAGGACTTTCGACCTCAACTCGGCGGCCTTCTCCTCGGCGAGTGTGTCGTTGATGAACATACCCGCGCCGGTCTCGCTGCCTGCGAGATACTTGAGCTTCGTCGCCGTCCTCAGCGGCGGGTAGAACTCAATGTGGAAATGATAGAAGTCGTAATTATCGCCGTCGCTCGGTCGCTGGTGCAAGACCATCATGTACGGGAACGAGATGTCGAACAGTCGGTCGAAGGCGACGAGCACGGCCTTCAGAATCTCGGCGAGGTCGCGCTGTTCCTCACCATCCATGTCTGCGAGCGCCTGCAAGTGTCGGGACGAAGTAACGTGAACCTCGTAAGGGTAGCGCGCGAAGAACGGGACGTAGGCGACGAATGACTCATTCTCGACGACCACGCGACGCCCGTCTCTCTTCTCTTCCGCGACGACATCGCAAAGCAAACAGCGGCCCGTCTTACGTTCGTGTGCGCGCGCCTGTTCGAGTTCGCGTGCGACGCGCGGCGGCGTGAAGGGATAAGCGTAGATTTGCCCGTGCGGGTGGTGGAGCGTGACGCCGATTGCCTCGCCTTTGTTCTCGAACTCGAAGACATATTCGACGAACGGGAGCGCGCCGAGTTCGAGGAAGCGATCCGTCCACACCTGCACGAGTTTGTAAATCTGCTCGACCGGCTCGGCGGCGAGCGTCGTCGTGTGGTTCGGCGAGTAGAGTATGACTTCGCAGACGCCTTGACCGGGGCGCACAGGGTAAAGCTCCGTGCCTTCGACGGCGGGCGGCGGCGGGTCGGAGCGAAGCGAGGGGAAGCGGTTCTCGAAGACGACGATGTCATAGCTCGGTTCGGGGACTTCCGTCGGGAAGCCGCCGGGCTTCGTCGGGCACAGGGGGCAAAAGTCCGCGGGCGGCAGGAACGTTCGCTCCTGTCTGTCGGTGGCTGTGGCGACCCACTCGCCGAGCAAAGGATTCCAGCGCAACTCAGACACGCCGCTCGTCCTCCGCGACAGGCTCGGCGTCGGGCGCGCGCTTCGACGCGGCTTCATCCTTCGCCGCCAATTCGCCGCCCTCGTCGTCGAACGTGTAGTAGATAAGGTAGCGCCCGTCCACGAGCGTCGTGCGCCGCTTGTGCATCTCGCCGACGCTCGCCTGCTTCGTTGGCCCCTCGTCCTTCAACAGACTTCCCTCCTCAGTCTGTCAGTCGCCATCCGTGTCACTTCATAGTCACGACACGCACCGCGTCCCAGTCGTTCTCCGACGAGCCGAAGCCGTAGAGCATGACGCGGAAGGTGCGCGGCAGATTCTTGATCGTCTTCTTGAGTCCGACCTGCGCCGCTTCGGGCGGGCTGTCGGGGCCGTTGAGGACGAAGAGGAATTCGTCGCCGCGGCGGACGATGCCGAGCACCGGGTTCTTCAGCTTCGTGCCGAGCTTGCGGTTATCTAAACGCTCGCCGCGACCGTCAACGATTGACCAAGCCTCGAACGTGCCCTCGCTCGTCAGAATCCACTCGATGCGGTTGCGGCCCGACCCGTCGAAGAGCAGAGTCAGCGCGGCGAAGCCGAGCGGCGCAGAATTGTCGCCGGGGTTGAGTATCTGCGGGCCGACGCCTGCGACTTTCGCCTCGACGCTGAACTGTTCGGCGCTGAAGTCCTGACGGCTTCGGATTCCGGCGCGCGAGCCGTTCGCGCTGCGTATGTGAACCGCGCCGTCTTTAACCTCGACCTTGCCGCCGCCCGCGCCCTCGAACGAGAATCGCTCCCACTTCGATTCGTCGAGCGCGCCCCCCTGAAAGCCGTCCTCCCAACTGTCGTATGCGGGCCGCTGCGCCGTCTGTTGCGGAGGCTGCTGCTGCGCGCCCGCCGAAGCATGTGCCACGAAGAGTGCGGCGGCGAGCGCGGCGACGACTTTGGCGAATGGTCTCGTGTTCATGCCGTCCTTCCCCCGTTTCAGAAGCGCACGTTGGCGAGGCGGCGAAGCAGGTCGCGCCGATCCGTCTCGCGCTTCTGCTTCTGAGCGTTGCTCAGTTGTTTGAACTCGGCCAGCTCGTGCTGCGCGTCGTCCGTCCTCTTGAGCCGCACGTAGACGCGCGCCAGTTGGTAGTGCGCCTCTGCCGACTGCGGGTCGAGTTTAATGACGCGCTCGAACTCGGCGGCGGCCTCCGGCCAACGCTCGGCGCGCACGTCGAGCTTCGCGAGCGCGAGATGCGCCTCTGCGAAGTCGGGTTCGATTTCGATTGCGCGCGCGAGGTATTTTTCGACGCGCGCCGCGTCAACGTTGGGCTGCTTGATGAGCGTGTCGGCGGCGAGGTAGTAGGGGACGGAGAGGTTCGGGTCGGCGGCGACGGCGCGCTCGTAGAAGGAGACGGCCTCACTGTACTGCCCGCGCTCGGCGTAGGTCGAGCCGAGGTATGCGAGCGCGGGCGCGGAGCGCGGGTCGAGTTCGAGCGCGCGCTGGAACGAGCCTTGCGCGTCCTCATTCTTGCCGTCGGCCTGCTCGGCGATGCCGAGCGCGAGCCAGAGGCGCGATGAGTTCGGGAACTCCCGAAGCGCCTCCTTCAGTCGGATGATCGCGGCCTCCGGCGCTTTCGTGTCGTTGAGGAGTATGCCGTAGCGCAGCCGGTAGAGTTCGTTGTGCGGGTCGCGCGCAATGGCGTTCCGCATCGCCGGTATCGCGTGCTCGGCGTAGCCTCCGGCCTCGTACACGTCTGCGAGCGCGGCATAGACGGGCGCGGGGTCGAGTCCGCGCGCCACAGCCGATTCGAGCGTGCGGCCCGCGGCGCGGATGTCCTTGCGCCTCATGTACGCGCGGGCGAGCGCGACGACCGCCTCGGCGTTCGATGCGTCGAGCGAGAGTGAGGCGCTCAACTCCCCGACGGCCTCATCCAAGAGGCCGCCTTCGAGCAGCGCCTCGCCGAGTTGGGCGCGCGACGGTGCGGAAGCCGTGGGCGAAGAAGGCGACGGCGTCGCGGAGGAGCCGGCGGGAGCGCCCGGCTGCGCGGCGGCTGAGACGCGCGCGGCGTAGTCGCGGTAGGCCGCGGCGGCCTTTTCTTTCTCGCCGAGCCGGAGCGCGATGACGACGACGGCGCGCGCGATCTCGGCGTCGGGCGCGACGCGCATCGCGCGCTCGAACAGTTCGCGCGACTCGCGGAGGTCTTCCGGCTTGCCGGAGTTGAATCGTATCTGCGCGAGGTTGACGAGCGCGTTGGGCTGGTCGCGGTCGAGCTTGAGCGAGGCCGCGAACTGCACGGCGGCGAGTTGCGGGCGGTTCAGGCGGACGAGTATCGCGCCGTAGTTGTTGCGCGCCGACGCGCTGAAGGGCGCGGTGCTCGCCGCCGCCGCGAAGTGCCGCTCGGCCTCACGCAAATTCCCCTCGCGGTCTGCGAGCATGCCGAGGTAGGTGTGCGCGTCAACGTTGTCGGGGTCGGCTTCGAGCGCCTTCCTGAACGAGTCGCGCGCGGCTGACGAGTCGCCTCGTTCGAGCGCCGACGCACCTTCGGCGACGAGCGCCGACGCGCGACTGCGGCCAGCCGCGCCGTCCTGCGCGGATGCCGGCACGCCCGCACGCGCGCTCGCCGCGAGATGCAGCGCGGCGAAGACGAGGGCGACTATCGGAAGTGTCTTTGGCCGCGAGGGCTTTGAGCGTGTCATCGGTTGCAGCGTCGAGTCGTCCGCGCCTGACCGGAGGACGAAAGCGTTCGGCGCGGGAAGAGTTTACCCGAACTCCCCCGCGCCGTTCACCCCCCCGCGTGGTTCGGATCAGTAAGTGAACCGAACGCGTATCTGGACGACGCGCGGCGCGAACACGGTTGCGTCGCCGACGCTTGAGAACCCGAAGTTGAACGGGTCAATCAGGTCGCTGCCGGGGAAGTTGAAGCGGTGGCGGTTGAAGATGTTGAAGGCTTCAGCCCCAAGCTCCAGCGTCATCGTCTCGGACAGGCGCGTCTTCTTGAGCAGGCTGATGTTCTCGCTCAGGAAGGGCAGCACCCGCGCGTTGCCGATGGTCGGCGGCGCGTTGCCGAAGAAGCGGTTCGGGTTCGAGTAGTAGGCGGCGTAGGCCGGGTTGATCGCCCCCGTCGAAGTGAACTCCGGCGGCACGCTGCCGCAGTCGTAGCACGGCGGCAAGGCGAACGCGCCGGGGTTGAAGACTTGCACGCGGTTGCCCGTCAGGGTGTTGTTGGTCAGTATCGGCTGCCCCGTCAGGTTGGGCCGCAGGTCTGTGTTGAAGCCGGTCACGCCGCCGCCACTGAAGAAGCCCTGCTGCGAAAGGCGTATGACGAGGGGCAGGCCCGACTGGTAGCGCTGGATGCCGTTGATCTGCCAGCCGCCGAGGAGCCTGGCCGTCCAGCCGCCCTCGTTGAGAAAACGCTTGCCCTTGCCGAAGGGAAGCTCGATGAGATAGTTGACGACGAAGACGTGCGTCGCGTTGTTCGGCGAGACGGAGCGCAGGTCGCCGCTGTCGCCGGGTATCTGAATCAGGCTGCCCGTGGGCGAGCCGCCGAAGAGGTCTTCCGCCGCATTCGTGATGAGCTTCGAGAAGGTGTAGGACGCGCCGAACTGGATGCCGTTCGAGTAGCGGCGCTCCAGCTTGGCCGTCCCGGCGTTGTACCAGCTACGCCCCTGACTTTCGAGCTGGTCGGTGATGAAGTTGTACTGCGGGAAGGGCTTCAGCGCCTGACCTACGGGGCCGTTGAAGCCGGGGAAGACGGCGTTGGAACTGGCCGGGAGCGTGACGCCGACGCTCGCCGCATAGGCGCGCTCGGCTGCCGTCACGTCGTTGAGGTTCTTGTTCAGGAGCGGCGCGCCGAGCCGCAGGGCGTTGAGCGGGATGGCGTTAATGCGGTTGAAGTTCGACCGCAGGCGCGAGGCTCGGTGGCCGGTGTAGCTCAGGGTCGCCACGAACTTGTAGGGCAACTCGCGCTGAACGTCCACGCCGTACTGGAAGGTTCGCCCCGTCCTGAAGTTCGTGTCGAAGAAGTCAATGCTGCTGCCTATGAGCTGCGACGTGGGGTCGGTCGGCGACACGCTGCGAAAGTTTCGCAGGAAGAGGTCGGAACGCTCGTTGGCGGTGCAGCCGGGGCCGGTGTCGCAGTTGGCGACGTAGGGCGTGTTGAAGCCCGCCGTGCCCTCCGTGAGCGTGTTGCTGCCGTTCACGCCGTAGATGATCGGCGCATAGTAGAGGCCCGCGCCGCCGCGCACGACCGTCTTGTTATTGAGCGAGTAGGCGAAGCCGAGGCGCGGCCCGAAGTTGGAGCGGTCGGGCCTCGTCAGCGTATCGTTCTTCGCCTGTATGCCGCCGAGGCCCCCAGCCGTGACGATGGCCCCGAGGCGGCCT
This sequence comes from Pyrinomonadaceae bacterium, assembly GCA_036263975.1. Classification (GTDB taxonomy): domain Bacteria; phylum Acidobacteriota; class Blastocatellia; order Pyrinomonadales; family Pyrinomonadaceae; genus QHXN01. Next base: position 103,224 of record DATARW010000070.1, read on the forward strand.
CCCGCCGCAGGGTTCGGCACCGTCGGGTCGAAGCCGCGGAAGGCTCCGTGCGACTCAGTGCGAAGGCCCGGCAGGTCGTAGCGCAGGCCCGCGTTGACCGTCAGGCGCTGCGTGACCTTGATGTCGTCCTGAAAGAAGTAGGAGTGCGTGAACTGCCGCCAGGACGGGCTGAAGTTCTGCTGCGCGTTGAAGGAGAACTCGGTCGCGCCCGTGAGCAGGCTGGCGATGGGGAAGCCCTCGGCGTCGCAGTTGCAGTTGCTCGTCTGCGGCGAGCGGAAGTTGAACTGGCCGCCGGGCGAGAGCAACTGCTGCACGTTGAACTGCTGGAGGCGCACGTCGGCTCCGAACTTCATCGTCTGCCGTCCGCGCACGTAGGTCACGAAGTCGGAGATGTCCCAACTGTTGTCGCGCAGGTGGTCGCTGAAGAAGGTCGAGCCTATCCCTTGATAGGCGCGGACGTTGCCGTTCGGGTCGGCGGGGTCGCCGTAGCCGGGGAAGTCAATGTTGGGGAAAGCCTTGTTCTGCGTCGCGTTCACGGGCAGGCCCAGCGACGCGGTGTTGAATCCCTCGGTCGTGTTGTGGTTGGCAACGTCGTAGCGATTGAAGCCGAAGTTGAAGTGGTTCAAGAGGCGCGGCCCGAAGGTGTAGTCGTCCTGAATGCGGAGGAAGTCGGACTTGAAGAACTGCTGCCACCTGCCTAACGCGATGAACGGGTCGGGGAATCGCGGCGCGCCGCCCGCGATTCGCGTGTTGTTGCGATAGGCGAAGCTGAAGCTGAGGTGCTGCCGCTCCGAAAGCGCCGTGTCTATCTTGAAGGTCGGGTTGTTCATCGTCGTCGGAGTCGTCGTCGAAGCCTGATAGTTGTGGAAGACTCCGGGGCGATTCGGCGCGGGGAAGAACCCGATGATGTTCTGCCCCACGGGGTCAATGATGGACTGGCCCGTCGGCAGGCGGAAGAGGTCGAGACGGTTGCCGGGGATGGCGACGCGCGTTCCGGGCGGCGCGAGGATGACGTGGCCGCTGGCGTCGAAGCCGGCAATCGGGCTGAAGAGCTGAATCGGGCCGCCGTTGCGCCGCAAGAGATCGGGGTCGGTGAGCAGCTCGGAGAAATCGCCCGTCCGCATCTTCGCCGTCGGGACGGAGACCAAAACGTTCTCGCCCTGCGAGAAGCGATAGCTCTCCATGTTGAAGAAGAAGAACGCCTTGTTCTTGAAGCTCCGGTAAGACTTGCCGCCCTCGCCGAAGCGCGGCAGGTAGATGGGGCCGCCAATGTTGCCGCCGAAATCATTCTGGTGGTCGCGCCCCTGCCTCAGCCCGTTCAGATTGTTGACGAAGCTGTTGGCGTTCAGCGCCTCGTTGCGGAAGAGGTCGTAGACCTCGCCGTGGAACTGGTTGCCGCCCGACTTCAACGTGAAATTGACGACGCCGCCCGAAGACTGGCCGAACTCCGCCGAGTAATTGGAGGTCGAGAGCGTGAACTCCTGATAGGCGTTCGGCCCCGGCGCGACCTCGGAGAAGAACGAGCCGTTCTGCGAGCGGCGCGTCGTGGCCCCGTCAATGAGAATCTCCGTGCCGAGACCCTGGCCGCCGTTGACCCTGAAGTTCGAGGCGTCGGTGCCGTTGCCCGTGGCCGCCGTCACGTTACTGTCGAGGAAGATGAAGGAGAGGGGCGTGCGCCCGGAGAACTCGGAAGAGACTTCGAGGGGGAGTTCCTTCACCTGCCGCTCGGTGACGTTGGTCTGGCGCACGGGCGAGTCGGTCTGGATGGCCGCGGCCTGTTCGCCCGTGACGGTGACTACGTCCGTGACCGTGCCGACTTCGAGCTTCAGGTCGAGGCTGTGCGTCACCTGAACGGAGACCTTGTAGCTGTCAACCGTGGACGACTTGAACCCCTGCGCCTCGACGGTGATCTTGTATCGCCCGGCCTTCAACTCCGGCAGCGTGTAGCTGCCCTCGCCGCTCGTGGTCGCCTCACGCACCTCGCCCGTGTCGAGGCTGGTGGCGGTGATCTTCGCGTTGGGGACGACCGCCCCGCTTGGGTCGGTGACCGTGCCGGTGATCGTGCCGCGGTCGCTCTGCGCGAGAACGGGCGCGGCGGCCAAGACTATAAACAAGGCTAACAACGCTGCTGCGGAAAGCTTCTGCGATGTCATAGAACTCCCTTTCTCTCAACCGAGGATGAACGCCTAACTCCCGAAAAGAGCGCGCCTAAGCCGCTCGGAGAGTCACGTTCCCAGACTCTCCGACAAAGCAAGCCCGGCTTAAAGCGATGCCTACGCCCCGGCCTGACGGCAAGCAGCAGCCGTCCGCGGGGGCAAAATTATTGAATTGTACGTGTAAAAAAACGCCTTACAATGCCGCGAAAAAACGATTACGCAAACGTTTAACTAGACAGGCTTATAACCAAGAGACGGATGATTGTCAACAATATTATTTCTGTCCCAGCCGTGCGGAGTGAAATGCGCGCTTTCTCCGGTCGCCGTGAGCAGTCCGACGCCGAAGCGGCCGTGTGCAGCAGTCCCGCGCGTGATTTGTCAGCGACCTCTCTCGTCAAGAAGACTGCGAAAGAAATGTTACCGGCCCTGAATATTTGACGCGCCGACTGTTTACCCGGAACCTTCTTCGAGCCTGTGTGACGAGCGCGGAGGCTCGTCGAGGCAGGAGGCCGCCAGTCGCCCTCTTAACCCGGGCTGAGGATGATCGCGTCTGCTTCGATTTCTACCAGCATCTCCGGCGCGATCAAACGGCTGACTTCCACCATCGCCGTCGCGGGTCGAATGTCGCCGAAGAATTCGCCGTGCGCCCGCCCGACCTTCTCCCAATCTTCAGAGATGTTCACGACAAACATGCGCGTGCGCACCACGTCCTTGAGACCGGCACCCACCTGGCGCAAGGCGGACTCGATGTTCTTCAATGCCTGAACGGCCTGGGCATGAGCATCCCCCGGAGCGACCACCTCACCATTCCCGTCGGTCGCGGTCGTGCCGGCCACCCAAACCTGATTCCCCACACGAACGGCGCGCGAGTAGCCAACGATAGGCTCCCACGGCGTTCCGGTCGAGTAATTTTCACGTTCCATTCGACGCCTCGTCCAACGGTTGTGTGCTCCCGCGAGCTAACGAACAATCCTTGTCTCTTCAGACGCTCCCCGCTCGCTCAATCACAAGCATCCCGGCCTCTCTGATGTCAGCAGTTTGCCGAGGCGTAAGATGCCTTCGTCTATCAGGTTCGGGGGGCAGTTCGAGAAGTTCAGGCGCATGAAATTTCGGCGCGCGGCGGCGGCGAAAAATGGAGTGCCGGGACGAAAGCAACGCGCTCCCGTATAGCCCTCTCGAACAACTCTTCCGCGCTGATGCCTTCCGGCAACTCGACCCAGGGGAACCGGCTCAACGCCGCCTTCTGGTCGGAGAGAGTCAAAGACGCGATTGAGAATCTCGGTCGGCTGGCGGCGGGCATGAAACCTTGAGCACCAGCACGCGCTAACCCGTGTTTCGCAGTCCCGCCGAGATGCCGTTGATCGTCGCGGCCAGCGCGTAGTTGAGTTCGTCGCTCGCTTCGCCCGCGCGCTTGCGTCGCAGGAGTTCAACCTGAATCAGACTGAGAGAGTCAACGTAGGGGTTGCGTAGACGAATCGAGCGGGCCAGCACTTGATTGTTTTCCAGCAGCCGCGCCTGGCCGCTGACGCGCAGGATCATCTCCCGCGTCCTTTGAAACTCGTCGGTGACGAGCGCGAACACGCGGCGGCGCAAAGATTGGTCTTCGACCAGCCCGGCGTAGAGCGTGGCGATGGAGAGGTCGGCCTTCGCCATGCCGATCTCGACGTTCGAGATTAAATCGGTGAAGAGCGGGAAGTCCCTCATCATGGTCTGAAGAAGACGCTCCCGTTCGCCGTCCGTGCCGACGAACCGTTCGAGCGCGTGGCCGACGCCGAACCATGCGGGCAGTACCTGACGGCTTTGCATCCAGCCGAAGACCCAGGGGATGGCGCGCAGGTCTGAAAGGCCGCGGCGCTCGCCGCGCCGCGCCGGGCGCGAGCCGAGCCGCGCATATTCCAGTTCCAGCACCGGGGTCGCTTCCTCGAAGTACGGCAGGATGTCCGGGTTCTCGACGATCTGCGTGCGATAGAACTCGAAGGCGTCGCGCGACATGGCCTCCATCGCGTCTTCCCACTGCGACGCCTCGTCCCGGCCCTCATCACTTTCGGCATCACTTCCGGGGCGGCACAGGGCTTCGAGCGAGGCGGCGATCATCAGTTCCAGATTGCGCTCGGCCAGAACGGCGTCGGAGTATTTCCAGTTGAGCACTTCGCCCTGCTCGGTAATCTTCAGTCGCCCGCCGAACGCGCCGGGGGGTTGCGCGACAATCGCCCTGTGCGTGGGGCCGCCGCCGCGCCCCACCGTGCCGCCGCGCCCGTGAAAGAGGCGCAGGCGAACGCCGCATTCCGCGGCGACACGGTGAAGCTCGCGGTGCGCCTTGTAAATCTCCCAGATGCTCGTCAGCATCCCGCCGTCCTTGTTCGAGTCCGAGTAGCCGAGCATCACCTCCTGCCGGCGACCCCATGACTCCAGCAGCGGTTCGTATTCAGGTGAAGTCCAGAGCGCGCGACAGATGCCGGGACAGCGGCGCAAGTCTTCGATTGACTCGAAGAGCGGCACGGGCATGAGGCCGGGGTCTTTTGCGTCTGCGTCTGCGTCCGCGTCTGCGTCCGCGTCTGCATCCGCGGACGCAGCGACGCGTGCACCGCTCAGGTTGACGAGCCGGACGAGTGAAACAACGTCGGCCTCGCCCGTCGCCCCGCTGATGACATACGCGCCGATTGACTCAGGCGGAAAGTGTCGCTTGAGTTCCGCGACCGTGCGAAGGGTTTCGAGCAGATCGCTCGTCCCGGCGGAAGGCGCGGTCAAGGGGACGACTCCTCCGCCCGCTTCGTCTCCCGCGCACGCAAGCTCGGTGACCGCGCGCGCGTGGACTCGCGCGTGCTGCCTGATGTCGAGCGCGTGCAGGTGAAAGCCGAACGTCTCGGCCTGCCGCAGCAGAGGGTCGAGCCACAGCCGCGCCGGGCGCTCGCCGTTGTTCTCCTCCAGACTCTCGCGCAGCAGCTTGAGGTCGGCGATGAAAGCCGACGCATCGGGGTAAGCGTCCGCTCGTCCCCGCGCGTCGAGCGCGTGGCGCAGACGGCGCAGCACGTAATCGAGGAAGCGACGGTGCCACTCGTCGGGCGACCTTGTCACGTTCTCCCGTGCGACCGAAGGGAACGCTTCGGTGTAGCGTGCCAGAGCCTTTTGCAGGGCCTCGGAGGCGGGCGTCTGGCAGACGGAGGAACTGAGCCGATCCGTCAACTCGGTCGCCGCGCCGATGTAGTGTTCGAGTATTAGTCGGCGCGCGAGCAGCAGCGCCTCGCGGGTCGCCGACGGCGTGACGTTGGGGTTGCCGTCGCGGTCGCCGCCGATCCAGGAGCCGAAGCGAACGCAGGTGGGCAGATGGCGCGCCGCGAGCGGCTGGCCGTAGGTCTGGCGGAAGACGTTCGCCATCTCCTCGTAGACCTGCGGCAGAGAGTCAATCAGGCAGGCGTCGTAGTAGTCGAGGCCCATCTTGATCTCGTCGCCTACGGACGGCTGGCGGCGGCGCACCTCGTCCGTCTGCCAGAGCGCGGTGATCTCGGCGGCGATGATGGCTTCGCTCCGCGCGGCTTGCTCCCGCGTCAGCGGCAGCTTGTCGAGACGCTCAAGCTCCTCAGCGATGCGCCGCCGTTTGAAAAGCACGGTGCGGCGCGCGGCCTCGGTCGGGTGCGCCGTGAACACCGGCACGACTTCCACGCGGCGCAGGGCTTCGAGCGCCTCCTCGCGGCTCATTCCGGCGTCGCGCATGCGCTCAAGCGTGCCGCGGAAAGTGCCGGGTTGCGAGGGGCGATCCGGCTTGAGCTGTGCCGCCACGCGGCGACGTTTGCGGTGGTTCGTCTCGGCCAGATTGGTCAGCTCGAAGTAGGTCGCGAAGGCTTTGGTCATCCGGTAAGCCTCAAGGGTGGTCATCCCTTTGATGATCCGTTCGGCCCCCTTGAATTGCTCGTGCCCGTCGGCATCGGCCCCGCCGTGCCGGGCGCGTTGCGCGCGTCTCTGCCGGATGGCGAGCTGCCGCAGTTCTTCGACCGCCTCGTACAGAGAAAGCCCGGCCTGCTCTTTGAGCACCTCGCCGAGGAGACGACCGAGCAGGCGCACGTCACGGCGCAGGGGTCTCTCTTTCAAGTCCCTTTCGTCGCTCGTCAGCTCGGCCAGCCTCGCCGCCTGATCGGGAGTCTGCCACAAGGGTTCTGTTTGCGTCTTGAAGGACATCTTCTGGTCTCCCGCTCCTCGGCGGCCTCGATTGCGTGCGACCTTACCTCTACGAAACGCGCGGCACAAGGATATGAGAAGTTTTGCACGCCTCCGCCCCGCCCGCACGCGCTCGAAGTTAGCCGACATGGACGGCAGATCGCCGCGTCTTTCGAGCCGTGTGAGCAGGACGCGCAAGGGGCGGCGGCGCGTCACCTGTCGGCGGCCCGGAGGTCTGGCAACGATGCGTTGACGACGCGTGTGTTGTAGCGTTCGACGTAGGCCCGGTGGGCCTCGTCGTCCGGGTAAGTTTCGGGCGGCGAGTATGGATAGCGCATCATCCTGTGGAACGGGAGCGGCGCGAGTTCGTGTGGGCTGGCGGAGTTGATGTCCATCTCTTTGCTGAAGCCGTCGGCGTAGAGCAGGAAGGTTCGCGTCCAGCCCGCGGGCAATGGTTGCAGCGCCGTCGCGTCGAACGAGAGCGCGATCTCGTCGCCGGGTTTCGAGACGACGAACATATCGTCGGTCGCTCGCAGCAACTCGCGCACGTCGCCGAAGCGCGTGTAGCGCCCCGTGAAGAACTTCCACGGCGAGGAGGTCGAGACGCGCGCGTAATCGTAAGCGAAAGGCTCACGCCCGTCGGGCGTCATCTGCGCGGAGAAGCCGCGCGCCCTGAGCGTGGCCTGCGAAGCTTCGAGGCGTTCGACACGGACGGGGAGGTTGCCGCCGGAGTCGTCAAAGAGAATCTGATCCCAGTAGATTCTCATGTTCGTGACGATCCGCACCTCGCGGCTCGCGGAGAGGAACTTGCCCGTCAGGTCAACCGTCACCGTCTGCGGACGCCCGACGGGAAAGCCTATGTTCTCGATGACCGTTTGCCACTTCCCTGCCGCGTCCCTGACCTGAAGGGCGGGCGGCTTCATCTCAAGCCCCTGCTGCGAGGCAGCGACGTTGTCGCTCGAAAAGGCGTAGTCAGTCCAGCCCGTCAACAGCAGAAGCGCGCGCGATGTCGAAGACGAAGGAGTTGACGAAGACGCCGCCGCACGCGCGTCAGACGTTCTCTCATCTTTCGACTTCGAGCCTTCCGCCTTCCGCCCTCCGCTTTCGCCTTTCCCCAGGTCGAGCGTCAGCGTGTGCTCCGCCGCGTAGCCGCGAATGGGGAGCAGCGCGAAGTCGTCCGGGTACTTTCTATCAAGCCGAGCGATGCGCGAGAGAACGTCGTGGCCGTGCTCGTCGAAGGCCGTGCGCGGCGTGTGCGCGCCGCGGGTGGCGTAGAGTATGAAGGCCGGGCCGGTCGGGTTGCCGAGACCTTCGTTCGGATAGACTTCCGTATCGGACGGGTGAGAGACGGCGACGAGTTGGAGGCAGTCAACGAACAGAGCCTCTTCAAGTTCGTTCGTCACGCGCAACTCGTAGCGACCGTCGCGCGGTTTCAGTTGGTCGCCGCGGATGCGGACGTACTCGTCCGGGTCGGGCGTGTCGAAGACGCCGGGCGCTTCCCAGTCGCCCATCTCGCCGCCGCCCATGAAGTCCGTGATGAACTCGAAACGCTCGCCGTTCCATGTGTAGAGGTACGGACACGACGAAGGCTTGCGGTCAAGCTCCGTCACCTTCAGCGTCCCCGGCTCGACGCGCGCCCCCCCCTGTGCTCCTCCTCCTCCGCGCGGGGCCGACTGAGTTTCGGCCTGCAAGACGCCCGAAGGCCAGAGGACGCGCACGGCGTCGGCGTAAGCGCGCCGCCCCAGCCCGAAAACAAGGTCGGCAGGCGCGGGCGCTGGAAAGGCCGAGTAAGTCTCAAGCCTCTGCTGAAGACTCCCGGCGCGCACGTCAACCTTCGCCTCGACGCCGTCGCGGTTGCTCACCTTGCCCGCCAAACGAACGCGCACGGAGTTGTTTCGATTGCCGCCCTCGTTGCGCAGAACCCTCAAGCCCCCGCCCGGCGCGCCGAAGATGATGTCCGTGTCGCCGTCGCCGTCTAGGTCTGCGGCGGCGAGCACGCAAGCGCGCGACGCGACATTGGTCTGGACGAAATCGGCACGGACGCCGCGCGCGGCCCTGTCGCTCACGTCCACCCAGCCGTCGCCCGTGTTGCGCCAGATGCGAAGCTCCATGTGCGCGTCGCCCGACTTGTTCGTTCTAACTGCGGTAACGAGATCAAGCAGGCCGTCATTGTCGTAGTCCATGAACTGTGACGAGGTATTGTACCTGGCCGACGGCGAGAGAGGCTCCACGTTAATCTCGCCCGGCCCGCGCTTGAGTTTAAAGTGACCTCTGCCGTCGCTCAGCGCGAAGTAGCCCGCCTGCCTTCCTCTACCGAAATAAAAATCGGTGAAGCCGTCCTTGTTGATATCCCCGGCGGCGACGCTGGAGGCGTCTTGAAGTTCGGCGGAATCCATGCCGACCTCGCCGGAGACGTTGCGGAACGTGCCGTCGCGCATATTGCGCCAGAGCGCGACCCCTTCATATGAAGCCACCAGAAGATCAACGTCGCGCCGGTTATCGAAGTCCGTCGGCACAAGGCCGCGCGCCGTGACCGTCGCTGTGAGTTTGGCCGCCGCCGTCTGGTCGCTGAAAGTGCCGTCGCCGTTGTTGCGAAGCAGAAGGGCCGGCGCGGGAGGCAACATCGTGAGTATGTTGACGAGACTGTTTGAGGGGTGCTCCTTTATACCCTTGCTCATCTTCAAAGCATCGGCGGGGTCGCCGCCGCCCGCGATAAGGATGTCGAGGTCGCCGTCGTGGTCGTAGTCAACGAAGGCGGCGGAGCGCGCGAGGTAAGGGTAGTTCGGAATCTTCGCGGCGGCGGTCACGTCGGTGAAGTGACCATTGCCGTCGTTGTGGTAGAGCGTGCACGCGCCGTAGCGGAGGATGAAGAGGTCGGGTTTGCCGTCGTTGTCGTAGTCGCCCGCGATGGCAGCCGTGGCGACGCCCGGTGCCTCCTTCGCCAGCGCGCCCGACTGCGCGGTCACGTCGGTGAACTTGCCACGGTCGTTGTGGTAGAGGCGCGCACGGCCGCCCGCTGCTTCGAGCAGGTCGAGCTGGCCGTCGCCGTCGAAGTCGAAGAGGACGACCGCGCCGCCGCTCTGTTCGAGGAAGCCGTCTTTAACGGGCCACGCGCCCGGAGAAGCGGGCGGAAGCACGCTCGCGGTCACGTCTTTGAAGACGACATCGGGCGTGCGCTTATCAACGAGGTCGGGTTCGGTTCCGGTCGAGGTGACGGCCTCGGCGTAGCGCCCCTGTTCGAGATAGTTCTGACCGATGACGGTGGCCGCGCCGCTCGCCCGCAAGGTTTGGAAGCGCTGCACCGCCGACTGTCCCTCCTCGCGCTGCCCTGCGCGAATGAGCGCCGTGCCGAGATTGTAGAGCGCCGTGCCGTTGTAAGGCTCCTCCGAGAGCGCGACGCGGAAGGCCGCCGTCGCCTCGGCGAACTTACGCTGCTGCATGAGGAGCTGCCCCGTCTGCACGTTCGCCCCCACGTCTCGCGGGTCGAGCTGAAGCACGCGCCGGAAGAAGGCGAGCGCGTCGTCCGTGCGGCCCTGCTGCTTCGCGATGAGGCCGAGGATGTAGTGCGGCTGCGGGGCGTCGGGCGCTTCGGCGGCGACTGACTCCGCCTCGCGTCGCGCGCCTTCTACGTCGGGCACGTTGTAGAGCGCGATGGCGAGGTTGATGCGCGGGAGCGCGAGGCGCTGGTCGAGCCGGAGCGCGAGGCGGAACTGCTCCGCCGCGTCCTTCGGCTTGAACTGTTCGAGCAACGCGACGCCGAGGTTGTTGGCGCGGTACGCATCCTCGCGCAAACGCGCTGCTGTCTCACGCGAACGCGCCGCCCTCGCGCCCTGCACACCTGCGGCGCGCGAGACGAGAGATGGGAAAGACGGACGCACGAGTGCAGCGAACGACAGCAGGCACGCGAGCGCGACTGTGACTCGCACGCACCTCATAAATCGCATCGGCGTTAAGGCCAGCCCTTTCTCCGAAGGCGCGCGCCCGTTCAAGCGGAGGGCGCGACTAATTTCAGACAGACGGGAGAAGGCACGTCGGCGCTGTGCCCTGTGAAACTGAGCTTGCCCGTCCGCGGGTCGAGCCGGAAGGTCGTGATCGTGTCCGAGTCCTGGTTCGCCACCAGGAGGAACGTCCCGGTCGGATCAATCGCGAAGTTGCGCGGCGTCTTGCCCCGCGTCGGCTCGTGCGCAGAGAGGCTCAGCTTGCCGCTGCGCGCGTCAACCTTGAACGCGGCGATGTGGTCGTGCCCGCGGTTCGAGCAGTAGAGGAATCGCCCGCCGGGTGCGACGTGTATGTCCGCGCTCGTGTTCGCCCCCTGAAAGTCTGTGGGCAGCGTGGGCACGCTCTGCACCTCGCGCAGAGCGCCGCCGGCAGAGTCGTGCGCGAAGACCGTCACCGTCGCGGCGAGTTCGTTCATCACGTAGGCATAGCCGGCGCGCGGGTGGAAGACGAGGTGGCGCGGGCCTGCGCCCGGTTTGACCTGCGCCCAGGGCGTAGGCGCGGGCGTGAGTTTTCCGCTGCGTGCGTCGAAACGATAGATCATAATCTTGTCCGCGCCGAGGTCGCAGGCGTAGGCGTGGCGGTCGGCCCTGTCCAGCACGACGCAATGTGCGTGCGGAGCTTCCTGCCGCTGCGGGTTGACGCCGGAGGCTCCCTGATCCTGCCGCACGTCCACGGCCTCGCCGAGGCTGCCGTCGTCACGCACCGGCAGGACGGCGACGTTCCCGCCGACGTAGTTGGCTACGAGAACGAAGCGCCCCGTGCCGGCGAGCGTGACGTAGCAGGGTGCGCCGCCGTGCGACGGCTGCTGATTCAGGAAGCGCAGCGCGCCCGCCCGCCGATCTACGGCGAAGGCGCTGACGGCCCCGCTCTTTTGACCTTTAAACTCCGTCACCTCGTTGACGGCGTACAGGTAACGACCGCCGTGTGCGAGCGCGAGATAGGAGGGGTTCACGACCGGGCCGGTGACGCCGACCCGTCGCAGCTCGCCCGAAGAGAGTTGCAGGCGGTAGAGGTAAATGCCCTCGCTCTTGCCGTTCGTGTAGGTGCCGACATAGACGAGCAATTCACGCAACCTCCCGGCCCTCGGTCGGGCGGCTTGTGCGCCGCGCGCGAGGGCGAGGCCCAGAATGCCTGAGCCGGCGGTCTGCAAAAACTGACGACGGGTGGTGCGGCTCGACATCTCTTATGTCTCACAGTCTGCGTGCAACGCAGCCGGGCGCGCAAGTCCAGGGCATGAAGACAGTTTATATGAATTAGAGATTTTGAAAAGGCGTGCCCGGCCCCGAATCGAGAATCATCTCTCTGGCGTTCCAGAGATCATTGGTTCGGTTTGCAACAAGTTAGGCGGGATATGATCTCTGACTCGCCTCACTCGGGGCCGGGTTAACTAGCCGCGCGAACCTTAACACGCGCCGCCCCGCCTGTCATGGTCACGAAGTTCAGCGACGGCCTCATACTAAAGTATGACGCGGCGCGGCGCTACGGCAGGTGCACGATACCGCGCCGGAGGGCTTTGGTGGCGGCCTGCGTGCGGTCGGCGGCGTCGAGCTTGCTGAGGATGTTGTTGATGTGACTCTTGACCGTCGCCTCGCTGATGCCGAGCGTGGAGCCGATCTCTTTATTACTTTTGCCCCCGACGATCTGTTTCAGAACCTCCAGCTCTCGGCCCGTCAAGTCCGAAGCCCCGACGCGGCCCGCGAGCCTCTCGGCCACCACGCTCGGAATCCTGCGCCCCCCGGCGTGCACCGTCCTGATGGCGTCCTCAAGCTCCTCGAAGAACACGTCCTTCAGGAGGTAGCCCTGCGCGCCCGCCTGTAGAGAGCGGTAGATGTCCTCGTCTCCGTCGTAAGTCGTCAGGACGATGACGCGCGCCGAAGGGAACTCGCGCCGGAGCGCGGTGATGGCCGCGACGCCGCCCAGTACAGGCATCCGCAAGTCCATCAGCACGACATCGGGCCGGTGCAGGCGGAACAACTCGATGGCCTCTTCGCCGTTCGTCCCCTCGGCGACGACGGCCATGTCGGGCACGGTGTTAATCAGGGAGACGAAGCCCTGACGGACGACCGCCTGGTCGTCAACCACGATGATGTTGATCCTGTCGCCGCTCACGATAACTCCTCTCCGGTCGAGCCGCTCCACAAAGTAGTCTGACGCCGTTCAGCCTTCGACCGGAATGCTGACCGAGACCTCGCTCCCCTCGCCGGGGCCGCTCTCGATGTTGACGCTGCCTCCAACCTCTTCGGCCCGCTCGCGCATCCCGACGATTCCGAAGTGACCGTCCGAGCCGTTCGAGTGGTTGCCGGGGTCGAACCCGCGCCCGTCGTCGCTGACGCTGAGCCGCACGCTGCCCGTGTCGAAACTCAGTTGAACCGAGATCGTTTGCGCGCGCGCGTGGCGCACGGCGTTGTTGACGGCCTCCTGTCCGATGCGCAGGAGGTTGTTTTCCACCTGCGCGGGGAGCGGGCGGAACGTGCCGCCGACCTGAAACTGCGTCTGGACGCCGCTCCCGGCGGTGAGGCGGCGCGTCATCTCGGAGAGGGCCGTCGGCAGGTCTCGGTCTTCGAGCGACTGCGAGCGCAAGTCCCAGACGTAGCGTCGCGCCTCGGCGATGCTGCTGCGAACGAGAGCGCGTGCGCGGTCGAGGTGAGTCCGGGCCGCGCCGGTCGAGGACGGCATCAGCCGCGCGACGATCTCCAACTGCACGGAGACGCCGAGAATCTCCTGCGCGAGGTTGTCGTGAATCTCGCGCGCGATGCGGTTGCGCTCTTGCAGCACCGCGCCGAAGCGCGCGCGCACCTGCCGCAAGCGCAAGGCGTAGACTTGCCACGCGAGCAGCGCGAGGCCGAGGGCGCAGAAGGCGTAGAACCAGAGCGTGCGGTAAAAATGCGGCTCCAGCCTGAAGGCGAACGCGGCGGGCGCGCGGCTCCACACGCCGTCGTTGTTGCAGGCGATGACCTCGAAGCGGTAATCGCCCGGCCCCAGGTTCGTGTAATAGGCCACGCGGCGGTCGCCGCCGTCAACCCAATCCTTGTCGAAACCTTCGAGCCGGTACTTGTACCTCACCTTCTCCGGCGCGACGAAACTGAGGCCCGCGTAGTAGAAGTCGAAGCGCGTCTTGCCCGGCGCGAGCGCCAGTCCCGGACTCGGCGCGACCGGCTCGCCGTCAACTCTGAACTGCTCGACGACCGTCGGCGGCGGCTGCTCGTTCGATGCCAAACGCTCCGGGTCAATCATCGCCAAGCCCTTGATGGTCGAGAACCAGAGCCGCCCGTCGCCGCCGCGCCACCCCGAAGGCTGGCCGCCGCCGCTGCACTCGCGCGTCGCCATCCCGTCCGCCGTCCCGTACACGACCGGGTTGAGGGCGTGCGTCCTCCCTTCGGCGAAGTCCTCCAGCTCGCTCTTCGAGAGACGGAAGATGCCTTTGTTGCAGCTCATCCAGAGCCGCCCGCGACCGTCTTCGAGGATGCGGTAGATAGTATCGTTGGGTAGCCCGTCGCGCGTCGTGAAGGCTTTGAACTTTTCGTCCTTGAAGAGGTTTAAGCCCGCCCCGTTCGTGCCGATCCAGAGGCGGCCTTCCGCGTCGCCGTAAATCGAGATGACGACGTTGTCCGACAGCCCGTCTCTGGTCGTGTAGTTCGTAAACTTCCCATCTGCGAACCTGCTCAGGCCGCCGAGCGTGCCGACCCAGAGGCGACCTTGCGCGTCCGCGTAGATCGTCCCGACGAAGTCGCTCGGAAGCCCTTCGCGCGTGGTGTAGGAGGTGAACACGCCGTCCTTCAAACGCGCCAGGCCGCCGCGCGTGCCGACCCACAGGGAACCTTCGGCGTCGGCGTGGATCGAGCGTACGAAGTCGTTCGGGAGTCCGTCGGCTGACGTGTAGGTGTCGAACTTCCCTCCGCGAAGGCGGCTCAATCCGTCGGGCGTGCCGACCCACAGAGAGCCTTCGGCGTCGTCGGCGAGCGCGAGGACGATGTTGCTCGCCAGCCCGTCTCTGGTCGTGTAGTTCGTGACCTTCCCGCCGCTCAAAAGGCTCAGCCCGCCGCCGTAAGTCCCGACCCAGATGTTCCCCTTTCGGTCTTCGTAGACCGACTTGACGAGGTCGCTCGCCAGACCTTCGGCGGTCGTGTAGGTGGTGAACTTCTTGTCCCTCAGTTGACTGAGTCCGCCGGACTCTGTGCCGACCCAGAGGTTGCCTTCGGCGTCCTCGAAGATCGAGAGAATGATGTTGCCTGCGAGTCCTTCCGTCGTGCCGAACGTCTCGAAGCGCCCGCCTTGAAAGCGACTCAGGCCGCCGGCTGTGCCGACCCAGAGGCTTCCTTCCCTGTCCGCGCGCAGCGAGATGACGCGGTCGTTGGGCAGCCCTTCGCGCACCGTGTAGTTTCGGAAACGCCCGTCCCGGTAGCACGAAAGGCCGTCGGGCGTGCCGAGCCAGAGGCAGCCGTCCGCGCCCTGCTCGACGGCATCAACGCTCGCTCCCGCCAGTCCGTCGCCCGCGCCGAAGCTCACGAACCGTCCGTCCCGGTAACGGCTCAGCCCGCCGGTTGTGCCGACCCAGAGTGCGCCCTCTGTGTCCTCGAAAAGAGCCTGAACGCTGTTGCCCGCGAGTCCGTCCCGCGTCGTGAAGTTATCGAACGCGCCATTGTGAAAGCGGCTCAGGCCGTCGGAAGTCCCGACCCAGATGTCGCCCGCGCGATCTTCGTAGGCCAACTCGACATCGTCACTCGGCAACCCCTGTTGAGTAGTGAACGACGTGCCCAAGCCTTTGAAGAGTCGAATCAGCCCGCCCGCCGTGCTCACCCAGAGCGCGCCCTCTCGATCCTCCAGGACGGCGCGAGCGTCGTTGCTCTTGAGCGGCGGAGTGTTCTGCTTATCGAAGACGACGAAGCCGAGGCCGTCGAAGCGCGCAAGCCCCTCTTCGGTCGCGGCCCAGACGTAGCCGTCGCGCGTCTGGATGACGGAGCGGACGCTGTTCTGCGGCAGCCCGTTCTCCGTCTGCCACACGCGGCGGCTGAACTGGCCGAGCTGCCTGTGCGGGTCGAGGGCGAGCGCACGCGCGCCGCAGAGAATGAGCAGCAGCAGGAGCAGCCGGAGGAAGAGTGCTTTACACTTGCCGGGGGAATCTGGTAGACGCATCGGTTCGGGCCGAACTTACAGGTAAGCCGCGCACACAAAAAAACTGCGCCGAATTATAACGGAAGACGGCCCCTCGATTAAGCCGACGAATGGACAGAGATGACAGAAGGGCGGAGCTATCACACGGCGGAGCGGCCAGAGCGTTGTTGTGATGTCTTGCGCGCCGCGTTTATCATGGCGGACGCGCCGACGCTCCCCGTCGGAATCGTCTCCGCCGCCCGCTTATCCTGGAGGAACAACGCGATGACCGCGACAGTCATAAGAGTCGTCCTCGCCTCGGCGCTCTGCTTCAGCGCGGGCACCGTCGGGTCTGCCGCACGCGCCGCGCGCTGGCGGGCCGCCACGCAGGAGGAGTTGCGGAGCGTGATCCCGGCGCGCGCGCCCGTCGTCAAGGAGAACATCGAGACGGAGTTTCGCACGGCGTCGGGCGCGACCGACGGGCGTGGCCGCTTCATCGCCGGTGTGGTGATGATTACCGCGGGCTACTCCGCAGAGGGTCAATACTCGCACTTCTTCATCACGCAAGCGCCCCTCAGAATCGGCGACGTGGAGTTGCCGCCCGGCCAGTACGTCTTCGGCTACAAGCGTTCGGGCGACGACACCATCAGCGTCAGCTTCTACCGCGCTTCGAGCGGCGAGCCTCTCGGCGAGGCCGAGGCGCACAGGAGCCGCAAAGGCAATCTCGTCCGTTCCCTCCTCATCAGCCCGCCGGTCGGCGGAAGGGCGACCATCCAGATCGGACGCTTCCTGCTCGAATACCGCGTGGCCGAGTGACGGCGCAGCAGGGTCTCTGCATGCTTGAGTGAAGGAGCGTCGAAGCTCACCACTGCGAGACACAGAAGAGCACAGAGGTGGCACAGAGCAGGACTCTGTGAAATGCTCTGTGCTCTCTCATGTCTGCGGTGATTAACTGCTCTCCGCCTCATGTTAGCTGCTCGGCGTCATCCCTGTAATGGAACATTCTCCGGGCCGTATGATTTTAATGCCCGAACTGCCTGCTTTCTACGAAGAGCAAAACGTCAGCCCGCGTGTTAGTCCGGAAAGATTTTACCTTTCTCGGATATTCATCCGCGCCGCGCGCGAGGCATAGCCGTTGCTTTAGCTTCTACGAAATCAAGGTCTGTCTGCGACAGTAACAAAAACGAGTGCGGGGAGGACAAGGGGCATGGCATCTTTGTGGGGACTCGGCGGGTTGACTTGGAAAGACCTGGGGAAGCGCGTCTGGAGCGAAATCCAGAAGGACGACGTGTTCGGTCGCTCCGCGCAACTGGCCTACTACTTCCTGCTGGCGCTCTTTCCTTTACTACTCTTCCTGACTTCGATGATCGGGCTGGTCTTGGGTTCGGGCACGGGCCTGCGCCACAGCCTGTTCAATTATCTCAGCCAGGTCTTACCCGGCGACGCCTTCAAGCTCGTTGACTCGACGATGTACGAGGTCAGCGCCGCGAGCGGCGGCGGCAAGCTCACCTTCGGCATCATCGCCGCGCTGTGGGCGGCCTCGAACGGGATGGGCGCGATCACGCAGTCGCTCAATGCCGCCTACGACATCGAGGAGTCGCGCCCGTGGTGGCGGCAGCGACTGACGGCCCTCGGGCTGACGGTCGCTCTCTCTGTACTTATCATCTCGGCGCTCGTGCTCGTGCTCTACGGCGGGAGGATCGCAGACAACGTTGCGGGCGGCTACGGGTTCGGCGAAGCTTTCGTGCTCACGTGGAAGGTCGTGCAGTGGCCGATTGTGCTGGCCTTCATGCTCGTCTCCTTCGCGCTCATCTACTACCTCGCGCCGGACATACGCGATCAGAAGTGGACGTGGGTCACGCCCGGCTCCGCCGTCGGAGTGGGCCTGTGGCTTCTGGTCTCCTTCGCTTTCAAAGCCTACCTGCACTACTTCAACTCCTACAGCAAGACCTACGGCTCGCTCGGCGCGGTCATCGTTCTGATGCTTTGGCTCTACCTGA
>DATARW010000072.1:0-45824 GCA_036263975.1 Pyrinomonadaceae bacterium
TCCGAGCAGAGGTAGCGTTGTTTGCCATTATTCGTCAGGCCGTTGCGGACGATGTCGGTACTGCCGCAGTGACGGCAAGGGAGTTTGATTGTAACCATTAGAGAGAGTTTACTATCTCTCCTCTGATTGAACCACTACCAAATTTTCTTACGCCTTCCTCGCATCGAACCCGACCCTTCCGCGTCCGGCGCTCCGGGGCCGCGGGCCGCCGCTCCCGCCCTCAACTTCTAAAGCGAGAACGCGCCTGAAAAAGGATCAGCCCGACGCAGTTCATTTTGCGACCGCGACGGTGCGCACCCGCTTTTTGCCTTCCGTTTCGGCGCTGGGTTATATTCTTTTCGTACCGGGAATTCGCGGAGGGGTAGCATAATGGTAATGCAGCGGTCTTGAAAACCGCCGCCCTAACGGGTTTGCAGGTTCGACTCCTGTCCCCTCCGCCAACGCAAAAAGTTTCCCGAACGAAGCCGCCCGTCCCCTGAGAAGAGGCGCGGGCGGCCTCGTCTTTTCGGGGCGGAGCGGCGAGAAGGCTCAAGGGGAGAGATTGATGGAAAGCTCTGTGTGCGAGACGTTCGGGTTGACGCTGTTGCAGCAGGACGAGAACGTGCTGCAAAGGCTCTGGCGGTGGACTGCGCCTGTGCGCGACTACATCAACTTCGACTGGAAGCTGGGCAACTTCGTCTTCTCGCCGTCGTCGCTGCTGATCGGCGCTCTCGTGTTGCTCCTGGCCGTCGTCGTCTCGCGCTATCTGCGCGCGTTCATCGAGGGACGGATGGCGCGGCACAAATTCATAGACCCCGGCGTCCAGTTCACAGTCCTGCGTCTCGTCCACTACATCGTCATCACGGTCGGCGTTGTGACGGCGCTCAAGGTCGGCGTGCAGGCCGACTTCACCTCGCTCGCCGTCATCTTCACGGCGCTCTCGGTCGGCATCGGCTTCGGCCTCCAGTTCATCGCTGGCGACATCGCCTCCGGCTTCATCATCCTCTTCGAGCGCCCCGTCAGAGTCGGCGACTTCGTGACCATCCCCGGCCCCGACGGCAAGCTCACGGAGGGGCGTGTGCAGAGCATCAACCTGCGCACCACGGTCGTCGTGACCAACGACCACATCGCTGCCATCGTCCCCAACTCGAAGCTCGTCAACCAGAACTTCCTCAACTGGTCGTACCGCGAGCGCCGCTCGCGCATCAGCGTCCCCATCGGCGTCTCTTACGCGGCGGACGCCGACCACGTCACGCGCACGCTTTTGCGCGCCGCCGAGGGCGTTCAGTTCCTCCTCGAAGAGCCGAAGCCGAGCGTGCAGTTTCTGGAGTTCGGCGACTCGTCCCTGAACTTCCGCCTCCTCGTCTGGACTGACCGCCCGCGCCGCCATCAGGTTATTAGAAGCGCCATCAATTACAACATCCGCCGCCTCTTCCTCGAAGAGGGCATCGAGATTCCCTTCCCGCAGCGCGACATCAACCTGCGCGGCGGCCCGCTCGGCTTCGAGCCGCAGTCGGGCCTGCTCGCGGCGGGCGGCGACGCCGAGGCGGAGGACGACGGCGAGGTCGCCGCGCGCGGGCGCTGAAGGCGTGCGCCCGAAACTCCTGTTGCACAAACGCGCGCCGAGCGGTTAGGCTAGGGGCGTCCGCCGTGCTGAATGAACAGCCATTCAGCACGGCTCTCGTGAGGTCAGCAGGAGACGAATCCGAACCGATGCGTTCCATCCGCTCACTCCCCGCTCCGCCGCCGAGCCGCACCGCCGCGGGCGACAAGCGCGAGGCCATCATGCGCGCCGCCACGAAGGTGTTCGCGCGCAACGGCTACTTCAACTCGAAGGTCGCCGACATCGCGCGCGCCGCAGGCGTCGCCGACGGCACGGTCTACCTCTACTTCAAGAGCAAAGAGGAAATCCTTCGCTCCATCTTCGACCGCAACACCACCGAGGCGGTCGCCGCCGGGCGCGAGGAGCTTGCCAAGATCAAAGACCCGCGCGAGAAGCTGCGAAGAATCGCGCGCCACCACCTCGAACGCCTCGGGGCCGACCGAGACCTCGCGGTCGTCTTTCAGGTCGAGCTGCGCGGCACAACCAAGTTCATGGAGGAGTTCTCCGCCGCCGGACTCGCCGAATACCTCGGCCTCATCCGCGAGGTCTTCGAGCAGGGGCAAGCGGCGGGCCTGTTCAGAAAAAATCTGAACGCCAAGCTCGTCGCCAAAGTCCTCTTCGGCGCGCTCGACGAGATGGCGACCAACTGGATTCTATCGCGCCGCCGCTACAAGCTCGCGCCGATGGCCGACGAGGTGCTCGACATCCTCCTCGAAGGGGTGAGCGCGTGAAGGCGGACGCGGCGGGACAGGCCACGACCGGCGCGCGACCGGACGCTGCGGGCGGGCGAGACGCTGCAACCGAGCAGGCGGCCCACGCCGATGCAAGCGAGCAGGAGGCCCGCGCCGAGGAGCGCGCGACGCACTCGCCCGACGAGCCGGCGACGCTCGTCGAGGTCGTCGAGCGCGCGATGCGCGTCCACGCGCGCGACGGCGTGCTCAACTGCAAGCGCGAAGGCCGCTGGCGCTCGATCTCTTCCGCGGACTTCATGCGGCGCATGCGCCACGTCGCGCTCGGCCTCCACGCGCTCGGTCTGGCGCGCGGCGACCGCGCCGCGGTTCTTTCGGAAAGCTCCCCCGAATGGGTCTTGTCGGACATGGGCTGCCAGCTCGCGGGCGTCGTCAACGTGCCCGTCTATCCGACGCTCGCGCCGCAGCAGGTCTGCTACATCCTGAACGATTCCGGCGCGAGCCTCATCTTCATACAGAACCGCGAAGCCTTCGAGCGCGTCCGCGCAGGGCTGTCCGGTTGCGATGCTCTGCGCCACATTATTTTTCTGACGGGCGAGGCCGCCTCCGGCGTCGGCGCTCTGACGCTCGGTGAACTCGAAGACGTGGGCCGCGCGCTGGAGAGTGAACGCCCACGCCTCGCCGACGAGTTGGCGCGCGCCGTCCGCCCGGAAGATTTGGCGACGATCATCTACACTTCGGGGACGACGGGCGAGCCGAAGGGCGTCATGCTCTCGCACGCCAACATCGTCTCGAATTTGATAGACACGTCGGCGCGTCTCGCCTTCAACTCGCGGGACGTTGTGCTCTCGGTGCTGCCGCTCTCGCACATCTTCGAGCGCGGCGCGATGTTCATGTACCTGCACCACGGCGCGACCGTCTTCTTCGCCGAATCGCTCGAACGCATCGGCGACCACATGCGCGAGGTCAGGCCCACGGTCATCGTCGCCGTGCCGCGCCTCTTCGAGAAAATCTACGAGCGCATCAAAGACCGCGCTGCCGAGGGCGGCAGGGTCAAGGCGGCGTTGCTCGCGTGGGCGGTGAGCGTCGCCAAGCGTTGGGCGCGGCGTGTCGTCTGGAAAAAGCGCGTGCCGCTGCTGCTGGCGGCGCAGCACCGCCTCGCCTCGCGCCTCGTCTTCTCGAAGTGGCGCGCTGGGATGGGCGGTCGCGTCCGCGTCTTCGCGTCGGGCGGAGCGGCGCTCCCCGAAGAACTCGGCCTCGTCTTCTACGGCGCGGGGCTGCCCATCGTCCAGGGCTACGGCCTGACGGAGACCTCGCCCGTCATCGCCGTCAACGACCCCTTCGACAACCGCGTCGGAACCGTCGGCCAGCCGATCTCGCGCGTCGAAGTCCGCATCGCCTCCGACGGCGAGATCGAGACGCGCGGCCCCAACGTCATGCTCGGCTACTACCACAAGCCGCAGGAGACCGCCGCGGTCTTCGCAGAGGACGGCTGGTTCAAGACCGGCGACATCGGCGCGCTCGACGCCGAAGGCTATCTGCGCATCACCGACCGCAAGAAGGAGTTGTTCAAGACTTCGGGCGGCAAGTACGTCGCCCCGCAAGTCCTGGAGCAGAGCATCAAGCAGTCGCGCTTCGTCAGCCAGGTCGTGCTGGTCGGCGACGGTCGCAAGTTCCCCGCCGCGCTCATCGTCCCCGACTGGGAGATGCTACGCTCCTACGCGCAGCGCAAAGGACTCGACCTCAAAACCCCTTCGGAGTTCTGCCGCCACCCACGCATCCTCGACCTCTTCCAAAGGCAGGTGGACTCGCTCACACAAGACCTCTCGCGCTTCGAGCGCGTCAAGCGCGTCGCCCTGCTCGAACGCGAACTCACCGTCGAGGGCGGCGAACTCACGCCCACGCTCAAGGTCAAGCGCCGCGTCATCGCCGAGAAATACCGCGAGGTGATTGACAGGATTTACGCCGAGGAAAGGCAAAAGTAAAAAGGCAAAAGGCAAAAGTGTGGACGCGCTCTCGCGCGAAGAACTATCGTCTTCCTGCTTGCTCTCTGCCTTCGTCTTTTGCCTTTTGCCTTTTTACTTTTGCCTTCCTTCTAACATCTCCTCCGCCCATCCCGCGACGACGCGTCGCAGCTCTTCCAACTGTTCGTCGAAGAAGTGGCCCGCGCCGGGGATGACGCGGACTCGAACCTGCGCTTCCGCGGGCAGGCGCGCGGCGAGCGCGCGCAGGTCTGCCACCGAGCCGAACTCGTCGCGCTCGCCCTGAACGAGCAGGAGCGGCTTGCGGCACTCTTCGACGAATGAGAAATCGTAGTCGCGCTCCCTGATGCTGACGGGCGTGCCGATGCCGATGAGGTAGCGGACGCGCGGGTCGAGAGTGCCGACTTCGAGGCCGACGCGCGCGCCGAAGGAGAAGCCCGCGAGGAAGACGGGGAGGCCGGGGTAGCTCGCTTCGAGGTAGTCGAGGGCGAGCGCAGCATCCTCCTGCTCGCCGCCGCGCGCGCCGGTGTGCTCGCCCGTCGAGAGGCCGACGCCGCGGAAGTTGATGCGGAGCGTCGTCGCGCCAGCGTCGTTGAGAGCGCGCGCGGCGCGGAAGACCACCTTGTTGTGCATCGTCCCGCCGTGCAGAGGGTGTGGGTGCAGGACGAGCGCGACGCCGCGACGCACGCCCCCCGGCTCTTTCAAGATGGCCTCGACGCGCCCGTGCGGCGCGGGGATGAAGAGGTTGCCAGCCGGATACATCAGCTCAGAGGTTAGAGGCTGGGGACTGTTGAAGGCAAACGCGGAAGGGGAAATTCAAAGAGCGGCGGCGGCTCTACTGAAACGGCCTCCGGCCTCTTAATCTTGACTTGCCGCGCGGAAAGGCAGTAGCTTGTGTTTGAAAGCAACCACAGTTCTGAAACTTCGGTCCGAAGTCGTCCCGTCCTCCGCGCGCCGGAGCAAGCAAAGGGAGAGCGATGCCCGACCCCCTTCCCCGCAGTCCCCACGGGGCACAGATAATCCATCAACGTTGGAACGAGTCCGCGCGGGCGCGCTACGCGTTGGCGTCGGCGGCGGTCGCGGCGGCGGCACTTCTGACCGCGGCGCTGCGTATCACGGCCAGCGCGCAGAACGCGCGCATCGTCTTCGCCTTCTTCTACGTGGCCGTCTTCGTCGCGGTGTGGTTCGGCGGGCGCGGGCCGGGGCTGCTCTCGGTCGCCCTCTCCGTGGCGGTCGCCGACATCTTCTTCCTCCCCGCCGGCCTCCTCGCGCCCGACCTCTCCGGCCTCCTGCCCAACGTCTTCTTCGTGGTCATCTCGCTCCTCGCCATCCTCATGATCGAGCGCAGCCGCCGCGCCGAAGCGGAGGCGCGCGCGAGCCGCGAGTGGCTGGAGACGACCTTGAAGAGCATTGGCGACGCTGTTATCTCGACGGACGCGGCGGGCCGCGTCGTGTTCGTGAACGCGGTGGCCGAGCGTCTGACCGGCTGGCCGTCCGCGGAGGCGCGTGGCCGAATGCTCGCCGAGGTCTTCCCCGTGGTCAACGAGGAGACGCGCCGCGAGGTCGAGAGTCCGGTCGAACGGGTTCTGCGCGAGGGCCGGATAGTCGGCCTCGCCAACCATACCGTGCTCGTCGCGCGCGACGGCTCGGAGGTTCCGATTGACGACAGCGCCGCCCCCATCCGCGACGAATGGGGACACACGACGGGCGTCGTCCTCGTCTTTCAAGACATCAGCGACCGGCGCAACTCCGAAGGCGAGCGCGCGATGCTGGCCGCCATCATCGAGTCGTCCGACGACGCGATCCTCTCGAAGACGCTCGACGGCATTGTTACGAGCTGGAACCGGGCCGCCGAGCAGATGTACGGCTACACGGCGGAGGAGATGATAGGTCGTCACATCTCGGCAGTCGTCCCGCCGGAGCTGTCGGGCGAGTTTGAGGAGATCATGGCGCAGCTCAGAGGCGGCGGGCACGTCGAGCATCTGGAGACAACGCGCGTGCACAAGGACGGCACGCGGCTCGACGTGTCCATCACGGTCTCGCCCGTGCGCGACTCTTCGGGCCGGCTGGTCGGCGCTTCGACCATCGCGCGCGACATCACCGAGCAGAAGCGCGACGCCGAGGAGATGGCCCGCCTCTACGTGCGCGCGCAGGAGGTCAACCGCGCGAAGGACGAGTTCCTCGCCACGCTCTCGCACGAGTTGCGGACGCCCTTGACGCCCATCATCGGTTGGGCGAGCATGATTGGCTCCGGCCAGCTCGGCGCGGCGGAAGCAGGGCAGGGCGTCCGCGTCATCGAAAAGAACTCGCACGCGCTCTCGCGCCTCATCAACGACCTGCTCGACATGTCCTCGATTCTCTCCGGCAAGCTGCGAATCGAGCGCGCCCCCGTCGAGCTGGATGCGGTTGTGCACGAGGCGGTCGAGACCGTCCGCATGCAGGCCGACTCTCGCTCCGTCGCGCTCGAAGTCGAGACGGACGACCTCGCCCCGGCAATCGTCAGCGGCGACCGCACGCGCCTCGTCCAAATCTTCTGGAATCTGCTCAACAACGCCGTGAAGTTCTCGCGCGCGGGCGGGCGCGTGCGCGTCAGGGTCGGCGTGTCGGACGGCGCGGCGCGCGTCCGCGTGGACGACGAGGGCGAGGGAATCGCGCCGGAGTTCCTGCCGCACATCTTCGAGCGCTTCCGGCAGGCCGACATGGGCACGACGCGCCAGCACGGCGGCCTCGGCATCGGCCTCGCGCTCGTCAAGAGCCTCGTCGAGGCGCACGGCGGGCGGGTCGAGGCGTCGAGCGGAGGCGAGGGGCGCGGCAGCAGCTTCATCGTCACGCTGCCCGCCGCGCCGTCGGCGACGGAGCGACGCGCGCCCGACGGGCCGAACGCGGAAGAGTTGAAGCAATGCGCGGAGGAGGTGTGCCGCATCCTCGTCGTCGAAGACGCGCGTGACACGCTCGAAATGCTGAGGGTCATCTTCGTCGCGCGCGGCTACGTCGTCACGGTCTGCGAAAGCCCCGAAGAGGCTCTGCACGTTGCCGAGTCCGCGCCCTTTGATATAATCGTCTCCGACATCGGTCTCCCACGCATTGACGGTTACGAGTTGATCGGGCGGCTGCGCCGTCTGCCGCACCTGCGCGGTGTCCCGGCGCTGGCGCTGACGGGCTACGCCGGGCCGAAGGACGCCGAGGCCGCGCTCGCCGCGGGCTTCGACGTGCACGTCCCGAAGCCCGTTGAGCCGTCCACGCTCGCCGAACAGGTCGAACACCTCCTTGAGCGCAGGCCGCACGGCGAGGCCGGGCGTTGACACGCTCCGTTTATCGCTCAAGCCCCGTCTGGCCGAGCGACGGGGCTTGAGAAAACTTCGAGGGCCACGGTTTCCGGCCCCGTGCCGTGGATGAAGCAATATGACGTTCCCGACAGAAACGAACCGCAGCGACGTGCCCCGGCGTGCGCCGCGACAGACGCCACGGCGCGCGTCATCCGGCCTCGCCGGCGGCGAGGCCGAAGAGAGAGCGCATGCCGCGCGCGGCGACGCTGAAGTGAATGAGCGCAGGACGCGCGCGCTCGTTGTTGACGACTCGCCCGATGTGACCGAGATGCTCGCGATAATGATGCGCTTCGCGGGCTACGAGGTGACGACCGCGCTCTCGGCCCCCGAAGCCTTCGACGCGGCGCGGCGCGAGCAGTTCGACGTGATCGTCTCCGACATCGGCATGCCGGGGATGAACGGCTACCAGCTCGCCGAGGCCCTGCGCGCGCTCCCCGAATACGCGCACATCCCGCTCGTCGCCGTCACCGGCTTCACCATGTACGACGACCGCGAGCGGGCGCGCGCCTCCGGCTTCGACGGCTTCGTCACCAAACCCATCAGCCCCCCCGACCTCCTCGACATCGTGAAGCGCCTCTGTGGTTAAAGGATGATGGCGGAAGGATGAAGTGAAAGCGAACTGCTCTTACTTCATCCTTCCGCCTTTCGCCTTCCGTCTTGCTTTAAGGCGCGCGCCCGTTCGTGTTATTTTCATGGACTTGATTCGAGCGCAGGGGCTTCGGCGGGAGCAGGCCCGCGCGGGAAAGACTAAGGTCATGGAGAACATCAGCGAGGGCGGGGGCGTGCCCGCCGGAGAGGTCGAGGTCGCGGCGGTCAGGCCCGCGCGGCGTCGGAGTCTGGCGGCGGCGTTGGGCAGCCGTGGGGTTCTGCTGGCGGCGGGCGCGCTCCTCATCGGCGCGGTCTTCCGGTACTTGCAGTTCTCAACCGCCTCGATCTGCTGCGGCGACTACGATGCCTACTACCACTTCCGCTGGAGCCAGATGCTCTGGCAGGGGATGCGCACCGGCCACTTCCCGCCGTCGTTCGACGCGCTGCCGCTCACCACGCTCAACCCGAAGGACTACGTTGACCACCATCTCCTCTTCCACGTCCTCCAGATTCCGTTCACGTGGTTCCGAGACTTCCAGACCGGCGCGAAGATCGGCACATGGCTCTTCGCCTGCCTCGCCGTCTTCTCCTGCTACTGGCTCGTCATCCGCAACCGCTTGAGCTACCCGCTCGTCTGGCTCGTCGCCATCATCGGCAGCTCCGCGCCGTTCCTCTATCGCATGAACATGGGCAAGGCGATGAGCGTCTCCATCGTCCTGCTCATCCTCGGCATACACCTCCTGTTCGAGCGCAAGTATCTGTGGCTTCTGCCGCTCGCCTTCCTCTTCGCGCTGACCTACGACATGGTCTTCCTGCTCTGGGCGGCGGCGCTCTTCTGGCTCGTCGTCATCGCGTGGCAGGAGCGCACGCTCAACCGAGAGGTCGCGCGTGCCCTCTTCGCCGTCGGCCTCGTACTGGCGGGCACGGCGCTCGGCTTCGTCATCAACCCGTATTTCCCGCACAACATCCAACTGCTCTACGAGCACCTTATCATCAAGGTCAGGGCCGGAGACTTCTCGACCTCTGTGGGGAGCGAGTGGTACCCCTACACCACCTGGGAATTCTTAGGCAACTGCGGCGTCGCGCTCGCGGCGATGGCCGCGGGCTACATCGCCTTCAGGAACGCGACTAAGGAGGGACAGCGCCGCGCCTTCTTCCTCCTGCTCTTCTCCACGCTTTTGATGATCGTCAACGCGCGCTGGCGTCGCTTCGCGGAATACTTCCCGCCCTTCGCAGTCCTCTTCGCGGCCTTCGCCCTCGAACCCCTCGTCCGGCGCGCGCGTGTGCGCTTCACCGCGCGCGAGCCGGTCGAAGCGGACGCGGATGAGGCGACGGGCGAAGCAGCGACGACCGGCGAGACGTTTGTGACCGGCGACGCGCGAACGCCCGCGCCCGCGAGGGTCGAGCGTGCGCGGGCGTGGGAGTTCGTGCTGGTCGGCACGGCCTTCGTGCTGTTGTGCGCGCCGACGGTCTGGTACGCGCGCGTCACCTCGCAGGACATCGCCGGGATGGCCGCGCCCGACTTCTACCGCGGCGGCATGGAGTGGCTCGGCAAGAACGCCGACAAGGGCGAGTTGATTTTCAACACCGACTGGGACGACTTCCCCAAGCTCTTCTTCTACAACTCGGACCTCGCCTACGTCTCCGGCCTCGACCCGACCTACCTGCTCGACAGAGACAAGAAGCTCTCCGACCTCTACGCGAAGATCACCATCGGCAAAGACCTCAAGGACGACGAGATTGCCAACCTCGGCCCGCTCATCCGCGACAACTTCTGCGTCGGCGAGGGCGACAATAAGCGTTGCGCGCGCTACACCTTCTCAGACCACGATCATCAGGATTTCTACAACAACGCGCTCGACAGCGGATGGTTCGACGAGGTCTATCACGACGACAACTGCTCGATTCTCCGCCTGCGCGAACAGAAGGGCACGCCCCCGCCCGACAACTCGCCCCCGGACGAACAGGGCGACTCCGACGAAGACGACAACTCGCAGGGCAACTAACCTGACCCGTCAACCCACGCGCCCGCGTCGCGCCCCATCTCGTCGCGCGCGCATGGCTTCATTTGCCGCGCCGGCCGCCGGACGACGACACGCCTTCAGCGCGTGATGGCCGCCAACTGCGGGGCGCAGCAGTTCGGGACTTCCGCCGCCGCCGGGCCGTCCGCGCAGTGCGAATCCTTCTCCGGCAGGTCGTCTTCGAGCACGACGAAAGCCTCCCAGGAGTTGCCGTCCGGGTCTGTCACCCAGGTCTTGTCCTGCACAGCGTAGCAGCAGCTCGTCCCCGTCTCGTCGAAGGTCTCAAGCCCAGCCGCGCGCCAGCGCCCGCGCAACGCGAGCACGTCCGCGGTCGAGGCGACCTGAATCCCCATGTGCGAGAGCGCGCCGCGCACGACCCCCGCCCTCTCGTTGAGCGTCAGGTTGAGCGGCGGCTCCGCCACGTCGAACTTCGCGTAGCCCCGCCGCACCTTGCAAGGCTCCAGCCCCAGCATCCTTCGATAGAACTCGATGCTCCGGCCCACGTCCCCCACGTTCAGCGCCACGTGCGCCTTCAGCACGCCCACGGTCTTGCTTTCCATCTCGTCTCTCCTTTACAATTCATATTCGCCGACGCGAATGTGTGAGAGACGATACGCCCGCCTCATACATATGTCAAGGCGCATGCGTTGAAGATTTTTCCGGGCCGGGTGAACTCGTCAGAGCAGCCGAAGCCCGGCGGGTCGCGTTCGGAACGAGCTTCTTATGATCCCCGTCATCGAAAAGATGCGCCCGGAGCACTGGCGACAGGCGCGCGCAATCTATCTCGAAGGCGTCGCGACGGGCCACGCGACGTTCGAGACCGAGGCCCCCGATTGGGAGCGCTGGGACGCCGCGCACCTGGCCTTCGCGCGGTTCGTCGCGCTCGCCGAAGACGGGCGCGTCGCGGGCTGGGCCGCGCTCGGCCCGGTTTCGAGCCGGAAGGTTTACGCGGGCGTCGCGGAGGTGAGCGTCTACGTGGGCGAAGGGTTCAGAGGCGAAGGCGTCGGGCGTGCGCTGCTTGCGGCGCTCGTCGGCGAGTCGGAGGCGAACGGCGTCTGGACTCTACAGGCGGGCGTCTTCCCTGAGAACGCGGCGAGCATCGCGCTGCACCTCGCCTGCGGCTTCCGTGAGGTGGGGCGGCGCGAGCGCGTCGGAAGGCTCGGAGAGGTTTGGCGCGACACCGTCCTGCTTGAGCGGCGAAGCAGAGTCGTGGGAGTGGATTGAGGATGGCGAAAAAAGAGGCGCAGATGGAACTCCTGTTCAGGGCGCTGGCCGACCGCACGCGGCTGCGCCTTTTGAACCTGATGGCCGCAGGCGAGGTCTGCGTCTGCTTCTTCGTCGAGGTGCTCGGCACGAACCAGCCGAAGATTTCTCGTCACCTCGCATACCTGCGGCGCGCGGGCGTCGTCTCCGCACGGCGCGAGGGCAAGTGGATGCACTACCGCGTCGCCGCGCCGGAGGACGAGCACGCGGCGCGCGTCTTCGCGGAAGTGTTGAAGTGGCTCGGCGAAGACCGAGACATGCAGAAAGACCGCGCGCGCCTCGTGAACATCTGCTGCGCGCCGCGCATGCCCGTGCGTCTGCGCGCTGCGCCCCGCCCCGCAGCCGTCTCTGCTTAAAAATTTCGCGACGACGTTGAGGGGCGATTCGCGCACGCGCCGCGTGAGCTTAGTTCCCGCCGGGCGGCAAGATCAGCTTGCTCATCAGCTCGGCGTCGCCGTTGATGTTGGGGTTCGACTGGTTCAGGTCAAGCACGCCGCCGTGGCAGTTCTCATCGTACTGCCAGATGAGCACGTCGAAGGGAAGGTGGACGTGCGGGATCGCGAACTGTGCGTCATAGTCGCGCGCGACGCAAGCGCCGTCGTTCGGGTAACGCGCCACCCAAGCGCCGTGGCAGGGCACGCCTTGAGACTGCGCGGCGACGAGCGCGTTCCAGGTGACATTGTCGAGTTGCCGCGCGTAGACGCAGGGCAGAAGCGTGACGGCATTGTTAGTCTGGCTGCGGCTGAAGTTGGTCAGGGTTTGCGCCCAGCCGGTGTAATAGGCGACCGACAGCGAAGGGGCCTGCTGCGAGACGCCCTCGACATCGAGGAACATGAGGAACTGCCCGCCCTGCGCGGCCAGTGCCTGCTGCGGGAAAGAGGCGAGAACGTCCTCGACGTTCAGACGTGCGTCCGTGGTGCCCTGCGCCGCGCTGCCGGCGACGTTCGCGGTCTGCCGGGCGATGGGCAACAACTTGATGTTGGCGTGCGCCAGCACAGGGTTCTCCTGCGCGTGCCGGTATTCGACAGTGCCCGGCGCGGTCGGGCTTTTGAAGTAGCGACCCCAGAAGACCGGCTTTTGTCCGAGTATGTTCGTGGCCGCCTGAATCAACTGAGCCGTCACCGGCGAGGAACTGTCAGTCCCCGGAAGTCCTCTAGCCATCAGCGTTCTCCTCCTTAGATTATTTGAGTCGAATAGCCGGGCGGGCAGCTCACGCGCGAAAGCGCATCGGCCAACAGGCACGAAGCTACACCGCGAGCCGCCGGGCGAGGGCCGCGGCCTTCGACCTCGCGTTCAAGAATCTCTACACACTATTAATGACTCAAACGTCGGAAACATTTCGCCGTGAAACTCGTCTTCAGGGTCACACATGAAACTCATCCGCCGGGTCAATCTACACCTCCGGCATCGGCTCAAACTTTGACTCGTCGAACTCCGGCATCGAAGGCTCCTCCACCCCCAACTTTCCCAGCCGCGCCCGCGCCTTCTCCAACTCCCGTTGATGGAAGCCTTTTTTCTACGGCTTGACAATCGAAGTCGGCGGGCTAGAATAGGTTTTCGCTTTCGCGGAGATGTGGCCGAGTGGCTGAAGGCGGCGGTTTGCTAAACCGTTATAGGTCAAAAGCCTATCGCAGGTTCGAATCCTGCCATCTCCGCCATCAATTGTCGCCTCGGCGCAGGTTACTTGGATTTCAAAGTTCAGGTAACCTTAATTTATTTTCGCGGCCCGAAGCGCCTCGGGCGACGCCCGGCCAACGCGCGCGGTGCCGCCGTCCGCTGCTCTTTCAAAATCTGTTTTCTGAGGAGAAGCGCAACCCATGTCCGAACTCCTTTGGGACGGAACTCTCTCGCACCTTCTCGCGGGGCCGGCGCTGCCTCTGGCGGAGAAGATTCTGCGCCCCGTCATCGTATACGTCGCGCTCGTCGTGCTGCTCAGGGTCTTCGGTAAACGCGAGCTGGCGCAACTGAACCCCTTCGACCTCGTCGTCCTGCTCTCGCTCTCGAACACGGTGCAGAACGCGATCATCGGCGAGGACAACTCCGTCTCCGGCGGACTCGTCGGCGCGGTCGCGCTGCTCGCGGCCAACTACGTAGTCGTGCGCTTCATGTTCAAGCACAGGCGGCTCGACCAACTGCTCGAAGGCGAGCCGACGCAGCTCATCGAGAACGGTAAAGTCCGCAACGAAGGACTGGCGCGCGAGCTTCTGACCGTGACGGAGCTTCAGACGGTCGCGCACCGGCAAGGGTTCGCGCGCCTCGACGACGTGCAGACCTGCGTGCTCGAACCCGGCGGCACGTTCTTCATCGAGGGGCGCACGCCCCAGCCCGACGAGCGCCGCCACCGGGAACTCCTCGGACGCATCGAGCAGTTGAGCAAACAGATCGAAGAAATGAAAGGGAGTAAAGCCGTGAACCGTGAACCGTGACGAGAGAAAACCCGTCTTCCTCTCGTCACGGTTCACGGTTCACGGTTCACGGCTTTACATGACTGTCCGCGTCCGCTTCGCACCTTCGCCCACGGGCTACCTGCACATCGGCAGCGCGCGCACCGCGCTGTTCAACTGGCTGTACGCGCGCAAGACGGGCGGCAAGTTTCTGCTGCGAGTCGAAGACACAGACCTCCAGCGCTCGACCGAAGAGTCAACGCGCTCGATTCTCGAAGGGCTGGCGTGGCTCGGCATCGGCGATTACGACGAGGAGATCGTCTTCCAGTCGAACAACGCCGACAAGCACCGCGCCGCCGCTCTTCGACTCATCGAAGAGGGCAAGGCTTACCGCGACTTCACGCCGAAGGAAGACCGCGCCGACGCCAACGTCAAGCGCGACATCGCCGAACGCGCGCGCGCACAGGCCGCGACCGAGGGCGCTGACCACCGCAGCAACCCGTTTCGAGACCTGTCTCTCGAAGAGTCGAACGGGCGGGCGCAGGCGGGCGAGCCTTTCGCCGTGCGCCTGAAAGTCGCGCGAGAGGGGCAGACTCATTTCGCCGATGCGGTTTACGGCGAGCAGACGCGCGACCACTCGGAGATCGAAGACCTCGTGCTCCTGCGCTCCGGCGACCTCTCGCCGCTCTACAATCTCTCGGTCGTCGCCGACGACATCGAGATGGCCGTGACGCACGTCATCCGCGGCCAGGATCACCTGACGAACACGCACAAGCAGGTGCTCATCTACGAGGCGCTCGGCACACCCGTCCCAACCTTCGCGCACCTGCCGCTGATACTTGCGCCCAACAAGGCGAAGCTCTCGAAGCGCAAGCACGGCGAGGTCGTCTCTTTGACCACCTACCGCGACCGCGGCTTCATCCCGGCGGCGTTCCGAAACTTCCTCGCGCTCCTGGGGTGGTCGCCCGGCGACGACCGCGAGGTCTTGTCGCTCGAAGAGATGATCTCCGAGTTCTCGCTCGAAGGCATCCACCGCTCGAACGCCGTCTTCAACTTCAGCGAGTCGGACGCGCGACAGTGGACTGACCAGAAGGCTCTCTGGATGAACGCCGAGTACATCCGCACGATGCCGCTCGCAGAGCTGACGCCGATGGTCAGGAGCGAGTTGGAGTCGGCGAGACTCTGGAAGCCGGAGTACGAAGCCGAAGAGCGCGCGTGGTTCGAGCGCACGCTCGAACTCATACGCCAGCGTTTCTACACGCTCAAGGATTTTTCCGGGCAGGGGCGCGCATACCTGTCCGACGATTTCGAGTTCGACCCGCAGGCCGTGGCGAAGAACCTGAAGAAGGAGCCGCGCCTCCGAGGGCTTCTGCCCGCGCTCGCCGACGCGCTTGAGAAGGTCGAGCCGTGGACGGCCGAGGGAGTCGAAGCGGCCCTGCGCGCCTTCGCCGACGCGGCGGGCGTCAAGGCGGGGCTGCTCATCAACTCCTCGCGCACCGCGCTCACAGGCCAGGCGGTCGGCCCCTCGATGTTCGACGTGTTCGATGTCATCGGTCGCGCCCGCTCCGTCAAGCGCCTGCGCGACGCGACACAACTCGTCTGAAATTTTTTGAGAGAGGTACTTTCGGCAATGTTCAAAAACTTAATCTTTATCACGCCGCTCGTCTTCGCGCTCTCGGCGTCGGCGCTCGCGCAGAACGCCAACGCGAACGTGACTTCGACGGCGGGCGCGGCCAAAGGCAAGGCCGCGGACAGGAAGCCGAAGGCCGCGCCCACGCCCGCGCAGGGCGGCGCGCAGTCGCAAGCATCCACGACTCCCTCGACGCGAACGCGCCGCACGACCCCGCAGTCTTCCGCCGATGCGGCGCAGGCGCGCGCCGTGCGCGACTCGTTCGACTCGCTCGTTGACGGCATCCGCCGCGCCGACGCCGACGCCGTGATGAAGCTCTTCTGGAACTCGCCGCAGCTTGTGCTCTTCAACAACAACGGCTCGGTGACGAAGTCCTGGGATCAGGCGCGCAGCAACCGCCAGAGCCTCTACGCGAAGGCCAAAGACGTGAAGCTCGACGTGCGCGACGTGCACGTCCGGCTGCTCGGCCCTGCGGCGGCGCTCGTCACATGCCTCTGGGATCAGACGCAGACCGCCGACGGCCGGCCCGAACACGCAACGGGCCGGCTCACAATCATCTTCCAGAAAATCGGCGCGGACTGGAAAATCGTCCACACACACACCTCGCCCGACAAACCCAGTCCGTCGAACCTCCTGCCCTCCGAGCGCACCGGCGGCGCGGACTCGACGACGAACCCACCGGCGAAACCTTGAACCTGTACGAAGCGAGCGAGATTTTCCGGCGGCAGCGGAAGTCTTCATCCGCGAAGTCAGACGCAAGGCCACACGCCGGAAACGCCGCGCTGCGGCATCTTACAGTTTACGCGCCTTTCGCAGCATTTCCTGTGATTTTGCGGATAAAATTACGAGCCGGTAGCGGACGGGCCGGGATGTTGAAAGTAGAAAAGGTGAGGCTCGTTTCGCCAAAACGAGCCTCACCTTTTCCCTTAGCACTTCTGGCAGTTTGTCCGTGGGCTGCGTCTGACCTGACACAGGAGAGTCAGCCAGTGCTGAGATGCGGCCAAGCTCAGCGCCACAACGACGGCGGTATTATACACGACCCGGCCCCCGCCGCGAAGAAAAAAAGCATATAACGGCTAGACAGTTACCCTCGATTTAAGTATAGTTTCCCCGCTTGAGGTACCTCAATTCAAAGTAATTCAGGAGAACGATCTATGCGCAAGACTTTAGCACTTCTGGCGTTGGTCGGCGTCGCGGGCCTCTCGGCATGCGGCGGCGGTGACAACACCAATGCCGGCAACGCCAACGCCAACGTCAGCAACGCCAACGTCACCGTCACCAACGCCAACGTGACGATTCAGACGAACAGCAATGCCGGCTCGACGACCGGCGGCAACATGAACAGCACCACCGGCGGCAACATGAACGGCAGCATGAACAGGCCGGCCAACTCCAACATGGGCAACTCCAACATGGGCAACGCCAACCACGGCGCGGGCACCACCAACGCCAACCACGGCACGGGCAACAGGAACATGTAGTTCTTCCCGCCCAGTATCGGAAAAATTAGAGGGCGTGTCGCATCCGGGACGCGCCCTCTAATTTTTTACCCTCGCCCGCGCAAGGCTGCCTTCGCCGCAGGCTGCGACGAGTTCGTCATCAAGACCGTCGGCGAAGACGAGTTGTGCGGGGTCTTGAGCCGTGTTGTCTGAGTGAAGGGGCGTGCCCGGCGTGGGGCGGCAGATGATCGCGTCGGAGGGGATGGACTCCGAACAGCTACTCGACGCCATCGAACAGCATCTGTCACGCGGGTGTCGAAGGCTCCGGACGGTTGATGCCTGGTTGCGGAACGCTGGCAAGGCTGCGTGATTTCGCGCGCGTAAAAAGTCAAAAACCCCGTCTCCGCGCTCCCCCAAACGCATGAGACAAGGTTTTTGACTATCGCTGGCAGCGTCGGCGTTCCCCCGAAACCGGCGCTGCTTCCCCCTTGGTTCGAGAAGAAGCTTAGCGAGAAAGATTCGCGTCATCTTCCCCGAATCGTCACTTTTCCGTGTCACCCTCGCGCCGCGAGTGCGCGACCTCTAACCGGCGACGCGCGAGAGCCGCTCGAAGGCCGCCAGGAGTTTCGGCTGGGCCTCGATTTCCGCGAACGAGCAGGCCACCATCACGCGGCGCTTCTCGACCAACACGATCATGTGTCCCGAAAGCTTGCCGGAGGTGAAGTCGCCCTCACGCTGATTATCTTTTTCCTGCGGGAGCATCGCGATCTTCAACGTCGCGCTCGAATCGGGGTCGCCGATTCCGAGCACGTCCTTCGCGAAGTGCTCGAAGAACTCATCGCCCAGAAACTCCTTCATCCTCCCGTCGAGGTCTGAAGGGAAGTCGCCAATCGTGGCGACGATGTAGGGGCCATCCGGCGTGTCGAGCCGCGAGATGTGTATGGGAATCTTGGCGTCCGCGCCGGTTTCTGCGCTACGGCCAGGCGCTTCCCGCGCTGGCTGCTGCGGCGCGTCGGCCACATGCTCGCCGCTTTGGGCCTTCGACGCTTCCTTCTGTCGCGGCGATGCGAAAGCGCCCGCGGCAGCGAACAAAAAGATGAACGTCAAGGCGGCGAGGCGTGGGGAAAGATTCGCGCGTGGACGGCGTCGGTTGAGAAATGAAATGAAGCACCCTGCGTCACCGTCTGCACGTTTACGAAACGTAATCATCAGCTTTGTTCCCCCTTACCAACGCGCAGGGCAAGGGGAGTGCCGGAGGGCTGGTCGTTTCGGGCGGGGAGAGATAACCGTTAGAGAAAAAGGAAAAGTGAGAGGAAAAAGTTAAAAGGCGGCACTGAAATGTGCCGCCTTTCCGTTTCTGTCCTATGGTTCGGTGAACTGTCCGGATTAGCCTCTCTGAACCTGGTGTGTCGGTAGCTGGTAGCTACCATTCAAAAGCCAGTCATCAGGGATGTGAAACCATAGGAAATACTGCTGAGTCGTGCTGCTAATCCCTGTTCAGGAGACTTCAGCCACCTCACTGTGATAAGAACTCATATTTTCTTTGGATCACCTCCTTTCCAGTGTTGGCGCGCATGATAGACGACCGCCCCGCGTGCGTCAACGATTTTTTTCGGCGCGTTTTCATACGGCCCCACGCACGCGTCCGAACGCCTCGCGCCCGGCGACGAAGACCGTGCGCGCGTGCTCGACGCCGAAGAAGTAGGCAAGCTCCCGGTAGTCGCTGCAATCGTGAATCACGAAGTCCGCGCGCTTATCCGCTTCGAGCGAGCCGACACGGTCGCCGCGTTCGAGGCTGTAGGCCGCGTTGATGGTGGCGGCGGTCAGAGCTTCGGCGGGTGTCATCTTCATGTGCGTCGAGGCGAGCGAGAGGATCATCGTCATCGAGGGCGTGGGCGAAGAGCCGGGGTTGAAGTCTGTGGCGAGGACGACGGCGAGGCCCGCCTCGATCATCGCGCGCGCCGCCGGGTAGCGCGTCGAGCCGAGCGCGTAAACCGAGCCGGGCAGCAAGACCGGCTGCACACGCGCCGACTTCAAAGCCGCGATGCCCGCCGCATCCGTGTGTTCGAGATGGTCTGCCGTCTTGGCCCTCAACTCCGCCGCGAGCAGCGCGCCGCCGGAGAGAGAGAGTTGGTCTGCGTGGACGCGGGAAGACAGGCCGAGCGCGCGCGCCGCCGCGAGCACACGACGCGCGTCCTCAACCGAGAAGACGCGCTCCTCGCAGAACACGTCGCAGAACTCCGCGAGACCTTCGGCGGCGACGCGCGGCAGCATCTCTTTGACAACGAGGTCAACGTAAAGCCCGCGCCGCGCGCGGTATTCTTCTGGGACTTCGTGCGCGCCGAGGAAGGTCGGGACGTAACTCATCTTCCCTTCCCCGTTCAGACGCCGCACGACGCGCAGCATCTTCAGCTCGTCCTCGACGGTAAGCCCGTAGCCTGACTTGGCCTCGACGGTCGTCGTGCCCGTTCGCAGGAACCACTCCTCGCGCCTGAGCGCCGACGCGAGCAGTTCGTCTTCGTCTGCCGCGCGCGTCCGGCGCACGGTCGAGCGTATGCCGCCGCCCGCCGCAGCGATCTCCTGATAGCTCAGGCCCTCGGCGCGCTGCTCGAACTCGTCGGCGCGGTTGCCGGCGAAGACCGGGTGTGCGTGTGCGTCAACGAAGCCGGGCAGCACGACGCGCCCGCCCGCGTCCACTATTCGGCAGCCCGCGCCGACCAGCGGCTCAATCTCGACGCGCGAACCCGCGCGCTCGATGACGCCGCCGCGGACGAGCAGCGCGCCGTCTTGGATGATGGAAAGCTCGCGCATCTCCGCGCGAGCGCGCGGGCGGCGCGGCCCGGCGAGCGTGACGAGCTGCGAGCAGTTGACGACAGCGAGCGTTTCACTCATGTCTCTTCACTCGCGCGCTCAGGGGTTGACCCGCGCGGCGCGCTGTCTCCGCCGTCCCAGTTGGAAGAGTCCCGCGCCCGCGAGGTTGAAGACGACGGTGACGGCGATCAGCTTGGCGGCGAAGGCGAAGGGGCTGACGACCTCGACGATGGGAAAGACCGTGAGCGCGATGTAGAGCAGCGAGACGAGGAGGCCCGAAGCGGAGGCGACGCGCAGCCACACCGGCCCGCGCAAACCCGTGCGCCGCGCCGCGAAGAGTGGAATGGCGAACAGGGCCACGTAGGTGAGCGCGTAGAAAATGCCCCCCGCGTTGTCGAGCAGTTGATTGGCCTCCTGCATCCCGACGCCGACGAGGCTCAGCAGCCCAAGCGCGAGCGCGAGCGCGCCGACCAGAAAGATGGAGTTGACCGGCGTCTTGTACTTCGCGTGCAGACGCGTGAACCAGACGGGCAGGAGATTGTCCCACCCGGCGACCATCGGCAGGCGCGCGTTGGCCGTGAGATAAATGCTCATCAACGCGACCATCCGCCCGACGACGGCGAGGATGACGAGCGAGACGATGTTCGCCGCCGCCGCGCCGAGCAATCCGAAGCCACGGTTCAAGACCTGTGCGATGGGACTTATCAGGTCAACCTCTTCGGGGCGGAAGAAGGCGAGGACGGAACTCGTCCCCAAGATGAACATCAGCGCGATGACCGGCGCGGCGATGACGACCGAGCGACCGATGTTGCGCGCGGGCGACTTCGACTCGCCCGCCAGAATCGCCACGTACTCGAACCCCGTGAGCGCACCCAGAGCCATCTTGCTGTAGATGTTCAGGCTCTTCCTGAAAAGGTCTGCGTTGCCGAGGGAGAAGGCCGGGACGGCGAACGTAAACGGGTGATACACGGAGATCGTGCCGCGCGCGAGGCTCACGAACGGCAGCGCGACGAGCGCGAGAAAGGTGAGCAGCAGCAGCACGCCCCCGGCGTTGTGCACCCACTTGCCCAGGGCCAGCCCGCGCGTCGAGGCCACCACCATCGCCCCGACCAGCGCGCAACTGAAGAGCGTGATGAGCCACTTGCTCCCCGCCACCCAGCGCGCGCCCTCGAAGGTGTAAGAGAGGTTCGTCACGACCGTCAGCCCGATGCCGGACATGATGAGGATGGCGAAGACCCAGAGGTTCCACGCCACCATGAAGCCGACGAACTCGCCCAGGCCCAGCTTGGCCCACTGGTACAAGCCGCCTTCGAGCGGCATCAGGCGATTGAGATAAACGACGACCGCGGCGAGCGGCAGGTAGAAAGTGATGATCGCCAGCAGCCAGAAGAAGAGTTGCTCATTGCCGAGCTTCGCCGCCGTCCCCACCCAGATCGTCCCGACGACGAAGACGATCTGCGTCAGCACCAGGTCTGTGAGTCCGAGTTCCTTTCGGAAGACGGCGCTCCGCCCCTCGACCCGCTCCTCTTCGCGCCTGACTTCCGACAGCCCGTCCGCAGGTTCTCGCTCTCCCACGCTTTCGACTCCTTCGCCCCAAAGGGGCCGGAAGTTTATGAAGCCGACGAGGTGTGGTCGTGGACGATGCGCCAGCCCGCGGGGGTGCGCCGGAAGATGAGGGTGAAGCGACCGTGGGGCGTGTCGGCATCGCGCGCGAGCTGCCAGCGGCCCGTCGCCATGATGTAGTACTCGCTGAGCGGCTTGATTTCGAGTTCGGAGAAGGTGAGCGTGCCCATCTTCGCGCGCGAGTCGTAACGCGCCTTGTAATGGTCGAGCACGGTCTGCCAGCCGCGCGTCAACGTGTCGCCGGAGACGAACTCGGTCGAGTCCTCCTTCGCGTAGCCCTCCATGTAGCCCTCGATGTCGCCGCGGTTCCACGCCGCCGCCTGTGACTCGATGACCGAGCGCACCGCCGAGACGTTCTTGTCTTCTTCGGGCGACTTCGGCACGCGCTTCTGGTATCCGAGGACGACGATTGCCGCGAACGCAACGAGCGACGCGACGGTGAAGAGGTGTTTCCGGCTCATCTGTTTCAACCCTCCCGGCTCCGACGCTGAGCGCGCGAGCATACGCGGATTCGCGCAGCGACTTCAAGCATTAATTCAAACGTCCGTGCGCGCCGCAATTCAAACGCCTGCGCGCGCCGCGAGCCACGCGCGCACGTCGGCGCGCATGGCGGGCGCGAACTCGTGCGCGGCGTCGTAGGCGCGCACCTCAACGTCGCGTGCGCGAGTGCGCAGCCGCTCGGCGTAATCCGAGACGCGCGCGGGCGGGTAGAACTCGTCGCGCACGCCCGCGAGGTGCAGCACCGACGCTCGCGTCTCGCCGTAAGCTTCGCTCGTCTCCCAGTCGCCGGGCAGGCCGCCGCAGATGCCTACGACGCCGCGCAACACGTCCCGGTGCGTGAAGGCGAAGCGGTAGTTGAGCGCGCACGACTGCGAGAAGCCCAGGAGGAAGATGCGTTCGCGCGGCGCGACGTTTTGTTCGACGAGTGAGTCAATCAACGAGAGCAGCGCGCGTTGATGAACCGCGATTGAATCTTCGGGATGAAAGTTGGTGAGCCAGCCGAAGCCGTAGCGCAAGAGTCCGCCCGGCTCGCGCGGCTCTTTCAAGTGCTGGTGCGGCCCTTGCAGCGCGGCGACGGCGAACCCTTCGGGCGCGTGATGCTTTGCCTCGCGCATCATCCAAGCCTTGCTGCTGCCGTATCCGTGCAGCGCGACGAGGAGCGGCGCGGGCGTCGCGGCGGGCACGGACAGGTCGTAGTAGAGCTTCGTCTCCGAGGGGAGCGCGAGGTCGGTCGCCGTCGTCTCGCGGTTTTGTTTCAAGTGCTTCCCTCCGTCGAGCGCGCGCCCGTCACTTCCGCGTGCCGGCGACCCAGCGCTGCGAGCCGTCGGGCGCGATGGCGTGGAGGTTCTGGCGCGGGCCTGTGACGTAGATGGTTCCGTCGCCGCCGACGGTGGGCTGGCCGATGGCGGCCTCGCTCACGCGGTACTGCCACAGGGGCCGACCGTCTTCGCGCGCGTAGGCGTAGAGCACGCCGTCGTCGCCCGCCTCGTAGACCGCGTCTTTGCCGATGGCGATGGGCGCGACTCCTTGCGCGGGGAAAGGCACCTCGCGCTCCCAGAGAAGTTTGCTGCCGTCGAGCGCGAAGAGAATCGAGACGCCGTTCTGCCGGCCCGACAGACGCGTGGCGAGACCGAAGACGTGGCCGCCGGAACGCGCCGCCAAGTAGTCAATGCGTATGTCGTGCGAGGGCTGACCCGAAAGGCGTTCGAGGTCTTCGGGCAGGGAGTAAGACCACTGCTCCGAGCCGTCGGGCCTGAGCGCGCGGATGCGCCCGCCCTCTTCGGCGAGGTAGATGTCGTTGTCGAGCGTGGCCGAGGGCGGCACGCTGAGGACGGTCTGCCGCCCCGTGCGCCCGCACGATGCGAGCGACGCGGAGAAGAGGAGAACGACGAGTGCGTGACGGGTTTTCACTTTCCAGACCGCCCCGGAGATTCAAGTCCACACGTAGCTGAAAGCGTAACGCAGGACGGCTGCGCCGAGCATGACGAAGAAGGGGTTGACGCGGTAGCGCAGGAGCACGAGCGCCGCCGCCGCCGCGACGACCACGCCGACCCACGTGTGAATCCCTGAGCGCCCGATGCTCCACGCGGCGGCGACGAGCAGGCCGACCACCGCGGGCGTGACGCCGCGCAAAAAAGCCTGCACCTGCCGGTTCGCGCGGAAGCGCCGCAAGGACGAGCCGGCGGCGATGGTCAGGGCGAGCGAAGGCAGAAAGATGCTCACCGTGGCGACGAGCGCGCCGAGCGTGCCCGCGACGCGGTAGCCGATGAAGGTCGCCGTGATGAGGACGGGGCCGGGCGTAATCTGTCCGAGCGCGAACGCCTCTACGAACTCCTGATGCGAAAGCCACCCGTGCCCGTTGACGACCTCCGACTCGATGAGCGGAACCATCACGAAGCCGCCGCCGAACGTCACCGTCCCGATGCGTAGGAAGATGGAGGCCAGCGTCAGCAGAAGGCTCAACTTCAACATCACGGGCATTGCAATGAGCGGCGCGAAAGAATGCAGGCGAGAGCCTTTGCGCTTGCCGCGCCCTCTGCCCCGCGTCTCTTCAACGCCAGCCTCACTACTTCCCTCGCCGTCCGCCGCATCTCTCCCGCCGACGCCTCCGATGTTTTTCGCAACGCCCCCGGCGTTCTCGCCCCTGACCTTTTCGGCGTCTCCTCTGCCGTCGCCGTCGTCGGCTGCGAGCGCGCGCGACGGCTCGTCCACGTTGGCGTCGCCCGCGCGCGGCTGCGCGCCGTCTCTCCTCGACCTGCGCCAGACGCGCACGCGCTCCCTGATCTTCTCGGCACGCTTCCCACGCCGCCCGGCCCTGCTGCGCTCGTCCTGTGCGACGGCCTCCGGCTCGACGAACTCGACGCCCGCCTCTCTCACCTGCTCATCGGCGACGGCGCGCGTCAGGTAGCCTCCGACGAAGGCCCGCGCCTCCAACTCCTCAAGCCGCGCGCGCCGGAGCGAGGCGATGTGACGTATGCGACGCCAGCGTTGCCAGCGCCGCTCGGCGAACGAGTCAATGTAGATTCCTACGAGGCCCGAAACCAGCACGACCTCGATCACCGTCGCCTCGAAGATGATGACGGCGAGGCCGGAGAAGACCGCGATGTACCACTGCCAGGGCTTGTTCAGAGTGCTGCGTCCGATGCGCCAGGCCGTAACCGCGATGAGCGCGACGACCGCCGCGTTCAGCCCGTGGAAGAACCTCTCGGTGTCGGGCAAAGAGCGCAGGTGTCGGTAGAGGATAGCGAGCAGGATCATCAAAAGCATCGAGGGCAGGATGAGTCCGGCGACGGCCACCGACGCGCCGCGCCAGCCGCGCAGGCGCAGTCCCACGTAGGCCGCGACGTTGTTCGCCATCGAGCCGGGGAGACTCTGCGCGAGCGCCAGCCCTTCGGCGAACTCGTGCTCGGTGAACCACTTTCTTTTTTGCAGCGCGAGCGCGCGCAGTTGCGCGATAACGGCGAGGCCGCCGCCGAATCCCGTGCAGCCGACTTGCAGGAAGGAGAGGAAGATGCCGCCGAGCGTGGCGGTGCGCGAAAGACGCTTCAGGCGCTTCTGCCCGTAGCGCATGCTCCGCCGAATCCGCTCCGCCCGTTTGTCTGCGTGTTCGATCACTGTCCCGTTGCCGACAGTCTAGCACGACCGCCGCAGGCACACGAATCAGACTCAAACGTTGGTAGTGGGGTGATAGACAGGAGGTGGGGGCGAGGGCGCGGCGGGGATGAACTAGACCGGCTCTTTGAAATGACTGCGGAACTCACGGAAGTCGGCGCGGAGCGTCAACTCCTGCTAAAGGCATGTAGGCTTTGTTGAAGGGGCTTACGAAGAGAAGCACGGCATCCTTGAAGCCCTGAGTGCAGAGTAATGAAAGTGCTTTGAGTTGCCCTCAGCTTTAGCTGGGGGGGCGATGGAGCAAAAGGAATCCGCTTTAGCTAAAGATTCGCTAAAGCCGATCAATACTTGCTCATCCATCCCACTAGCTGAAGCTAGTGGCAATTCCATACCTAAAAAATTACATTACAGAGCACTTAGCTTCCGCCTCAGCGGTTGCCTCTACAGCATCCTTACCACTCCCCACGATTATTTCCGCACCGTCGGACTCTGAGATAGCTACCCACTTGCTTTCGTACTTTCTAAGCTCCTCTAAAAACGCCAGTTCTTTCTCTTCGATAAATACTTCCTCCTTTGGGAGCAATGGGAGTTCTCGCAAACTACACTGTTCGCCGTTTGCGATAACATGAGCTTTCATCCCGACTTCGGCTGGTGTCCTTGTAATACCGGAGGCTAATGCCCTGATGTTAGTCGCCGAACTCAAGGCTTTCGTGACTTGGAACGCGACCAGCGAGTACGAAGGGGTCGGCGGCACGCGCACCAGCGAGCGCAAACGCCCCACAAGCAAAAAGCCCGGCAACGGCTAAACGCCGCGGACGGACTTTCCAATCACGATGGACGATGGCGGGCCTGCGAAGCGCCCGTCATCGCCCATCATTTTTTCATAAGCAAATCCAACCTGAGTGACGCGCGCGGGTCTTCTCCTACCAGGCAACGTTGATGGAGTACCGGGTATCTACGGGGCTTCCGGTGCTGGTAAAGCAACGCACGTTAGCAACGAAGTTAGCACCGGCAGAACTCCAGTTCGTCACTTTGCAAGTCTCGCTGCCGCCTCCGTAAGCTGTCACT
This sequence comes from Pyrinomonadaceae bacterium, assembly GCA_036263975.1. Classification (GTDB taxonomy): domain Bacteria; phylum Acidobacteriota; class Blastocatellia; order Pyrinomonadales; family Pyrinomonadaceae; genus QHXN01. The sequence goes on from DATARW010000072.1 coordinate 26,019, forward strand.
TGCACATTTCCGCCTGATGATGCGCCGCCGCCAAGCCCGGAGAACAGGACGGCGTATGCCCCGACCTCGCTTCTGTTAATGGTAATCGCGCCCCCGGACGAATTGAACGAGTACGTCGTGCTCGGCGTGTAACTCGCGCTCGCGGGGTTGTCCGCCCACGCATAGCCATTCCTGCGAAAAGCAGCGCCGGTCATGACCACCCGCGCCGCGTACCGAGTATCTACGGGGCTTCCGGTGTCGGTAAAGCAACGCACGTTAGCAATAAAATCCGCCCCCCCTGAGTCCCAGCTCACCACTTTGCAAGTCTCGCTCCCGCCTCCGTAAGCTGTCACCAGAACGTTCCCGCCCGCAGAACCGTTTCCGCCAAGCCCGGAGAATTTGACGGCGTATGCTCCGACCCCGCTCCGGGTGATAGTGATCGCCCCCGCAGACGAATTGAACGAGTACGTCGTGCTCGGCGTATAGCTGCCGCTCACGGGGTTGTCCGCCCAAACGTAGCCTGATTTTTGCGCCGACGCCAGAGCGGGCAGCACCAAAGCCGCCAGAACCGCAAAGAGAAGTCGCACTGTGAAGTTTCTAAAGGTCATTTCGTATCCTCCTTAAAAGCGGCCTCATAAATATTATGAAGCGCCTCATAAAAGTATGCGGCCTACTGCGTAAATGTTTCGGCTGAGTTTGAAGTTAGAGGCAAAACCGCCCTGCGATAATCTCTGCCCCGGCTGCTTACCAGGTGGCCGTCTCGTACCTTCTTCGCATAACGATACCCACTCCTTCCGCTCTGCGGCTGTCAGTTGACGTAGCCGTCGCCGCCGTCTTCGCCCGCCGGGCCGTCGTCTTCCGTCGCGGGGTTGAGTGATGGTGCGCTCTCTTCTTCGAGGCTCCAGATTTCGTAAAGCTCCGGCGGGACTTCGGTGACGAAGCGGGAGGGGCGTTGCAGGACGGTCTGGCGGCTGGAATAGTCTGTGACCATCAAAGGATAGGTGATGTGGAGTTGGTCGCGGGCGCGCGTCAAGGCGACGTACCAGAGGCGTCGCTCTTCTTCTTCGCCTTCCGTATCGCGCAGAGAGCGGGGCGAGGGAAACTTGCCGTCCGCCGCCCAGATGATGAAGAGGGCACGCCATTCCAGACCCTTCGCTTGATGAATGGAGGAGAGCGTCAAAAGCTCGTCTTCGTCGCCGCCTTCGATTACGTCCTCGGCGGTTAAGGCTTGCGGCGAGCCGTAGCGTTCGGTCGAAAGCAGGGCGAGTTCGGCGAGGAACTCTTCCGCCGAAGAATAGCGCGCGCTGTAGTGCGCGAGTTGCCGGAGGTCTTCGAGTCGCGCCTCGGCGTTCTCGTAGTTGCTCTCAAGATAATCCTCGTAGCCGCGCGCGAGCACCGTCTCGATCTGCCGCGCCGGAGACGAGCGCACCTCTTCTCTCACAAGCTCTTCGAGCAGCGAGCGGAACTCAGCCCAGCCCGTGCCGCGACGCGCCGCCGCCGCGTCGGCCTCGCCACGAAGGACGAGCGCCAGAGGGTCGGGCGCTAACTGGATGCGCTCCCAGACGCGGCTCACGGTGGCCGCGCCGACGTTGGGGATGAGGCGAAGCACGCGCTTCCACGCAAGCTCGTCGCGCGGGTTCGCGGTGAGCCGGAGATAAGAGACCACGTCCTTGATGTGCGCCTGCTCGAAGAAGCGGACGCCGGAGCGGACGCGGTAGGGGATGCCGCGTCGCGTCAACTCAAGCTGAAGCTCAAGCGAGTGGTAGTGCGAACGGTAGAGCACCGCCGTCTCTCCTAAAGAGACGCCCTCGTCACGGAGTTCGAGGATGCGCGAGGCGACGAAGGCTGCCTGCTGGTCGGCGTCGCTGCAAGGCACGAGCGCGGGATTGAGGCCGAGCGAGGGGCGTGCGGCGCGCAAACGCTTCGGGAACTGGCGGCGGTTCGAGGCAATCGAGACGTTGGCGACGGCGAGGATTTCGGGCGTCGAACGGTAGTTGGTCTCAAGGCGGAAGATGCGCGCCTCCGGGTAACGCTTCGGAAACTCGTAGATGCCTTCGACCGACGCGCCGCGAAAGGCGAATATGGATTGCGCGTCGTCGCCGACGACCATCACGTTGCGCTGGCGGACGGCGAGCAGGTCAACGATCTCGGCCTGCAACTTGTTCGTGTCCTGATACTCGTCAACGAGTATGTGCTCGAACTGCCCTTGATAGATTCGCGCGATCTCTTCCCTTTCTTCCAGGAGGCGCTTCCAGTTCAAAAGCAGGTCGTCGTAGTCCATCACGTTGCGCTCGCGCTTGCGCTCCATGTAGAGGCGGTCAACGCGCGTGATCTGTTGCGAAAGCGGCTCGAAGTAAGGGTAGCGGCGCGGGACGACATCCGCGATGGGCGTGTCGGTGTTGTTGGCGAAGCTGATGATGTCTTGTAAGACCTCGGCTTTGGGGAAGCGGCGCGCGCGCGTGTCTATGGCGGCCTCGTCCACGCAGACCGAGAGGAAGTCTCTGGCGTCCTGCGAATCAAGGATGGAGTAGTTCGCGGTGTAGCCGAGGCTTTCGGCGTGGCGGCGTAAGATGAGGTTGGCGATGCGGTGAAACGTGCCGCCCCAGACGCGGCGCGCGGCGTCCGATGAGCCGCCCGTCAACTGCTCGACCCTTCGCAGCATCTCGCGCGCGGCGCGGTTCGTGAACGTGGCGAGACAGATGTGCGCGGGCGCAACGCCCTGCTCGACGAGATAAGCGACGCGGTAGGTGATGGCGCGCGTCTTACCCGAACCTGCGCCCGCGATGACCAGCGCCGCGCCCGCGGACGAGGTCGCCACGGCGAACTGCTCTTCGTTCAGCTCTTCACGGTAGCGCGCGAGCCTGTCCGGAAGTTGCGAGCCGGCGGGTCGCTTGATGACGTAACGCTTCATTGTCTTCGGAAGGCGCGGCGGCCAGGCGAGCGCCGCGCGCGCTCGCGCCCCGTGCGGCGTTCGCTTCAGTTCTTGAGGTAAGCGGGGGCGATGACGACTTCGAGGATAAATAGGCCGTCGGCCCGCTCGGTGCCCATCAGGTTGCGCGTGACGCGGACGGTGTAGTCGCCCGTCTCCGTCAGGTCGGCGTTGAAGATGACGCCGCCGTGCTGGCCGTCCTGCCTGCCGGAGGGCGACGTGACCTCGCCGCCCGTGGCGAGGCCGTCGGTGAGCGGGATGATGTTGACGATTAAGTGGTCGCCCGCCTTCGCGCCGACGAGGTATCGGGCGTCCGCGTTCCTGTCGCGCGTGAGTTGGCCACGCACCTGCGCACTGATGGCCCCGTGCGTGAACCTGATGCGCGTCGGCCCCTCCGAAGTTTTACGCGCCGCGGAAGCGCCGGGTGCGTGCGGCAGAAGGCCGACGCACAGGACGAGCGCCGCAAGCGCGGCGCGACTGAGGCGAACGACCGTCGAATGATCTCTCAACGCTACTCTCCTGTTCAGTCTTTAAAGGTTTCGACTCGTCTTCAGTCTTTAAAGGTTTCGACTCGTCTGGCCGAAGGGATTTTATCCCCAATCAATGGCCGGACGCCAGACACTTCTCCCGCCGAACGCGCCGCGGCAGCGACGCCTCTGTTGACTGGCGCTCCCGTTTGTAATAAAAGTCGTCCCATCCTTTCTTAATTTTCCTGTCTGGAGGCACACACGATGGCAGCGACAGAAAAGAAGAGCTTCGACTCGCCGGAGGAGACCCGGAGCATTGACAAGGGAAAGGTGGAGATTCTGAACATGGGCGGCACGCAGGTGATGCGTGCGACTTTCGAGCCGGGCTGGAAGTGGTCGGAGTCGGTCAAACCCGTGATCGGGACAGACAGTTGCGAGGTCGCGCACCTCGTTTACACAGTCTCCGGTAGAATGGTAATCAGAATGGACGACGGTTCAGAAACAGAGGTCGGGGCCGGCGACGTGGTTTCGATACCGCCGGGCCACGACGCCTGGATTGTCGGCGACGAGCCTTACGTCGGCATAGATTTTCAGGGCGGCAGCAACTACGCGAAGACGCAGGGCTAACCGGAAAGATCACACCCGGCACGCTCTGCAAAGGTTGCGTGTAAGGAGAGCGGCGGCGCAGATATTCAAACTGCGCCGCCGCTTTTCGCTCGAACGGTTTTAGTTCTTCGCTCGAACGGTTTTAGTAACGGCGGTGACGCTTGCGAAGCTTGTACGTGTAGAGCGCCGAGCCGCCTGCGCCCACGAGTGCGCCGATCCCGGCTCCCTTTCTGCCTCCGGCGATGCCGCCGATCAATGCGCCGCCAGCCGTGCCTCCGGCGAGCGTCAGCTTATCGCGGTGCTTCTGCCAGAAGGTTCGATGCGGCGCGCTGTAAGTGTAGTAGGTGCGGCCAGCACTGTAGTGTCGCGCGCGATACCGCCTGTGATGCGTGTAGGCCGACGCCGGCATTGCCGCCGCCGCGAGCAGCACCAGGCACATCAGAATGACGGACAGTCTCTTCATCATAGCCATATCTCCCTTCCCTCAAGTCTGGTCGGAACTCATACTCAATCCGCTGTCGTTAATGAAAGGGAGCAATTTCCATGCCCCCGCGGCGGCAATTATTGCCGTAAGCTTGCGAACTCGTTAGCCTTTCAAAATTTCTCTCTCCTGTAGCAAAGTCGCGCCCGCCAGAGGCTCGCACGCTTACCGGCGGATTTGCGGGCTGAAGTTACAACCTTTGTGAGAGTCCGTTTCCGCGCGCGGAGGGTTTTCGGCGCGCAGCGCCACTCCTACCTTGACTTCCCGCAGCGGCGGTTATAGGCTGCGCGGTAATTTCTTGAGGATGGAGCATGGTTGCATTTGGTCAAAGGCTCTGCCTCATGATTTGTCCGGCGTGAACGAGAAGATGAAAGCCTCTCTAAACAGGCCCGACGTTTAGAGACGCAACCGGCCCTCCAGCCGGACTCTTCGCCACACGCCGGAGCGGATTCGCAGCCTCGTCTTACCACCCGAAACGCGAACCCGCGCCTGCCCGCCACGAAAAAAACTTCAGGCGGTTTCCGCCGAAGTGTTCAAGCAAGGGCGTCCGAAACGATTCATGTCTGAAAGTCCGGCTCCGGGGGCTTGAGCCTCTGCGAGTCCCGGCTCATGTTACCAACGTCGGCGACGCCACCCGCGCCCTCAAACATTCCGTCTATGGTCTGCGCGCGAACTTCAACTCGCGTTCTTATTCATCCGCGCTCCGCGTTGCGCCCCACTGCGGTCAAACGCCGGAGAACAACCTGCACATAGCTCCACGGAGGTAGCCCCCATGTCGAGTCTCAATTCGTCCCTCGCGCCGCGCCGATTTCCCGCACGCACGCACGCGTCCCGCGCTGACGGCGCGCGACGCCTCGCGGTCTTCCTCTCCGCGCTCTGCGTCTTCGCGGCGTCTGCCTCGCTCTTCCTCTACGTCCGCGGTCGCGCGGCGGGCGCGACCTTTTACTCGCGTGGGAGTCTGCCGCCTCAACTGTTGGCGAGTTGGAACACGGCCCGCAACGGCACCGGCACGCCCCCGTCGAGCTTCACGAGCGGCGACACCTTCGTCATCCAGAACACGCACAACATGAGCACGACGAGCGCGTGGTCAATCTCAGGAACCAACTCGAAACTTCAGATCGAGAGCGGCGGGACGCTGACAGCCAACAACGCCGTCACACTCGCCAGCGCCGCGACATTTCAGATTGACGGCGGCGGCACCTACGTTCATAACAACAGCTCGGCCTACGGGAGCACGATCTTTCAGGGGACGGAATCTTTCGCCCCGACGAGCACGGTCGTCCTCAACAACTCGAACACGACCGGCCCCGCAAACGTCGCTTTCGGGAACCTGACGGTTAACTTCACGACCGATCCCGGCGACGTTAATTGCGCGGGTAAGCTGAACACCATCGGCGGCAGCTTCACCATCGTCAACACACAGGCGCATCAGTTCAGTTTATCGGGGAACACGGCTTATGCGTTGACGATAGGCAATCACCTGATCGTCCAGGGCGGGACGTTGAATTTAACCAACGGCAGCAACACGGGAAACGTCTTTGCGATCAATATCGGCGGCAGCTTTAATCAGACAGGCGGCACGTTTACCTCGACCAATACCGGCTCATTTCCGACCGTCGCCTTCAACGGCGGCTCGTCGTTCGTAACCTTCACTCAATCCGCGGGCACGCTTACCGGCACAAACATCAACTGGCAGATCGCCAACGGCAAGACCGTCCAATTCAACAACGCCTTCAACGTCGCGGCCTCGCGCGCCTTCAACATCAACTCCGGCGGCCTGCTCCTCGCCTCGGCCACCATCGCCAACAACGGCACGATGACCGTCAACGGCGAGTTCCGTCTCACGGACGGCGGCTTTGCGACCGGCACTGATTTCGTCTACGACGCGAACGCCACGCTCGGCTTTATCCCTTCCGGCTCCTACGCCGTCAACGCAGGGCACGCCTATTGGCCCACGACCAACGGCCCGCAGAACGTGAACGTCTTGACCGGCGTCGTCGCCTTGAACACCGCGCGCACCGTCGGCGGTCTCTTCCAGACCGCGGCGGGCGTCACCATCAACAGCCCCCTGACCCTCAACGGCACGTGCCGGATTAACGCGGGCGGCTTCTTCTCCGGCTCGCCGACCTACGGCGACTCTTCGCTCCTCAAGTACAACATCGGCAACCCTTCGCCCGCCTACGGGCGCAACGGCGAATGGCTACCGGGCGCGACGAGCGGCGCGGGCTATCCCGCCAACGTGCAACTCAGCAACAACACGACGCTCGACCTCGCCAACGGCTCTGTTGATTCGCCCTTCCAGATGTCGGGCGACCTCACGATTGACTCCGGCTCGGCGCTGGACATGGCCGGAAGCACCCCTCTGAAGCAGCCGCTCACCGTCCGCGGCAGCGTCCAAATCAGCGGCACACTCAATCTCTCCACCGAGCCGGGCGGCGACCTCCACACGCAAGGCAATTGGTCTGACGCGGGCACGTTCACGCCCAACGGTCGCGCCGTCTTCTTCGAGGGCGGCGCAGCCGCGCAAACCGTCGGCAAGTCGGGCGGCGAGACGTTCGCTTGCCTCTTCGTCAACAAGTCGAGCGGCAGCGTGCAGCTACTCAGCGCCGCGTCCGTCAACGCTGCGAGCGGCGACGTGCTGCAACTCTCCGGCGGCGCGCTCGACCTCAACGGCCAAACCCTGTCCCTGAACGGCGTCGGCGGCAACATTCATGTCGTCGGCAGCACGCGCACCATCGGCGCGTCAAACGCCTCGAACTTCTCCATCAACGGCGCGAAGACCGTCACCTCATCCGGCGGCGGCGCTCTCTCGTTCGGCAGCCACGTCAACGTCAACCTCGGCGCGGGCGTTGACTTCGGCGCGGGCCTTTCGACCGTCGGCGGCACGCTGAGCATCAAGTCGGGCGGCTTCGTCAACACCAACGCGCCGGCCTACGCTCCCGGCTCGACGCTTGAATACGACAACGGCGCGAGCTACGACGCCGCCGCGGAGTTCCCCGCCTCCGGCGTGCAGAACGTCAGCCTCGCCAGCACCATCAAGCTCAATCTCAACGGTGACAAATCAATCGCGGGCACCTTCGCCGCTGCCGCGCGCACCGTCGGCACGAACGCCGCCACGCCCTACAGCCTGTCGGCCAACAGCATCACCGTCAGCAACGGCACCATCAACCTCAATAGCGTCACGACCTCGAACGCCTTCAGCGCGAACGGCGCGGCCAGCATCAACGTCGCGGGCGACTGGAACGTTGCGGGCTTCAGCGCGGGTGCGAGCACCGTCAACTTCGACGGCGCGGGCGCGCAAGTGATCCTGACCGCCAGCGCCTTCAACAACCTGACGGCCTCGAACGATCTCTCGCTCAGCGCCGGCCCCACCGTCAACGGCACGCTCGCCCTCGGCGCGCACAAGATCACGACCCACGCCGACACACTCGGCATCGGCGGCGCGGGCCTCGTCACGCGCACGACCGGCTATATCGTCGGCAGCGAGCAAAAGAGTTTCACAGGCCCCGGCAGCTTCACCTTCGACGTGGGCACGGCCAACGGCTACTCGCCGGTTGACGCCAACTCGACGAGCGGCGCGGGCAGCCTCACGGTCGCGCCCGCGCAGACCCGGCAGCCGAACATCAAGGGCGCGAACGCGCTCCAACGCTTCTGGACTCTGAGCGGCTCAGGCATCACGGCCAACCTGACTTTCCATTACCTTGCCGGCGACGTGGTCGGCACGGAAAGCGTTTACCAGATCATCCGGCACGACCCGTCGGGCTTCACCGTGCCCTCCGGCCAGTCGGTTGACACAGGCGCACACACCGCCACCGCGGGCGGCGTCAAAAGCTTCTCCGACTGGACGCTCGCCGAACCCGCGTCCGTCTTCGGCCAGATTCAGTTCGCGCAGGCGAACACCGACACCGCCGAGGGCCACACCGGCACGCACACGGTTGACCTCTTTGTCCGGCGCTTGAGCGGCACGAGCGGCGCGGTCTCGGTTGACTACGCGGTCACGGACGGCACGGCCACGACCGCCGATAACGACTACTCCGTCAGCCCTGCCACCGGCACGCTCAACTGGCCTGACGGCGACTCGGCCGATAAGACAATCACCATCAACGTCAACGGCGACACGGCCTTCGAGCCGGACGAGACGGTCAACCTCTCCCTCTCGAACGCGCAGGGCGGCGCGCTCCTCGGCTCGCCCACAGCCACGACGCTGACAATCCGGAACGACGACAACCCCCCGCCCTCGATAACGATCAACGGCGGGCCTCTGAATTTCGGCAGCATCGCCGTCGGGGGCTTCTCCGCCGAACAGACCTACACAGTTTCGGGCAGCAACCTGACCGCCGACCTCAATGTCGCCGCCCCTGCGGATTTTCAGGTTTCCAAGACCACGGGCGCGGGCTTCGGCCCGTCCTTGACTCTCACGCAGTCGGGCGGGATGGTCGCGGCGACGACCATCTTCGTGCGCTTCGCGCCGACAACGCAGGGCGTCGAGAGCGGCAACGTCTTCAACGCGAGCGACGGCGCGACGACGCGGAACGTCGCGGTCAGCGGGACGGGCGTCAGCCCGGATTACACCGTCACGACCACGGGCGGCGCGATTGTCGTCACGGACGTTTCGGGCAACGGCGACACGCTCGCCGTCCTTGAGCCGAGCGCCGGGAACATCAAGTTCGCCGCCGCCGCCCGCACCTTCTCCATTGACGGCAGCGCCGTCGTCGCGGGTGATTCGGGCGACCTCTCGCTCAACGGCGTCAGCAGCATCACTGTCAACGCGGCGGCGGGGGGCGACACGATCAACGTCGGCGCGTTCTCCGCGTCCCTGCCGAGCCTGACGCTCGACGGCGGCACCGGCGACGACACTGTGAATTTCGACGGCTCGATCACCTTCGCTGCGGACGCCAACCTCGACGTTGACTTGCAGAACGACGACCCGACGCCGGGCACGGACGCATTGGCCTTCGCCCCCGGCGCACGCGTCACCCTCTCAGGCAAGGGCGCGGCGACCTTCAAGGTGAGCCGGAGCATCTCCTTCGGCTCCGCGTCGAAGCTTCAAGTCGAGAACGGCAACCTGTCTATCGAGGCCGATCAGCAGGCTTCACCGACGGCTGGCGACTTCAAAGGGATCACGCTCGACGCCGCGACCATCAACGCGTCTGGCACCGGCAACATTAGCTTGAAAGGCAAGGGCGGAACGGACGCGACGACCAACTCCCACTTCGGCATCCACGTCAACAACGGCTCGACGATCAACTCGACCTCCAACGCGTCCGGCGCGGGAACCGTTGCGCTCGACGGCACCGCCGGGCAGGGCACGAATCAGAACCGCGGCGTGCAGGTCGAGGGCGCGGGGACGACCATCACTTCGCTCGCGGGCGACATCTCGATCAACGGCCACGGCGGCAGCGGCAGCGGCCCCGGCAATAACGGCATTGATGTTGACAGCGGCGCGACGTTGGTCGCTTCCGGCCCGGCCAGCATCTCGCTGACGGGCACGGGCGGAAGCGGCTCAAGCGACTGCTACGGCGTCGGCCTCGACGGGGGAGGCCAGCCGGGAACGACCGTCTCCGCCGTGAACGGCGACATCAGCATCAACGGCGTCGCGGGCGGCGCGACGGGCACGAATCAGGACGGCGTGCGTTTTGAAAATTCCAGGGGCACGCAGGCGGTCTCCGTCAACACGACGGGCAAGGGCGCGTTGACCGTCAACGGCACCGCGGGCGACGACGACCCGACCAGCGCCGGAATCCATATCGTGGACGACACCACGATGACCCTCAGCGGCGCGATCAATACGTTCATCGCCGACACGTTGGACTTCCACAACTCCAACGTCTCTGTGAACGCCGGCCCCAACGCCCTGACGCTGCGTCAGAAGACCGACGCGCGTGTGATTGATCTCGGCGGAGCGGACTCTCCGACGCAGCTAGGACTGGAAGATGCCGAACTCGACCTCTTCACCTGCGGCACGCTCAACGTCGGCGACTCTCGCAGCGGCGCGATCAACGTCAGCGCGGGCGTCACGCGCCCCGCTTCGACCAACGTCAACCTTTCATCGGGCGGCGCGATCAACCTCGACGCCGGTTCGCTCGATACCGGCGGCGGCAGCGTCACGCTCACGCCCGGCGCGGGCGCGAGCGTCACCCCTGCGGCGGCGGGGACGGACGTGAGCATGGGCGCGACGGGCACGCTTGCCTTCCCGTCCGGCGCAAACCTCTCCGTCGCCATCAACGGCACGAACGCCGACACGCAGTACCAGCAGCTCAACGTCGTCGGCCAGGTCAGCCTCGACGGCGTCAACCTCGCCCTCAGCGGCACGCTCACGTCCGTCGCAGGTCGTTCGTTCGTCGTCGTCAACAACGACGGCGCGGACGCCATCAAAGGCACCTTCAACGGCCTGCCCGAAGGCGCGACGATCTCGAACTTCCTCAACTCCGGCTTCGACGCGACGATCAGCTACACGGGCGGCGACGGCAACGACGCAGTCGTCACGGTCAACTCGCCGCCCGCCTTCTCAATTGACGACGTGAAGCACGCCGAGGGCAACACGGGGACGACCGCGTTCACCTTCAACGTCACGAAGGCGGGCAGCACCGCCGTCAACGCATCCGTGGATTTCGCCACGCAGGACGCCACGGCCACGACCGCCGATGTTGACTATCAGTCCGCGAGCGGCACGCTCAACTTCGCCGCGGGCGAGACGTTGAAGACCATCACCGTCCACGTCAACGGCGACACCACGCCGGAGTTGGACGAGACCTTCCGCGTCGTGCTCGGCAACGCGTCGGGCGCGACCATCAACCGCGGCACGGGCACGGGCACGATTGCGAACGACGACGAGTCGGCGGGCGCGGGTCAGCTCATCATCAGCGAGTTCCGACTGCGCGGCCCCGGCACAACCGGCACCTCGGTCGCGCCCGCGAAAGGTGGCAGCGCCGCGGCTGGCGGCCCCGCAACGAATAGCAGCACCAAGTCGAAGCCGCGAGCCTCCGTCTCGTTCGCCCCGCCCTCTGTCTCGTTCACCTCGCCCTCGGACGTGTTTGACACCTCGCCACAGGCCAACGACGAATTCGTAGAGCTTTACAACAATACGGACACGCCGCTGCTGGTGACGACGACCGACGGCTCGAAGGGCTGGGCGCTCGCGGCCTCAGACGGCGTGGTGCGCTTCGTCATCCCCAACGGCACACTCATCCCTGCGCGCGGCCACTTCCTCGGCGTCAACACGCTCGGCTACTCGCTCTCCGGCTACCCCGCGGGCAACGACGGCGCGGCGACGACGAACGCCACGGGCGACCCCATCCTCCTCGGCGACGGCACGCCCGCCGACGGCTACACGCTCGACATCCCGGACAACATGGGAATCGCCGTCTTCCGCACCGCGAACCCTTCAAACTTCGCGGGCGCGGGCGCACGCCTCGACGCCGCGGGCGCAACGTCTGAAGCGAACGCGCTCTACAAAGAGGGCGGGGGCTACCCGGCGCTCGCCCCTTCGGACATCGCGCAGAACCTCGAACACAGCTTCTATCGCAGCTTGTGCTCGTACCAATCCGGCGTCGGGTGCACGACGCCGGGAGTGCCGAAGGACACGAATGATAACGCGGCGGACTTCTTCTTCGTGGACACGGGCGGCACGCTCACGGCGGCGGGGCAGAGGCTCGGTGCGCCGGGGCCGGAGAACCTTTCGAGCCACGTCCAGCGCAACTCTCAGGTCGCCATCGCGCCGCTCGACCGCTCTGTGCCCGCGTCGGAGCCGCCGAACCGCTCCCGCGATTTTACGCCAGACCCCGGACACAACTCGCCGCTCGGCACGCTCTCGATACGCCGCCGCGTGACGAACAACACCGGCACGCCCTTCGTCCAACTGCGCTTCCGCATCGTCGAGATCACGACCTCCCCCGCCGGTTCGGGCGTGGCCGACCTGCGCGCCCTCTCCTCCGCACAGGTCTCCGTCTCGAACGTGAGCGACCCTGACACGTGCGGCGGCCCCATGCCGTGCACCGTCAACGCCCAGGGAACCACTCTCGAAGAGCCGCCCACGCAGTTGAGCAGCACGGGCGGCAACGGCGGCGGCTACAACTCGTCCCTGTCAGTCGGGACGGTCACTCTCTCCGCGCCGCTCGCGCCGGGCGACTCAGTCAACGTGCAATTCCTGCTCGGCATCAAGCAGACCGGCATTTTCCGCATCCTCCTCAACGTCGAGGCGGTCGCCGGGGCGTCGAAGAAGTAAGCGGGCGCTTGAGGTCAGGCCGCACGGACGCGGGCGCGTGTTCGGGAGCCGAGATTGCCGCGGACTTCATCAAACTTGAGGCCGGGGTCGTCCGAGGGCTGCGGCCTCAAGTTCTTTTCGTGCGCCGCCGCCTCGACTTTTCGCGCCATGCAGCTTCAACTTTCGTGCGACGCTGCGCCGACCCTTCGTGCGATGCAGCTTCAACTTTATCGCGCGCCGCCGCCGGGCGACCCTCTTTGCATTTACGGCGGGCGGACGCTAGGATGTCCGCGCGGGCCGACTCTTCAGTAAAACTTCAACGCAACGAGCGAGGTCAAGCGAGATGAAATTTCCGGGCGGCATGAACATCCAGCAGATGATGAAGCAGGCGCAGGCCATGCAGGAGAAGATGCAGAAGGAGATGGAGGAGATGGTGGTTGACGCCACTGCCGGTGGCGGCGTCGTCACCGTCCAGATGCGCGGCACGAAGGAGGTCGAGTCAATCAAGATTGACCCGGAGGCCGTCAAAGACGGCGACGTGGAGATGCTCCAAGACCTCATAGTCGCCGCCGTCAACGAGGCGGGCCGCAAAGTTGACGAGGCCATGAAGTCCAAGCTCGGCGGCATGCTCCCGCCCGGACTCCTCTGATTTGCGATTTTAGATTTTAGATTTTAGGCGGCTGGCTTCTGGCTGTTAGCCTTCAGCTTTAGACGAAGAAGCTAACAGCTAACGGCCAACAACTCAGAGCTATCAATCGCAAATCTAAAATCAAAAATTTTCTATGCTTGAGTATTCCGAACCCGTAACCAAGCTCATAGACGAGTTCAAGCGCCTGCCCGGCATCGGGCAGAAGACGGCGCAGCGGCTCGCCTTCCACGTGCTGCGGATGACGCAGGAGGACGTGGATCGTTTCGTCGCGGCGATGGAAGACGTGAAGCGCAAGATCGTGATGTGCACGGTCTGCAACAATCTCACCGACGTTGAGCCGTGCCGCTTCTGCTCGTCCACTTCGCGCGACCGCTCGATGATCTGCGTCGTCGAAGAGCCTTACAATCTCGTCGCCGTCGAGAAGACGCGCGGCTACAACGGCCTCTACCACGTGCTGCACGGCGCGCTCTCGCCCATCCGGGGCTTAGGCCCCGAAGACCTCCGCCTCGCCAATCTGCTGCCGCGCCTCCGGCCCGAAAACAACGACGGCGTCGAGGTGCGCGAAGTCATCCTCGCCACCAACCCGAACACAGAGGGCGAGGCCACCGCGAGCTACGTCAGCCGGCTCCTCAAGCCCCTCGGCGTCCGCGTCACGCGCATTGCTATGGGCATGCCCGTCGGCTCCGACCTCGAATACGTGGACGAGGTCACGATGGACAAGGCGCTCACCAATCGGCACGAGATGTAAGGCAAAAGTGAAAAGGCAAAAGTGAAGAGGAGTTCTTCGCGCGGGAGCGCGTCCTCACTTTTGCCTTTTTATTTTTGCCTTTTGCATTCCCGTTCGCTAGAAGCGGACGTGCTCGACCGGCGAGTCCCTCTTGCACTCGGCGCAGGAGTCGCCGTTGTCGTACCACTTGGCGTCGAACTCAGCGAGCGAGAGGATGGGGATGGGGTCGCCGCCGGGGATTTCGAGGCGGTCGGGCGAGCTGCGGAAGCGGACGATGACGCCGCAGCCGATGATGCGTGCGCCGAGTTGGCTCACCAGCTCGGACGCCTCTTGCAGCGCCTTGCCCGTGCGCGAGATGTCGTCAACGATGACGCAGGGGTTGACCTCGCCCGCATTGACATACTGCCGGAACATGCGCTTGCCGTCCTCGCGCTCGGCCCAGTAAATCTGCTCGGCGTTCAGGGCCTCGCGCACGGCGAAGGCGACGGGAATGCCGCCGGGGCTGGGCGAGATGATCGAGATTTTGGGGAGCGCGCTCGAAACGTCTTTCTCCAGCCGGAGCTTGCGCGAGAGCGCGACGGCGAGCACACGCGCCATGTCGTAGTAGCGGAAGGCGAGCGGCATCTGGAAGTAGTGCGGCGTGTGCTGCCCCGAAGGATAGACGAAGTGGCCCTCGCGGAACGCGCCCGTCCTCTTCAGAATGCCCATCACCTCGTCCTGCTCAGGTATCAGTCGCGGCATCATGTCGGTCGTTTCTCTCCTGTGGATTTAGTTAGGGGCTGGAGACTAGAGGCTAGGGGCTAGTCGGATTGTCAATAGTGCAACCCGCGCCGAACGCGAGGCGATTTAACCAGCCCCTAGCCTCTAGTCTCTAGCCTCTATTTTTCCGCACAGCATACCACTACTCGGTCGGGTTTGCGCTAGCCTCAAGCGCGCTGCTGATGATGCGCCGCTGATCCGGGGCCAGGTTTTCGGGCAGCTCCGCGGGCGCGAACAACTCGGCGCGGTCAATCTCGAAGTTTTTCTCCAGCCCCGCGAGCGCCTCGGCGCGCATCGAGGCGCGGAAGATGACTTCGACCTGCCGGACGCCGCGAAGCGCACGCACGAACAACAGCCCGACCGCTTCGAGTTCGATCCCCGTCTCCTCGCGCACCTCGCGCCGGACGGCCTCTTCGGGCTGCTCGCCCGCGCGCAGGAAGCCGCCCGGTATGCCCCAACCGCTCCCTTTGCGAAGCACGTGGCGCAGCAGCAGCACCCGCCCGCGCTCGTCGCACACGACCGCGCCCGCCGTCACACGGAACCGCGGCTGCGTCAGCCACACTCCCGCGCGCCTCACGAACAGAGGCGTGCCCCGCCACAGACCCGCCAGCACTCTCTTCCACATGCGACGCATAGTAAAGGATGAAGGCGGCAGAGATGAAGACGGAAGTGAAAGCCGTTTGCCTTTCTTTCATCCTTCATCCTTGCCGCCTTCATCCTTGTTTTTGCCGCGGCTTGCCCGTAAGATGCTGGCAAGTTGCGGCGTGGGGCCGACTCGCACACTTCCATTACAGCCGAGAAGGAATCCGACCCGAAGATCATGTCGAGCGAAGCGAACAAGACGGAGCCGGTCGCCAAACAAGCGCCGACCGAGCAGCAGGAGTCTCGTACGGGCGTGCCCAAACGCTTCACGCCGGGCCAGACCGTGTGCAACGAGAAGAACGAGAAAGGCAAGCTCTGCAACGGCCACCTCAAGCAGCTCAACACGCAGCACTCCGCCGCGAGTTTCCTGCGCGGCGACGACGTGCTCTACCGCTGCCAGTCCTGCGGCACGCTCTACATGGGGCCGCCGCAGGGACACGTGCGCGACCCCTCCAAGCAGCGCCGCTACGTCGAGAGCGACCTCGCCGCCATCCTGCAAGCCGCGGGCGGCACGCTCCCCGTCTACGAGTACCCTACGCCCGCCTGGCGCGGCGAGCCGGAGCCACGCCCCGCAATCGCCAGCAAGTCCGCGTCCACCGCGAAGCCTGCGACGGCTCCGCCAGTGACGGCGAAGACTTCGCCAGCGCCCGCCGCGAGGGGCGGGGGCGCTGCGACCATCGCCCCCGCCGCTGACTCGTCCGCTTCAGCCGACGCGCACAGGCCCGCGGCGGAGGCTCAGGCCGCGACGGGTCAGGCTTCCGCCGCGCCCTTGAGTCCGACCGCCGCGACCGCCTCGCCAGCCGCCGGGGCCGAGACCGTCTCAGACCTCGCGCCCGAAGCCTCGACCGAGCTGACGCCCGGCGCACCGAAGGACGAGAGGCCGAAAGCGGCGGAGGCGAAAAGCGCGGCCTCGCCTGCGCCGAAGGCGAAGAAGGGCGCGGGCGGCTTCAAGGTTCCTCCCGAACTCCAGCCCAAGCCCGGCGAGACGATGGAAGAGAAGATCGCGCGTCTCAAGCGCATCAACGAAGAGGCCAAGCGCGCCGCGGGCAAGCTCTAGCTTCATCTTCATTCGAGTTCATCGAGTCTAAGATTAACCACAGAGACACAAGAGGACGCGGAGACGGCACAGAGGGATTCAAACTCTCTGTGCTTCCTCTGTGTCCGCTTGCGTCTCTGCGGTGAGTCATCATCCTGTTAAGCTCGACTCAAAAGAGCAAGCGCGGGCGCGTCTGTTTTGAGCCGCGGGCGACGTGTGCTTAAATGCTTCTTCTCTTTCAGGGGGTGATTCATGCGGCACGAAAACACGCTCGACCTCAAGCAGACGGCGCTCGCCGTCATTGACATGCAGGAGTCTTTCCGCCAACCCATCCCCGACTTCGCGGAATTGGCCGCGCGCGTTGCCCTCGTCGCGCACGCCGCGCAGCTCCTCGGCGTCACGGTCGTCGTCACCGAGCAGTATCCCAAAGGTCTGGGACACACGGCGGGCGAGATTCGCGCCGTGCTGTCCGAAGCCTTCGAGCCGATTGAGAAGACCGCCTTCAGCTCCTGCGGCGCGCAGGAGTTCGTCTCGCAGCTCGAACGCGCGGGCGCGCGCCAGGTCTTGCTGTGCGGCATCGAGGCGCACGTCTGCGTCAACCAGACCGCGCACGACCTCCTTGCGCGCGGCTATCAGGTGCACCTCCTGACCGACTGCATCTCCGCGCGCGCCGAGCAAAACAGGCAGATCGGCATCGAGAAGATGCGACAGTCCGGCGCGCTTCCCTCTTCGACCGAGATGGCCCTGTTTGAACTCATGCGCGACGCGCGGCACGAGCAGTTCAAGGCGATTCAGAAACTCATAAAATAGCGTTCAGCATTCAGCCTTTTCGTATTCTGACAGATGAGTTTTACTTCAGGTTCCGGCGTCGAGACGGATACAGCCGAATGCTGAAAACTGACCGCTGACAGCTTTTCATTATGGACTTACTCTCAGCGCTCAACGAACGACAGCGCGAGGCCGTCGAGGCGACCGAGGGGCCTCTGCTCATCCTCGCGGGCGCAGGCTCAGGCAAGACGCGCGTCATCACCGTCCGCATCGCCTACCTCATCGCGGAGCGCGGGGTCGCGCCGCACAACATCCTCGCCGTCACCTTCACGAACAAGGCCGCGCAGGAGATGCGCGAGCGCGTGACGAAACTCATCGGCGACCAGAAACTCGCGAGCGCGCCGCTCGTCTCGACCTTCCACAGCCTTTGCGTGCGGATGCTCCGGCGCGACATCGAGAAGCTGGAGGAGGGCTACACGCGCTCGTTCACCATCTACGACCAGGACGACTTCGCGCGCGTAGTCAAAAGCTGCATCAAAGACCTCGGCTACGACGAACAGCGTCTGGCCCCGCGCCAGACGCAGAGCGCCATCAGCCACGCCAAGAACTCCGGACTCGACGCCGAAGCTTACGCCGCACGCGTCGAGTCACACGATGAGAAGCGCTCGGCAATCGCCCGCGTCTTCAAGCTCTACGAAGAGCGCCTCGTCTCGAACAACGCGCTCGACTTCGACGACCTGCTCATCAAGGCCGTGCGCCTGCTCAGAAAGAGCGAGGGCGTGCGCGTCTACTACAACGAGCGTTTCCGCTACATCCTCGTTGACGAGTATCAGGACACGAATTCGCTCCAGTTCGCGCTCATCAACTTTCTGACCCAGCGGCAGCAGAACATCTGCGTCGTCGGCGACGAGAGTCAATCAATCTACCGCTGGCGCGGAGCCGACATCTCGAACATCCTCAACTTCGAGGAGCACTATCCAAACGCAAAGGTCATCAAGCTCGAACAGAACTACCGCTCGACGCAGACCATCCTCGACGCGGCGGACGCCGTCATCAAGCACAACACCGAGCGCAAGGACAAGACCCTCTGGACGGCCAACCCCGCCGGCTCGCCCGTCCGCTACTACCAGGCGGCGGACGCCGAGGGGGAGGCTCGCTTCGTCGCCGCCAAGATTGAGGATCACCGCCGCGCCGACCCCGCTTTGCGCGCCGCCGTCCTCTACCGAACGAACGCGCAGTCGCGCCTCTTTGAAGAAGCCTTGCGGCGCACCGGCACCGCTTACAACATCGTCGGCGGCTTCTCTTTCTACGAGCGCGCAGAGGTGCGCGACATCGTCTCGTATTTGAAGCTCGCCTTAAACCCGCACGACTCGGTCGCGCTCATGCGCGTCGTCAACACGCCGACGCGGGGCTTGGGCAAGCAGACGCTCGACGAACTCTACGCCCGCGCCAAAGACTTCGGCGTCTCGCTCTGGGAGGCCGTCGGCATCATCACGACACAGGGCGAGGGCTTCAGCCCGCGCGCCGTCTCCGCGCTCAGGAAGTTTCAGACAATCATCGAGGGGCTGGTCGCGCGCGCGCAGAAGGAGTCGGCGTCCGAGGTCGTCAAGGCCGCCATCCTCGACACCGGATACGGCGACGCGCTCAAGGCCGAGAACACGGAAGAGGCCGAGAGTCGCTTGGAGAACCTTCAGGAACTCGTCAACGCCGCCGTGGACTACGACTCGGAGGAGGGCGCGGGGTTGCGCGACTTCATAGATGCCGCCGCGCTCGTCTCCGACACAGACCAGTACAAAGGCGACGCGCCCGTCACGCTGATGACGATGCACTCCGCGAAGGGTCTCGAATTCCCGCTCGTCTTCATCGTCGGCATGGAGGACGGGCTGTTCCCGCACGCGCGCGCCGCCGCCGACAGGGCGGAACTCGAAGAGGAGCGACGCCTGGCCTACGTTGCCATCACGCGCGCCGAGCGTTTCCTCTACGTCACGCACTCGATGCGTCGGCGCGTGTACGGCGAGGAGCTGGTCTCGGAGCCTTCGCAGTTCTTAAACGAGATGCCGCTCGAACTCTTGGAAGACCTCTCGCGCGGCGCGTCCTGGCTCTCGTTCGCGCGCAACTCGTCGGCCACCGAGGCGCGGCACACGGCGCGCGTGCTCCGCGGCGAGACCTCGAAGCCGGAGAAGCCCTACGGCGGCAAGACCTACGACAGCGTTGACTCCATCGCCGAATTCTTCCGCCGCCGCGGCGACCAGATCAGCCGCAACGCCGCCGCCGCCAAACAGGCCACACAGCCGGACGCGCCGAGCCAACCGCCGCCACCGCCCGCCCGAACGAACGCGACGACGCGCGCAAGTGCCGCCACGTCATCTTCAACATCCTCCGGCGGCGGCTTCGTGCCCGGCACGCACGTCAAGCATCCCAAGTACGGGCGCGGCCTCGTGCTGCGGCGCGAGGGCGCGGGCGACTCGGCCAAGCTCCTCGTCAGCTTCCCCGGCTTCGGCCAGAAGAAGCTCGTCGAGAAGTACGCGGGCTTGGAGAAGGCATGAAACCAAGTGATGAG
>DATARW010000016.1:0-12399 GCA_036263975.1 Pyrinomonadaceae bacterium
CCCCGCGACGCCCTTTAGCTCGTCTTCCTCTTTTTCGTCGAGCCTTTCTTCGCCGAAGCTTTCGGCCTCTTCTCTTCTCCGATGACCTCCGCCGCGTGGCCCTCGACGGCGAACTCGTCTTCGACCTTCTGCAAGAGCCAGAGCGGGCGGCCCCTCTCCTCGCGCCCCTTCATGCGGAAGAGACGCCAGCGCCCGCGCAGCCGCACGCCTTCGAGCCGGAAGCGAAGCCCGCCCGCGCGCCACGCGGCGGAGGGGTCTTCCTCCTCCGGCTCGAACGTCCCCATGTCCCAACGATAGACGCGCCCCGCCCCGTAAGTGCCTTCGGGCAGCACGCCCTCGAAAGTCATGTACGAGAGCGCGTGGTCGGGCACTTCGACGGCCAGACGCTTCGACGCCGGGTCGAGCGAAGGCCCCTTCGGCACGGCCCAGCTCTTCAAAGTGCCGCCGATCTCCAGACGAAAATCCCAGTGCAGACGGCTCGCGTGGTGCTCCTGCACGACGAATCTGGCCCGGCGCTTCATGGATTGATTTTGCCACAGAGAGGCGGAAGACGTGTAAGCCGCCGACCTCGGCACGTTGATGCGCCGCCGCAGCCAAGTTAGTATTGCGCGAGAGGAAAGCGAAAAGCCATGTCAATGTCACCCGACATCGCGGAGCGTCTGGGCCGTCGGACGCGAACCGCAGCGTCCGACGCGGAAGTGCTCGCGCGCCTTTCGGAGATCGTCGGCGCGTCGCACGTGCTCGTTGACGAGGAGCGCGTCGAGCCTTACGCGCAGGACGCCTTGAAGGAGAAGTTCCCGCCCGAAGCGGTCGTGCTGCCGCGCACGGCGCAAGAGATTTCCGCCATCCTGCGACTCGCCAACGAGCGGCGCTTTCCCGTGACGGCGCGCGGCGGCGGCGTCGGCTACACGGGCGGGGCCGTGCCCATCGAGGGCGGCATCGTCATCGGCACCGACCGCATGAATCAGATTAAGGAAATCAACGCCGCGAACCTCTACGCCGTCACCGAGCCGGGCGTGACGACCTACGCGCTGCAACAGGCCGTCGAACAGTTGGGCCTCTTCTACCCGCCCGACCCGGCCTCTTACAAGAACTCTTTCATCGGCGGCAACATCGCCGAGAACGCGGGCGGCATACGCTCGGCCAAGTACGGCGTGACGAAGCACTACGTCCTCGGCCTCGAAGTCGTGCTCCCCACCGGCGAGATCATTCAGACCGGCGGGCGGGTGAGTAAAAACGTCGTCGGCTTCGACCTGACGGGACTCGTCTGCGGCTCGGAAGGGATGCTCGGCATCATTACCGAGGCGACGCTCAAGCTCCTGCCGCTCCCCGAAGCGACGCGCACCGTGCGCGCCACGTTCAAGACGATGGCGGCGGCCTGCGCCTGCCCCGCAGCATTCACGCGCGAGCGCGTCACGCCCGTCGCCATCGAAGTGCTCGACCGCAACTCCATCCGCGCCGTCGAGACGGAGTTCGCCTTCGGCATAGACCCGCAGGCGGGCGCGCTCCTCCTCGTCTCGACGGACGGCTCGCGCGAGGAGGTCGAGCGCACGGCGCGCGTCGTCGAAGAGGTGGTGAAAAACGCAGGCGGCTACGACGTGCTCCGCTCGGAGACGCGCCAGGAGGAAGATAAGTTGTGGGACGTGCGCCGGGCGCTGTCGCCCGCGATAAAGAAATTCGGGACGCTCAAGTTCAACGAGGACGTGGTCGTGCCGCGCTCGCGCGTGCCCGAACTCATCGAGCGCGTCGAGGAGATCGGGCGTCGGCACCAGACTTTCGTCGTCAACTTCGGACACCTCGGCGACGGCAACATCCACGTCAACTTCATGTGCGAACGCACGGACGCGCAGGCCGTCCGGCGCGCACGCCAGGCCGTCGGCGAGACCTTCGCGGCTACGGTGAATCTGGGCGGCACGATCAGCGGCGAGCACGGCATCGGCTACGTCAAAGCCCCTTACTTAGACATGGCGCTCGGCGGCGAGACAATCGAAGCCATGCGCCGCATCAAACGCGCCCTCGACCCCAACGGCATACTGAACCCCGGCAAAATGTTCGCGTGAATTTTAGATTGTTGATTTGCGATTTTTGATTTGAAAGCTGTCGGCAGCCTGCTTTCGGCTACAGTCAAAAAGGTCAAGCGCCTTCAATCGCAAGTCAATAATTAAAAATCTAAGATGCTCTCCGTTCTTCTCGAACTTCAGCGACTCAAGCGGCTCGACCGGACGGGCTGGGTTCTGCGCGGACTGCCGCCGGGGGCGGAGTCCGTGGCGGCTCACAGTTACGGCGTGGCGCTGACGGCGATGCTGCTGGCGGACGAGTGCACGGCGCGCGGCGTGGAGTTGAACGTCGAGCGCGTGCTGCGGCTCGCGCTGCTGCACGACCTTCAGGAGACGCGCACGGGCGACATGCCGCGCACAATGGCCGACTACTACGGCAGAGAGGCGCGCAGGACGGCGGAGCGCGCGGCCTTCGACGACGTGATGCGCGGCGCGGGCGACGCCCACGCAGGGCGCTACGGGGAACTGCACGAGGACTACGAGGAGCGCGCGAGCATGGAGGCGCGGCTGGTGAAAGCGGCGGACGTGGTTGACCTTCTGGCGCAGGCTCTCGCGTTCGAGCGCGCAGGCGCGCGCGGGTTGGAAGAGTTCTGGGAGGGCGCAGAGGGGCGCGACTTCGGACTCGAAGGCGCGTGCGGCGAGGTCGTGCGCGAAGTGTTCGCGGCGCTCGCGGGCGCGCGCGCGGAAATCAACTCGGCGGGCGGCGGGCGATAGATGGCAGACGGCAGCAGGCCGGACGATTGGTCGGACGGTCGGTGGGTGGGACGGTCGGCAGGCCGTGGAGTGGCAGAGCGCACGCGTCGGACGCGTGAGGCAGACGCGTCGGCCATAGTGCCGGAAAACTTGTCCGCTTGGCTCCCGTCCCGCCCCTGCGTTGACAAGGCCGAAGCGCGTTTGTTAGCTTCCTTTGATTGTTCTAACGAAAATCGCTGAGGAGATACTGGCCCCGCTCGGTCACTTTCTTTCTCGGATGCCCAAGCCGAAAATCTCTGAGAGTGTGTCGCCCGCGCGTGTGGCGCTGGTGTTGGCGGCGGCTCTGCTGCTCGCGGGGTGCAACCTGTTCAAGCCAAGCAAGAAGATCGCGGTGCCGCAGCCTCTGACGCCGCTCGTCGAGGCCGACCTCTCGAAGATGTTCGAGGAGATCAACCGCGTGGCCGCCGTGCGCTCTTTGAACGGCAGGGTTGACGTGCAGTTCCTCGACAACAGTTTCGCCGAGTGCGGCATCGCCGAGAAGTACCGCACAGCCGACGGGCGCGTCGTCGTGCAGCGGCCGGGCCAGGTTTATCTGCTGATTCAACTCCCCGTCGTCGGTACGAAGGTCGCGGAGATGAGTTCCACGGGGCAGCGCTTCTGGGCCGCCGTCTACCTGGGCGACGCCAAGTACAAGCGCTTCGTGACGGGCACGAACAGCGCCATCTACGAAAGGCTCGACTCCGACGGCAAAGGCGCGTCGCCCGACTGCAACGGGGGCGGCAAGAAGCGCGAGGAGGCGATGCAGCGCGCCACCGTGAGCGCTCTCTCATCTCTGCGCCCGCAGCACCTGACGGAGGCGCTGCTCGTCCCCGCGGTCGCGGGCGACGACCCGAACCGCGTCTACGCCGTCTCCGAGTCGTTTGAGGAAGAGCCGGACATGCGCCCCGGTGCGAAGCCGGGCGGGCGCGTCGTGCGCGGCTACTACATCCTGAGCGAGCTTGAACCGCAGGGGCAGGGACGTGCGCGCGTCCTTCGACGCTTCTGGTTCGACCGCGTCAGCGCGCTCCGGCTCGCGCGCGTGCAGAGTTACGACGAGCGTGGGCGGCTCCTGACCGACGTGGTTTACAGCAACCAACAGAACTTCGGCGAGGGGGGGCGCTACCGTCTGCCCGCGCAGATCGAACTGACGCGCCCGCAGGATCACTACTCGATTCGCATCGCCTTCCAAGATCCCGGCGCGGTCAAAGTTGACCAGCCGTACGACCCCGACATCTTCGTCCTGAAAAACACCTCCGGCCTGCAAGAGGTTGATCTGGACGCCAAGAGGAAATAGGTGTTGGGTGTTGGGTTTTAGGTTCTGGTGTTGATGTACGGCGGCGAGCATGTTCCGCTGACCGGACTTAAAAGCTGGAACCTAGAACCCAACACCCAACACCCAACACGCTGATGGAGAGCCTTGTCACAGCCAACGTGCGCCAGCGTCCGGTGCGCGCCGTCGTGAGCGCGGCGGGCGTGGCGCTCGGCGTGTGTCTGGTGATGCTGTTCACGGGGCTGGCGCGCGGGATGGCGAACGACTTGCAGCGGCGCTCGTCGAACCTGAAGGCCGAGATCATCTTCACGCGTTCGAGCGGGTCGGAGCTGATGAGCACGACGGCCTCCTTGCCCGTCAAGTATGCGGACGAGCTTTTGAAGGTTGACGGCGTGGCGGTGGCTTTGCCCGCCATCCGCTACATCTCGCAGGGCGGCAAGGGCATCGGCTTCGAGCAGGTCGAGGGCGTGGACTGGCAGTCGTTCGCCGCGATGAACGAGATGCAGCTCGTCGCGGGACGCGCGCCGCAGGCGGTCAACGAGGTCGTCGTTGACGAGACGAAGGCGCGGAGCAACCACCTCTCGGTCGGCAGCACCATCAAGCTCTTCGGCAACCAGCCCTACACCGTCACGGGCATCTACACGCCGGAGGCCGGCCCGCGCGTCAAGATGTCTTTGGCGGCGATGCAGGACGCGCTCGAAGCGCCGGGCAAGTGCACGTGGGTTTACGTCAAGCTGAAGAACCCCGACCAGGCGGTCGAGATGGCGCGCAGGATTGACGAGCAGTTGCCCGGCAACAAGATTCAGTTGACGCGCGACATCGTGACGAACTTCGAGAAGAGCATCCCGTTCCTCGGCGTCTTCCTCCGCACGCTCGTCGTGCTCTCCGCGGTGGTGAGCGGCCTCGTCGTGATGCTCGCCATGTACACGACGATCACGGAGCGGACGCGCGAGATCGGCATCCTGAAGGCGCTCGGCGCGTCGCGCGGCTACATCGTCGGCGAGATAGAGAAGGAGGCGATGCTCATCAGCATCGTCGGCGTCGCCGCCGGGTTCGCCGTCTCTCTCCTCGCAGGCTACCTGATCCAGCACTCCTCCGGCCTCGTCTTTGAATACGGCTGGGCATGGGCGCTCACGGCGGCGCTCATCGGGCTGTTTGGCGGCGCACTCGGCGCGCTCTACCCTGCGGTGCGCGCCGCCAACCTCGACGCGGTGAGCGCGCTCGCCTATGAGTGAATAGTAAATGGTAAATGGTGAATAGAAAGACGGCTTTTGTTTTTCCACCATTTACCATTTACCATTCACCATTTACTGCTAATGAGAACCATTTTACGGGCGGAAAATCTGTCGAAGGTCTATCGCGTCGGGAGCGTGGACGTGCCCGCGCTGCGCGGCGTGTCTCTGGACGTGGAGGAGGGCGAGTTCGTCGCCATCATGGGGCCTTCGGGCTGCGGCAAGTCAACGATGCTGCATCTTTTGGGCGGGCTGCTCACGCCCACGTCGGGACGCATCACGCTTGACGGCGAAGACCTGACCGCCGCCTCGGACGCGCGGCGCACAGACATCCGCCGCCGCAAGATCGGCTTCGTCTTCCAACGCTTCAACCTCTTCCCGACTTTAACCGCCGAGGGCAATCTCAAGCTCGCCGAGCGCATACACGGCGGCGACAAGGGCGGCGACCCCGAACGACGCCGCGAAACCCTGCGCATGCTCCAACTCGAAGACAAGATGCACCACAAGCCTCTGGAGCTTTCCGGCGGCGAGCAGCAGAGAGTCGCCCTCGCCCGCGCAATCGTCACGCAGCCCGCCATCATCCTCGCAGACGAGCCGACGGGGAACCTCGACTCCGAGAACTCGGCCATCGTGCTGAACATGTTCCAGGAGATGAACTACCGCTTCAACCAGACCATCATCATGATTACGCACAACCCGGAGGCCGCCGCCATGTGCCGCCGCATCGTCCAGATGCGCGACGGCCAGATCGTTGCCCCCACCCCGCGCGTACAGATATAATGCAGGAGTGATGAGTGATGAGTGATGAGAAATTGAGCCTGCTTTTTTCTTATCACTCATCACTCATCACTTAATCTGTCACCTGTCGTATTTTTATGCTCTGGCGTGTCTTCAAAAGAATCATCTTGTGGTCATACGGGCGCACGACCTGGCAGTACGACATTCTGTGCGCCCTCATCCTCGCCTTCGTATTTCTCACGCCTAAAAGCTGGTTCGAGCGGGGTAAACTAACCTGCACCCCTGCGCATCAAAATGGACTCGAAGCGGCACAGAAGCTGCTTATCAGGGCGACAGGGACGACCGACCCGAAGCCGGACGCACAGGACATCGAGCGTTGCGCGCGCAAGATCACCGACAAACCGGACTTGCGTCTGACCGGCTGGCGGGAACTCCGCAGCACCGACGGTCGGACGGTCGCCTACGAAGTTGACATCGAGCCGTAATCCCCTAATACTTACCCGGTTTCGAGAGACCGGGCAGGAGTCTCCCTAAATGTTTGAAGGAGTTCGCATGAAGAAGTTTTTCGCGTTCGCGCTTGCCGCGCTAATGCTCGCATCCCCGCTCGCCATCGCACCCCGGACAGCGCAGGCGCAAGGCCCTGGCCTCGTCAGCTCCATCCTCAACAAGATGGAGCGCAACCGGCGCGACCTGCACAGCCTCCGCTCTGCGCTGACAATGCAGAAGTACAACGCGCAGCTCAAGGACTATGACATGTACTACGGCGACGTGCAGTACGTCGCCGCGAAGGGCGGCAACGCGAATGTCCGCGTTGACTGGAAACGCCCCGCGGTCGAACTGCTCGCCGTCAAAGATGGCCTCTACACGCTCTACCGCCCGCGCCTGAACACGGCCTATCAGGGCAGCGCCCGGAGCGCGTCGAAGAACAACAAGGTGAACAGCGTGCTTGGCTTCAGCCTCAGCGTCTCCGGCGCGCAGTTGAAGAGCCAGTTCAGCGTCGAGCTGGCGGGCGAAGGCACGCTCTACGACGGCGGCCCGCACGTGTGGATGCTGAAGCTCACGCCCAGGGGTAACGCCGGCTACCAGTTCGCGGAGGTCTGGGTGGACGACTCCGGCATGCCCGTTCAGACGCGCGTCACCGAGAAGAACGGCGACTCGACGCTCGTGCGCCTGACCGACATCCAGCGCAACGCCAACGTCCCTTCCGACGCCTTCGACATCTCTCTGCCCTCTGGCGTGAAGATCATCAAGGGCTGAGTCCCAGAATCAAAGCACGGCCCGAAGGGTTCTGCCCGCCGAGTGGTCAGAACCCTTCGCCGTTTTTCAGGCCCGCCTCCTTGCCCGGCGGCGGCGCAAGGCCAACGCCGCCGCCGCTTGCTTCCGACACGCTCTTTGCGTATTGTCTAGCGGAATTCCCAAAGGATGCGCCCGTGCAAAACGAGAGAGCTTTCCCGCGCTGGGGTGGTCAAACGAAACAGCCTTGATGAAGCGAAGCACGTTTCTGAAGTTGAAGCTGCGCGAGGCGCGGTTCATCACGCGCGCCCTGATACACACGAGCCACCCCGTCCTCGCGCACGTCGTCCCGATGCGCCGCTGCAATCTCGCCTGCTCCTACTGCAACGAGTACGACAAGACTTCCGACCCCGTGCCGCTCGAAGAGATGAAGCGGCGGCTCGACCGCCTGGCCGACCTCGGCACGTCCGTCATTACGATTTCGGGCGGCGAGCCGATGATGCACCCTGACCTCGACGAGATCATCAGCCACATCCGCCGCCGCGGGATGATCGCCGGTCTCATCACCAACGGCTACTACGTGACGCCCGAACGCATCCGGCGTCTGAACGAGGCCGGGCTGGAGTACCTGCAAATCAGCATTGACAACGTCCAGCCCGACGAGGTCTCGAAGAAGAGCCTCAAGAATCTCGACCGCAAGCTCGTCCACATCGCCGAGCACGCAGACTTCCACGTCAACATCAACTCGGTCATCGGCGGCGGCATCAAGAACCCGGAGGACGCGCTCGCCGTCGCGCGCCGCGCCATCGAACTCGGCTTCTCCACCACGGTCGGCGTCATCCACGACGGGCACGGACTTCTGAAGCCTCTGGCCGAACGCGAGCGCAAGGTCTACGAGGAACTGAAGCGCCTGAACAAGTCGGAGTACGCGCGCCTCGGCTGGTTTCAGGACAACCTCGCCGCGGGCAAGTCGAACCAGTGGCGCTGCCGCTCCGGCGCGCGCTACCTCTACATCTGCGAGGACGGGCTGGTGCACTACTGCTCGCAGCAGCGCGGCACGCCCGGCACCCCGCTCGCCGACTACACGAAGAAGGATGTCGAGCGCGAGTACAACACGGAGAAGTGGTGCGCGCCGCTCTGCACCGTCGCCTGCGCGCACAAAGTCGCCATCCTCGACAACTGGCGCAACCCGCAGAAGGGCGAGAGCGCACAGACCGTCTCGCCGCACCCGCAACGCCTGCGCGACGCCATCATGCGCACGCTCCGCGCCGGATAGAACTCCCCGCAACAAACACGGTCAACTTAAAGCGGCGTGCTGCGCTTGAGCCGCGCCGGCGCGAAACGTTAGCGCGTCGGCGCGGCAATCGTGCGCGGCGTTTCGTGCGCGCGACGCGGGCCGACGCCTGACGCTGCCGGAATGCTAAAAGCATTGCGGGGCGATAACCGTTAGTCTATTATTCACTCGATTCGTGGATGTGGGTTCAACGAAAGCGAGCCTTCGCGCAAGCGATGGTAAGCGCCCGTCCGGAAGCAACCGCAGAGCCTGTCGGGGAAGGGACAATCTGACGGCTCACATTCTTTTCAGTTCATTTGCCAGCAGCATAATCAACCGGCGATTCGGCGACGCACGTCTTCGTGTGAAGAGACGAGTGCGCGAACCCGAAGCCGCCGAGCGCCTGATACTTTTGTCAAAGGCGATGCGTGCGACCTGTCATCAATCCCCGATTTGGAGGAGCACCGATAGATGAGAAACAGTAATTCCCTCGCCCCGCGCAAACTCTCGGCGCGCATCAACAGACTCGCCCGAATCAGCCGCAGGGCGTGTGCGGTCGCTTTGCTTCTGGCGCTCGCCGCGCCCGCGCTCGTCTACGGCGTCCGCGACGCGGGCGCGCAGCAGAGTAAGCCGAAAGCTCAGGACGAGAACGCGCAGGGTGAGAAGGATAAAGACGCGCGGAAGGCGAAGGATAAAAAGGATAAAGACGCGCAGGAGGAGAAAGACGACGACGCGCAGGACGCCAACGTTGAAGACAAGGCGGAGACGCCTGTGCTGATAAGGCCCGTGCCCTTGATGCAGACCCGGCCCGCGCCGACGGCACAGGGTAAGCCAGCGTCGTCGGCGTCGAGCGCATCCGCCCCGGCGTCGTCGAGCGCGCCCGCCCCGGCGATGCCGCCGCAGGGCAAGCCCGCACCGTCGGCACAGACCAAGTCCGCGCCGGCAGCAGAGACCGGCGGCGCGCAACCCTCGGCCATCCACGTGTCGCCCGTCTCCTCGACTCAGGTTAGTTTCAAGCAGCTTGTCAAGCAGGCGGCGTCCGCGGCCCAGAGCAGCGGCCCGGCGCACCTGATGGCGATTCACGCGCCGCTCTCCATACCCGATTCTCCCGCGCCCGTCGCCAACTCCAAGCTCCCGAAGATGTCCGTCAGCACGGCCCCGCCCGCGCAGAACGACACGACGGGCGGGCCGCTCGTCCCTTCGCCCGCGCCGTCGCAGAACTTTCTGGCGCAGGAGGACGCGCCTAAGGTCGGCGGCCCGCAGAACGGCTTCTTCTTCATCCCGCCCGACACGCAGGGCGCGGTCGGACTCGACAAGGTCTTCGTCAACACGAACAGCAACTACCGCGTTCAGGACAAGCTCACGGGCGCGCCGCTCTCGACCGTCCCGATGGACGTTTTCTGGAACCCGTCGAACAGCCCGGCAAACGGCAGCAACTTCTTCGACCCGCGCATCACCTTCGACCCCTACAACCAGCGCTGGATTCTGGTGGCCGACTCGAACGGGCAGACGACCAACTCCTCCATCGAGGTCGGCCTCTCCGACACCGCCGATCCGCAGGGGACGTATCACCTCTACCGCTTCGTCGTCGGCTGTGCCGCCGGGACGACGAACTGTGTCTCGACCGCCGGTGGCGAGACGGGCGAGTGGGCCGACTTCCCTATGCTCGGCTTCAACAAAAACTGGATCGCCGTCTCGATGAACATGTTCGGCATCATGAGCGGCGGCTTCGACGGGGGACGCGTGCTGGTGCTCGACTACCCGACGCTGCGCACAGGCACGGCATCGGGCACGATCTTCGTCGGCGCAAGCATCGGCTTCTGTCTCCACCCCGTCGAGACCTACGATCCGAACCAGGGCACGCTCTTCCTCGCACAGCACATTTCGAGCGGCGGCGCGACCTACGACCTTTCGACCATCACGGGCACGCCCGCCGCGCCTGTGCTCGCCGTCGGCGCGACCAAGACGCGGCCCGGCGGCGGCTGGGTGCAGCCCGGCGGCGACATCCTGCCGCAGACCTGCACGGGCACAGCGGGCGTCACCTGCCCGAACACCCTTCGCTTCATAGACGTGGGCGACGCCTTCGTCCGCGGCAACGCCGTCTTCCGCAACAACCACATCTACTACACGCAGACCGTCGGGCTGCCCGCCACCGGCCTGACGCACACCGCCGCGCAGTGGACGGAGCTGGACACCTCCGGAAATTTCGTTGACGGCGGTCGCATCGAAGACCCGACGGCCACCAGCTCGAACGGCGGCAAGTGGTACGCCTACTCCACCATCGTTGCCAACCGCAACGACGATTTCCTCATCGGCTTCTCGCAGTTCGCCTCCAACCAGTTCGCCGCTGCCGGCTACGCCTATCACGACCACACGGACGCGGCGGGCACCACCCGCGACCCGCTCATCTTCAAGGCCGGCGAGGACTACTACTCGAAGACTTTTTCCGGCTCGCGCAACCGCTGGGGCGACTACAGCCACATGCTCGTTGACCCGGTCAACGACACCGACCTCTGGACGATTCAGGAGTACGCGCAGTTACGCACCACGCCGGACGCCAACACCGTCTCGAACAACTCGCGTTGGGGCACGTGGTGGGCGAAGCTCGCCATTGCGAATCCGGGCGCGGCGGGCGACCTCGTCGTCAGCGAGTTCCGCCTGCGCGGCCCCGGCGGCGCGAACGACGAGTACGTCGAAATCTACAACGCCAGCTCCAAAGACATCACCGTCACGACCAACGACGGCTCGGCGGGCTATGGCCTGTTCGCCTCCGACGCCGCACTGCGCTTCACGATTCCGAACGGCACGCTCATCCCCACGCACGGCCACTACCTCGGCGTCGGCTCCGCCTACTCGCTCGGTTCCTACCCGGCGGGCGTCGCCCCTGGCGCGACCACGGCCACCGGCGACAAGACATTCTCCAACGACATCCCGGACAACGCGGGGCTGGCCCTCTTCAACACGTCGAACCCGTCCAACATCGCGACGGCCACACGCTTCGACGCCGTCGGCTCGACCTCCGAGGCCAACGCGCTCTTCAAAGAGGGCACCGGATACCCGGCCATCTCCACCACCAACCTTGATTACGCCTTCGTCCGCGACCCGTGCGGCAAGGGTGGCTCGATAGTCACGGCGGGACCGTGCACGACGGGCGGCTTCCCGAAGGACACGAACAACAACGCGACGGACTTCTTCTTCGTTGACACGACCGGCACAGACCTCGGCGCGGGCGCGCATCTCGGCGCACCGGGGCCGGAGAACTCCTCCTCGCCCGTCCAGCGCAACAACACCGTGCCCCTGACGCTGCTCGACCCTTCGGCTACTGCGGCGTCCGCGCCGAACCGCGTGCGCGACTTCGACAACTCGGACGCGACGCGCGCACCCCTGGGCCACCTCACCATCCGTCGCACGGTGACGAACAACACCGGGCAGACGGTCACGCGCCTCCGTTTCCGCATCGTGGACTTCACGACCTTCCCCGCGCCTGCGGGCACGGCAGACCTGCGCGCGGTCACGTCCGGCTCGGTGCCGGCGACGGTCACGATCAACGGGCCTAACCCGGCCTGCCCGGCCAACACCTGCACGGTGCAGCAGACGACGCTTGAGACACCGCCCGCGCAGACAGTCGGCGGCGCTTTCAACTCGACGCTCTCCGTTGACACGGTGACGCCGACGACGACCATCTCGACGACGCCGATTCCGCCGGGCGGCACGATCAACGTGCAATTCCTGCTCGGCATCCGGCAGACCGGCAGCTTCCGCATCCTCCTCAACGTCGAGGTGCTGCCATAAAGAAGTAAGAGGTGCTGCCATAAAGAAGTAAAAAGGTAAAAAGCAAAAGAAGGGTGTTGGGTGCTGGGTGCT
>DATARW010000017.1:0-5479 GCA_036263975.1 Pyrinomonadaceae bacterium
CGACTCGGCTTCAAAGACTAAGGCGATGGCGTCGGGGGTGGTCGCGGCTTGAGTCTCGAAGGGGTGATGGAGGCCGCGCTGGTCGGGGTAGGAGGTGGCGGTGTTGTTCCACAGGCGCAGGAGTTGATGTTCTTCGGCGCGTGTGAGCAAGGGGAGTTCGGCGATGCGTTGGTCGGGGCGGGCGGCAACGGCTGTCAACAGCGTCTCGAAGTGCGCGAGGAGGCGTTGGATGGTCGCAGCATCAAAGAGGTCTGTGTTGTATTCGAGGTTTGCGGTGTGCTGGTCGTCCGCGCCTTCAACGACGACTAAGTTGAGGTCGGATTTCGATGTCCCGCTGTGGACTTCGATGGAGGTGAGCGCGAGGCCCGCTCGTTCCAGTTTTTCGACCGGCTTGTTTTGATAGACGAAGAGAACCTGGAAGATCGGAGCGTAGCTCAGATTTCGTTCGAGGCCGAGTGATTCGACGAGCAGCTCGAAGGGTAAGTCCTGATGGGCCTGCGCGGCCAACGTCGTAGCCTGTACGTGTTCGAGCAGTTGGCGGAAGGTCGGATTGCCGGAGAGGTCTGTGCGCAACGCGAGCGTGTTGAGGAAGAAGCCGATCAGACCTTCGGTTTCCAGCCGCGTGCGGTTGGCGACCGGCGTGCCCACGACCACATCAGACTGCCCGGTATACCTGTAGAGTAGTGTCTTGAAGACCGCGAGCAGGATGACGAACATCGTGACGCCCGCCTCGCGGCTCAAGGCTCTGAGCGCTTCATAGACAGGCTTGGGGAAGACGCGAGATTCGATTGCGCCCTGATGCGTGGGCGCGGGCGGGCGCGGGTAGTCGGTCGGCAGTTCGAGGAGCGGCGCAGCGCCCGCCAGTTCTTCTTTCCAGAAGGCGAGCAGGTCTCTGAGGGATTCACCCTGAAGGCGTTCGCGTTGCCAGATGGCGAAGTCCGCGTATTGAATGGGCAACTCCGGCAGCGGGGAAGGCCGGCCCGCGAGCGCAGCCTCGTAGAGCGCAACCATCTCCTGAATAAAGATTGCATCAGACCAACCGTCGGAGACGATGTGATGCATCGTGATGAGCGCGACATAGTCCTGCTCTTCGAGCCGGAGCAGCGCGACACGAAGCAGAGGCCCTTTCATCAGATTGAACGGACGGCGCGCTTCTTCAGCCGCGAGCCGCCGGGCTTCCTCTTCCCTCTGCCCGGCGGGAGTCTCCTCCAGACTCAACACGGGCACGCTCAGCGCGAGCGCCGCCGCGATGACCTGCGTCGGCTGGTCGCCGTCAAGCTCGAAGGTAGTGCGCAGAACTTCGTGGCGTTCAATAATCCGGTTGATGCTCTGCTCGAACGCGGCGACATCGAGACGGCCCTTGAGATGCACGGCGAACGGGACGTTGTAGGCGACCGAGCCGGATTCCAATCTGTCAATCAGCCACATGCGCTGCTGCGCGAACGAGAGGGGGGCGTTGCCCTGCCCTTCCCGGCGCGGAATAGTTTCCGGCTGCTTGTCGCGCGCGGCCTCCTTCTGAAGCGCTTGAATCAAGAGGGCGCGCTTGGCGGGCGAAAGTTTCTTCAGGCGTTCGGACTGTTCGCTGGTGCTCATCGTTCTCCTCGTCGGCGCGGGGCGCGAGGCCCGCGTTTCTCTGATATTTGATTGTTCGACGGAATGTTCGAGTTTGATAGGCGGGCAGATGTTCGGACGCCTTCGAGCTAGGCGGCGTCCGGCGCGTTGTCGTGCGTGAGCAGACTTTCGGCCTCGCGCTCGTCAACCGCTTCCAACATTTCGAGCAGCTCGTCAATTGTGGCCGAGCCTGTCTGCTCAAACAGGGCTTCTTCGACGCGTTCGGCCAGCTTCTCGACGGTCGCGGCGGCGAAGAAATCCGCGAGCGAGAGTTCGACGCTGAACTCGTTGCGAATCCGTGTCACCAGTTTGGTGGCGACGAGCGAGTGGCCGCCGAGGTCGAAGAAGTTATCGTGGACGCCGACCTGCTCCACCTGCAAAACTTCCTTCCACAGCCCGGCGAGCCTCTCTTCGACGGGCGTGCGCGGCCTCAACAGCAGCGCGGACTGTTCGGGCCGACGCGCATCGGGTGGAGGCAGCGCGCGCAGGTTCAGCTTTCCGTTGGACGTGAGCGGGAAGGCGGGCAGCATGACCAACGCCTCCGGGATCATGTAATCAGGAAGACTTCGCTTCAGAAACGTTCGCAACTCGCTGACCGTCGGAGCCTGTTCGCCGTGAGCAACGACGTATGCCACGAGACGGTTCGCGCCCGTTTCGTTCGCTAAGGCCAGCGCCACGGCCTCGCGCACGCCGGGATGTTGACAGAGCGCCGACTCCAGCTCGCCCGGTTCGATGCGGAAGCCGCGCACTTTCACCTGCGAGTCGCTACGCCCTAAAAATTCGATGTTGCCGCACGGCAGAAAACGCGCCAGGTCACCCGTCTTGTATAGACGTGTCCCCGTCTGCCCCAACGGGTCGGGGATAAAGACTGCGGCGGTGCGCGCCGGTTCGTTCGCGTAGCCGCGCCCGACGCCGTCGCCGCCGACGTACAATTCGCCTTTGACGCCGACCGCCACGGCTTGCAGCGCGGAGTCGAGAATATACAAACGCGTGTTTGCCACGGGCCGACCGATTGGCACTCGGACGAGGTCGGCGAGCGGCGGACTCGTCAACGCGTAATGCGTCACGTCGTCGGAGCACTCGGTCGGGCCGTAGGCGTTGAGCAGAGGAATCTCCGGGTAAACTTCAAACCACTGATGGCAGAGTTCCGGCGGCAAAGTCTCGCCCGTCAGAATCAGCCAC
This sequence comes from Pyrinomonadaceae bacterium, assembly GCA_036263975.1. Taxonomy (GTDB): domain Bacteria; phylum Acidobacteriota; class Blastocatellia; order Pyrinomonadales; family Pyrinomonadaceae; genus QHXN01. The sequence continues at coordinate 2,794 of DATARW010000017.1, forward strand.
CTCAGCGCGGGCAGCTCTCGTCGCACCGGTCGGCTATTGCTCAGCTCTTCGAGCGTGGCGCGCAACAGAGAGGGGACGGTCTCCAGAATCGTCAGCGCGCCGCGCCCGGCTTCCGCGAAGAATCGCGCGGGTTCGTGAATCACCTCGTCGCCGAAGATATGCACGCGGCCACCGGCGAGCAGCGGGGCGAGAAACTGCCACACGGAGATGTCGAAACACTGTGAGGCCGTCTGGCCCACCACGTCGCGCGAGGTCAAACGCAAATCGGAAATCTTCGCATACAGATGATTGAGCATGCCTCCGTGCTCGATCATCGCGCCCTTCGGCTGCCCCGTCGAACCAGAAGTGAAGATGACGTAAGCCAGGTTGCCGGGCGAAACGGCGACCTTCAAATTCTCCGCGCGCCTTTCTCCGCCCAACAACTCCTCGAAGTGTAAAATGGCCGGGCGTTCTCTCCCCGCGAATCCCTCCAACGCTTGCGCGCAGGTCGAGGTAAATTCGGCGGTCGTGAGCACGAGCGCGCTGCGGCTCTGTTCGAGCGATTGACGGATGCGGGCCACCGGGTGAAAGGGGTCGAGCGGCACGTAGGCTGCGCCGACTTTGAAGACCGCCAGCAGGCAGGTCAAAAACTCGACGCCGCGCTCCAACATCAAAGCGACGAGCACCTCCCGCCCCGCGCCCTTCTCCATCAAAGCCCACGCCAGCCGGTTGGCCCGCTCGTTGAGTTCACGATAGGTCAGCGACTCGTCTGCAAAGACGACCGCCACGTCGTCGGGCGTGCGCTCGGCTTGCGCCTCGAAGAGTTGATGCGCGACCTGTCGGCGCGGATAGTCGGCTTCGGTCTCATTCCACTCGACAAGGAGTTGATGTTCTTCGGCGCGTGTGAGCCAGGGGAGTTCGGCGATGCGTCGTTCGGGGCCGGCGGCAACTCCTGTCAGCAGCGCCTCGAAGTGTCCGAGCACCCGCTTAATCGTCGCGTCGTCGAAGCGGCTCGCGTCGTACTTCATCTGGAGGGAGAACTCCGTACCGGGCACGGCTACGACTTCAAGCGGATAGTTCGTGCGGGCGGTGAAGCCGGTGTCGCTCAGTTCGAGGTTCGCGCCCCACTCGCCGACGGCCCTGTCCATTGGATAGTTCTCGAAATCCAAAATGCTCTCGAACAGCGGCAAGCCGCGGGGCACTTCGCTCCAGCCCTGCACCTGCACCAGATGGCTGTACTCATACTGCCGCATCTCCGTTTGCTCTCGTTGCAACTTCCTCAACCACTCGCCCACGCGCGCGTCGGCATCAATTCGCACTCTGACCGGCAGCGTGTTGATAAAGAGACCGACCATTGATTCGACGCCCGCCAGAGCCGCGGGACGCCCCGCGACGACCGCGCCGAACATCACGTCCGCCTCGCCGCTGTAGCGGCTCAACAGCAAAGCCCACGCCCCCTGGATAACCGTGTTGAGCGTCAACTGCTGTCGCCGCGCAAAGGCTCTGAGGTCAGCGGTGGTTTGCGCGGACAGTTTTATCTGCTGCTGTGCGAACTCCTCCGCGTCGGCGTGCGAAGCGTGGGGCGCACGTTCGCCGCCGAGCGGCGTCGGGGCGATCAGGCCGCGCAGTCGCTCGCGCCAGAAAGCCTCGGCCCTGCCCATATCCTGCCCCTTGAGCCAGCGTATGTAATCACGGTACGGACGCGCTTCGTCCAACTTTATCTCGACGCCCCGCCTCTCCGCTTCGTAAAGAGCGAAGACCTCTTTCAGGACGAGCGCCTGGCTCCACCCGTCAAGCAGCAGGTGATGAAAACTCCAAACGAGATGGTAAAGGCGTTCGTCCGTGCGAATGATCGAGAGGCGCATGACGGGCGCTTTAGAGAGTTGAAAGCCGCGCGCGCGGTCTTCTTCCAGATAGGCGCGCAGGCGCTCTCTTTGTTCCTCGAAGGGCAGTCCGCGCCAATCCAACTGCTTCAACGGCATCCTCACCCGACGGCCCACCACCTGAAGCGGCTGCTCTACCTCTTCCCACACGAAGGCCGTCCGCAGGACGCCGTGCCGCTCGACGCTGCGCTGCCACGCCCGCTCGAAGGCTTCGCTGTCGAGCGCGTCCTTAAAGACACAGCTTATCTGAGAAAAATAGGCTCTGGACTTCGGGGCGTAGAGGGCATGAAAGAGCATGCCCTGCTGCGTCGGCGAGAGCGGATATGCGGCCTCGATTTTCTTATCGCTCATCTCAAATATCCCCGCTATTACTCCGGATGAAACTTTAGCGGTCGCCTCTCACATCTCGAACTCGACCTTCTCCAACAACTCGTCGAAGTCCTGCTCGTCAAGCTCGGCGTCTAACGATTTAGCGTTCGGCGCGTCGCTCGCCGCCGCCACCGAAGCCAGCCCGGCGACGGTCGGGTATTCGAAAATCTGGCTCGGTATAATCGTTAGCCCAGCCTTCGCAGCCTTCGCAATAATCTGTATGCTCACAATCGAATCGCCGCCCAGCTCGAAGAAGTTGTCGTGGATGCCCACGCGCTCAACCCCTAACACTTCACCCCAAATCTTCGCCAGCACCTCCTCCACTTCAGTCCGTGCACGCTCTTCCTTCTCCTCGGCCTGCGCCGCTGAGACATCACTCTTCATCTCCGCCAGGGCGCGACGGTTCACCTTGCCGTTTGCCGTCAAAGCCATACGCTCCACCGCCACGTACCGCC
>DATARW010000033.1:0-30192 GCA_036263975.1 Pyrinomonadaceae bacterium
TCTTCCACCGGCACTTTGACCTACACGCCTGCGGCCAACAAGTTCGGGCAGGCGACGGTATCGGTGTCGCTGCACGACAACGGCGGCACGGCCAACGGCGGGCAGGACACCTCGGCGGTGCAGACCTTCACCATCACGGTCGGCATGCCCAGCCTGAAGGTGCTCGATGCGAAGGCCGCGGAGCCTTCGACGGGCACGGCGGAGATGCTCTTTACGGTCGTGCTCTCGGTGCCGCTGGCGTCGCAGACCGTCTCGGTCAACTACGCAACAGCGGACGACACGGGCGGCGCTCACCCGGCGACGGGCGGGACGTGCGGCACGGCGGGCGTTGACTATCAGACCGCTTCGGGCACGCTCACCTTCCAACCGGGCGAGACGATGAAGACCATCCCGGTCAACGTCTGCGCCGACGGCGCTGCCGGCCCCGACGAGACGCTTCTGTTGAACCTATCGACGACGCCGGACGCGACGCTGGCGCGCTCGCAGGCCACGGGGACGATCACGCAGTCGAACCCGGCGGGCACGTTCATCATCAGTGAACTTCGCACCTCCGGGCCGGCGGGAGCGGGCGACCAGTTCGTCGAACTCTACAACAACACGGACACTGAGTTGACGGTCACGGCCTCGGATGCGTCCGCAGGCTACGGCCTCTTCAAGATGGGTGCCACTTGTGCGGACTTGCCCGTGCTGGTCGCCACCATCCCGAACGGGACGAAGATACCGGCGAGAGGCCACTACCTGCTGGTCGGCTCCACCTACTCGCTCGGCTCTTACGCGACGGGCAACCAGACGCTGACCGCCGACATCGAGGCGGATCGCAACGTGGCGGTGTTCTCGACCGCCGACGTGACGAACCTCTCGACGGTGACGCGGCTCGATGCCGTGGGCTTCGGGGGGAACGTCAACACCGCGCCCGTCAGTTCGGGTGGCGACGCGGCCCCGGCCTCCTCGAAGAAGCCAATGCGGACGAGCGTGAGCACGGACGCTCCGCTGCCGAGCGGCGGCGGGGTGTGCGACCTCTTCCGGGAGGGCACGAATCTGCCGGCGGCGTCGGGTTCGACTCTGGAGTACAGCTTCTTCCGCAAGGAGTGCGACTTCCAGGGCGGCTGCACCACGCCGGGAACTCCGAAGGACACGAACGACAACTCGGCGGACTTCTTCTTCGCCGACACGCAGGGGACTTCGACGGCGATGGGGACGCGGTTGGGCGCGCCGGGGCCGGAGAACAAGACTTCTCCGATCCGCCGCGACTCGACCATCAGCCTCGTGCTGCTCGACGGAGGAAAGGCCGCCGCCGCGGTGCCGAACCGCGACCGCGATGCAACGCCGAACACGCCGAACGCGACCGTAGCGCCCTTCGGGACGCTGACGATCCGGCGGCGGGTGCAGAACAACACGGGCGCTGACGTGACGCGTCTGCGGTTCCGCATCGTGGAGATCACAACGTCTCCGGGAGGAGGAGGACAGGCCGACCTGCGGGCGATCACGTCCACAAACAGTTCGGTGTCGAACATCCACGACTCGGTGACGTGCGTTGACCGGACGGCGGGGACGGCGTCGAACTGCACGGTGACGGTGCAGGGGACGACGCTGGAGCAGCCGCCGAACCAGCCGATAGGCGGAGGCTACAACTCGACGCTGGCGTTGGGGACGGTGACGCCTGGCAGCCCGCTGCACGCGGGCAGCTCAATGGAGTTGCAGTTCGTGCTCGGCATAGTGCAGCCCGGCAGTTTCCGCATCCTCGTCATCGTCGAAGCCCTGCCGTAGACCAACGCCTCCGGCCACCTGAGCCGGGGCGCTGACAAGGAGGGCGTGAGCGGCTGGTCGTAAGTAGACCAGCCGCTCACGCCCTCCGATTTTTTTCGACCGTCGAAGCGAACGGCCAACGGTTGACGCGCTCCGCCCCGCATGCTAACTTGCGCCCTAGCCTGTCAAACGCGGAAAGTTTTCAATCTTCTCTTGAGACCTGCCTTAATCGCGGAAGTAGTTTCAGCTGGGGCGCGGCGATGTCGTCGTCGCGACAGCCGCCCTTTTCGCCACGCAAGTCTGTCACCTCCATTCTCGTCGCCTGAGTGCGGGCCGGGACACACGTCGCAGGGCTTTGCCATCCGAACAATGAGCACAGGAGAACCGCCCCTATGAATACGAAGCGCCTCATCTCGATCATCATAACCTGGATAGCCATACTCTTTTTCGCAAGCGTCGTCGTCTTCGCCGCGACCACGACGCTCGTCGTCTTCCCCGGCAACTTGCAAGGCTGGCAGACGCAAGTCTCCCCCGGCTCGCAGCCGACTCCGGCCTCGACGCCCTCGGTCACTTTCGTCTTCGGCCCGACGCCGCCGCCTCTGGGGCGCGGCAGCGCGCAGTTGAGCGTCGGCTCGGACGGCGACGCAGCCGCGCAGTTGCGCCAGCCCGGCTACGCGGGCACGGCGCTCCCAGACCCCGACCCGTCGGCGTCCCCCGCCGGTAACGATCTGACCGTGCTCACCTACAGCACCTACGCGCAGAGCGGCGGCTCCGGCGGCCAGGCTCCATACATCCTTCTGAACATAGACAACGACAACGACGGCGTGGCCGACGACTTTCTCTTCTTCGAGCCGGTCTACCAGAACGGCACCTACTCGACGATATTCCCCGGCGACACCGTGCCCAACCAGTGCGGCGCGAACCCGGCCTGCGTCGTCACGGGGCAGTGGCAGACGTGGAACGCGCTTTCGGGCGGCTGGTGGTCGAACAACGAGAGCGCGGGCGGGCCGCCCCTGATAACGCTACGCAGGTACAGGCAGGAGCACCCGAACGCGCGCATCGTCAACTCAAGCACCGGCGACGGCGGCGTCCGCATCGTCGTCGGCTTCGGCGCGGGGTCGTGGGATAACTTCGTCGGCAACGTGGACAACTTCCGGATAGGCGTCGGCGCTGACCTCGACACGGGCGACCCCAACGTCACCGTCTACGACTTCGAGCCGAACGTCCCGCCAACTCCCGCGTCCCACGGCGTCATCATCTCGGAGTTTCGTAACTCCGGCCCCGGCGCGTCGGGATGCGCCTCGCCGACCTCTGCGGGCATCGCGTGCTCCGGCCCAAGCGCGCCGGTGGGCAGCGGGGGCGACGAGTATGTCGAGCTTTACAACACGTCGAACAACGACATGACCGTCACGTCCGAGGACGGCTCCGGAGGCTGGTCTCTGGTCAAGAGCAGCAGCACTTGTGCCGACCCGCCGGTCGTCGTCGCAACCATCCCCGACGGCACCGTCATCCCCGCACGCGGCCACTACCTGCTCGCGGGCGCGGGCTACAGCCTCTCTGCCTACCGCGCGGGCGACGGCTCAAGCCAGTCGCCGCAGACGACGGCCACGCCCGACCAGACCTACGCCGGCACCATCGGCGGCGATGTTAACGTCGGCCTCTTCAACACCCTCGACTCTACTTTCTTCGACCCCACACACCGCCTCGACGCCGTCGGCTTCAACAGCGGGTCGGGCGACACCTGCGCTCTCCTGAGCGAAGGCACCCCACTCCCGCCCACGCGCGGCAGCACCAGCCAGTACGCCTTCGTGCGCAAGGAGTCTTTCGGCGGCGGCGTGCAGAACACGGATGACAACGCTGCCGACTTCATAGAGGTTTCGACCACGCCGCAGACTGCGGTTGGCGACAACGCGTCGCCGATATTGGGCGCGCCCGGCCCGCAGAACACGTCCAGCCCCGTCAACCGCGACGATGTAATCGCCAGCGGCCTGACCGCGCCTGCCGTCGCGCAGTCGCTGCCGCCCAACCGCGAGCGGCGCTTCGGCGTGGAGCAGTGCAGCCCTCTGGGAACGCTCCTCATACGCCGCTCGTTCACGAACAACAGCGGCAGCTTCGTCTCGCGCCTCCGCTTCCGCGTCATGATTATCACGACCGTCAACAGCCCCGATGCCGGCGGCGGCCCGCAGGCGATTCTCCACGCGCGCAGCTCGAATGGCGAAACCGTCGTCGCGCCGGGCCGCACGGGGACGGTGCAAGCGCACGGGCTGAACGCCGAGCAGCCGCCCAACCAGGACATCAATCAATGCGGCGGCCTGAACACGAGCCTGTCGGACGACACCATCACGCTCAGCTCGCCGCTCGCGCCGGGCGCGACCGTTGATGAAGTCTTCCTCCTCGGCATCGAGCGATCCGGCTTCTTCCGCTTCTACGTCAACATCGAAGCACTTGAGTCATCCGCCCCGGCACCGAGCGGGCCGACGGGGTCGTCGCCGACCGTCCGGAGCAAAACGCCGGTTGCCGTGACGGCCACCACGCCGGGCAAATCTTCGCCGGGCAAGACGCCGGTCGTCACGCCGGTCAGCCCGTTCGCAACTCCGGGCGTGACGCCGCCCGCGACGACGCCCGCGATGCCGGGTTGGAGGCGAAAGGTGTCGCCGGACGAGTGGCCCGACGAAGCCCCCGACGCGATGCCGGTCTCCAAGCGAACGCAGCACAACAACAGGTAAAACGTCCGGCCCGCGCCGCACGCGACAAAGAGGAAGGGCTGAGTAACTCGGTTGCTCAGCCCTTCCTCTTTGTCGGCCCTCCCTTTTTTAATGCGAGTCAGTTGATTCACGCCAGCCAATGAAGCGCGTCCGCGCCGGCATCGCGCGTCCCGCCGACGACCTCGATGAAATAGTCTTCGAGCGAGAGCGGGCCGCTCGACTCGTCGCCCTCGACGGGGATGCCGCGCCGCAGTTCCGCGAGCGGCCCCGCGGCGACCAGCCGCCCCTCGCTGATGACGGCGATGTCCGTGCACAGACGCTCGACGATCTCCAGGACGTGCGACGTGAGGAAGACCGTCAGGCCGCGCGCGGTGAGGCGCGAGAGCAAGTCCTTCAGCGTGCGCGAGGCGATGGCGTCAACGCCCTCGAACGGCTCGTCGAGGAAGAGGATTTCGGGGCGGTGAATCAGCGCGCACGCCAGCGCCAGCTTCTTCTTCATCCCGTGCGAATACTCGACGACCAGCTTGCGCGGCTCGCCCGCCAGCTCCATCAACTCCAGCAGCTCGCGCGAGCGCGCGGCGATGTCCGCGCGCGCCAGATTGTACATGCGCCCCGTGAACGCGAGCATCTCCGCGCCCGTCAGGCGCTCGAACAGGTTCAGGTCTTCGGGCACGACGCCGATGCGCCGCTTCACCTCCAGAGGCTCGGCGGCGATGTCGTGGCCGAGCACGCGTACGCGTCCCCCCGTCGGCGCGAGCAGGCCCGTCAGCATCTTGATGGTCGTTGACTTCCCCGCTCCGTTCGGCCCCAGGAAGCCGAAGAAAGCACCGGCCCCGACGCGCAGGTTGATGCGGTCAACTGCCGTGAAGTCGCCGAACCGCCGCACGAGGTCTTCGGTCTCGATAGCCGGCCCGACGCCCGCCTGAGTGTTATCGCTCATCAAGACCTTTGTATGCGGCCACGCGCCGGTCGGTCAAGCCCGCGCCGCCCGCGCCGCCTCAAAAAATCGGGCGCTGTTCGTGGAAAGCAGTTGAACGCCGCGCGGATGGGGAGGTTTGGGTGTGCGATTTCCGATCCGGGGCCTGCGCTTCGTAAAGCTTGCGTGGGGGAGGGCGACGGCAGAGTAAGCCGTCGCCCGCGGGGCGAGGAGTTTGTCCTTGTTCTACTTACTTATGGCGGCGGGGCGCTTAACGTTTCAGCATTTTTTGGCGAGAGGCGGAAATTTTTCGTTCGACGTTTCGGCCCGCGCCCGAAGCCGGGTGAGCCGCTCAACTCCGCGGAGCGATGTAGCTGCCGCGCGTCTTGACGGCGAGCTTCCCTTGCGACTTCTCGACCGACGGCGAGACCTTCAGCTTGAGCTTGCGCGTCGTGCCGTCGTGCTTCCTGTTCGTCGAGACGAAGCCCATGCTGTAGCGCGTCCGCAGGTGCTCGACGAGCCTGTCGAAGGCTTGATCCAGATTTTCCGGCTTGTCGTCGAGGACTTCGCCGCCCGTCTCTTCGGCGAGGTCGTTGACGCGAAGCGTGCTGACGTGGAGTAGTTTCCCTATCCCGGTCGCCGTCCGCATGACGCCGTTCTCCATCTTCTGCCCCGAGCTACGGGGGATGAGGCCGCACACGACGCTGCCCGACTCGAAGACCTCGCGCTTGGCCTCCGCGCCCGTCGGCTCGTCGCAGTCGAAGTTGCTGGTCACGCCCGTGATGACGATGATGACGCGGCGACCCACCGGGTTTCCGGCGTTAATCATGTAGCGCGCCGCGTCGTAGAAGGCGCGGTTCAGGCAGTGGTCGGCCTCTTCGTCGTGGCCGGGCACGCGGTCGAGCGCGTCGGAGACTGCCGTGCGGTCGCGCGTGAACTCCTGCACCAGGTCAACCGAGTCGTGGTAGGCCATCACGGCCACCTCGTCCGAGGGCTTGAGGCGCGAGAGGGCCGCGCGCGCGGCGTGGCGCACGTTCTCGCCGAACGGGTCGAGGCAGCCGCCGCGGTCAATGAGCAGAAGGACGGAGAGCGGCAGGCTGTTCTGGCCGAAGTGCGTGATCTGCTGCGGCACGCCGTCCTCGAAGAGCGCGAAGTCCTCGCGCCTGAGTCCGCCCACCACGCGCGCAGTCTTCTTCTGGAGCACGAGCGCGTCGAGGACCACAAGGTCAACATCTACTTTGACGATCTCCTCGCCGGGGCGCGGCTCTTCGCCGCGCGGCTCGACGACGCGCGGTCGCGTCTGCGGCTGTGCCGGTGGCTGCGAGGGGAAGACGAGGGCGAGCGGCAGGACGAGCAAGGCGAGCAGGGCAAGTGTGCGTCTCTTCATGTGCATTTCCTCCGGCTGCTCTTTCGGCGGCGTTCAAGTCGCCGGGCAAGCGAGTCTCTTCAGGGCGAGCTTCTGTTCTTCATTCGGACTGCTGAGTCCGCGGCGGCTGGAAAACTCTTCTGCTGACCGTCGGCGAAACCTGTTTGCGAGGGAGGTCGCGCTCACGGACGCAGTCACTCGAACCGTCTCTGTATCTTGCTCGCAGGTCGAGCAAGGCACGTGCCCGAAGCTCTGCCCTCAATGCCGTTTGTCGAAAGGTGAAAGAAATTTAAGGGAGGCGACGCGAGCGCCGGGTTTCAAGGGGATGCGAAACCGTGCGGGCCTGATACCATTTCGTCGGCGCGCGGCCCGCGCAGGAGCGGGCGGGCTTCGTTCGAGCGGACGTACCGGGGAAGCGTGCGGTGCGTACTCATCAGGAAGGCTGTGGAGCTTGCACGCAGGGCGTTGCCGTGCGTGGCGAGGATGCGTGTGAAGCGGCTGAAGGGGGTCGCGCCGAAGTAGTGGCCGTCGCGCATCGAGACCAGCACGTCGGCGGTGTGGCGGACGCGCGGGGCGTGGACTGACTCGTAGATGTTCGCCAGCGCGTCCGGGTAGTCGTGACGCCATGTGCGCGCGAGCCACGCCGAGTCGGACGCGAAGCTGCTTTCATCAAACAGCCCCTCGTCGCGCATCGCCCGCGCCACACACGCAAGGCCGAGTGGATCGCCGTCCCTCTGTTCGTAGGCGTAGAGCGTCGCTGCGCCGCGCCGCACGCGCCGGATGACCGCATGACCGCGCGCACCCTTGACGACCGCCGCGTCGTTCCCTTCGCTATAGACGCTGAAGTCAAGGCCATCGAGTTGGCAGAGCGCGTCGGCCAGTTCGCCGCGGTCGGTCTCGTCGCCGCAGTAGAGCGCGGCGTAGCCGCACAGGCCGAAGGCGGGCGTGGAGATGCGGCGCTTGCCGCGCGGGCGGCGCATGTCTCTGACGAACTCGTAGTCGTTGCGCCGGAGGTGTGTCTGGAGGTGAACTTTCCGGTTCTCTTCCAGGTTCATGCCGTGATCGGAGAAGAGGACGATCTCTGTCTCCGACCCGGCGGCCTGTTGAATCTCGCGCAGCAGTTGGTCGAGCGAGCGAAGCGCGACGAGGAGTTGGGCGGGGCCGCGTATGTGCAGAAGCCCATCGGTCGCCTTGATGAAGCCGAAGAAGTCGCGCGTGTGTGGCGCGGCGAGGAAGCACTCGCGGAAGCGTCGCATGTCCGCGCGCCAGACCCTCTCGGTTGCGACGTAGATGAGGAACTCGAAGGGCAGAGGCTCCTGGTAATCAAGCTCGTCCATGTAGGATGAGGGAACCTTGTCGGGCGTGCGCCGTCCGATGTACTTGCCCACGCCGCCGCGAAGCTCCCGCGCCTCGCGGTCGAAGTACAAACTCTCGTAACCGTTCGGCGGCGACGCGCAGAGCATCTGCGCCAGCGCGACGTTCGTCAGCGTCGGGAACGGAGAGAGCAGGCGCGCAGGGTCGCGGAAGCTGTCGAACTGGCCGCGCGACTTCGCTTCGGTGATGAGGTCGAACGGCACGCCGTCGAGACACAGCAGCAGGCGGCGCGGGCGCACGGGCGTCTCCGCGGAGCGAAGGGCGGCTCTTCGCTCCGCGACGTTCGACGCCGCTGCTCTCGCCGCCAGCAGCGGCGTCGGGTCGTGCGTTGGGCAGACTTCACTCATCAAAAACTCCCCTGACTCGTCGGGCGAGAATCGCCGGCAACTATTACAGAGCGATGCGTTATTAGCTAAACCTTTGCTGCATTAGAACCCGCGTATTTTGGGCGTTTTTCGCTCGAAAGGGTTTAGCTATCAATGCAGCGAGCAGTAACATGCGAGCGCACCGGCGTTGCGGCTCGTGCTAGTTTGTCTTTTCCGCCTTCGCGTCTTCACCGTCGCCGCCCGCGTTCTCGGCGGACTTGCGGGTCAGCTTGTACGGCTCTTTGAGACCGCGCCTGGCGTCTTCGTGCGAGTCGAAGACGTTGGCGCGCGCGAGCACAGCCTTGTATTGCGTGATGGCCTCTTCACGATGGCCCGCCACGTCGAGGGCCTGTGCCGCGCGGAGGCGCGTACGCGTCACCAGAGAGCTTTCCGCGCCCGGCAGGGCGGCTGCCGCCAGCAGCTCTTTCGCGGCGCGTTCGGCCTGCCCCGCGACGAGGAGCGCGTTGCCGTAGTCGTAATGCACGAGGTCGAGCGGAGGGCGCGGCGTGTTCGGCGCGGCGGCACTCGCGGCGGAGGCCAACAGCGACTCGAAGACGGCAAATGCCTCGGCCTCCGTCTTCTTCGCCGCGTCGGGATTCGTCGCGCGGTCAACCTCGGCCTGCGAGACGAGCGCGTCCGCCGCCTCCATCTTGAAGAGGTAGTTGCGCGGATACTTCGACGCCAGCTCGTCGGCGTAAGTGTAGGCGTCGCGGAAGCGGCCCTCGCGCTTCAGGAGCGCGATGAGCAGAGACTTCGCGTCGTCGCGCGACCACTTGCCTTCGCGCGCGACCTGCTCCATCTCCGCCAGCCCGCGCTTGCGCGAGCCGCGAACGCCGATGAAGGTCGCGCCGAGCTTGACGAGCGGCGGCAGCGTGCCGACAACGTACTCGTACATCCCTACGGTCACTTTCGCGTCCGTGTAGCCGGGGTCGAGCTTGAGGAGTTCACGGTGGTGGTCAACCGCGTCCGAGCCGTTGCGAAGCGCCGACATGAAGCTGCGCTCGACCATGCTGCCCCACGCGGCCTTTAAGCCTTCGACTCCGCCGAGGTAGTAGAGCGCGTCCTCGTCCTTCGGGTTTCGCTTGAGCCGCGCCTCGCTCAGCTCCTTCGCTTTCCGCGTCAGCTCACGGAACTCCGCCGAGAGTTTTGGGTCGGCCTGATCGTCCTTCTCCTTGTAGAATCCCTCGTTGTTGTAGAGCGACGCCTGCAACCGCCGCGACTCGTTGAGCGTCTTCAGCCACAGCCCCACCGCTATGAACTGGTAGCCCGCAGGGTGGTCGGGGAAGTCTCTGGTCATCTCCGTGAAGCGACGGCGCGCGCCCTCGTAGTCGAGGTTGTAGAGCGCGTCGAAGCCTGCTGAGCGCAGCTCGTCAAAACGCTTCTGGTCGAAGGCCGCGCCCCTTTCGGAAGTGACCTTTTCGGGCTGCGCGCCCGCGCCTTTCTTCGTTTGAGCGCCGGCAGCAACGGTCAGGGCCGACGCCAGAAGAATCGTCGAAAGCAGTTTGCGACTGTCCATAAAATTCTCTCAACGCGAAAACTTCAAACTCGCCGCGCGGTCAGGCCCACGCCTAAGCCTCCTCGAAACTTTCCAGGTACTTCACGCCCGCGCCCGTGTTGAAGAGCACGACGCGGTCGTCTCGTCGAACGTCGCCGCGTTCGATCAGCCTGCGCAGCGCGGGCAGGCAGGCCGCGCCTTCGGGCGCGACGAAGAGTCCTTCCGCCGCGCCGATCTCGCGCACCGCGGCGAGCAGTTCCTCGTCGCTCACCGCGATTGCCGTCCCGCCCGATGAGCGCAGCGCGTCGAGGATGAGGAAGTCGCCGATGGCCTTCGGCACGCGCAGGCCCGATGCGATGGTAGCGGCGTTCGGAAACTCTTCGGCATGCCGCCGGCCCTCCTCGAAGGCGCGCACAATCGGTGCGCAGCCCTCGGACTGAACCGTCACCATGCGCGGGCGCTTCGCGCCGATCCATCCGAGCGCCTGCATTTCGTCGAAAGCTTTCCACATGCCGATGAGACCCGTGCCGCCGCCCGTCGGGTAGATGACCCAGTCGGGCAGTTCCCAGTCGAGCTGTTCGGCCAACTCGTAGCCGAGCGTCTTCTTGCCCTCGACGCGGTACGGCTCTTTCAAAGTCGAAACGTCGAACCAGCCCTCGGCCTCTTTACGCCGCGCCACTTCAGCGCCGCAGTCGGTTATCAAGCCGTCAACCAGTGTGACGTGCGCGCCCGTCTGCTCGCACTCGACGATGTTGGCGCGCGGCGTGTCGCGCGGCATGAAGATGTGCGCTTCGAGTCCCGCGCGCGCGGCGTAGGCCGAGAGCGCGCCCGCGGCATTACCCGCCGACGGCACGGCCAGCTTGCGCGCGCCCAGCTCCAACGCCATCGAGACCGCCGTCGCCATCCCGCGCGCCTTGAAGCTCTGCGTCGGCTGTTGCGACTCGTCCTTGACGAAGAGTTGCGTCAGGCCCAGCGACTCGCCCAGACGCGCCGCACGCAGCAGCGGCGTGAAGCCTTCGCCGAGCGAGACGATGTTTTCTTCGCGCTCGACGGGCAGCACTTCGAGGTAACGCCACAGGTTGTTTTTTCTCCACTTCAAACTTTCCTTCGTCAGCGTGCGCGCCGCCGCGTCCAGATCGTAGCGCACGAGCAGCGGCTTGCCGCATGTCTCGCAGAGGTTGTGCAACCGTTGTGCCTCGTGCCGCGCGCCACACGCGGCGCATTCGAGATGCGTGACATTCATCGCCTGCCCTCTCTCCTCACAATCCCTTGATTTCCCGCGAAAACCGCGGAATTTCCGCGCCCGCGAAGGCCGCAGCACTGACGCGGAAGCGTCGGTTCGGAGTCGAACTTGACGCCCGCACCCGGCGCTCGACGCGGCGGCTGTGACGTTTTCAAGTCTCTCACACAGCCGCGCGACCTGTCAGGTGGAGCGACCCTGTTGCACCCTCCCGCGGCGTTTGCTAGATTCGTTTTTGTACTTCTCAACTCCGATGGCAATTCGTTTGATCGCTCTCGACCTGGACGGGACTCTGCTCGACTCGCAAGGCGAGCTGACGGCGCGCAACCGCGCGGCCATCAGGAAGGCGCGCGCCGCAGGTGTGGCGGTCGCGCTCGTCACGGGCCGGCGCTTCCGCGATGCGCGCCCGCTCGCGCTCGCGCTCGGCCTCGACGTTCCCGTCATCTCACACAACGGCGCGCTCACCAAGCACGCACGCACGCTCGAAACCGTCAGCGCGATTCTGATGCCCGTCGAGGCGGCGCGCGCCGTCGTCCGCGTCGGGCGCGCACACGGCGCGGACGCGCTCGTCAGCGACGACCACGTGGGCGCGGGCCTCCTGCTTTACGATCACATCAGCGAGGGCAACACGGCACTCGCCAAGTACATCGCCTGGTCGCGTCGCGTCGTCGGCGAAGACGCCGCCGAGGCCATCCGGCAAGTGTCCTCGCTCGACGCGTATCTCGACCACGACCCTCTGCACATAGCCTTCTCCGGCGGCTGCGCGGCGATGGAGCGTCTGAGCGAAGAGATGCGGCGCGAGCTGGGCCGGGGCGTCAGGCTGCTGCTCACGCTCTACCCGAAGATGGACTTCGCGCTGCTGGACGTGCTGCACCCCGATGCGTCGAAGGGCGCGGGCCTCGCCGCGGTCGCCGCCGAGCAGGGCTTGCGGCGCGAAGAGGTTCTGGCCGTCGGCGACAACTTCAACGACCTGGAGATGCTGGAGTGGGCCGGCACGGGCGTCGTCATGGGCAACGCCGACCCGTCGCTGCTGGGCCGCGCAGGTTTTCACACGACCGCCTCGAACGACGAGGACGGCGTCGCCGCGGCAATCGAACGTTTCGTTTTAAACTCTGAACGCCGCAACGATTGCGCGCTGAACTGAAAAGCTCCGGCCTTAAAGTTCAGCGCGCAATCGTTGCGGCGTTCACATTTTCAAGGAGTCTTATGGCTAACCGAATCGCAAACATCGAGACGAACGTGGGCACAATCCGCTTCGAGCTTCTGGAAGACGAAGCCCCGAAGACGGCGGAGAACTTTCGCCTGCTGGCCGAGGCCGGCAAGTACGACGGCGTCATCTTCCACCGCGTCATCAAGGGCTTCATGATTCAGGGCGGCGACCCGACCGGCACAGGGCGCGGCGGGCAGTCGGCCTGGGGCGGACGCTTCGACGACGAGATCAATCGCTCTTCGGAGCTTTACCAAGGGGAGTACATGAAGGGCACGGTAGCGATGGCGAACGCCGGGCCGAACACCAACGGCTCGCAGTTCTTCATCATGCACGCCGACTACCCGCTCCCGCCCTCCTATACGAAGTTCGGGCGCGTCATCGCCGGTCAGGACGTTGTGGACAAGATCGCCACCGCGCAGACCGCCCCCGGCGACCGGCCCACGAAGGACGTGGTGATGGAGAAGGTCACGATTGAAGAGGCGTAAATCGTGAACCGTAAATCGTGAGCCGTGACAAGAAGAACTGTTCTGCTCTTGTCACGGCTCATAGTTCGCGGTTTGACGGTTTACGGTTTACGGCTTTTACTGTGCCCCCGCGCCCTTCAGAATCGCGATCACTTGCACCTGGCCGTTCTGCTGCGCGAAGACGAGCGCCGTGCGACCATCTTCGTACTTGGCGTTCACGTCCGCGCCGTGTTCGAGGAGGAGGCGGACGGTGTTGGGGAGTCCCCTGCCGGAGGCGGCGATGAGGGCCGTGTAGCCTTTGGACGTTCGGGCGTTCACGTCCGCGCCGTGCGCGAAGAGCGCGTCGAGCGTGGAGAGGCGACCGTTGGCGGCGGCGACGATGACGGGCGTCATCCCCAGATCGTTGTGCGCGTTCACGTCCGCGCCCTTCTCGATGAGCGCGTTGACGATGCTATCGTCGCCCTCACGCGAGGCGGCGAAGAGCAGGGCCGTGCCGCCCCTGTTGCCGCGCGCCTTCACGTCCGCGCCGCGCGCGAGGAGCATCTGGATGATGGCCAGGTCTTTCTGAAACTGCTCGTCGGTCGTCGCCCTCTGCGCCTGTCCGGGAAAGCCTGTCTTCTGCGTGGCGGCCTTCATCAGCGCGGTGTCGTTGTCCTTGTCGCGCGCGTTCACGTCCGCGCCCTTCGACAGCAGCAGCTTGACCACGTCCGCTTGCCCCTGCCAGCAGGCCCAGAGCAGCGGCGTCCAGCCGTTGTCGGGGCGCGCGTTCACGTCCGCGCCTTTTGCGATCAACTCTTCGACCACGTCCGCGTAGCCGTTCGCCGCCGCGAAAACGAGCGGCGTGCGACCGTCCTGGCCGCCCTCGTAGCGCGCGTTCACGTCAACGCCTTTGGCTATCAGCACGCGCACCACCGCGAGATTGCCGTTCGACGCGGCGAAGATCAGCGCCGTGCGACCGTCCTCCGTCCGGGCGTTCACGTCCGCGCCATGCTCGATGAGAGCCTGCGCCATCTCGGCGTCGTTGGCTTCGGCTGCGACCATGAGCGCGGTCACGCCGTTCGGGCAGCGCGCGTTCGCGTCCGCGCCCTTCGCAATCAACTCCTGCGAGACTATCTTGTACTTGCCCGCCACGGCATAGATGAGCGCGGCGCAGCCCTCGTCTGATTTGGCGTTCGCGTCCGCACCCTGCTTCAGGAGGTCGGCGGTCGTCGCCGCGTCGCCCACGCTCACGGCTTCGAGCAGGCGGTCGTTCTTGCTGGCTCTCTGCTTGTGCTTGACGGCGGGCGGCTTCCCGGTCGGAACCTTACTCTTCTTGAACACGGGCATGCCGACCGGCAAGTCATCGTCCGACTTCTTTTTATTTTCACTGTCTACCGCCGTCGTGTAGGCGAGGGCGAGACAAAGGTAGGCGGCGAGCGCCGGGAATGCGATTCTGTTTCTGTTTCTCATGTTCTCAACTCTCCACTGCGGGCGCGCGCTTCAGAGCCGCGCGGCGACGGTGTGGTTGACGGGGCCGTGCCCGCGCCCCAATCGCGGCGCGCGCAGGATGGCATCGCTGACGAAGTGCTTGGCCGCGCCGACCGACGCTTCGAGCGTCATGCCGCGCGCGAGGCACGCGGCGATTGCGGCGGAGAGCGTACAACCTGTGCCGTGCGTCGCGCCAGTCTCGACGCGACGGGCCGAGAAAGTTCTCACCTCACCATTGTCGTCGAGGAGGTCGAGCGCCGCGCCCCCTTCGAGGTGTCCGCCCTTGACGAGGACTGCGCGCGCGCCCATCTCGCGCATCACGCGAGCGGCTTCAAGCATCCCGCGCTCGTCGCAAACCTTCAGGCCCGTGATGCGCTCAGCTTCCGGCAAATTCGGCGTAACGACGCGCGCCAGCGGCAACAGCTCCCTTTTTAATGCCCGGAGCGCCCCGTCGTCCATCAGATCATAGCCGGTCGTCGAGCAGGCGACCGGGTCAACGACGGGCGCGGGCAAACTCGTCTCGCGAAACAGACGCGCGACCTCGGCGACCGTCTCGCGCGTTGGAAGCATCCCGGTCTTCGCGCCCGCCACACGGAAATCCTCCGCGACCGCGAGCACCTGCGCGCGCACGACCTCTGCGCTCTGGTGCGCCGCGCCGAAGACGCCCATCGTGTTCTGGAAGGTGAGCGACGTGACCGCGGCGGTGGCGAAGCAGCCGAAGGCCGTGAACGTCTTCACGTCGGCGACTATCCCTGCGCCGCCCGACGGGTCGAACCCCGCGATGGTCAGCGCGACGGGCGGCGTTTCGGTTTCGACGTTGCTCGGCACGATTTTCAAGGACGACGACAATGTTCAAGGACGACGGCTCGGCATGGTTTTCAAGGACGACGTGGAAGGGAGAGACGTTTCCCGGCTCCTGCTTCAAAGGGCGCTCAAACTCTCGATGAGATGCACCGTCAGCGCGAGGCTTTGTCCGTTCGTGAAGAGGCGGATCGCCGCCACGCCGGCAGCGCCCGCGCCCAGAACGTCGCGCGCGTTCCCTTCGTCCACGCCGCCGACGGCGACGAGCGGAAAAGGCGCGAGCGCGTGCGCCGCTTCGCGCAAACGTTCGAGGCCGAGCGGCGGGCCGTATTGCCGCTTCGAGGGCGTGTCGAAGACGGGGCCGAAGACTACGAAGTCTGCGTCGCTGTCGCGCGCCGTGCGCGCCTCTTGAAGCGTGTGCGCGGAAACGCCGACGAGGAAGTCCGGGCCGAAGGCGCGGCGCACGACCCGCGCGTCG
Source organism: Pyrinomonadaceae bacterium (assembly GCA_036263975.1). GTDB lineage: Bacteria > Acidobacteriota > Blastocatellia > Pyrinomonadales > Pyrinomonadaceae > QHXN01. The sequence continues at coordinate 15,628 of DATARW010000033.1, forward strand.
AGCGAGCGCGTCGTCAGTTGAACGCCGTCGCAAGCAGCGGCGCGCGCGATGTCTGCGCGGTCGTTGACGAGGAGGCGCGTCGCCGTGCCGCGCGTGAGCCGCGCGGCGTGCGCGGCGAGTTCGTAGAGCGTGCGCGCGCTCAAGGCTTTCTCGCGAAGCTGGACGAGCGTGACGCGCGCGGCGGCGGCGCGCTCGACGAGCGCGAGCAGGGCGAGGAACTCGGCGCTCGCGCTCGTCGTCGCGCTAGTCGTCTCGCCGCTCGTGACGAGATAGGTTATCGGTGCGGTCAGCTCACGCGGCATCGTCGTGGGAGCCGTCCGCTGTCGGAGAATCTTTCTTCGGCTCGAAGGCGGCGGGCGGATTGTCGAAACCTTGAAGACGACGCACGGTCTCTCTGAAGTGGAATATCTCCCAGAAGGCCATCGCCAGATTGAGCAGGCCGAGGCCCGTCACCGCGCCGCGCACCCACCCGGAGGCGACCGCGCGCAGCAGTCCGGGCGAGCCGATCTTCTGCGCCGCGAAGACGAGGAAGTAGTTATCGCCCCAGCCGCCCATCCCCCAGGGCTGCCACCACGGCAGCACCGTCAGGCAGACGCCCGCCTCCAGACACAGGACGATGAAGAAAATGACGGTTAGCCTGGATGCCATAACAGACGTGAACCGTGAACCGTGAACCGTGACGAGATAAAAGCTGTGACCGACGAACGGCGAATTGTGACAGGGCGAACGCCACTTGTCACGGTTTACGATTCACGATTCACGGTCTTCTGCAACTCGCGCAGGCGCTCGGCGACGCCGCGATAGGAAACGTCTATGGCGTAAACTTCGGAGAGGACTTCGATGGCGCGATCCGTGTCGCCCATCCGCTCGTAGGCCGTGCCGAGGTCGTAGCGCATGGCCTGATACTCGTCCTCGGTGTGGCCGGGCGCGGCCAGCCCGCGCTTGAACCAGAGCGCGGCGGGGCGCGGCATGCCCTTCTCCATGAAGCAGTGGCCGAGCATGTTGCAGCAGCGCAGGTAGCGCGGCGTGCCGTCGCCGGGCGCGACCAGACCGGCGGCTGTCTGGAACTCCTCGACCGCCTCGTCGTGCAGCCCCATCTCCCGGTAGGCGAGGCCCATCTGGTAATGCGTGTCGTGGTCTGCGCCTTCGCCCTCGTCCGAGTCTTCGATTGCCTCGCGGAACTCGTCGAAGATGGCGGCGAGGCCGGGGTCAATCCCGGCGGCGGGCGCTTCGCGCGCGGCGGCGGCCTGCGTCGGGGTCGCTGGCGCGTCGGCGCTCGTCGGCGGCTCGGCCTGCGGTCGCTGTTCGACTTGAGGATGTTGCTCGGTCGGCGCGTCGGCGTGCGGCGCGTCGAGGACGAAACCGAACGCGACATCCCCCGCCGCGTCCGTCATGGTCGCCGCTTCGGAAGCCAACTCGCCCGCGACCCCGGCGAGGCGCTGGCGGCTCGCGTCTATCTCGGCGTGCTTGCCGTACTGGCGTTCGAGCATGTCGAGCGTGTCGCGCGCGATGTCGGCATAGCCCTTCTCGATGTAGAAGTCAATGCTCTCCAACTCCTGCCGGAGCATCCTCTCGACGCCCGCTCCTTCCGGCTGTTGCGCCCCCGCTCCTCCGGCGTCCGGCGCGTGCGCGCCGAAGTCGAACTCCTGAAACCCGGACTGCGGCGGCTGTTCGTGAGACTGCTGCTGGCCGGAAGGGTCGCCGAAGCCGCCGTCGGTCAGGTCGTTGAGGTCTGCGAAAGAGGCGCTGGCGTCGGCGTGCTGCGGCTCGGCGACCGCGTTCCACTCGAACTGCGCCGGCTCGCCCTGCGACGCGACTGCCGCCGACTCCGATGCCGCGTCCGCTTCGTCTTTCAGCACGAAGCTCTCGAACGTGGGAACCTCTTCGCCGCGCCGCCCCCCCGCCTCGTCCACGTCGAAGAGCGGGCCGCCGAGTGCTTCGAGGCGCGTGCGGTAGGCCGGCTCGTCGGATGCGAGGCGCGTGAGCGCGCGGCGTTCCTCTTCGCGGTCGCCCGTGGCCTCTGCGGCGTCGGCGAGGCGTTCGAGTGCGGAGCGCAGGCGCGCGTCGTCGTGCATCGCCGTGTAGACGCGCACGAGCAGGCGGTGTGCCTCCATCTGTTCGGGGTCGCGCGCGACCGTCTCCTGAAGCAGCTCTATGAGCGCCGCCTCCTGGCGGCCCGAAAGCGCGGGGTCGGCCACCCAGCCGAGCAGGCGCGTCGCATCGGCGATGCTGCCCTGCTGCAAGTGCAGCCTGATTAAGTCGAAGTAGAGCGTGAAGCTCGAAGGGTCGCGCACGACGAGTTCCTGCGCGGCGACCTCTGCGCGCCAGGCGTCCTCGGCCTCGACGTAGGCGCGCACGAGCATGGCGCGCACCTCCAGGTCATCGCCTCTTTCGCCCGACACCTGCTCCAGGACTTCCGCGGCCTCGTCCGCTGTGCCGAGCGCCGTGTGCGCGGCGAGCAGGCCCGCCAGCGCCGGGTGCGACGCGGGCCGGAGCACCAGCGCCTTCGTGAAGGCGTCGAGCGACTGCTCGAACTCGCCGCGCGACGCGAGCCGCTCGCCCGCGAGCGTGTAGGCTTCGGCGGCCAAGTCAGGTATGTTCTCGCGTGCGTAGGTCTCTGCGAGTCGCAGGCGGATGTGCGTGTTCGTGGGGTCGAGGTCGGCGATGCGCCGCAGGACTTCGAGCGCCTCGCGGGTGTCGCCCGCGCGCGTGAAGGCGTCGGCTGCGACCAGATATTGCGCGCGCGCCTCGACGAGAAGCCCCTGCTGCTCGTAGAGCTGCGCGAGGACGAGCGCCGTCCGGTGGTCTTCCGGGCCGAAGCGCGAGAGCTTCTTGTACATCGCGACGGCCTTGAGCGTGAAGCCCTGTTCGCGATAATGTTCGGCAACGCGCTGGTAGCAGGCGACGGCCTCGGCCTTCATGTCGAGGCGCGCGTAGAGATCGCCGACGGTATTGAGCGCGGTGTAGTCGCCCGCGTCCGCCTCGACGATGCGCTGGTACTCCTGTATGGCCGAAGAAATCTTGCCCTGAGCGAGGTACTTCTCAGCCGCACGTATGGCTTTTGCCTTGTCGAAACCCATCTGTAAAATTGGCCGTTCGGAAGAAGTGGATTGCTTGAGAACCGCGGCGAGGCGAACTGGCAGCGACAGGGTGCTCCGGCCCGGCTTTGAACGTCTTGTCCACGGCTCTCGCCCCTGTCTCCGAGGACGGGCAATTTTTACGCTAACACGCGCTCGCGGCGGGTGTCAACAAACTCTTTCCGCAGGGACTTATGCACACTCCGATGGTTGAAAACGCGCGCCCCGCGGGCCGCTTTGAGCGCGCAACCGGCGCGCTCGCGCTCGCAGGCTTCGCCCTCTACGCGCTGGCCGCGCCGCACTCGATTGCCGGCTCCTGGATTGGGCTATCGCTGGCAATCCTCGCGTGGCTGCTGCGCCTGTTCGTGACGCGGCGCACAGGCATCAGGCGCACGGCGCTCGACCTCCCGCTCTGGCTTTTCTTCGCGTGGACTGTCCTCTCGTCCCTGCTCTCGACGGAGCCGCGCCTGAGCCTTCCGAAGCTCGTCAACGCCGCGACGTTCCTCACGTTCTATCTCGCGCAGAGTTTGCTCACACGCAGAACCGCTGTGCTGCTCACCTGCCTGTTGATCGTCTCGGCCTCGGCGGGCGTTTTATGGGGCGCGGGCGAGCTTGTTCTGGGGCGCGGCGTGGTCGTGCGCGGGCTGAGTGCGGACAGCCCTTTGCGCGCGCAGACGCCTCTGCGCGAAGGCGACGCGGTGTGGCGTGTGAACGGTCGTCGCGTCGCGTCAGTCGGGGAGATTGACGAGGCGCTCAGGCGGACTCCGGCGGGCGGACATATCTCACTGAGCGTCATCTCGCACGGCGAGCACGTCGAGTGGCCGGGCGTTCTCGTCAACGAAGAGATACGCCGCGCGCCTTCGCCTTCCGGCATCGAAGGCGGCGGGCCGACGCACAACTTCCGCGCGTCGGGCTGGACGCGACACTACGAGACCTTTGCCGAACAGCTACAGATCATCGCGCAACTCGCACTCGGCTTCGCGCTCGCCGTCTGGCTGCGGCGCGAGACGAAGGAGAACGGCGGAGCTACCAAAAAAGGCACTGGCCGCGCTGCACTCGAACAGCGCGAGCACGCAGACCGACGCGCGCGTTTGCGCGCCGCCCGGCCCGCCCTCGCCTTCATCGTGCTTGCCGTCGGCCTCGCGCTGACGGCGATGCGGACGACGCTGGTGGCCTTCGCCGTCGGCGCGTCGGTGTTGGCGTGGCGCGCGGCGCGCGGGCGGCAGCGCCTTCTGATCGCGGCGGCGGTCGCCTTCGTCCTCGGCTTCGGCGCGGTCGCCGTGTGGCGGACGCGCGCGGGCGGCGCGCTGGAGTTGAGCGACCCAAGCGCGTCTTTGCGTGTGCAGGTGGCGCGCGTCGCGGCGGCGCGTGTGTGGCTGCACCCTCTGTTCGGACACGGCATGGACGCGGTGCACGAGCACTGGAACGAGTGGGGCTTCCCCGGCACAGACATGCTGCACGCGCACTCGACTCCCATCCAGCTCGCCTTCGACCGCGGCCTGCCCGCGCTCCTCTTCTGGCTCTGGCTGATGTACGTCTTCTGGCGGATGGCCGCGCGCGCCGAGCGCATGTGGCGCGGCACAGCCGACGCGCTCGCGCACGGCCTCGCCCTCGGCATCGCGGGTGCGCTCGCAGGCTTCCTCGCAAGCTCGCTCGTCAACTACAACTTCGGCGACTCGGAGGTCGCGCTGCTCGTCTGGTGGATGATGGGGGTCGTGGTGATTCTGAACGAGGAGAAAATTTAACGAATCGGCGCGCGCCCTCAAGGGCTGAAATAATCAAGCAGGTTTTGGCCGCGTCGCATGTCGTTCAGCCCGTCGCCTCGATAGCACCCGTCTCAATGGCAAGAGGGGCGAGCATGATAGCTCGCCCCTCTTCTTCTTCTCATCGGCCCCGGACTACAGAGAGAACCAACGGGCTAGGGCCGCCCGCCGAGCGGCATCATCATCGGCAGCCGCGGCGGGAGCGTCTCCCGATTCACACGATACGGCACGGGCGTGCGCGGCGGCTCGATGTTCTCGAAGTAGTCAACCGCGGCGACGTGCACCCCCACGTCACGCCCCAGCCGCTCTCCGAGATACCACTTGTGATCCAGGATGCGGGGCCACGCGGCCTGTGCCTCGGCCTCGGACAATTTCACCCCGGCCAACTTTTCAATCATGCGCCTCCGGCTGTTCAAGTATCGAGAGACGCCTTCCTTGATGACGAAAGACAATGACGGTGTCGGCATAAATGCTTCCATGATTATTTCAGACCTCCATAAAACTGTTTGCCGCCTGACGGGTGGGATTCGCCCCGCCCTTCACGTAATAGACTACGGGCGGCATATGTCAAAGATGTTATGGTTCGCCGTAATTGTTTCGATGCGGCGCATTAAACGTGCTAATACTTGGCGGGAGCATGAAAGGCGTGCCTTAAACAGAAAAGGGCGGCGAGTGAGGTGGAGGCGAGAAACGTTTCAGCTATCTCTTTGAGACTCTCTATTCCTCTTCATCTCCTGAACTCGCCCCACCCTGGCGGAAACACGCGCAGGAGCTTACTTGTAGACGACTGCGGCCAACCCTCAACCCATTGACAAGCCGCCGGAATGAGCCTACAACTAGTGACGACACCTAATCTTCGGAAGGAGCATACACAGATGAGAAAGCTTAGCGCATTTCTTGCGCTCATGTTCGTCCTGACCTGCTGCGTCGGTGTTTCCGCGCAAGACAATCGAGACAGGCGAGACAGGCGAGATGACCAGAGCGGGAACTACAACGGAAGACATCGCCGCCATCGTCGTCACCACCGCCACCACGGAAACCATGACCGCGGCGAGCGCGGCAACCGTAACGACAGACATTAATCACAACTGCCCGCACACAGAACAGCTTGCCTCTCTGCTCGAATGCTGAAGGCAGGCTGTTCGTATTTATTTGCGAACGTGCAAGGGGCGGGCTGTGGAAGAGTCGGCTGCGGATGAGTCGCATGCAACTCCCGGCCTCCCTTTCAACCGAGCGCGCGCCGCCGCCGGTTCATTCGTACAGATTCCGCGCCACGATACGAAACTCACAGGTGTAGCGGTTTCCGTCGGCGTCGGGCAACCAGATTTCATCCGTTCGTGGAAGCATCTCGCTCATGCCGATGCGCTGTTCGGGCTGGGCGGATTCGGCGGTGCGGCGAATCGCCTTGGCAAACATGTTGACGTAGAGGGGGCTGTCGAAGTCCAGGTAGAAAGGCTTGACCTCGACCGGGACTTTGACGAAGACGAAGCGCGGCAGGTCGTGCGTGCGCGCCCAGCGGCGGGCCGCAATCAGGCGAGCCATTTTATCCTTTTCAAAGGCGAAGCCCATCTCCGAAGGCTCAAAGCTCCAGGACTCACGGCTCACCACAAGGCGGTCGAAGGTGATGCGCGGCATGTGCCGCCGCGGAGGCAGCATCTTGAAGGCGGCGACGCCGAGGCTCACCAGCATCTCGGTGCACAGCTCGAACAGTCCGAACTGCAAGCGACCGTCGCGGCTGCGCACAATCAGTTCGCCGTCCGATCTGTCGAGGATGAGCGACCCCATCGGCAGCGCCTGTTCTTTCGGGACGTAGCAGGAATCGGGCGCGAGCGCGAGCCGGTAATCTTTCGCCGAGAAGAAAATCGGAAGCGTGCGGGAGGTCAACTGCGGCCACTGTTTCGGGACGATGGGCAGGAAGCGCGGCGCGGGCAAGTCGGCGTCAACGAACTGGTGCAAGTCCGCGGGCGACGGGTGCTGGGCGACGAAAGTTGAAGTGCCGAGCGTGTTCGTTCCGAGATGAAGCTCGCCCATCACGAGCTGGTATTCGCCGCGCCGGATGGCTTCGGTGCTGGCCGCCGCGAGCATGATGTCGGGGCTGTGATAAACAACTCTGCCGAAACCCGAATCCGGAACGGCGAACGCTTCCAGCACGCGGGGTCGCAACTCGTCGCTGCTGTACTGGACGCGACGCTCGGACTCGTCAACCGCCAACACCTGCGACCAGAGTTGTTGCAGCGCGGGTTGCAGAGCGTCAACCGGCATCTCATGCTCGCCGAAGAGGAGCGGCTTCGCGCGCATCCAGAAGGTGACGGCGTCCACCGTCGCGGATTCGCTGCGCCGGACGAGTTCCGTATAAATCTCCTGGAAAGCTTCGCGGTAGAGGGACGCAAGCCGGAAACTGAACCAGCGCGCGCTCGCCAGCAGCAGCGAGAGCGGCGGGCCGAGTGATTCCAGAATCTCCGGCCCGATCTCAATCTCGATGTCTCTCCGGCAGTCTTCGTAGACGAGCGTGCGCGCGGCGTAGGTCTGCCCGGCGGCCCTCGTCGGCTCAAGCCCCGTGAGTCTCGTAAAAGTGTCTTCCAGTTCGCCGATGGAGCGGTCGAGTTTTTCCGGCTCACCTCCGGCCCGCCTGACGGCTTCGCGCGCCTCTTCCAAATTCGCGACGGGTTCGAGACAGAGGGCGCGCATCTGCTCGTCGCCGATGCGTTCGATGTGGCCGCGCAGGACACGTTCCGGGAACAGACCGAGCGGGATTTCAAAAGTCCAACGGACGAGGCCCATGCCGCGCAGGGCTTCGAGGATTTTATAGATGAAAGCTTCGCTCTTGACGATGCCGGGGAAGGCCGCGAGCATGGCAGCCGCTATCTCTTTGGCGGTGCGGTTGCCGTCGCAGGCTTGGAGGATGGCTGCTTGCAGCGCCGTAATCTCTTTGGGCCGCTGTGACGGCAGATAGAGCCGCGTTCCCTTCACATCAACGAAGGGAACGCGGCGCGGCGCGGCCCAGACGAGCAGTTCTTTATTCCCGGTCATCTTCTCGGCGAGGGCGTCGAAGCACCAGCCCTCGAAATAGACGTTGCGCCGGGCGAGGAGCGTCGGGCCGGGACGCACGCTCAAGCCCTCTCCCTCGTCAACCAGACGCGCCCACCCGACCGGGCCGAAGAAGCCGATGGTGTCGTTCTTCACGCAGTAGCGTTGGAGATAGTTGGCGATGAGTTCTTCGTCCTGCCGGTTCTTCGAGCCGTGCGTGTGATCCTCGCTCGCCCTGTGCAGGAGCGGCCTCAAGGCCCTCTGATAGACGCCTCGATTCTGCCAGATGATGGCTTCCTGAAAACGCTCGTTCGAGGCTATCTCGCGCACCCTGCGCGCCGTCTGCTCGGCGTCGGACTGGTAAGCATTCTGAAAAGTCTGCAAGGCGGGTTCGAGCTGCGCCGAGGCTGCGCGAAACGCTTCGATGGCGGCGTCCAGCTCTGCGTCCGTGGCGGTCGGCGCGACCACCTTGCCTGCCTTCAACGAACGCAGGGCGCTCAACAGCGGGTTGCGTTTCTGCTTGTCGTCCCAATCGCCGTTGCCGCGTATCAGGTCGAGCGACCTGTTGACGATCTCCAGCGCGCGTTCTCTGGCGCGTTCCGCCTCGTCTTGAAGTTGCAGCAGGCGGTCGGCGGCGGCGGCGCATTCGGGCGAAGAGAGTTTGAGCACCTCGGCGGCGGGAAAGCCCGCGCCCCTCAAGGCCGCCCAACGCCACAAGCCCCACGGGCCGCCGGGAAGACGAATCAGATGCTCCGGCATCTGCGCGGGCCACGTCTCGACGCTATCGCCCGCAAGCAATTCGGCTGACGCGCCGGTCACGCTTGAACTCATTATTTTCTCACTCATAGGTTAAGCTGCACGCCCGGCGAGGGGGCCGCTCACAACCTCCTCGTCGTGCATGTCGGACTCCTGCTGTTGGGACTTTATTTATTTCTGAGTGCGACTATCGGGTCAATCCTCATTGCCCTGTGCGCGGGCAGGTAGCTGGCGAGGAGCGCAACCAGGATGAGCAGCAGCGAGGCGAGGGCGAAGATGGACGGGTCGCTGGCGACGACGCCGAAGAGCAGGCTCGCCATCACGCGGCTGAAGACCAGCGTCGCCGCGATGCCGATGACAACGCCGATCACGGCCAGCGTGAAGCCCTGTCCGATCACCAGCTTGAGGATGTCCGACTGCTGCGCGCCGAGAGCCAGACGCAAGCCTAGTTCGTGCGTGCGTTGCGTGACCGAGTACGAGATGACGCCGTAGATGCCCACCACCGAGAGAATCAGCGCGACGGCGGCGAAGATGCCGAGCAGCAGCGTGTTGAAGCTCGACTTCGCCATCGTCTGCGAGAGCCGCGCCTCCATCGTCTTGATGTCATAGACCGGCTGGTCTTTGTCCAGACTCGACACTTGATTTCGCACCGGGCCGATCATCGTCAGAGGATCGGACTGCGTGCGCACGGTGAGGTAGAGATTGGCGCTGCCCTCTTGCAGGTATGAATAGTAGAACTGCTCTCTCGTCTTCTTCTCCGGGCCGTAATGTTTGACATCGCCGACGACGCCGATAATCTCGTGCGGCTTGTCGCCCGCCGGAATCAGACGTTTCCCGATGGGGTCTTGGCCGGGGAAAGCCTTGCGGGCCAGACTCTCGTCAATAATGATGACCGGCGGCGCATTCAGGTTATCCCGTTCGGTGAAGACCCGACCCTTCAACAGCGGGATACCCATCGCGCGAAAATAGTCGGACGTGACGCCGAACTCGACCGCGACGGGCTGCTCCATCACGCTCAGGGCCGCCCCACCTTCGGCCATGTAGGGCGTCTCGCTCCCCAAACCGAGGGGAATGCCGTTGGACATGGAAGCAGCCTGCACGCCGGGCAGCGCCGAGACGCGCGCGAGGAGTTGTTCTGCGAACTGTATCTGCTGCGGCTTCTCGCCGTAGCGCGCGGCGGGCAGGGCAATCCGCATCGTCAGCACATTCTTCGTGTCGAAGCCGGTGCTGACCGAACGCAGCCGCATGAAACTCTTAATCATCAGGCCCGCCATAATCAGGAGCATCAGCGAGATGGCGACCTCTGCGACCACCAGCCCGTTGCGCATGCGGCGTGTCCCCGCCCCCGCAGTGGCGCTCCTGCCCCCCTCCTTGAGCGACTCGCTCAAATCAATTTTGGTAGTCTGAAGGGCCGGGGCTAATCCGAAGATAACTCCCGTCACGATGGAGACGAGGAAGGTGAAGCCGAGCACCCAGGAGTCTATGCCGATCTCTTTCATGCGCGGGACGTTCGGCGGCGTCAGGGACATCAGGACGCTGACGCCCCAGACCGCGAGCAACAGTCCCAGGAGGCCGCCCGCCACCGAGAGCAGGACGCTTTCGGTGAGCAATTGTCGAACGACGCGGAAGCGGCTCGCGCCGAGTGCCGCCCGAATCGCAATCTCTTTGTGCCGGGAGGTGGCGCGCGCCAGCAGGAGGTTGGCGACGTTGGCGCAGGCAATCAGCAGCACCAGCGCAACCGCGCCGAGCAGGATGAGGAAGGCCGGTCGAATATCGCCGACCGTGTCTTCGTAGAGGCTGACGAGGACGATGTGCGTGCCGCCGTTGGTTTCCGGATACTGCTGTCCGAGATTGGCGGCCAGCGCGTCGAGCGCACTATGCGCCTGTTCGAGCGTCACTCCGGGTTTGAGCCGCCCGACCACGTAGAGGCCGGGATGCGTCCCCCTGTCCGACATCTTGTCGGCGTTCAAACCGAGCGGCACGAAGACATCGTTCTCCCCGTTGAACTCGAAACCGGCCGGCGTGATTCCGACGACCGTATAATCTTTGCCGTTGAGTTTGAGGGCTTGACCGACGACGCTCGGGTTGGAGGCGAAGTGCCGCTGCCAGAAGCCGTGGCTGAGAATCACCACCGGGTTCGCGCCCGGTCTATCGTCATCGCGCGTGAAAGCGCGACCGAAGACGGGATTGACGCCGAGCGTGGCGAAGAAGTCCGCCGAGACGAGACTGCCGGGAACGCGTTCGGGGTCGCCTCCCGGCGTGTAGTTGAAGTTGTCCCGTTTGAAAGCCGCCATCTGTTCGATGACGCGGTTCTGTTCCTGCCAGTCGAGGAAGTTCGGATAGGCGACCGAAACCTCCTCCATCTTGTTCGATTTCTCCCACAGCGCCACGAGGCGGTCGGAATCCTTGTAGGGCAGAGGCCGCAGCAACACGGCGTCAACGACGCTGAACATCGCCGTGTTAGCGCCGATGCCTAAAGCCAGGACGAGCACGATGAGGGCGGTGAATCCGGGTTCCCTCAACGCCATGCGAAAGCTATAGCGAATGGCTTGCCGTAAGTTTCCCATCCGTCAGTCCTCCACTCTTCGCGAGCCTCTCTTGCGCGCCGCAGGCGGGTCGCCGGGGGTGCAGATTATACCCTTCAAAGTTGACTTCGGAGCCGCGCGTCCCCTTCGCGACATGCAGGCTCGTTCGCCACGCACGGGCGCTCATTAGTTGACCGGCACGGGCAGCAACTCGGGCGCTCGCTCCGGGCTGGCGAGGCTCTTGTCGAAACTGATTTTCCCGTCGTCGAGTTTAACGATGCGGTCGCCGACGTGGTAGTACTTGTCGTCGTGGCTGATGGCGACGACGGTCTTGCCTCTGGCTTTCAGTTCGGGCAAAAGCTGGTAATAGAAGATCTCTTTAAACAGAGGGTCCTGGTCTGCCGCCCACTCGTCGAACAGATAGATGGGCCGATCTTCGAGATAGGCGGTCAGCAGGGCGAGGCGCTTGCGCTGTCCCTGCGAGAGGTCGGTGGTGGAGAGCACGCCGTCTTCGATCTTGAGTTTGTTTTCGAGCCGCAGGAGCGTCAGGTAGCGGCGTGCCTTCTCGTCGAGTTCGGGGGCGTCCAGACCGAGCAGGCTCTCGAACAGGAAGAAGTCCGAGAAGACCACGGAGAAGTGCTGACGATAAGACTCCCGGCTCTCGTCCGTCACGGGCACGGAGTTGAAAAGCAGTTCGCCGCCCTCCGGCCCGTAGAGTCCCATGATGAGCTTGGCGAGCGTCGTCTTGCCGCTGCCGTTGCCGCCCACGAGGAAGACCAGCTCGCCGGGTGTCAGCGTCAAGTTTATCGGCCCCAGAATGAAGCGGCTCTCCTCGCCCTCCCGCTGGTAACTGTGCGTCACGTTCACCAGTTCGAGACTCTCCCAGGCCGAGGCGGAGTCAAACTGTCCGGTCGAATCCATCTCTTTTGACTTCGACGCGAGCGTGAGGCCCAGTTCCTCCACCTTGCCCAGAGAGACGTTGGCGCGGCTCAGGTTCGGCAGCGTCGTCATGATGACCTGCAAGGGCGTCATCAAATACAGCAGGATGAGCGTGTAGCCGGTGAGAGTCACGGCGGACACGTCGCGCACGGCAGGCAGCGCGAACAACACCAGCCCGACCACGACGAAGACGAGAATCTGCCCCCAGCTATTGGCCGCCGTCAGAATCTCCATGCCGGTGACGTTGTGGCGGCGGAAGTTGAGCGCGGTCGTCTTGAGCGTGCCGTCGAGAAAAGCCTGGCGGCGGCGGCTGTGCAGTTTGAGTTCCTTCGTGCCTTCGGTGAGCGCGCGGAAGTGGCCGAAGAGCGCGTCGCCGTCTTCGCGCGCGAGCCGCAGGTGGCGCATGGCCTTGAGTATGGGCAACTGGTAGGTGACGATGCCGAGCAGCATGAAGAAGAGCACCGCCAGCAGCACCGCCCACGAAAGCCAGCCGAGATAAATCAGGCTGCCGATGACGATGGCGATGTTGATGCAGAGGATTGGGATTGCCAGCAGCGCGTTGGTGATTACCGGAACGTCGTCCGACAGCACGGCGAGCAGACGCGCCGCGCCGATCTCCTCCAGATGCCTGAGCGGCGCGGCGAGAATCCGCCCGCTCAACTGCATACGCAAATCTACGAGCGCGCCCTGACCCAGCCTGATTAATAAAACTTCGGCGATGAATCTCGTGACGGGCAGCAGGATACAAAGCCCGACGAACAGCCACAGCAGCGTGGTCATGCCGGGGCCGTTACGCCTCAAGGCGGCGTTAATCACGGCCAGCAAGCCGGTGTTGCTCGCCCCACTGATTACTCCGGCGACGACGGCCAGAATCAGCGTGGCCCGCGAATACTTGATAAGAAATGCGACGATTTTCATGGCTGGTCATTCCTTCTCTGTCTTCTCAAGACTCGCCCGCAGACTTTCGGCCAGCACTTGCACGTGCGGTTCGGAAAGCATCGAATGATGGTCGCCCGCAACGAACCGGACGTTGATTGATTCCTCAGAAAACTTCTCCCATCCCAACGTCGGATTGCGAAATGTGGTCGTCTCCTCCTCCCGTAGTCGGCGCAAAAGTTCGGCGTCGGCCACCGTCTCCAACTCGTCGAGGTTATCGAACGTCGCTTCGGCGGTTCGCAGCAACGTCAGACGCCCTCCGTAGAGTTGCGGCTCATAAGTTTGTATCGCGCGCCGCCGCGCCTTGTGGAGTCGCAGGTAATGTTGCACGTCCGCGAGACTTATCTCTGGCGGCCAGAGGTGCGCGGCCCGGCCCTGCTCGAAGGCGTGACTCACGCGCTCGTGCGGCGGCAGACGCCAGATGTCGGCCAGCGACACACGCAGTTCGACACCCGCCTGATGCGCCTGCTCGTTGATTTCGATGGCGAGCATCAACCCGTCGTCCACACCCAAAAGGTCTTGCAACTCGTAGAGCCTCGAAGTGCTCTGCGGGATCGCCGTATCAATCAACGCCAGCAGCGACACCTTCAGATTCCGCCTGCGCAGTTGTTGAGCCATCTCGAAGGCCACCACTCCGCCGAACGAATAGCCGCCCAGAAAATACGGCCCGTCGGGTTGGACTTCGCGCATCACCTCCAGGTATCGGGCGGCCATCGCTTCAATGCTATCGGAGGTCTCACGCGACCCGTCGAAGCTCGGCGGGTCTTGCAATCCGTAGAAAGGCCGCTCCGCTCCCAGATGACGCGACAGCCCGACGTAACAGAGCACGTTGCCGCCGCTCGGATGCACGCAGAAGAAAGGAGGGCGCGGGCCTGCGGGCTGGATTGCCACCAGCGGCGACCAGCTTGAGTCGTCCGTTTGTTTACCGATGACGCGCGCGAGTTTTTCGATGGTCGGCTCGGCGAAGAGAGTCGCCAGCGGGAGTTCCCTGCCGAACCTCTTTCGCACGCGCGCCATCAGACGCAGGGCCAGAATCGAATGGCCGCCGAGGTCGAAGAAATCATCTCTGATTCCGATTGGACGACGCTTGAAGAGGGCTTCCCAAATCTGCGCTAATTGCAGTTCCGTGGGATTAGTCGGCGCAACATATTCGCTCTCGCGTGCACCGTCTCCCACGCTTTCCACGTCGGGCAGCCTGTCTCGCGCCACCTTCCCGTTCGGTGTCAACGGCAGCGCATCCAACATCACAAACGACTGCGGCAGCATGTATTCCGGCAGCTTATCCTTCATGTACGCACGCAACTCGCCCGCCGTCGGCTCATAACCCTGCTTGAGCACAAGGTATGCAACAAGGTGCTGATCGTCGCTCTTATCCGTCCGCATCGCCGCCACTACTTCACGCACCGCCTCATGCCCCTCTAAGGTCGCCTCCACCTCTCCCAACTCTATCCGGTTCCCTCTCACCTTCACCTGATGGTCCACTCGCCCCACGTACTCTATCGCCCCGTCCGCTCTATACCTCCCGATGTCTCCCGTCCGGTA